>CAKSFM010000014.1 GCA_934454525.1 uncultured Clostridia bacterium
GACCACAAAAACTACATAGATTATATTATCATTTTGGAGTCTAATTTGAGGTTTACACAAAATGAGGGATTGCCCCCCTTTGAGTGCTGATTTAGGTTTCCGATAAATTCTTTGGAGATATTATCGGATTTCTTGCAGTAAAAATCATTCCTTACCGATTTATGGCTGAAGCTGCCCGAATGAATATAATATCTGCATATCCAGCTGTAGAACAACTCATCGGGGTATATCTGAGGCATGAAAGCTATCATATCCTGATAACCTCCACTGCAATATACTTTCTCAGCTGATTTATCACATCAAGCTGTGTTTCTTTTGCTTTGGTGATTATTTCGGAAATTGTGATGCTTGGCATTTGTTCGGCAGCTGTGCTGATATGCGTTTTTGATTTTGTATTTCTTGTGTTTTTGATTGACGCAGGTTTTATGAATCCGTGAAGCATTGATAACCTCTTGTTATAAGCTTTTGTTAATGTGTCAATGTTCAAAACCTCTGTGCCCGATAATATAGCTATTTCCTGCGCATCATGGATGAGAGATACCACAACGGATATAATTCCGCTGCTATGCTCATAAAGCCAGCTGATGAGCGAATCTGTAATGTCTGTCTTCGATTCCGTGTATTGATATGACAGCAAAATTCTGCAAAAATCATGGAAAAAACGGTTATAGGGAACAGATGTGTAATTCAGACCTAAAGACCGCCGGGCTAACTGCATTTCACTCTCAAACAGCTCCGTACATGATTGTGTTCCTACCATGCAAATCGAAATTCCGCTGTTGTTTATTAATTGAGTCAGCATTCCGATAAGTCTTTTACCGTTTTTATTGCTAACGACATTTTGTATTTCGTCAACGACCAATAACCCGATATGATTGATTGCAGCCTGACTGACCGAGCCTATCAGCATATCTGTTGAGGCTCTGATTTTTAAAGCCTTATTATAATAGTCGCTTCCCAAAGCTTCATCAATTTTTCGCAGTATTTCGTACAATAATCCTTTTACAGATGCATCAAACGGACACTGAACAACAATGCACGGAATTATTCTTGTGTGCGGACAGCTTATATTTATAATATTATCTTGCGTTATCAGTCCGATCGCTTTGTTTATGGCTGTGCTTTTCCCTATACCTGAAGTTCCGATAACTGTAAAGCTGTCAGCACCGCCGATTATTGAATTGTGATTTTTTCCGATTATCATGTTAGCGTTTTCATAATATTGAGATATGACAGATTTTTCGGTTTTCTTTTGAAAAGAGCGAAGCAGGGAGAGATAAAGCCTGTTATATATTTCTATAGCCATTTCGGACGGAATAAAAATCTGATACAAATCCGACAGAGCGACCAACCGTTCGGCTTTGCTTTTGACCGGCAGGGTTTCATCATAATTAGGAAGATGGATAAGCGCCTGTTTTAATTCGTTTCCCGTTAACATGGGAGGTAATTGTTTAATAATAGTATCAGTCATCATATAAAGCTCCGTTCATTATATTAATGTGATTTTTGCGCTGTTCTTTTTCTCTTGTTTCTCTGACCGAGGAAATACTCACTGCATCGTTTACTGCAAGCTTTGAGGACACTGCTTTTATATGCTCTGCAAGCTCTATTTCTGCATAGAGGGTGTCGTTTGACGCTTTGTTTATGATTTTTTGCTGAGAAGCCAATAATTGCAGTGAATCGTTTAGGGTTTTCTTTTCAAAGCGGTTATCGGTCAAAGTAAATTCGGTGAAATAACCTTTCTCGGTAAGCCATACGGAGGAAACATCATCGGGGTTATATGCAACCGTTGCAGTACCGCCGCGAAGGTAGTCTTCCGTGTAACCGCTGCAATGATATTTGAGCCTGTTGACCTTTAGTCCTTGTCTTGAAAATGTGCCTATAGTTCTCGGAAGCAGCGTTAAAGCCAAATGCTTTTTATCTACGGTAATTAAATTAGATTCGAAGCGTGACCTGTTCCGGTTCCATATGATGCTGTGGAAAGGCTGTATATTTGCATTTATCATTTCATTTGTATACGGAAAACCTTTAACAACCTTTTTTGAATTGTAAAAGATAATGCAATGCAGGATGATTTTCTCGAAATCATTAAGTGTTAAACAGGCATCTTTTCTGTAGTCATGTGCTCCGCGTTCCCGAAAGTCGGGTTCAATAAGCCCTTTGTCTTTTAAATATGGCTTGAAAAGACCTTGTATAACGTCAAAAAACTTTTCGATTGCCCCTTTTAATTCAGGGCGATAAGAGGGAAGATTTATAATCGAAACACCTAATTCCGTAATCTGTTCAAAATTTTCGGATCTGTATTCTGAACCTTTATCCGTAACGAAAACGGATGGTAAAATATCAGAGCAATCCCAATCCTCTCTGTTTATTAAAATCCCGAATTTTTTGCAATAGCTGACCTTGTCGCAAACCATGTTAAGAAGCAGGGAACGAATGCTGTTCATTCCGCCCTCCCATGAGAGGGAATATCCCAGACATAAGCCGCTGTATGCATCAACGCAAGCTGTAAGTATGGGTCTGCCGACAAGCTGATTGCTTTCATTAATAAGGTATATATCGCATATTGTTGAATCGAACATCCCCGTGCCGACTGTCGGAGCAAACGCTCTTATTCCGTTTCCCGTAAGAGGTCTGTTGTTGCGCTGATATGATTTGATTCCGTTACGTGATATGAAGTATGTTTGAAGCTTTTTTGTTTTTCGGTAGAAGTATTTAAACTGATGTATTGACGGGTGATTTTCTTTCAATCCGTTTTCATCATAATATTTTTCTTTCAGCATCATAAGATAAGCTGTTTTTAAACTGTTGCAATTTCTGTTGTAGAAAAATTTGTTTAATGCCCAACGGAAGTTTTTTTCATCCTCGGTTAACTGTTTCTTTTTTACATTCCCGTTCGAAGCCAATACCGCGACATTTTGAAATGACAGATATAAGCAAAGCAGATGTTTGACTGTTTGTATGCTTAAATTAAAATAATTTGCAGCCTGCCGCGTCATATAACAGCGTTCGCTTGCATCATTAACAAAGGGGAGGATGCCTGCAATTACAGTGTATCTTTTATAGGCATATTTCCGTTCATACGGCTCCAAATCGTCAATTGAAACAGGGGAGAGGTTTGCCCTTTGATACAGAATTTCCTCTTTTATCTGCTTACAGTTTGAAAGGCTGTCAATATCTGTCCATTTCGGAACGGTTCTTTTCAGGCAATCGATTATTAAAGCTTTATTGTCCGCTGTATTCAGCACACGAATAATGCTGCCCTTATTTTCAAAAATATCGTTCTTATTCATCAATAACAATCCCCCAATCGGAAATACCGTGACTCAGCCAATAGTTCCTTGAAATATCGAGCAGTTTTACGGTGAGAGGTTTTGTCAGTAGACGATGTTTCAGGCATTCCCTCACCATTGGCTCATTATCGGATTTAACGCACACAAAATCAGTCATATATTCATTGTCGGGCAAATCCTCAAGAGGTACGCTGCACCTTATTTCTTTAATGTTATCTCTTGATTCGAGCAGTTTAAGCAGATGTGTCAGTATCAGAACTCGTTTTTTTGAAGTCTTTTCCGACATTACAGCGCAAAAATGCTCGCAAATACGAAAGTATTTGCTCCGCTTTTTGCTTGTACTGACGAAAAATCCAATCAAAAAAATCTGAAAGACTCAAAAAGACTGAAAATCAGGATTTTTCAAGGCGTAAGGGCGCAGACATACTGACGTATATCAAGCCCGACAACACAGAAAAAGACGATTTTCAGCCTGTTTGAGCGGGTTCGGATATTAACACATCTGCCTAAGATATGCAAGCTGAACATCGTCATAAGTCCTGCATATTTCTTTGCTTTTGGGTGAAGATACTTTGATGCATTTTCCTTTGAAGTTTCTTTTTCGCATAAAAATAAAGCCTCCGTTTCCGTGAATTTGATTTCCCAAAAACCTTCCCAAAAACAGCATAAACCCCCCAAAAACGGTGTTTCACCTCCCAAAAATGAAATTCGGGGGTTTAATTGCTGAGTTAAAAATGGGTTGTTAAATGCGAATATATCGGCATTTAAGAGGGTTTTTGGAATTTTCCCAAAAACGAGGCTTTAAAAATACTCTATGTTAAGGTGTAAGCGGTTTTATCAAGTATGGTGCAAAAACCGCTATCAAATGAAAAACGCATAAAATAAGAATTTTATGGGATAAACAGAAGCCTCAGAGGAAAGAACCTCCGAGGCTTCTTAATGTTTTAAATTACGCTGTGGCTTACATCATCTGTTAAACCAAAACAAACATCAAATTAGTTCTTGCTGTCCTTAATAGCTGCCTGTGCCGCTGCAAGACGTGCAATCGGAACACGGAACGGAGAGCAGGAAACATAGTTAAGACCAATCTTATGGCAGAACTCAACGGAAGAAGGATCTCCGCCGTGCTCGCCGCAGATGCCGATATGAAGCTCGGGACGAACTGCCTTACCAAGCTCGATAGCCATCTTCATGAGCTTGCCGACACCAATCTGGTCAAGCTTTGCAAAGGGATCGTTTTCGAAAATCTTTGCATCATAGTAAGCATCGAGGAACTTGCCTGCGTCATCACGCGAGAAGCCGTAGGTCATCTGAGTGAGGTCATTTGTACCGAAGCAGAAGAACTCAGCTTCCTTAGCGATTTCGTCAGCCGTAAGAGCAGCGCGCGGAATCTCAATCATAGTACCGACCTCATACTGAAGGGCGCTGCCTGCGTTCTTGATTTCCTCGTCAGCTGTCTTAACAACAACATTCTTAACATATTTAAGCTCTTTGATGTCGCCGATGAGCGGAATCATGATTTCAGGCTTAATTGTCCAGTCGGGATGAGCTTTCTTAACATTGAGTGCAGCGCGGATAACGGCGCGTGTCTGCATCTTTGCGATTTCGGGATATGTTACTGCAAGACGGCAGCCGCGGTGACCCATCATCGGGTTGAACTCATGAAGAGAATCGATAATATTCTTGATTGTTTCAACGCTCTTGCCCTGAGCCTTTGCAAGCGCTGCGATATCCTCCTCGACCGTGGGAACGAACTCATGAAGCGGAGGATCAAGGAATCTGATTGTAACGGGGTTGCCCTCAAGAGCTTCATAAAGAGCCTCAAAGTCGCCCTGCTGCATCGGAAGAATCTTTTCAAGAGCAGCTTCTCTTTCTTCAACGGTGTCGGAGCAAATCATTTCGCGGAATGCGTCGATTCTGTCACCCTCAAAGAACATATGCTCTGTTCTGCAAAGACCGATACCCTCGGCACCAAGCTCGCGAGCTTTCTTTGCGTCGCGCGGTGTGTCGGCATTTGTTCTTACCTTAAGCTTTCTGTACTTGTCTGCCCACTGCATGATTCTGCCGAAGTCGCCGCCGATGGAAGCGTCAACCGTTGCGATAACGCCGTCATAGATATTACCTGTTGAACCGTCTATTGAAATGAAGTCGCCTTCATGATATGTTTTTCCTGCAAGAACAAATTTCTTGTTTTCCTCGTCCATAGCAATATCAGAGCAGCCGGAAACGCAGCATGTTCCCATTCCGCGGGCAACAACTGCTGCATGAGATGTCATACCGCCGCGAACTGTCAGAATACCCTGAGCAGCTTTCATACCCTCGATGTCCTCGGGAGAGGTTTCAAGACGAACAAGAACAACCTTTTCACCGCGAGCTTTCCACTCCTTAGCATCCTCGGCAGTGAACACGATTTTTCCGCAAGCAGCTCCGGGAGAAGCGGCAAGCGCCTTGGCAACAGGCTCTGCAGCCTTGAGTGCCTTTGCGTCAAACTGCGGATGAAGCAATGTGTCAAGGTTTCTGGGATCTATCATAAGAACTGCTTCCTCTTCGGAAATCATGCCCTCGTCAACAAGATCGCACGCAATCTTAAGAGCAGCCTGTGCAGTTCTCTTACCGTTACGCGTCTGAAGCATATACAGGTGCTTGTCCTCAATTGTGAACTCCATGTCCTGCATATCTCTGTAATGGTCTTCAAGCTTTTTGCAGATTTTAACGAACTGATCGTAAACTTCGGGCATAACATCCTTAAGCTGATCAATCTTCTGCGGTGTGCGAACGCCTGCAACAACGTCCTCGCCCTGTGCGTTCATAAGGAACTCGCCCATAAGGTGCTTTTCGCCGGTTGCGGGATCTCTTGTGAATGCAACGCCCGTACCGGAGGTTTCGCCCATGTTACCGAACGCCATCATCTGAACGTTAACGGCTGTACCCCATGAATAGGGAATGTCGTTATCGCGGCGGTAAACGTTTGCACGAGGGTTGTCCCATGAACGGAATACGGCTTTGATTGCGCCCATGAGCTGTTCCTTGGGATCGCTCGGGAAGTCTTCGCCGATTTTGTTTTTATATTCAGCTTTAAACTGATTTGCAAGCTCTTTAAGATCCTCAGCCGTCAGCTCAACGTCCTGAGTTACGCCCTTTGCAGCTTTCATTTCATCAATAAGCTGCTCAAAGTACTTTTTGCCGACTTCCATAACAACGTCGGAGTACATCTGAATGAATCTTCTGTAGCAGTCATAAGCCCATCTTGCATTGCCGGATTTCTGAGCCATAACCTCAACAACCTGCTCATTAAGACCGAGGTTGAGAATTGTGTCCATCATACCGGGCATGGAAGCTCTTGCACCGGAACGAACGGAAACGAGAAGCGGATTCTCGAGATCTCCGAACTTTTTGCCGCAGATTTCTTCCATTTTGCCGATGTATTCCATGATCTGTGCCTGAATATCATCGTTGATTTTGCGACCGTCCTCATAATACTGAGTGCAAGCCTCGGTTGTGATTGTGAAACCCTGGGGAACAGGGAGACCGAGGTTGGTCATTTCAGCAAGGTTAGCGCCCTTACCGCCGAGAAGATTTCTCATGGTTGCGTTACCTTCACTGAAGAGATAAACAAATTTAGTCATGAACTAAACCTCCTAAAATATAATTATATATTTTGTGTCACATCATTTATCATACACCATTCAAACGGAAATTTCCAGTGTTTTTTGAAAAAAATTAATATTATATTGCATTTTTTTTACGATTTCACATAAAAAGCAATTTTCATGAGGTGTTTTCGGGTGAAAAAGCGGAGCTTCCTTTATTATATAAGCAAAAAAGAGGAAAAATCCACGGAAAATTCCATGAAAAAAACGGCAGAATATTCATGCCGCTTTCTCTGACATGCCACCATGCGGCAACCGACGGCTGCCACATCAGCGCATTTCTTGATTCGCTTAATGAGGATATTGCGCGGGCGGAGAGTTTGCTTGCGCTTTGAAATAACGCAAGGGGATTTATCTGCGCGGCATAATGATGCTGTGCAGATAGGTGAGGGAATCGGGGAGCTTGCCGAGGTGATAGCTCAGAAATTCCTCCGTAACGCGCCAGAGCGAAAATGCCGCATCGCTTGGTGCCGTCGCATAGAGCGCGTCCTTAAGAGAGCTTTCGGATATGTAACACGCAAGGCGAAGCGCGGCAGGGGAGATGGGAACACCGTCCTCACGGTGGAGAGCACAGCGAACCTCGCCGTTTGATACGGAGAAAAATGCTCCGCCGCTGCCGCAGGGGCAATCGGGCGTGAAATCGGGCATTATGCCGCAAAGTGCGCAGAGCTTGATTTCATATGCCGCTTTTATGACAGGTGCATTTTCGGGTTTTCTTGAAAGTACGTACAAGCTGTTAAGCAGCAGGCTTATTTCCGCGGCGCAGTCGCTCCCCTGAGTGCACATTGTGCAAAGGGCGGCAAAGTAAATCCCGTATGAAAGAGCTTCGACATTTTCCGCAAGCGGAGAGAACGGCTCAATAACCTCGGCGCTGACGAGCGTGTAAAAATCCTCACGCAGTTTTTTGAGCACAAAAGAAGAATAGCAAAGAGGCTGCGCACTGCCGCGGCTTTTGTGCCGCAGACTGCGCGCCCCCTTTGCAAGAACCGTCAGCCGCCCCATATCGGGAGAAAGAAGCGTGAGCATACTGTCGCTTTCGCCGCTTTTGCTTACGCGTACAACTATTGCTTTTGTTTTGATTGTTTGTTCGGACATTGTGTTTCACCGCTGTTCTGTTTTGTGCGGCAGTGCTCCTTATATTTGAGATATATTTCTATATTTCCCGTTTCGGTAAACATATCCCACATTATGCTTTTTGTGCGCATGAATATCCCTCCGGATATAGTTTGCGCAGAAGCGCTGCCGAAATGCCATGTAAATTAATCCTGTTTTGTATACCCAAGCTCCTTGAGTGCGGAGCTGCGGTTGCGCCAATCCTCACGCACTTTGACCCAAAGCTCAAGAAAAACTTTTGTGTCGAGGAGCTTTTCTATATCGGCGCGCGCATATGACCCGATGCGCTTTATCGTTTCACCCTTTTTGCCTATTATAATAGGTTTGTGACTTGACTTTTCGCAGTAGATAACCGCTTTGATT
Source organism: uncultured Clostridia bacterium (assembly GCA_934454525.1). Lineage (GTDB taxonomy): Bacteria > Bacillota > Clostridia > UMGS1883 > UMGS1883 > UMGS1883. Next base: position 8,420 of record CAKSFM010000014.1, read on the forward strand.
GAGGTGAGGTCATCGCCCTCTTTCATCGATTCGATTTCAACGGCTGTTCCGTGAGGAACTTCCTTATCGAGCAGACGGAGGATTTTTTCACGGATTATTTCAGCCGACATATCGCGGACGGTTCTGTCGGCATAGGTGTCTGTCGGGTAAAACGGGGGACATTCGTCAAAATGCGAAAGCACCTCGCGGCGCAGTTCATCAATACCGTCGTTTTTAAGTGCGCTGACAGGAACGATTGCCGCAAACTCATGCTCTGCTGAAAACGCGGCAATCTGCGGAAGAATGGAATCCTTGTCTGCTTCATCACATTTGTTGATTACAAGAATAATCGGGATTTTATTTTCATCGGCGCTTTTCATTATACGCCGCTCAAGGTCATAGATTTCCCGCCCTGCCTCGACAATGAGCAGGCAAACGTCAACATCTCCGATTGCGCGCCCTGCGGAGGCGTTCATAAATTCGCCGAGCTTGGTGCGCGGCGTGTGCATCCCGGGTGTGTCAACGAAAACAATCTGATAATTATCTCCGTTGTCAATTGCGACAAGGTTTTGCCGCGTGGTCTGCGGCTTGTTTGAAACAATTGCCGCTTTTTCACCGGTGAATGCATTGACAAGCGTTGATTTTCCGACATTCGGTCTGCCGACAATTGCGGCAAAACCTGATTTGAAATTATTTGCTTCGGAAGCCAAAAAGCTCCACTCCTTTCACATGAAAAAGCTGATAAAAGAAATTATATACGGAATGAATATTACCAGTCCGCACACTGCCGCACCAATGCTCATCACAAGCACTGCGCCGGCGGCAAGGTCCTTTGCGCGTTTTGCATACATATTGAAAACGGGGGAGGACAAATCAACGGCATTTTCAATTGCCGTGTTAAAAAGCTCCGCACATATAACGGCGGCACAGAGAAAATATACAATTGCTTTATCGGACGCGGAAAGCCGCAGCACAACCGACGCTGCAATAACCGCAACAGATGCGGCCGCATGAAAACGCATGTTTTTTTCGGACAAAAATGCAAACCGAACTCCGCTTGCCGCATGGCGCAGACTTTCGGCAAAGCTTTTATTTTTGCCGTGCTCACTCATCACGCTTTAACCCCATTTTATCAAGAATCTGTTTCTCACGGTCACGCATCATAGTGGCATACGGTTCTTCCATATGGTCAAAACCCATAAGATGAAGAGTGCTGTGCACTGTCAGGAATCCGACCTCGCGCATGAGACTGTGACCGTACTCTTCAGCCTGACTGAGTGCGCGCTCAAGCGAAATGACAATATCGCCGAGAAGCAGATAATCGCCGTCATAATCGCCGCTTTCTTCAATCATAACGCCGTCGTCGTCAAATTCGATAATGGGAAAGCTCAGAACATCGGTCGCGGAATCAATTTCGCGGTATTCGCGGTTAAGCTCACGGATGCCTTCGTTGTCGGTTATGAGGATGCTGACCTCGCAGTCTGTGTCGCCGCATTCGAGCACATCAAGCGTTGTTGCGACAGCCTGCTGCATGATATTCTCAAGCTCCTCCGTGAAATCAAGCTTGTCCTGTTCGTTTTCAATAATAAACTGAATCATTTGTATATCCTTCCTTTATTTATTCATATTTTATACGCTCGTGAAAATATCCGCCCAGCGTTTTTATAATAGTTTCAACGACTTTTTCAAGTTCGGCAAACGTGAGGTCACACTGCATAAACTGACCCGAGTTTATGCGGTCGGAAGCAATTTTGCGCACCATGGCGCTTATTTTTTCCTCGCTTTTGTCGGAAAGGCTTCTCACAGCCGCTTCACACGAATCGGCAAGCATAACAATCGCAGCTTCGCGCGTTTGCGGCTTCGGACCGGGATATGCAAAATCCGCTTCGTCAACGTTCGGGTTTTTCTCACGCGCACGGATAAGAAAATATCCGGTGGTTGTTGTGCCGTGATGCTGCGCAATAATATCACATATGCTTTGCGGAAGACGGTATTTTTGCGCCGTTTCAACACCGTCCTCAACATGCCCCCTTATAATCGCGGAGCTTTCCTCCGGTGAAAGATCGTCATGCTCATTTTTATTGTACTGATTTTCCTTGAAATAAAGCGGATGACGGATTTTACCGATATCGTGATAATAAGCGCCCACTCTTGCAAGCAGACTGTCCGCACCTATTTCACGGGCGGCAATTTCGGCAATGTTTGCAACCGTCAGCGAATGATGATAAGTACCCGGAGCTTCAACAAGCAGCCGTTTCAGAAGCTTATTCTCAGGATTTGCAAGCTCGGTAAGCTTCATCGGGGTTGTGGCATTGAAAATCCATTCCCAGAACGGAAGAGTGCCGATTGTAATTATGCCGGAAAGCATTCCTCCGGCAAAGCCGCGCAGAAACATTGAAAGCGCCGTGCCTGCTCCGCTTGACTGGATAAGCGACATTGCGCAGAACACCGCCCCGTAGCCAAGCGCGGAAGCAAATGCAGCAGGAATGAGATGGCTGCGCCTCCTGACCTTTCCGAAACAATAGGCGCTGAGCGAGCCGGCAAGAATCAGGCAAACGCTGTATCCCCAGTCGCCGCTGAGTGCAACTCCGCAGAAAATTGAAATCAGCACATTGAATATAACTGCCGTCTGCGGAATACTGAATGTTGTGACTACGGAAACAAACAACCCGGCAGGGAGGAACGGAACATATTTTTCAGGAACGTAGCGCGAGCCGTAAAAGGATATCAGCACCGATATAACTCCCATGACCGCCGTGACTGCCGCCGCTCCGCGCTGCGCCCGTCCGCAGAATGCAAAGTATGCGAGAATGATTATATAACAGATAACCGTCAGAAGAAAAATCCCCACGGTGTATGTAGCCGACAGCGGATTTGTTCCTTTAAGCAGTCCGAGTTCGCGCAGCATGGCAAGCTGCGCGTCCGAGGCGATTTCACCCTTGCGGAGAATAATCTGATTTTTCTTGTATTCAATATCAGCAACCGAAAGAGCGGCAGCCTCCTTTCGGCGTTTGGTTTCGGCTTCATCAAGTTCAGTGTTCTCCGTTATAACGGCGCCTGCAAGTTCATTGAGTGCGCTTTTTTCCGCTTTGGTTATATTCAGCTTGTCCGTTTTTGCGGCACAGCTCTCCGCAGCCTTTGCCGCATCGCTGACGCCGCTCTGCATAAGCTCACTGATAATGTCCGCCACGGTGCGCATCCGCGCAAATTCCGCATCGGTTGCATTGATTGCGGCTGCGCATGATTTTTCGGAAAGCTTTGCTTTCGCGGTTGCTCTCAGCTTAAGCGCTTTTGCAGACGTTCCGGCGCTGTCATCCTCACTTCTGAGTGCAGCTGCGGCGGAAAAGAAATCTGTTACCTTATCGATTGCCGCCGTGCGCTTGCTGTCGTTGGTGACATAAACATCCTCAACCCCGTCGGACGCGGCTTTGCGCGCAGCCTCCGTTGTGACGGAATCTATTATAGTCCGCGGTGCATAAATATCAACCGTTGAAACGTCACCGGTTTTAATATCAATCTGACCGCTTCGGTTGGAAAAAAGCACAATCAGAATAATAAGTATAAATGAAATTGCTGTCATCAGGGCATATGCCGCATTTTTCAGCTTCGTTTTCATATAAAATCCTTCCCTTCGCCGAAAAGACCTCACTGTTTACGGTTTTTCTCATAGCGGTCATATGCCGCAATGATTTTCTGAACAAGCGGATGGCGCACAACGTCCTTATCGGAAAGATATGAAAAATCAAGTCCCTCAACGTTTTTCAGGATTTTCGCGGCTTCCTTAAGTCCGCTTTTCTTTCCGTCGGGCAGGTCAATCTGCGTTATATCGCCGGTGATTACTGCCTTTGAACCGAAACCGATTCGCGTCAGAAACATTTTCATCTGCTCTGAGGTGGTATTCTGCGCTTCATCAAGAATTATAAATGCGTCATCGAGCGTTCGTCCGCGCATATATGCCAGCGGTGCTATTTCAATAACGCCGCGTTCAAGATATTTCTGATAATTTTCCATGCCGAGCATATCGGCGAGCGCGTCATAAAGCGGCCGCAGATACGGATCGACTTTCATTTGCAGATCGCCGGGGAGAAAGCCGAGCTTTTCGCCGGCTTCAACCGCCGGGCGCGTGAGAATAATGCGGCTGACATCTTTTCGGCGGAATGCATCCACCGCCATTGCGACCGCAAGGTAGGTTTTACCGGTTCCGGCAGGTCCGATTGCGATTACAACCGTGTTGTCGCGGATTTTTTGTATATAGTTTTTCTGACCGTAGGTTTTGCATTTAACGCTTTTTCCTTTTGCCGTTATGCAGATGTAATCCCCCTGTGCCGGCGGCACAAAGTCAATATTTTCATCAACGGCAAATATGGCATATCGTATGCTTTGCTCCGTGACGGGGTTTCCGCTTTCGATATCAGCCATAAGGCGGCGGATAACCTCGTGCGCTTTTTCGGCATTATCGCCTATAATACGCAGCGTTGTGTCCTGCGGCACAATGCGCACACCCGTTTCGCGTTCGATAAGATTCACATTTTCGTCAAAGCTTCCGAACAGCGTCATTACATCATCGTTGCTTTTTGCATCATATGTTTTCTCCATTATATTCCTCCGTATCAACAGGTACTTCTTTATCTATTCTCATAAGCATTTCCGCCGTCAGCTTAACCGACAGGCATGAACCCTGATCCTCAATCTGCGCGGAGATGTCCGCAATTTCACAGTCGCCGCCTTTTTTGACCAGTGAATTTTCAAAGTCTTTTTTCAGCTTTGCAATTTCCGCATCCGTATCATTGGGAACGGTTTCAACCGTAACCTCGCGGTAAGTTGTGCGTGAAAAAGTGACAGGCACGAGCGGCAGTTTTATCTTTTTTCTTATTTTATCATATTCGGCATATGAAATTCCACTGTTTAATGAAAAATTAATATTTTTTTTTATTGAGGCGGTATACACGTTCTTTTCCTGCCCGGTGGGTGTTTTAACGGATTTCGTTTTCGGAACGCTGAACGTCTTTTCGCGCCAGACGCGTCCGCGCACAATTCCGCAGGCATGGCGGTAATATGTCGGCACAAGCTCGTTTTCGCTTGTGATAACGCCCGTTATTATAACGCTGCCTTTTTCAACCGTCATCCCGGGCGAAACAAGCTCCCTGCCGCAGAAAACCTGCATTTGTTCGATAACGCAGTTTTCCGTTGCAATAACGTTTGCAGGATCCTTTATTTCGGCAAGCTTCGGCACGGCTGTGCGCGCATGAATTTTCACCGTTGCCGTTGTTCCCTTAATATCAACCCAAAGCCATGACAGATTATCAACTGAGCAGATTGCCGTGTTCTTTACTCCGTAGAGATCGATTTTGTGCTTTAACGCACCGCGGCAAACGCCGTTTTTTTTGAGAACGGAGGAAACCTCGGCGCGCAGAGCTTTGTCGCCGCCGACTATCCGAACATTCCAGATAAAGAGCGAGGAAACAAAGAGCGACAGCATCACTGCGGCAGGCATGAAAAAAAGCAGAACTCTGCGGCGGTGGCGGCGCAGAAAAAACGGCAGTCCGAAGCGCTTTTCAACCGTTATGTCCAGACCCTCGGGAATATCGGAGCAAAGCTCGCCGCAGCCGCGCCGGCTGACGGAAAACCGCAGTGCACCGTCTGAGGTTTTCATCACATTTTCGACGAAAATTCCCTTTCCGGCGGCAGCATTGAGAATTCTTTCCGGAAATCTTCCGCAAACTTTTATTTCGCAGCACCCTTTGATGCATCTGATTATATCCGAAACCATTAAAACAGCCCCTCTCAATAAATATTGTATGTTTCCGCGGTTTGCGGCATAACCTTTTATAGAGAATGGGGGCATATATATGGCAAAAAAGAACAGGGCGGTGCGTGTGAGCGAAGCGCTTGATGTTCCGCTTGACGCGGTTTGTGATCTGCCGAGGATAGAGCTTGTCGGCAGCAGCGAGCTTAATGTTGAAAATCTGCGCGGTATTCTCGATTATGACGAAAATTCGCTTAAACTGAACACGCGCGCCGGTATAATAAAGATTGACGGAAGCGATCTTGTACTTACAAGCGTTACTGATGAAAACGTGTGCGTTAAGGGAAGTATTATACGAATTGAATTTATTTGAAGGAGGGGAAGAAAGGTGCTGTTTTTTTTAGTTTGCGCAGCATTTGCGCTCTTCCCGGATAAGGTTATATCCGGTGCTTCAGGCGGCGCGGCACTTTGCCTGAACGCTGTCATACCGTCACTGCTGCCGTTTATGCTTGTGTCCTCCTGCCTTATAAAGAGCGGCTTTTCACGTCCGCTCGGAAGCATTTTGTCAAAAATCATCTCTCCGTTCACGGGACTTGGAAGCCACGGCTGCGTGTGCCTTTTGACAGGACTTATCGGCGGCTACGGCGCAGGTGCGCGCGCCGTTTTTGACAGCTTTGCAGAGGGGCAGATTTCAAAAAACGAGGCGGAAAGGCTGCTTGCTTTCTGCAATAATGCCGGACCGCTGTTTGTTATCGGAACAGTTGGCATAGGCTTCTTTTCGGATGTGCGCGCCGGCGCTGCGCTTTACATAATGCTCGTGATAAGCTCACTCATCTGCGCGGCAATCGCGGGAGGAGAGGGCGAATGTAAAACGCTGCGCGAAGAGTGGGAATTTTACAGAAAAAATAAGCCGCCGGCAGGCAGGCTTATATCCGATTGTGCCGTTTCAAGCGCGTGTGCAATGGGCACGGTATGCGTTTTTGTGATAACATTCAGCGCGGTTATAAATCTTCTCCCGACAGATAATGCCATTCCGGCAGGCATTATTGAGGTCACCTGCGGACTGCGTGAGCTTTCACGCGGAGGAGCATCGGCGCTCCCGGCAGCGGCAGCGCTGCTTTCATGGGGAGGACTGAGCGTCCATTTTCAGGCGTCAGCATTATGCGGCGGAAAATTTTCGATGAAAAAATATTATATCGGACGGGTGTTCATGGCAATTGTCAGTTTCACACTAATGTATATTTACTGCTGCGACACATATGTTTTTGCGCTTGCACTGACCGTGATTTCCGCCGTTTTGATTTGCAAAGGAATTATTGGAGTTTACCGAGCACAGCCTCGGCAGTCCGCAGTCCGTCAACGGCAGCGCTCATAATTCCGCCGGCATAGCCTGCACCCTCGCCGCATGGATATATTCCGCGCACTGCCGACTGCATATCATCGCCGCGAAGAATCCGCACAGGGGAGGAGGAGCGGCTTTCAACCGCGGTTAAAACCGCGTCGTCCATGGCAAAGCCGCGGATTTTGCCGTCAATTCCCAGAAGTCCGCGGCGCAGCGCATGGGTGACGAAGTCCGGAAAAAGCTTTCCGATTTGAGAAAAACGAACGCCTATGGGATATGTCGGTTCAACTTTTCCGAGCGCCGATGTTTTCTGACCGCGAAGAAAATCGGCAACCGTCTGAACGGGAGCACTGTAATCTCCGCCGCCCATATAAAAAGCAGCTTTTTCAAGCTTGCGCTGAAAGTGCATACCGGCAAAAATGTCATTGCCATCAAAATCTGTCGGCAAAATACTGACGAGCACAGCGCTGTTTGCGTTTTCTCCGTCACGCGCAAGATTGCTCATTCCGTTTGTGACAACGCCGCTCTGTTCGCTTGCCGCGGCAACAACACTGCCCCCGGGACACATACAGAAGGTATATACTCCGCGCCCGTCCGGCAGATGAACCGCAGCCTTGTAATCAGCCGGCGGCAGCAGCGGTGCAAATTTGTGATAAAGCGCGTCATTGATAAAGGATTGGGGGTGTTCAATCCGGACGCCGACGGAAAAGCTCTTTCTTTCCATCGGCAGTCCGCGGCTGTGAAGCATTTCAAATGTGTCACGCGCGCTATGCCCGACTGCAAGGATAAGCGTGTCGGTTTCAATTATGCCGCCCGCGGTTTTCACTGCGCGGACAGCGCCTTTTTCGATAATAATATCATCAAGCCTGCACGAAAACAGGAACTCACCGCCGAGCGATATTATTTTTTTGCGGAGATTTGTTATAACAATACGAAGCCGGTCTGTTCCGATATGCGGCTTGCCATCGCGCAAAATCTCTTCCGGTGCGCCGCAGCCGACAAATTCATCAAGCACCTTGCGGATGCGCCCGTCCTTTATTCCGGTATTGAGCTTGCCGTCCGAAAAAGTGCCTGCGCCGCCCTCCCCGAACTGGATGTTACACTCCGTGTCGAGCAGCCTTTGACTGAAAAAGGCATTTATCTTTTCAACGCGCTTATCTACCGTCAGACCGCGCTCCAGTATTATAGGGCGCGCGCCGCAGCTTGCAAGCACAAGCGCGGCAAAAAGTCCGCACGGACCTGCGCCGACAACCACCGGGCGCTTTTCAAGGCGCGAAACCGGCGGATATTCGTACTCGTATTTTCTGTACGGCATAATGCCGCCGATTCCCGAAAACCGCTGCTCGCCGCGCAGCTTGACAGCCGCACAGACGGAGCGGCAGACTGCGCTGCGGCGGTGCGCGTCAACGGAATCCTTTATGACGGAAACGGACAGAATGTCATAATCGCCGATTCCGAGTTTTTTCTTAACGGCTGTACGGATATCCTCCTCCGTGTATTTAATCGGTAATTTCAAGTCGTTGATTCTAAGCATACAATCCCTCTTTTATTATAGCTGAAAGAGAATAATCCGAATCCGCCCGAAAAGGCATAATTTCAGCTTGTTATCATTGACGGACGCAGGCATTTCCGGCAATGAAACCGGTGAGCCATGCCCAGTGCAGATTATATCCGCCGCAAAGACCGGCGCAGTCAAGCGCTTCGCCGGTGCAGAAAATGCCCCGGCATTTCTTTGATTCAAGCGTTGACGGGTGAAATTCAGAAAGCTCTGCGCCGCCGCGCGTTGTCTGTGCATTTGAAAATCCGCAGGTGTCAACGGCAGTGAAATTAAGAAATTTCATTGTTTGCGCAATGAGCGCAAGTTCACTGCTTTGCAGCTGGCCGCATAATTTATGCGGCGGAATTTTGCAGCGGCTGAGAATATAGCGAAAAAGCGATTTATGGATAACACCGGTCATAAAGTCTTCGGCGGCGCGGCTTTGGAGCATGACAGCGCGGACTGTAAGTTCATTTTGCAGTTCCGAAAGCTCCGTTTCGGGAATAAGGTCAAGCGAAACGCACATATCTTTGCCGTTAAACATCGATGAAAGCTGCATAACGGCTATGCCCGAAAGTCCGTAATCGGTGAACTGTACCTCGCCCTGCTCACAGCACCCGTTCACCGAAACGGTGCAGCCGGCGCGGATTCCTTTAAGCTGAGCAGTGCTTTCGCGCGTTTTGAGCGGAACAAGCATGGGGTGCGGCGCATGAATCGTATGTCCAAAGGATTTCAGCAGATCAAAAGCATTTCCGTCCGTGCCGAACATCGGAGCGGCAGAACCGCCGCAGGCAATTATAACGCGGTCAAAGCTTTCGCCGAGTATGCGAAAGCTGTTTTTTTCTGTTTTCCCGGGGCGGATTTCCTTAACAAATGAATTTGTTTTTATTTTAACGCCGAGGCGCTCTGCTTCAAAGCGCAGTGCGTCCGAAACTGCGGCAGCTCTCCTGCTGCGCGGATAAATGCGCCCGTCCTCAGAAATAAACGGAATCCCGAGCGAAGCGAAAAATTCACTTTCATCATGTGCGGAAAAACGGCGCAGCAACCCCTCTGCCGCTTTCGGGGAGGAGGTTATATAGTGCTTTGCCGAAATGTCCTCATTTGACAGATTGCATCTGCCGTTGCCGGTTGCAAGCAGCTTTTTTAAAATTCTGTCACTGCGCTCAAAAACGGTGACATGTTCACCGTTTCGCGCCGAAAAAACGGCGGCGGTCATTCCCGATGCTCCGCCGCCGATAATTGCAGTTTTCAAAGTATATCAGCCTCGCTTTTGCGGTCACGCGTCATCAGCATATTAACTGCCGTGCGCGGATCGGTTCCGTTAAACAAAACGTTGTATGCCGCTTCGGTTATCGGCATTTCAACGTTGTGTTTCCGTGAAAGTGCATATGCTGCGCGCGTTGCGTCAACGCCTTCAACCGTCATATGAACCTCACGCAGCGCTTCATCAAGGGTTTTTCCCTTGCCGATAAGTATTCCGGCACGGCGGTTGCGGCTGTGCATTGATGTGCACGTTACAATAAGGTCGCCGACGCCGCTGAGTCCGGAAAAGGTTTTCTCATTTGCGCCGAGCTTCATGCCGAGTCTTGCAATTTCATGCAGGCCGCGCGTCATCAGCGCTGCTTTGGTGTTATCTCCGTACCCGAGTCCGTCAGTGATGCCGGCGCAGAGGGCAATAACGTTTTTGAGCGCTCCACCGAATTCAACTCCGCATATGTCCGGGTTTGTATACACGCGGAATGTGCCTGACATGAATATTAACTGAAGCTTTTCTGCCTCCTCCGCTGATTTGCATGCGATAACATTCGTTGTCGGAATACCGCGCGCAACCTCCTCCGCATGCGACGGACCGCTCATAACCGCGATTGTGGAATCGGGCATTTCCTGCTCGAAAACCTCACTCAGGCGGCAGCCCGTTTCCTCGTCAAAACCCTTTGAAAGGTTGACAACGGTTTTGCCGTTTCCCTTGCGGCTGAGCTTTTTCGCAGTTGCGCGGACAGCCTTTGACGGAACAACCGACACAAGCACCTCGCCGTATTCCGCTGCAAAATCAATATCACTTGTAAATGTTATGTCAGCGTTTCCGAAAGGCACCCCGGGGAGAAACTCCTTGTTTTCCCTGTCCTTTTCAAGGCGCGCACGTTCCTCTTCAAGATATGACCACAGGCAGACGCTGTGCCCGTTGCGGCAGAGCAGAAGTGCCGCAGCGGTTCCCCAGCCGCCGCTCCCGATTACAGATATTTTCACAGAAATCATCCTTTCATGCAGATTTATGCCCAAGCTTGTTTTCAGTTCCGAGAATAAGGCGCGAGATGTTGGCGTGATGGCGGATTATGCAAAGTGCACCCATCACAGTGCACATAATTGTAAATTCATCAAGCGCCCTGTCGAACACAAACGAAAATATAATAACGGCAGCCGAAGCTGCAATTGATGAAAGCGAAACATAGCGGCTTATGATAAGAACAAGTGCAAAAACCGCAAGCGCACAAAGTGCAACGCGCACATCGAGCGCAAGAATAACGGCGAAGCTTGTTGCAACGCCTTTTCCGCCGGAAAAACCGTAGTAAACCGGAAAGTTATGCCCCAAAACAGCGCCGAGCGCCGCGGCACACTGCGCTGCCTCCGAACGGAAGATTAAGCGCGCAAGAATAACGGCGAAAACGCCTTTTAGAATATCAAGCGTGAAAACAAGCGCCGCGCTTCCTTTTCCGTAAACGCGCAGAACATTTGTCGAGCCTGCATTGCCGCTGCCATGGCGGCGGATGTCATCGCCGCGCAGCCTGGAATACACAATCGCAAAATTCAGCGAGCCGATAAGGTATCCGAAGATAAGGCAGATGATCGGATTAATCATTTCCGTTTTTGCTCCTTTCGCGCACAATGAATCTCAGCGGAACGGAATCAAGTCCGAAGCTTTCGCGCACACAGTTTTCAATATACCTGATATAGCTGAAGTGCGCAAGCTCGCTGTCATTGACAAAAATAACGAATGTCGGCGGCTTTACGGCTGCCTGCGTCATATAATAAAGCTTAAGGCGCTTGCCTTTGTCACTCGGCGGCTGCACACGCATTGTAGCTTCCGCAAGCACATCGTTCAGCACTCCTGTGCGAAGCCGTGTTGCGCTTTGATTCGTCACAAGCGTCACAAGGTCAAAAATCTTATCCACGCGCTGCCCCGTAAGCGCAGAAATAAAAAGAATCGGAGCATACGTCATATAACTGAGCGTGTCACGCACCTGCTGAGTGAATTTGTATATGGATTTATCGTCCTTTTCGACAGCGTCCCATTTGTTAACGCAAACGATTGCCGCCTTGCCCTCTTCATGGGCATACCCGGCAATTTTTGCATCCTGCTCCGTTATTCCGACGGTTGCATCAATCATGATTATGCAAACATCGCAGCGTTCAACTGCGCCGACTGAGCGGATAACGCTGAATTTCTCAATCGCATCGTTAACTTTGCCGCGGCGGCGGATGCCTGCCGTATCGATAAGCGTGTATTTTACGCCGTCACGCTCATACTGCGTATCAATTGCGTCACGCGTTGTTCCTGCAATATCGGAAACGATAACGCGGTTTTCACCCAAAATCTTGTTTACAAGCGAGCTTTTGCCGGCATTCGGCTTGCCGACGATTGCAATTTTAACGGAATCGTCAGTCTCCTCCTCGCTTTCATCGGGGAAGTGCTTTGCACATTCTTCCAAAACGTCACCCACGCCCATTTTATGAAGCGATGAAATCGCGAAAACGTTTTCAAGACCAAGGTTGTAAAACTCGTAAAATTCAAGCGGCGGTTCACCGGGTGTGTCAGCCTTATTCACCGTCAGCACAATCGGTTTTCCGGATTTTTGCAGCATGGTGCAAACCTCGCGGTCGGCGGCTGTAAGTCCGTCGCGCACATCTGTCATAAAAATTATGACATCAGCCATGTCAATTGCAAGCTCTGCCTGCAGCCGCATCTGTTCGGGAATTATTTCCTTTGAATATGGTTCAATGCCGCCTGTATCTATAAGCGTGAAAAGCCTTCCGCACCATTCGCCCTCCGCATAAATGCGGTCACGGGTAACGCCCGGAGTATCCTCAACGATTGAAATTCGCCTTCCGGCAATCTGATTAAATAATGTGGATTTTCCCACATTCGGTCTGCCCACGATGGCAATAACCGGTTTGGACATTGTTTTTGCCCCTTTCCTGATCTGTATAAATAATTCAGAAAAATTATATCATGCTTTCGGAAAAAAATCAACAGCCGATACGCAAAAAATCGAGTTCGGATACTGACATATTTATGACGAAAGAAAATCTTTTTGTATGATATTCACATATTATCACAGGCTTTACATGATGTCAAGCCGTCAGGGAATGTGCTGCTTCGGGCAGCCGCAAAAAAATCGTACGAAAAAAGCCGCAAACGGTTGAAAAAACTTGCAAAACGGTATATAATAAATAAGATACGATCGGAGGCGGTGCGAATGAATTTTAAACTTGTTTCGGATTACAAGCCGACGGGTGATCAGCCGGAGGCGATTGAGAGCCTTGTGCGCGGAATAGAGCGCGGAGAGCGCGGTCAGACGCTTCTGGGCGTTACCGGAAGCGGAAAAACGTTTACAATTGCAAATGCGATTGCGCGCGTTAATAAGCCGACGCTTGTTCTTGCACATAACAAAATTCTTGCGGCTCAGCTTTGCACGGAGTTTAAGGAGTTTTTTCCCGAAAACGCCGTTGAATATTTTGTGAGCTACTATGATTACTATCAGCCGGAGGCATATATTCCGTCGAGCGACACATATATAGAAAAGGACGCGCAGATTAACGATGAAATCGACAAGCTGCGCCACAGTGCGACAAGCGCGCTGTTTGAACGGCGCGATGTTATCGTTGTTGCATCAGTCAGCTGTATATACGGTCTTGGTGATCCGGAGGATTATAAAACGCTTGTGCTGTCGCTGCGGCCGGGTATGCGCAAGGATCGTGACGAGGCAGTTGCGCGCCTTGTTGAAATGCAGTACGAAAGAAACGATATAAATTTTGTGCGCGGTAAATTCCGTGTGCACGGAGATGTGCTTGAGATTTTTCCGGTTACAACATCGGAAAATGCGGTGCGCGTTGAATTCTTCGGCGATGAAATTGAAAGGATAAGCGAGATTGACACGCTGACGGGAGAGGTGCTCGGAACGAGAAGCCACATAGCCATATTCCCGGCTTCGCACTATGTTACAACGCCGGAAAAGAGAGAACGCGCGATAGTTTCAATTCAAAAAGAGCTTGACGAGCGGCTTGCGGAGCTTAAAGCGCAGGACAAGCTGCTTGAAGCGCAGCGGCTTTCCGAGCGTACGCTTTATGATATTGAAATGATGCGTGAAATCGGGTTTTGCAGCGGAATAGAAAATTATTCGCGCCATATAAGCGGCAGAGCGCCGGGAAGTGCGCCGTACACGCTTTTGGATTACTTTCCGGACGATTTCCTGCTTGTGATTGATGAAAGCCATGTCACAATTCCGCAGGTGCGCGCGATGTATGCCGGGGACAGAAGCCGCAAAAAGAGCCTTATCGATTACGGCTTCCGCCTGCCATCGGCATACGACAACAGACCGCTGAATTTTGAAGAATTTGAGCAGCGGATAAATCAGGTGATATTCGTGAGCGCAACCCCGGCGGATTACGAAAAGGAACATTCCGAAAGCGTGGCGCAGCAGGTTATCCGCCCGACCGGACTTCTTGACCCGCAGGTGTTTGTGCGCCCGATAAAAGGTCAGATTGACGATTTGCTGACGGAAATTTATGCGCGGACGGACAAGCATGAACGTGTTCTTGTCACAACGCTGACAAAGAAAATGGCTGAGGATCTGACGGACTATCTCAGAACAATGGGCGTTAAGGTGAAATATATGCATTCCGATGTTGAAACGATTGAGCGAATGGAAATCGTGCGCGATTTGCGGCTCGGAGTGTTCGATGTGCTTGTCGGGATAAATCTTCTGCGTGAAGGATTGGACATTCCGGAGGTGTCGCTCGTGGCAATTCTCGATGCTGACAAGGAGGGCTTTCTCCGCAGTGAAACCTCGCTGATTCAGACAATCGGCAGAACTGCGCGAAACGTTAACGGGCAGGTTATCATGTATGCCGACACGGTTACGGAATCCATGCGCCGCGCCATCGATGAAACAGAGCGCCGCCGCGCCATTCAGCAGCGGTACAACGAGGAGCACGGAATAACGCCGAAAGGCATTGTTAAAAACATCGGCGATGTGATTGCGGCAACGCATGAGGAAGAGGAAGAAAAGACGGTAAACAACGCGGAAAAGGTTCTTATAAAGCTTGAGGACGAAATGCGCCGTGCGGCGGACGAGCTCCGCTTTGAGGACGCAGCGAAAATCCGCGATAAAATAAAGAGGTTAAAGGATAAAATATGAAAAATATTATTATAAAAGGAGCAAGAGAGAATAATCTGAAAAACGTTGACCTTGAAATTCCGCGTGACAAGCTTGTTGTGTTCACGGGACTTTCGGGCAGCGGGAAAACCTCGCTTGCGTTCGACACGATTTTTGCCGAGGGGCAGCGGCGTTATGTTGAGTCACTTTCGTCATATGCACGTCAGTTCCTGGGTCAGATGGAAAAGCCGGATGTTGACTATATCGAGGGGCTCAGTCCGGCAATCAGTATTGACCAGAAAACAACAAACAAAAATCCGCGTTCAACAGTCGGTACGGTTACGGAAATATACGATTATTTAAGGTTGTTGTTTGCGCGTGTGGGCGTTCCGCACTGCCCGAAGTGCGGCAAGGTCATAAACCGCCAGTCAATCGACCAGATTGTTGACCGTGTGCTTGCAATGCCGGAGGAGAGCCGTATTCAGATTCTTGCGCCCGTTATCCGCGCGAAAAAGGGAGAGCACAGAAAAATTTTCGAAAGTGCAAGAAAAAGCGGTTATGTCCGTGTGCGTGTTGACGGAATAATATACGATTTAAGCGAAGAAATTGACCTTGACAAGCAGAAAAAGCACAGCATTGAAATAGTTGTTGACAGGCTTGTGCTGCGCGGAGATATTCGCAAGCGCCTTGCCGATTCGCTTGAAACGGCGCTGCACCTTGCAAACGGACTTTGCGCGGTACTGTGCGGTGAGGAGGTTTTCTCATTCAGCCAGAATTATGCCTGTGAAGATTGCGGAATAAGCCTTGAGGAGCTTTCCCCGAGAATGTTTTCTTTCAACAGTCCGTTCGGCGCGTGTCCGAAGTGCTCGGGTATCGGAGCTTTGAAAAGAATCGATCCGTCGCTTGTGCTTGTCAGCGATGAGCTGTCTGTTATGGAGGGCGCATTTCACGTCAGCGGATGGCGCGCTCCCGACAAGGAAGAAAGCGTTGCCAATGCATATTACCGCGCACTGGCAAAAAAATATAATTTCAGTCTTGACGTTCCCGTGAAAAAGCTGCCTCAGAATATTATAGACATTATTCTTTTCGGCACAAACGGAGAGGAAATTGAGGTTGAATACAGAAAAAACGGACGGCGCACAGTTTACAGTACACCGTTTGAGGGATTGGTAAACAATCTTCAGCGCCGCTATGACGAAACGACGAGCGAGTGGGCAAAGGCTGATATTGAAAGCCTTATGCGCGAAATCCCGTGCGATGCCTGCAAGGGAAAAAGACTGCGCCGCGAAAGCCTTGCCGTGACCGTCGGCGGGAAAAATATTGACGAGGTATGCGGCTTATCTGTCACAAAAGCTGTAAAATTTTTCTCCGGGTTAAAATTCGGGAAAAAGGACTCGGTTATTGCGGAACAGATACTCAAAGAGATTCTCGCAAGGCTGAAATTCCTTGAAAACGTTGGTTTGGAGTATCTCACAATGTCGCGCTCTGCCGGAACGCTTTCGGGCGGTGAGGCGCAGCGCATCCGTCTTGCAACGCAAATCGGTTCGGGACTGATGGGAGTTTTGTATATCCTTGACGAGCCGAGCATCGGGCTGCACCAGCGCGATAACGGCAAGCTGATTGCGGCGCTTAAAAACCTGCGCGATATGGGCAACACCCTGATTGTGGTTGAGCATGATGAGGAAACAATGCTCGAAGCGGATTTCATTGTTGATGTCGGGCCCGGCGCCGGAGTGAACGGCGGAAAAATAGTTGCCTGCGGAACGGCGGAAGAAATCATGCAATGCCGCGAATCGATAACGGGCGACTATCTCAGCGGACGGAAGAAAATTGAAGTTCCCAAGCAGCGGCGCGAAAGAACGGAGCGCGTACTGAAAGTTATCGGAGCAAAGGAAAACAATCTTAAAAATATCAGTGTGGAAATTCCGCTCGGTCAGTTTGTGTGCGTGACGGGAGTGTCGGGCAGCGGAAAAAGTTCACTCATTAACGAGATTTTGTACAAGCATCTTGCATGCAGGCTTAACCGTGCGAAAATGATTCCCGGTAAATGCAAAGCAATTGAGGGAACGGACTTCCTCGACAAGGTTATTGCAATCGATCAGTCACCGATAGGGAGAACACCGCGGTCAAATCCTGCCACTTACACGGGCGTTTTCGGCGACATACGCGAGCTTTTTGCGCAAACTGCGGAGGCAAAGGCGCGCGGCTACAATGCCGGGCGGTTCAGCTTTAATGTGCGCGGAGGCAGATGCGAATCATGCAGCGGCGACGGCATTATAAAAATAGAAATGCACTTTCTTCCCGATGTTTATGTTCCGTGCGAGGTCTGCAAGGGCAAGCGATACAACCGCGAAACGCTTGATGTGACTTTCAAAGGAAAAAATATTTATGATGTTCTTGACATGACGGTTGATGAAGCGCTTGAGTTTTTTGCATCAATTCCGAAAATAAAGAACAAAATACAAACCATGCAGGACGTTGGACTGGGATATATAAAGCTCGGTCAGTCATCGACAACACTTTCCGGCGGCGAGGCGCAGCGCGTTAAACTGGCAACGGAACTGAGCAAGAGAAGCACCGGCAGAACGATATATATTCTTGATGAGCCGACAACGGGTCTTCACAGCGCCGATGTTCACAAACTGATTGAGGTGCTTGAACGCCTTGTTGAGGGCGGAAACACAGTCCTTGTCATTGAACACAATCTTGATGTTATTAAGACGGCGGATTATATTATCGACCTCGGTCCGGAGGGCGGAGAAAATGGCGGCACTCTTGTTGCCTGCGGAACGCCGGAAGAGGTTGCGGAGAACGAAAAGTCTTATACGGGAATGTTCCTTAAAAAAATACTTTCAGACTAAATAGAAGAATAGCCCTCCCCGGAAGCGAATATAATTGTTCTGAGGGAGGGCTTATCAATGGAAGAAAAACAGATTTCTCCGAAGAAAAAGGGTAATATTATAATAGAAAACAGGCAGAATATGAGTGTTTCGGGAATAACCGATGTTGAAAGCTTTGACACGGATAAAATAATACTTCTCACACCCGACGGAACGCTGACCGTGACAGGGAGTGATATGCGCGTGAAAAAGCTCAGTGCGGAAAGCGGCGAGGCATTCATTGAGGGCGGAATAAACGGCTGCATATACACTGACGGCAAGCATGAAAAAGAGGGATTTCTGAGAAGGGTGCTTAAATGACTGTTTCATCATCACAGCAGATGACTGTTTTTATTTTCAGTGTGCTTGCCGGAATCGGCTGCGGAGTGTTTTTTGATTTTCAGCGGAGCATAAGGCGTGTTTACGGCAGCGGAGCTGTGCGCACGGCATTTCAGGATATGCTTTTTACGGCAGTGTGTGCGGCAGCGGCGGTTGCCGTCGGTTTTTGGAAAAACCTCGGGCAGGTGCGGTATTTCGAGCTGCTCGGAGCATCGGCAGGGGCGCTGATGTATTGTGCGCTGCTGAGCAGATTTGTCATGCGTATGTTCTGCGCTCTGCACAGACTTTTCATAACGGTTATAATAAAGCCTCTTGCCGCGCTTGTGCGTTTGGCAATAATCCCGTTTCGCAGGGGCGCAGCACTGCTTAAAAGGCTGTGCGCATTTTTGAACAGAAAAATACGCCTTACCGCAAAAAAACTTGCAAAGCGGAAAAGGAATATTAAAAAGCGCATTAATATGACATAATAAAACGGCTGACCAAACTAACGGTCAGCCGTTTTATTATGCCAGTATCAGCAGCTTTTCTTCGCCCTTGCCGCGCTTTTTAAGTGCCGAAAGAGCAATTTCACTCATATCGGAAAGCAGCTTTTCGCGCTCGCGTTCGGGTGCGATTTTATCCAAATCTCCGCCCTCCGCAACAATATCGCGAAGCTCGGAATTTGTGAGCTCGGTAGGGTTATCTTTAAAAAAGCGGTCAAGCCGCGCCTTTGCCGCCTGCGCGCTGTTCAGTATTCCGAGGTTGAACGCCGGCGGTGCAAATGGGCGGTCAAGCGGCTGAGTGCAGTCTCCGCGCACTTCAAGCGTGCCGCGGCTTGTAATCTCAACCGAGCGGAACGAAAGGTAACATTCAATATCCTCGGTACGTGCGCCATACTTCGGGTTTTCGAAATATTCCTTTATCGGCACGGGTTTGAAATATTCATATTTTCCGTTCCTGATTCTGTTAAACATTCCCTTTTTCAAAAAGAATGAAACAATATCTTCAACTGTTTCAAAGCTCTCATCAACTTTGCCTGTTATACCCGGACAATTGGAAAAACCGCTTTTTTCCCAAAGATAATCACGGAAAATGCGGTATCCGCGTCCGTCAAAATCTGGCGAATTTGCGAACAGCAGTGCACGGACAAGGTCAAGGCGCGTAAAAAGCGTGTACATATACGGCAGTACATCCGCGCTGACATCAAGGTGCGTTTGAACGGAGGAAAGAAATGCCGGGAAATCGGGATAGCTGTGCGCACCGGGGAAATCGTGCAGGAAACCGCGCACCATGTCGTACGTTGCAAACGGAACGTGATTGACGGAAATATTGTGAAAATTCGGATTCGTTCCGCGCCCGATAAGTGCGTGTGACTTTTTTGCAAAATAATTCTGTGCTTCATCAAACAGGCGGCGATATCGGTCATAAATTGTGCAGAGATTGCTGCCGTACTGCATGGAAAATTCAAAATTGTTATATGAATTGTCGAAGCTCACGCAGTCGCCGTCCTCATTTTCCATGAAAAGCTTTTCACCGTGTGTGCCGAAAAGCACACAGTGAAAACCGTGTGCTTCAAAATGATTCAGAACGGAAGCGGCAAACTCAACGTCAATATCACCGCCCGACTCGTTAATCAGCGGATATTCAAGCTCCGTTCCGATATTATTTGATGTTTTCCCGACAAACGGCTGAATAAACCGATTGCGGATAATCTTTTCGGCATCCATAATTAAAACTCCAGCATCTCAGCCATGAAAGCGTCAAGCTCTTCAATCTTAATGCGCTTCTGCTCCATGGTGTCACGGTCGCGCACCGTCACGCAGCCGTCCTCAAGTGTGTCAAAGTCAACCGTGATGCAAACGGGTGTTCCGATTTCGTCCTGACGGCGGTAACGCTTGCCAATTGAACCGGCGTCGTCATATTCACAGGGGTATTTTTTAATAAGCTCGCTGTAAATCTCGCCTGCTTTTTCGCCGAGCTTTTTGGAAAGCGGAAGAACCGCAGCCTTAACCGGCGCAAGAACGGGAGAGAGGCGAAGAACAACTCTTGTGTCACCCTCGGCGATTGTTTCCTCATCGTAAGCGTCGCACAGAAGCGCCAGCGCAACGCGGTCTGCACCGAGCGACGGCTCGATAACATAGGGAATATATCTTTCATTTGTAACCGTGTCGATATATTCCATGCTCTCGCCGCTGTGATTCTGGTGCTGCGTAAGGTCAAAGTCGGTTCTGTCGGCAACACCCCAAAGCTCGCCCCAGCCGAACGGGAACAGAAACTCAATGTCGGTGGTTGCATTGGAATAATGACTCAGCTCCTCGGGACTGTGGTCACGCAGACGTATATTTTCTTCTTTCATGCCGAGCGAAAGCAGGAAGTTTTTGCAGTAATCCTTCCAGTATGCAAACCATTCAAGGTCTGTGCCGGGCTTGCAGAAAAATTCAAGCTCCATCTGCTCAAATTCACGCGTGCGGAATGTGAAGTTTCCGGGGGTGATTTCGTTTCTGAACGATTTACCGACCTGACCCACGCCGAACGGAATCTTTTTCCTTGTGGTGCGGGCAATGTTTTTGAAGTTTACGAAAATTCCCTGTGCCGTTTCGGGGCGGAGGAATATTTCGGATTTTGCATCCTCCGTAACACCCTGGAACGTTTTAAACATAAGGTTGAATTTGCGGATATCCGTGAAGTTATGAGCGCCGCACACAGGGCAGTTAATGCCGTTGTCATCGATGAATTTAATCATCTTGTCGCTGCTCCAGCCGTCAACCACGATTTCCTCGCCTTTTTCACGGCAGTAGTCCTCAATGAGCTTATCTGCACGGTGGCGCGATTTGCAGGACTTGCAGTCCATCAGAGGGTCGGAAAAGCCGCCTACATGACCGCTTGCAACCCATGTCTGCGGATTCATGAGTATTGCACTGTCAAGCCCGACATTGTACGGACTTTGCTGCACAAATTTTTTCCACCATGCGCGCTTAACGTTGTTTTTGTATTCAACGCCGAGCGGACCGTAATCCCAAGTGTTCGCAAGACCGCCGTAAATTTCGCTTCCTGCGTAAACATAGCCGCGGCTTTTGCAAAGCGCAACGATTTTATCCATTGTCTTATCCTGATTATTCATCCAAACAACCCCTTTGCCGTAATTGCATTGTATATATAGAATCATTTTACATCAATACGGCGCGTTTGTCAAACAATTTGTCGGGAAAATTATTTCAATTTTGAGAATCTAAATAGATGATATCTCCGGTTTCGATATTTACTTTGCACTTACGCGGATTACGCTCATCCGGGTCATCATAATGCACTGTGTAAACATATCCGTCTTCAACATAAAACAAAGGTCCGTTTTTCTGGTAGTATCCCGAATAACCCGAAATCTTTATTTCATTACCTTTCTTTCGTATGATAAGATTAGACGGATTCGGTCCCCACCGGTTTCCTTTTGTCGAAAGCGTTACCGTAATATCGCCGTTTTTATAGTACGTATAGTTGCTTACCGAGCAATATGCAGTTCTGCCCTCCTCATCTTTATAAATATAGGAATCTCCGTTTGCAGTATATGCATACGTGTCAGTATACAGCTTAAAGTCCTCTCCGTCAAAAGTATGATACCAACCGAAATCCGTCATGATTTCCCACGTCAGCGGCATGTATAAAATGTTTTTATAAAACATAAAAGGATGGCTGCCCGCGTCTGTGTACATTTTGCCCTCTGTTTTTATGTCAAACGGGGATAAACGCCATAGTTCAATACTGTCGTCTTTTTTCCTGACGGTGCTGTACTCCCTCGGAAGTAAGTTTGTATTTTTATGAATCTCAACAGTATTATCTTTGATTTCAATGTTGATTCCCAACAAATTTAAATTAAAATATGTCAGTGGAATATATATTATTCCCTGTCTGAAAAATACGGGGTATTCAAGCTCGCGTCTTACAAAAACAGGATATTCTAAATTTGTTTCGGTAAATACAACGTCATTGACGGATACATTAAATGGGATTGTTTCTGCCGAAAAATAATTTTCGGCAGAAACGGTTGATTGTGATAATGTACAGAATACGGTTACATAAAGCAGTAAGAGCCCAATATGTTTTTTCATAAAACCAAAACACCTCAATTAAACAAAATATTTACTGAAAAAAGTTTATTCTTCCTTTATTTCTATGATTTCTCCGTTCCTAACATCAACGGTCAAATATATGTTTACTCCTATATATTCTCCGTTTATTTCAGTTTTCTTAACAGCCGGCATTTTCAAAATTCCCCCCGGCTCAAGTATAGCATTATTATTTTCGTCATATATAATATCTTTGCCTGTTGTTGTTTTTCTGTTGAAATAATAATCTGCTCCATGGAACGGAATTACTTTTTTTATTTCTTCCTGTCCGACTTTTTTATACCTGAATTCCGTACCTTCAAAAGTAGACATCGGATATGCTGCATATTCATTCTGAGTATAAATATATTCCGGAGGGAAGAATTTCGGCGGGGAATTATAGCCGACAATACTGCTGTAATTACTATCCCAAATTGGCTTGTTGGGGCTTTTGGTATCGACTTCCAGACCTGTTTCCGGGGAAAATGTTAAATTCCAGTCAAGCTCTTTTATCGCTATATCACAGGTTAACGGTAAATACAAAACGTTTTTATAGTTTATGACAGGGTATTCTCTTTCGGAGTTTTTTATATCATAGCGTTTGTTCCATTGATTGACCACTATCAAATTTTCCTGAATTGCAGCCTTTGTGATTTTTTCGTTTGAAGGGTACGGAACATAATTATTTGCTGTTATTTTATCAAGCCCCACAAAAATGCTTCCTATCTTTTTATCGGCAATTTTGTAATCGGGATAAAACTCCACTCTCAGACCGACAAAGCTATTCATATTGAATGTTGTCGGCAGATAAACGATATCTTTATAAAATAAAAGCGGATATTCTTCATCGCCGCCTATTTTTTGCTCATTTATAACAACTTTGAAAGGAACTCTGCTTACTTTTATGTCTGCCCCCGCAGCCAAAACAGAACCGGGAATAAATAATGCTGATATAATCAATAATAATAAAATTTTTTTCATTCTTTATCCTCCCGCATATGGTCTTTCGTAATATGAATTTCTTTTTCAGTTCAAAACTTCAGTGTTCAAAACAACTCCGCTTTCCAAATCGATGGTTACAAGGACGTTAGCTAATCCAAAATCTTTTTTCATGCACATTATTTCAAAAATGCTTCCGTCTATTTTGGGAGGTATTTCTGCTTGTGTCTCCCATCCGTCATTTATATACATGCGATTAAAATAGTTTATTTTGCCTTTTAATTGCTCTGTTAAATGATATTCTTTTGTTTCATTTCCTGATACCCATAAGAGGTTACCGCCATAATAAATATCTTTATCATAACGTACATAGCAATGTTCTCCCAAAACATATTCGCTTGCGTTTGATCCCGGCATGTTAGTGTTAAAAAGCTTTTGATTAGGACCGTGAGGCCTTATCGCTCCGGTACTGTTTATAACAAGACCGCTGTCGTGACCGAAAGAATAATCCCAATCTAATAATGTATGCGTTATCTCCCATGTCAAAGGAAGATAGGTAACGCCGTTAAAGTTAATAATGGGATATCGGGAACTGTTGTCATACTCATTTTCATCGAACATAATATACGTATGATAATCCGGAACTACAGCCTTATAAGAACCCCTGTTTTTCTTTTTTTTCAGGTATTGACCTAATTCCGAAGCAGTCCTTTCCTCGCTCCCGACATGCAGAATCATTTCACCTTTATAACGCCATGGCTGTGTACTCATGCGAAATGTAATACTAAGCCCCATAAACTCTGCAAAATCATACGTTATAGGCATATAGGTAATATCATTATATAGCAAAAACGGGTACTCACTGTAGCGGCTGTTATATTCAACTCCGTTTACTGTCACAGAAAAGCTCGGTATCGACACCTTTACGTGCCTGTTCTCTGCAGCTGCAAAAGAAGGTGAACCAAAACAAAATAAAACACATAAAGCAAAAAGTATACTCTTTTTCAAAATAACTCACCTTTTTTTAAAACTCAATTTACTGCGGAAATTTCATATTAATTTTTTCATAGTTGATATTTTTTCAATAGAAAAACACACAAACCGATCCCTTGTAATCAAAGAAGCCGGCTTGCAAGTTGCGCATCAGCATTTATATTCTTCGGTTTATTTATTGCGGACATAAGAATATAACAACAGACGCATTTTATACAAGCCTTGCCGCTTTGATGGTTGCTGTACCATTGTTATCTCCCTCTTTCATTTATTATATTTAAATGATATCACATATTTTTTTGAGATGCAATATTTTATTGAACAAAAACCCAATTTTTGATGTAATTTTACAATACAAACAATGATTGAAAAAAATGTTATATTATGATAAAATTAAAAATGGAAATGTCAATAAAAGTGCAGTCGAAATTTGGGGTAAATTTCGACTGCACTTTTATTGACATTTCCATTTGTCTTTGAATATGCGCCGGATGCGAAGTTCCTGGAGGAAACTCATGAACCGTTTTACCGGTATATCCGCGAAAGAAAACCCGATATACCCGTTGTAATGACGTCGTGCCCGGATCAGCGGCTTTCCGACCGGAAGATGAAGAATTGCCGCAATGCCGTTTTCCTGATAATACATTTGGCAAGTGTTCCGCTGCATGGGATGCCAACCCTTGGGTTAACATTCCGTGCAGCGGAACATTCATTTTTTTCAGATATCGGAAATCTAATTTTTTATTGACATCATCGTGTCTTCGGTATATAATAATGACAACGGATTATGCTTGTCATATATTCTCCTTTGTTTATCATTTTTTCCGGTGGTGATATGAGTGTTTAAAATGCAGCCTGTAAAAAAGGATGTTGAAATTGACGGGTTCAACAGTATTTACTGCTTTGAATTCAGCAAAGATTTTACACACACGCCCGAAAAACACGATTTCTGGGAAATGGTTTATGTTGATGCCGGTGAGATAATTGCCGTCACAAACGGGGTGGGGTGTGAGCTTGGCTGCGGCAAGGTTATTTTTCACGAGCCGAACGAAATTCACGCGCACGTTTCGAATAACAAGGTGTCGAACAATATGCTTGTTATTTCGTTCACATCTCACAGTGAGGCAATGTCGTTTTTCAGGCGCAAGACCTTCACTCTGGATAAAACCGAAAAAACACTGCTGAAACTTTTTATCGGGGAAGCAAAAAATGCGCTCGGGAACATTCCCGATGATTATGCGCAAAAAGGAGATTTGTCATTTGAAAATGCGCGGCCGTGCTCGGTGCAGCTGATGGAATGTTATTTTACGGAGCTTTTGCTTCAGCTTCTGAGAAGCGGAGACGAAACCTTTGAAAATATTCACCAGACCAAAACAACGCGCACGATTGCGGAAAATTCCATTTCCGAAATGATAAAGGATTTTATGGAAAAAAAGCTTTGTTCCGATCTTAACCTTTCCGAGCTTTGCTCGCATTTCCTTATCGGGAAATCGCAGCTCAGCAAAATATTTGCCGAAAACTGCGGAAAAAGTCCGATGGCATATTACACCGGGATGAAAATGAATGAGGCGAAAAAACTTTTGCGCGAGGACGTGCTCACCGTAAGCGAAATAAGCCGCGAACTCGGGTATCCGAACATTCACAGCTTTTCGCGCAGCTTTAAAAAGAACGTAGGGGTTTCACCCACGGATTATAAAAAAAGCATATTTTAGACAGATGCTGACCAATACGGAGGTATATTTATGAACGAAATTTCACTTTTGGGCAAAAAAATCTACATGGACAAATCGCCGCTGCTGCTTAAGTATTCGCCGGATGAGGACTGGCAGAAATACTGGCAGGTAATGGCGGGCGACTGGCGCATGGAAAACGGCTGGCTGATAGGCACGGAAAACGGAAATAAGGGAGGAATCCTTTTCAGCCGCGAGAGCTTTGACAAAAATGTTATGCTCTCCTTTACCGCAGCAACGGTTCTGCCGGCAACGCGTGACGTGAACGCTGTTTACTGCGCGCACTGGGATGAAAAAACGGACTACCTTGCCGATTCGTACGTTTGCGGACTGAACGGCTGGTATGACGGAAAGAGCGGCATTGAGAGGAATCTCACTTCTAATCTCTATTCCACAACCTCGCTTTATCAGTATATCCCCGGCACGGAGGTGCGCATGACGGCAGGCGCAATTGACGGGCATAATTTCATGGTCGTTGACGGCAAGCTTGTAACCGAGCTTATCGACCCCTCACCGATAAAGGGCGGTCATGTCGGTTTTTCACCGTACTGCACGATTCTGAAAATAAAGGATATCGAGATAAGGGAAATTTACTGGGAAAAGCAAAAGCAGCATTATGACCCGGAATTTTAAACAGAAAACAGCGCCGGCGGCACTAGGCAGATGTGTCAGTATCCGAACTCGTTTTTTTGAAGCCTTTTCCGGCATTACAGCGCAAAAAATGCTCACAAATACGAAAGTATTTGCTCCGCTTTTTGCTTATACTGAACGAAAAATCCAATCAAAAAAAATCTGAAAGACGTAAAAAGTCTGAAAATCAGGATTTTTCAAGGCGTAAGGGATCAAGACCGGCAACACAGAAAAAGACGATTTTCCGGCTTTTTCAGCGGGTTCGGATATTAACCATCTGCCTAGGCATAACAGACCCGAACACATGCGCCCAATGCTTGTTAAATTTCCGCTCAGCCGTTTTTTCGGGATTTGCAAGGCGACAGCCTTGCTTCACCCTGCAATAACATCTGAACAAAAATTTTCCGGCGCATAGGGTCTGCGAGTTCAAAAAGAGCAAATTTTTTGCAAGAGAAGGCAAAAGCGCAGTTAATAGTTTGTCTATTAACGAGCATTTTAACGCATTATTGCGGAAAATTTGCCTTTTTGAACCGAATGGGGTTCGAATCTGTTATGCCTAAAGAAAGTGATGATGGTGTACCCGGGATAAATGAGGTTATAACGATAGAATAAAATTCATAAAAGACCGTTCGGGAAGCATTTAACAGGCACAGGAGGGACTTTATGGCTCTGAAAAGATATTTTTTCTATGAGAACAGGGAAAATGAAATTTTTGTCGCAAAGGTGCTGGCATTCAATGCGCATCTGCATGAAAAGGTTGAACTTGTATATATGCTGAACGGAAGCAGCACGGCAGTTGTAAACGGACGCGAATTTATAATAGGGGAGAGTGACTTTCTTGTTGTGCTGCCGAACTGTGTGCATTGCTATTACAACGATTCCCCCGGAAGCAGACCGATTGTTGCCATAATATCGGCGGACAGTGTGCCTGCACTGAGAGCGGAACTTACACAGAAAAGCGCCGTTAATCCGGCCGGTCATGATGAAAACGGAGAAATCGGGCGCTTGCTGGAAGCCGCAGCACATTGCGGCGGAAAATACGCCGAAGAAAAAAAGCGCGGCTTATTGCTTGCCGCACTTGCGATGATGCTTGAAAAAATCGAGCTGACAAATGAAAAAAACAGCTTCGGAGGCTCCGTTGCAGATATACTTGAATACTGCGAAAAGAACTTCCGAAACGATATAACCGCCGAACAAATGGCGCGGGAACTGCATCTCGGAAAAACCTATATTTCACGCCTGTTCGGCAAAAAGCTGCGTATGAGCTTTCGCAGCTATATTAATTCCCTGCGGCTTGCCGAAGCGGTGAAGCTTCTTGAGGAGAGTGACAGCAGTATGACGGAAATTGCTTCCGAATCAGGCTTCGAAACTATCAGAACGTTCAACCGCTGCTTTAAAAATCAGGTCGGGATGACTCCGTTTGAATACAGAAAACTGTCACGAATGAAGTGAGCGGACGTATTCTTTGGGCGACATGCCTTTTATGCGTCTGAACATTTTTATAAAATAGCTTAAATCATTAAATCCGCAGCTGTATGCGGTTTCGGTAACTCCTGCATTTTCGGAAAGCATTTCGCAGGCTATATTTATCCTGTAGGTGTTAATATAGTCGAAAGGAGTTTTCTGAGTCATTTGTTTAAAGAACCGGCAGAAATAATTCGGCGACATTCCGCAGCTTTCCGCAAGCTCGGAAAGAGTGAATTGTGTGCTGTAATTTTCTTCAATCAGCGTAAGCGCTGATTTTATTTTTTCAAACTTACCGTTTTTTGGCATATGCACACCGCTGCCGCGGCAGGCTGCCGCAATTTCGGAAAGCAGAAAATATATGCCGCTTAAAAAGCGGAATTCGAAGCCGTTTCCGCGTTCGGAAAGCGCATTGAAAATGCTGTCAATTGTTTTGCTGTTTTTGTAAAACACACTTTGGGTAACGCAGCTTTTAACAATTGATCTGCACTGGCGGCTCACATAAATAAGACTCGGCGAGAAAACAATACATTCATAAACGCACCCGAATGCCGCCGCCCCGTGGACAATCCCTCCCGGAATCAAAACTGCGTCGCCGCCGGAAAAATCATATTCATTTTCATTGAGATAAAGCGTCATATTCCCCGAAAGAATACGGATAAGCTCAAATTCCCTGTGCCAGTGCATCTGCATCTGATAGCGCGGATGAGCCGAATCTATGTGATACAGCTCAGCCTGAAAATCCGGTGTTCCGCGCTGCATAGCCTCATGATATGACGAACCGTTCATTTTTCACCAACCTCACATTCACACAGCGTTGTTTCGCCGTATATCCGATAAATCGTTTCCCTGCCGGGAATATCCGTGCCGCTCTCGGTGCATGCAGCCGTTCCGCAGGCAGCGGCAAAGCGCACACATTCCGAAAGCCGTGCGCCGCGCGAATATGCACCGATGAAGCCGGCAACAGTGCTGTCACCTGCGCCTATCGTGGATTTGACGGAAACCTGCGGAACTTCAATCCGCAGCAGCTCTCCTCCGCCGGAAAAAACGCAGCCGCGGCTGCCTAATGAAAGCATAACGTTTTCTATTCCGCTTTTGTGCAGCATTTCGGCACAGCGCAGTTCATCACCGGGAGAGGATATGCACTGAAAACCAGACAGCTCCTGCTCATTCGGCTTAATAAACCAAGGCTTTATACGGATAAGCTCTTCCGCGGAAAAGGAATTTGAATCGAGCGATAAAAGCGCGCCGCTGCTTTGCAGTCTTTCAAAAAAACGCAGCACGGCGCTTTTTTCAATTCCGCGCGGAAGTCTGCCGGAAAAGGCAATGATTGTGCCGCTTCCGGAGCGGCTGAGAATATAATCGCTTATCTCGGAAAAAAGCTCCGGACTTACCGAAAAACTGTCGGCACTTATGCGCGTTTCCTTTGCTCCGGGTGAATGAACGGTTATATTTTCACGTATAGCTCCGTCCGTATAGAATTTTTTGCAGCGGTAATTTTTTAAAAATTCTTCAAAATAAGCAGCGTTTTCGCGCCCGAGAACAATGCATGCTTCATTTGAAACAGATATTTCATTGAGCATTTTTGAAATATTTATCCCCTTTCCGCCGCACATGCGAAAAACGCTGTCCGCATAATTTTCGGCGAACGGAGCAAAATCCGTTACCGTGCAATGTATGTCATAAGCGGGATTCAGCGTTACCGTAATTATATTCATGATTCAACCCCCTCAAAATGGACGAGCGCCTTAACAGACCGGGCATATTCTGCCGGACTCATACCTGTGTGTTTTTTAAAGCTGCCCGAAAAGTAGAAAACCGTGCTGTAACCCAAAAGCTCGGAAATCCCCGTGATATTGTAATTATTCTCTCGCAGATATTCCTTTGCTTTTTCGACTTTAAGCCGGTTAAAATATTCAATCACACCGCAGCCGGCATTTTCGCGAAAAAGCTTTTTCAGGGATGGCACACTTATATTGACGGCGGCAGCAACATCGGATATATACAGCTTTTCCGAAAGATGTGCGTCCATAAAGTCAGCGGCGGCGGCAAAGGTTGAATTATCACCGATATATCGGATCGCTGGCTGCACTCCGGAACGAGGCCGATGAAAAAAACCGATAAGAAATTCCGTCAGATAAAGGCGAATAAGCTGCTGCGAACATTCGCTGCCACTGCGTACAACAAGTTTTTCGGTATAGAAATCGTCAAGCGGAGAGGAAAATGCCGAAATGCTTTCATTTATGATTTTAGAAAGCAGAATTTTCTGAAAGTTACCGACTTTCATTACGGCAGAGGTAAAAAAATCCTCGTATTTCCCATGCATGGAAAAGGATATAATAACAACGTTTGCCGCATGCCTGCCGTTGGCTTTTATGTTGTGCCATTCATTCGGACTGTGAAAAATAATTTCACCGCGGTGCAGCGGAGTTTCTCCGCTGTTTGTAATGGCAGTGATTTCCCCTTTATCAACATAGACAAGCTCCCAAAAGTCGTGACTTTCTCCGCTGAAAATAAAGTCCTTGTTATATTCAAAATAGTGTACCGTCACGATTGAATCAATGCTTATTGCTTCCTCCATAACGGTTTTATGATATGCCATGCGTATCACCCCATAAATTTATTATAATGTATTTATCCGATTTTGTAAATAGTTTATCTTATTTTGTATGGAAATTGGTTAAAAGCAGTGATATTCTTATGTCATGAAAGGGGAGCGGCGGCAATGAAAGCATTGACAAACGGCATAATTGTAACGGAAAATCAGATGATATACGGAAAAACACTGGTTTATGATGATAAAATAGCGGAGATTACATCGGATTTTGAGCCGTCGGGGGAGGACGAGGTGACAGATGTCTGCGGAAATATGATAACTGCAGGTCTTGTAGATTTGCATATTCACGGATACGCAGGGTTTGACACGTCCGACGGAAACGCGGAGGATATAAAGAAAATGGCGCTTCTCCTTGCGCAGAACGGCGTAACCTCATGGTGTCCCACAACGATGACGGTTTCGCAGACCGAGATTCTAAAAGCGTTTGACGCTGTTCGCGCGGCAAAGGCCGACATTGACAGCGGTGCGGCACATGGTGCACGAATCCTTGGCGTGAACTGTGAGGGACCGTTCATTTCCCCAAACAAAAAGGGCGCACAGGACGGAAAATATATTTTGCCGCCGAGCGCCGATTTCGTGATAAAAAACAGCGATATCATAAAGCTTGTGACAATTGCCCCGGAAGTGGACGATGATTGCCGCGAGATAAAGAAAATTGCAGAAAACACGGATGTTGTAATTTCGATGGGACACACGGAAGCAACGCTTGAGCAGGCACGTCTTGCAATTGACAGCGGAGCGCGCCATGTGACGCATCTATACAACGCAATGCCGCGCCTTGACCACCGCGCGCCGGGACTTATCGGTGCGGTTATGACGGACAGGCGCGTGAGCTGCGAAATGATTGCCGACACATTTCATATAAATCCCGCGCTTTTTGAAATGACGGCGCAGCTTAAAGGCGATAAGCTTGTGCTTATAACGGATTGTATGCGCGCCGGAGGAATGCCGGACGGAAACTACACCCTCGGCGGTCAGCCCGTTACGGTGCACGGTGTTGAATGCCGCCTTGAGGACGGAACGATTGCAGGGAGCGTACTTAAGCTTAACTGCGCCGTGCGCAACCTTAAAAACAACACAAAACTTCCGTTGTGGAAAGCAATTAACGCAGCGTCACTTAATGCTGCCGCTTCCATAGGGGAAAGCGGACGCATCGGAAGCATTGAAAAAGGAAAATGTGCCGATTTTGCCGTTGTGGATAAGGACTTTAACGTTAAGATGACGGTTGTCGGCGGTGAAACCGTTTATAATATATTGTAGAACTGATTCTGATTCTGTGTAAAACAAGAGCTGCGGCAAAATGAAATCACATTTTGCCGCAGCCTTTTGCTAAATTTTTATTCCTTTGTAACTCCGAGGAATACTTTTTCTCCGTTTATATTCCATTCCTTGGAGTTATCGCACTTCTTGCCGTCAAATATACTGACTGCAAGAACCTCGTCCTTGATTTCATCCGCATTTTTTTCGATGATTGCGCTGATTTTTTCGTTTCCGTCAACGTAAACGCTGATGTGATCCATAACTTCAAATCCCGAATCCTTACGCATTGTCTGAAGCTTGCTGATGATTTCGCGCACGAAACCCTCTTCGATAAGCTCATCTGAAAGCCTTGTGTCGAGAACGACCGTTATGCCGAAATCGCTTTCGGACGCAAAACCCTCAACCTGCGCCGCGTCAATAAGCAAATCATCGCGCGTCAGCTCAACTGTTTCACCGTCACATTCAAATGTGAGTGCGCCCTTTGATTCAAGTTCATCCATTGCTGCGTTTCCGTCAAGCTCCGAAAGATATGTGCGGATTGCGCCGAGGTGCTTTCCGTATTTCGGACCGACGGTTTTAAGCTGCGGCTTAAAGCTGTAGGTGGTGCATGCGCGCACGTTATCGGTGAATTCAACGTCCTTGATGTTCAGCTCATCTGCTATGATATCTTTATAGAGGCCGTCAAGCTCATGCTCCGCCTTAACATACATTTTGCCGATTGGCTGGCGGTTTTTGATATTTGCGGCATTTCTGCATGCACGTCCGAGAACAACAATGTCAAGAACTTCTTCCATTTTGTCCTCAAGCTGCCTGTCAATTTTAGACTCGTCATATTTCGGAAAATCGCACAGATGAACACTTATCGGAGCATTTTTATCAATGCTGCAAACAAGATTTCTGTAAATATCCTCCGTCATAAAAGGAATCATCGGCGCTGCAACCTTTGCAAGCGTTACAAGAGCGGTATAAAGCGTCATATACGCATTGATTTTATCCTGCGTCATTTCCTTGCCCCAGAAGCGCTCGCGGCTGCGGCGGACATACCAGTTGCTCAGCTCGTCGGTAAATTCCTGAATACTTCTCGCAGTTTCCGTTATCTTATATGCGGCAAGATTTTCGTCAACCGTTTTAACCAGTGTGTTCAGCTTGGAAATAAGCCATTTATCCATAACGCTCAGGCTGTCGTAGTCAAGCGTGTGCTTCGTTGCGTCAAATTCGTCAATGTTTGCGTAAAGCACGAAGAACGCATATGTGTTCCAAAGTGTACCCATAAACTTGCGCTGCCCTTCAGAAACTGCCTTATCATGGAATCTGTTCGGCAGCCATGGTGCGCTGTTTGAGTAGAAATACCAGCGGATTGCGTCAGCACCGTGCTTTTCAAGCGCGTCAAACGGATCAACGGCATTGCCCTTTGATTTTGACATTTTCTGCCCGTTTTCATCCTGTACGTGACCGAGAACGATAACGTTCTTATAAGGCGCTTTGTTAAAGATAAGCGTTGAAATCGCAAGCAGGGAATAGAACCAGCCGCGCGTCTGGTCAACGGCTTCACTGATGAAGTCCGCAGGGAAATTCTCCTTGAATATTTCCTCATTTTCAAAGGGATAATGCCACTGTGCAAAAGGCATTGACCCCGAATCGAACCAGCAGTCGATAACCTCCTTGGTGCGATGCATTGTGCCGCCGCACTCGGGGCATTTGATTGTCACTTCGTCTATATACGGGCGGTGAAGCTCAATATTTTCCGGGCAGTTGTCGGACATTTCGCGCAGCTCGGCAATCGAGCCTATGCTATGGCGGTGTCCGCAGTCACAAATCCAGATATTGAGCGGAGTTCCCCAGTAGCGGTCACGGCTTACGCCCCAATCCTGAACGTTTTTTAGCCAATCTCCGAAGCGTCCTTTACCGATGCTTGCCGGAATCCAGTTGATTGTGTCATTGTTTCTGATAAGGTCATCACGCACCGCCGTCATTTTTATAAACCATGAGTCGCGCGCATAGTATATGAGCGGTGTGTCGCAGCGCCAGCAGAACGGATACGAATGTTCAAACGGGAGTGCGGCATATAAAAGTCCGCTTTCTGCCAAAGCTTTGAAAACCTCTTTGTCCGCATCCTTGCAGAACATTCCCGCCCATGGCGTTTCTTTTGTCATTTCACCCTTTGAATCAACAAGCTGAACAAAGGGAAGATCGTAATTTCTGCCAACGCGTGAGTCGTCCTCACCAAATGCCGGCGCAATGTGAACAATTCCCGTACCGTCCGTAAGCGTTACATAATCATCGCACACAACATAATAAGCCTTTTTGTCGGGATGAACAAAATCAAACAGCGGAACATACTCGGTATACTCAAGCTCTTTTCCTGTGTATTCTGCAAGAACTGAATACTCTCCCTCAATAACTGACGGAATAAGCGCCTCTGCAAGAACATAGATATTTCCCTCATTATTAATCTTAACATATTTCTCGTTCGGATTTACGCAGAGAGCAACGTTTGACGGAAGCGTCCACGGCGTTGTTGTCCATGCAAGGAAATATTCATCCTCTGTTCCTTTTATACGGAATTTGGCAATGGCGCTCTTTTCCTTAACGTCCTTATACCCCTGCGCAACCTCATGACTTGAAAGAGGTGTTCCGCAGCGCGGGCAGTAAGGCACAATTTTGTATCCTTTGTAGAGAAGACCCTTTTCCCAAATCTTTTTCAGTGCCCACCATTCGGATTCAATAAAGTTATTATCGTAGGTAACATAAGGGTTGTCCATATCTGCCCAAAAGCCGACAGTCTGTGAAAAGTCCTCCCACATACCTTTATATTTCCAAACGCTTTCCTTACATTTTTTGATGAAAGGCTCAAGTCCGTACTGTTCGATCTGTTCCTTGCCGTCCAGACCGAGAAGCTTTTCAACCTCAAGCTCAACCGGAAGCCCGTGCGTGTCCCAGCCTGCCTTGCGGATGACCTTGCTGCCTTTCATTGCGTGATAACGCGGAATCATGTCTTTTATAACGCGCGTCAGCACATGGCCGATGTGCGGCTTTCCGTTAGCCGTCGGCGGACCGTCATAAAATGTGTAGCAATCTCCGCCTGCGCGGTCATCAATGCTCTTTTCGAAAATTTTGTTGTCGCGCCAGAATTTCCCGATTTTCTTTTCGCGTTCAACAAAGTTCAGGTTTGCGTCGACCTTGTTATACATATTAAAACCTCCCGATTATAATTTTCGTGATAAAAACAAAAGCAGCCTCCCCCCACCAATATAGGACGAAACTGCCAAACCACCTAATCAGCATACCAACATATGCGTTCCCTTAACGGAGAAACTGCCCGGCACCGGTTACTGAAGCTTTCGCCGGCGCGGCTCGGAAGTGATTTTCGGCAAAAGGTACTCCGCTTCGGGCTCGCACCATCCCCGAATCGCTCATGCGTTTTGCATATGCCTACTCTCTTCGTCACAGCCTTTATATGTTTTTATATATTATACAACTCTTTTCATTTATTGTCAATAGGTTTTTGCTTAAAATTTCTATGAGTGCGCCCGATTGTATCATAACAAGAAAAAATATATTTTTTTGAAAAAAAGGGTTGACAAAATCACTTTAATAGTCTATAATAGGACAAGTCAGCGGATCACAGCAGTGATGTGAAGACCGGATGACTAATTTATCCGGCCCGGTAGTTCAGTTGGTTAGAACGCCAGCCTGTCACGCTGGAGGTCAAGGGTTCGAACCCCTTTCGGGTCGCCAATGCTGCCCTAGCTCAGCAGGCAGAGCACTTCCTTGGTAAGGAAGAGGTCGGCAGTTCGAATCTGCTGGGCAGCTCCATATTTGTGCCATTAGCTCAGTTGGTAGAGCACCTGACTCTTAATCAGGGTGTCCAGGGTTCGAGTCCCTGATGGCGCACCAAAAGAAGAACCGCAGTATTTTCGGAAATTCCGATGATACTGCGGTTTTCTCGTGTTTTTGAGCAATCATTGTTAATCGTGAAAAGTCAAACAGAATCAATAAAAAGTTGTCAGAAAGTTGTCAGGTTTTCAGATAGTTTCTTTCGCGATTTTTTCGTTTATATTTTCTATTGTATTTGTCATATGTGATTCTCTGACATGGGTATAAATATTATGTGTAATGGAAATATCGGAATGCCCCATAATTGTTTGCGCGTCCTTTTCTGATATATTCCATTCATAGAGCATCGTTGCATATGTGTGGCGCAACTGATGCGGTGTGGCGTTGATTCCTATTTTCTCGCAGTGCTTTACCCAATGTTCACGGAAGTAAGATTTATGCAAATCGAGCGGACGTACCACATCGAGAGCATACTTGCGGAGTACGGCAACAGAATAAAGGTGTCGGAGCACCGTATCGAGGATTTGGAAAAGGAGAATCACCATGGATAAATTCATGCTTCCGAAAGAGCGGCTTCCGCGCCCGTTCTCGCAGAACATCTACAAGGGCGGCAAGTTATATTCCTCTGTCGGTTCGTGCGTTGCGTGCACGTTTACGCGCATTCTGGAGGTTATCAATTACCTTAAAACCGACACCTACACGAATCTGTCAGTCGGGTATATGTACGGGCGGCACAACCGAAAGGACAAGCAGGGCGGCGGCATGAATGAAAGGCTTGTCCTCGATGAGCTTATGCAGTCGGGTACTGTTCCGGAAAGCATGTGCGCGGACTACTGCGAGTTTCCCGAAATAAAGAATATACTTGAAAGCCGCGCAGACCTTGCAGAGCTTGACGAAGCGGCAAGGGAATATAAAATAAACGGGTGGACGGACATCAGCGGCAGCGGCTTCAAGGCGCGTTTTGAGTGTATTAAAAAATATCTGACCGTGTACGGCTTGCCGATTGCAGGCAGAACACGCAAATGCGGCGAGAATCACGAATGCCTGATAGTAGGCTTTGACGGAGATTATATTCTGTGGCTTGACCATGACGGAACGGATAAAATACGCAGCTCGAAATACGACAAATTTACGGCGGCATTTTTTATTGACGGAGGAACTGGAGAAATGGATAATTTCAGAATATTTACAGCGGCGGAGCTTAGGGCGTGGCTTGCGGCGCAGAGCGTGAGCAGAAAAATCACAACGGTGCAGCTGCATCACACCTACAGCCCGTCATACAAGGACTTTAACGGGAGCAATCATGCGGCGCTTCAAAGCGGCATGAAAAGCTATCACGTGAAGTCGCGCGGATTTTCGGATATAGCGCAGCATTTCACAATCTTTCCGGACGGCAAGGTTATGACGGGGCGCAGCCTTGACCGCGCGGCGGCAGGGATAATCGGGTGCAACACGGACGGCAAACTGTGGATGCAGAAATGCGCCGAGGACAAAAACGTTTATTGGCTGTGTTACAAAATGGCGAATAAATTGAGAGGGACGCTGTAAAAAGTAAATCTGAACAGCTTACCATAGCGAAAATCGTGTAAAAATCGTGTACAGAAAAGCTGCAAGCCCTAAATAATGGGGTTTGCAGCTTATTTGGTGGAGACGAATTTCACTCAGTGATTTTCACGTCCTCTATGTTTAATATTTGTTGTATATTTTCTTTTAATTCAGGGAAATCCTCACTGACGGTCTTATAAACGTCTCCCATTTTCAAAGTCTGGTATTTATGTGCAGCAATGTCCCTGAAACCTGCAATTGCTTTCCACGGAATGGATTTATATTCGGCTCTGAGTTCGTCCGATAAGCTTTTTACAAGTTCACCGATATTGATAACCGTCATGCAAATTGCACGTTTTATTATTTCATCTGAATTAAATTTATCAAATGAAATATCTGAAAGCATATCAAGTGCAATTGATATTTCGTTTACTATTTTTTCTAATGCAATTTTATCTCTATGCCGCATATATTTCAACCATCCTTTGCGGTATAATCATTGCGTCTTTGTCAAGCGGTGCATGTATAATATCAACATCAACACCAAATAATTCTTCAAGCCTGTATTTTAAAGAAGAAAGTGTCAGAAGCGATACATTTTCACTGTTAAATTCGACAAGTAAGTCAATATCGCTTTGCGGTGTGTTTTTTTTGTCAGCATATGAGCCGAATAATGTTATTTTTTTGACATCATATTCCTTTGCAATCTCAGAAACAATTTCGGATATTTGTTTAATTGTCAGCATAGTATCAGCTCCTTTCATACCTATATTATACTACATATCTGCAACAAATACAATAGAAAATAAAAATTTTCATCATATCGTATGGTGCAAGTCTATCACCACCAACAAAAACACGTAACAGTTCAAACTAAAAATCATCAATCAAGTGACCGCTAAAATAAATCCTAAAAACATATCCGAAAATCATGGTGGTAACCGTCGACACCAGCATATCGGCAGATAAAAAGCCGTTACAACAGGCAACGGCTATAAAATCAATCGGAAGTCTTTAAGTTTACTTCTACTCTATCATAATATACGTCTATTCGGTCAACAAATGTTCTGATGAATTTTCTGAACATCGGAAGGTCATATTTCAATATATACTTTTTAAAATATTTCCTTGCCATGTCTATATCATATCCGCTGACAGGAATATAAGTGAGGCTTTCCACATTATTTATTTTTTTTAACAATTTTTCTTTATCTGTTTCGAGTTTCTGTATTTTATCCAACAAACTTTGCGGATTGTCGCTTTCAATCAGCAAATCTGTTAATCTGTTTAACTTACCGTCAAGCTGAACAAGCTCATTTTTTGAGCTTATTATCTCGCTTTTACTGTCTTGAAATGATTTTATATATTTTGCATTAAATGCCGACAGCATACGTTCATAATTTTTTTGTGAAAAGATTTCATTTGTCAGCATATCAAGTACAAAATAATTGATATAGTTTATATTTATATCTTTATTCTTGCAGCCACAGCGATAGCTTGTGCAGCGATATGTTGAGTACTCCTGTTTACTTCTGCCCGAACGGCTTGTGTTACCGCTGTAGGGCTTTCCGCATTCTCCGCAATATATCAAACCATTTAAAAGATAATATCTTTTGGAATGAAATATCCCTGCATTGTTTTTGTTAAATTGCATTTTCTGTAAAGCCTTGTTATACATATCATCGGTTATTATTCTCGGTATGCCGTCCTTAATCTTAATAATATCGCTGTCAGCCTTATATTTATGCGAATTGCGAGTCCCGTCGGAATATTTGCTTGCGGCTCTGTTATACATATAAATGCCTGTATATCTTTCACCGTTTTCAAGAATTGATGAAAATGAATTTCTGTTGAAAAGGTTTCCCTTTTTTGTCCGATAACCCCTTTTATTCAAATACTCTGCAATTTGCTGATATGAATAATCGTGAATATACATATCAAAAATAACCTTTACCGCCTTACTTTCTTTGTCATTTATAATATATTTCCTATCATCTCCCACGTCATACCCATACGGCGGTAATCCGCCTGTGTGATAACATTTATATGCTATTTCCTTTTTACCCTTTTCAACCTCCCTCGCCAGATTATCACTGTAATATTGATTCATTGCAAATAAAATGCCTTCCAGCATTCTGCTTTCGGGGTCGTCTTTCAACTGCTCCGTTACACTGATAAGCTTTACGCCGTTCTTTTCTAAAATAGATTTATAAAATACCGAATCATATTTATCTCTTGAAAATCTATCCAGTTTATGAACTATAACCGCATATGGATGTAATTGTGCCGCCTCTTTAATCATTTGCTGAAATTCAGGTCTTTTGTCATTTGTTGCGGTGTGTGCCTTATCTGCATATTCCTTAACAATGTTGTAACCGTTGTGTCCGCAAAATTCTTTAATGGCTCTGAGCTGTGCCTTGATTGAATAATCGTTCTGCATATTGCTTGAATAGCGCATATAAACAAATACATCTTTACTCATTTTTTTCAATTATCCTCCGTCTTTTAATAATTGCATATATAACAGGTAAATGTGCCTTATATTCAATTTCATCGTTTGAGTTTCCGCTGATAATTTCTGTATCATATGTTTCAAATTCACATTTTATCAGTGAATCTCTGTCAATAGTGTATTTCACTGTCATAAATCATTCTCCTTTGGGGCGTTGCAAATATTAAAATGCAACGCCCGTTGTCCGTAATTTAATCAAATTTTACAATAGCAACAGGACTTCCGTCCATTTCCTCAATTTCAATATTATTAAATGTCAGTGATGTTTTACCATTGCTGTAGTCCAATCCAAAAGTTGTAACAATTTTCGGAATAATTGCTCCGCAGTATAAAACATTAAATCCCTCTTTTGTAAAAGCATATTTATCTTCATCGGGCAATAAATTTTCCCCTATAAACAAACACGATTCTGTTGTTGATAACACAAACTGAATTTCTAAAGGATTTCCAAGCTCCTCTAACAGCTTTTTTGAAAAAATCATTCTCTTACCGTTTTTTTCACTGTTTATAATGCTGATTGAAATTTTTGAGCCGCCTCCTCGTTTAATAATTCCCGTATTAAGTGATATACCTTGCTTTATTGCTTCCTGCATGTTCATTGTGTTTTTCTCCTTTCTTTTTGTGGCGTTTCCAGCCGTTTTTTGTGGCAGTTCCGCACCGCCTCTTTTTCTTGTTGTTTATGGCAAAGGGCAAGAGGGCAGATGTTTCCCTGTCCTCACCCTCTGCGCTGATGTGCAAATTTTTTATAGCTCGGAGAGATAGTCTATTTCGTCAACATCAATCAACTCCTCCTCTTTTTCGGACATTTTTGGTCTGATAACACATTGCGGCAATAATGAGGTATCAATAAATTTTACACCAAGTACAAATCGAGTACCGCCATCTGTTTTCTTAAATTTAAAAGCCGTTAATTTCTTCTGAACAAGTACCTCGTTAATATCAATCCAAAATTTTCTTGCGGATACCTTTGCGGCATTGATATGATTATTTCTGATACACCAAAGCCTATAGCCGTCATAAAAATTTTTCTTGCTAACCCTTTCTTCTTCATTATTCGGTGTATAGATAATACATTCGTCCCAAAATGCAACATACGGGTTAATCAATTCGTTATATTTTTTCAATTCCTCGTCCATTGCCTTGCATGGCGAAAACTTATAATCATTATTACGAAGCCGTTTCAATCCCTCAACTGCCCAATTAAAAATCCCCGATAACTCCTCTGTCAGTTTTTCCTCCAAATGAATATCCGCCGTTCCGTCCGATACGGAAAAGCATTGTTTAAACGGAATGATTTTAATTCTACGTAAAAATCCGTAAGTTTTATCATTAAAGTTAGGCAATGTATTCACAGCAAAAAGCAACTTGCAAAATGGGGAAAAAGAAAATACGTCTTTACCCTTAAACTCTGCTTTAATTTCATCGCCGCTGCTTATGCTTTTAATATATTGACTGTTATACGGCTTTCCGTTCGGAGCCTCATTTTCCGCAGAAATATTTAAGACCTTATTTTGCAGTTCGGCTCTGGAAAAGCTATGCCCCAAATCCGAAATAGGAATAGCGGAATAATTATTCTTTCCGACAAGCCGTTTAATAATATTGCATAATACGCTTTTGCCGTTCGCCCCCGAACCGTAAAGAATGAAAAAGCATTGTGCCTGTGTATCAGATGTAAGACAATATCCAATCATCTCCTGTACTACACTGATAAGCTCTTTATCACCTGCAAAAACAGAATCCATAAATTTTAAAAATTCCTTGCAATCCGCATTTTCGTCATATTCCGCCGCAAGCTGAATTGTGCTGTAGTATCTTTCGTCATGCTCAATGGCAGTAAAAGTGTTAATATTAAACATACAGTTTTTCAGATTGATTAAATGCTTGTAATTGTTCATTTTTCCGGAATAATAACTGACACGTTCCAATGCACGTGCATAATTTTCTTCCAGTGATGCACTCCAGATGTTGCTATAGCTGTATAGCGTTTTATACATCATTGAAGTAAGTCTCTGATAAGCTATCGGTATATATACGCCCTTGTGATACAAAAAGTATGTTTTTTCACCTACACATATCAAATTATAATTATATGATATGTAATGAGCAAACTTGTTGAAGTTAAAACGTTTATTCCCGATTTTATCTATATAGAATCCCAAATCCGATTCTTCCTGACTGATTGACATAAACGCCTCCTTTGTACGGCAAGATGTTAACCTCATGCCGTAAGATTTTTCGTACGATGTCTGTATTATATCACTGAAAATAACAACATGCAAATCTTGTGTGCAACAAAAAATGTAGCACAAATATAGCACAAAATAAAAAATACTTGACATGTGCGATATGATGTGTTATAATTATAGTCGAGCGACCGAGTATTTGTGTTGCACAAACTTTTTTAATTTTTTTTGAAAGAAGGTAATTTATTATGGCAGAAAGAATTATGAACGAAAGAACAAAAAAGATGTATGATGAGTTTTTGCTTGAAATATGTAAAGATGAAAGCCGAAAACTATACACAAGAGATGATATACTGATGGCATTAAAAAATGAATTTGATGAATCATTGGCAAAAAGGATTCATCCTACAAAGCTCTCAAGGGATTTAAAAAGCCTGAAAATAAGGAGAATGAGAATAGGAACAGAATTGATGTTCCGCTATGATGAGAATATGGGAAATGAGGAAAAATATCCTATTGAATTTTTTAATTACGTAACAGGAAATGTTAGCAATATGGGTGCAAATATACGCATGATAAAAATCCCTGTTCAAAACAATTGTGAAAATATTGTATGTGAAAAAATATGCGAGCATTTCGGTGGGGCTAATATAATATGTATACCCGCATATGAATCCGTTTGTGTAATAACAAGCCAAAAGCATATTCATAAGCTCAAGGATATCAGAGATGAGCTAAACGCAGCAATCCTCGAAAAATAACAAATTACAACTATATATCATATTTATGAAAGCCTATAAGCGAATCAGCCACGCTTATAGGCTTATTTTTTATGTGAAAGGGTGATAACAAATGAAATCAAAGCAAGGATTGAGAGCCGTTTTATATGCAAGGTTTTCATCCGATAATCAGCGCAGCGAAAGCATAGACGCACAGATTAGGGCAATGAAAAAATATTGTTCCCAAAATCATATGTATATCATTGATAC
This sequence comes from uncultured Clostridia bacterium, assembly GCA_934454525.1. Taxonomy (GTDB): domain Bacteria; phylum Bacillota; class Clostridia; order UMGS1883; family UMGS1883; genus UMGS1883. The sequence goes on from CAKSFM010000014.1 coordinate 51,394, forward strand.
ATATGTTGATGAGGCAAAATCGGCAACAAGTGACAAGCGACCGTCATTTCAGCGAATGATTGAGGACAGCAAAAAACATCTTTTTGATGTGGTGCTTGTGCATAAGCTTGACAGATTTTCAAGAAATCGCTATGACTCGGCAATGTATAAGCGGACATTAAAAATGAATGGCGTTGCGGTTTTCAGCGTGCTTGAAAATCTTGATGACACTCCCGAATCAATCATGCTTGAATCTATGCTTGAAGGCATGAGCGAATATTACTCAAAAAATCTTGCGAGAGAGGTCATGAAGGGGTTGACGGAAAATGCTCTGCACTGCAAGCACACGGGCGGAACACCACCTCTCGGCTATTATGTGGACGACAACAAAAGGCTGTCCGTTGACGAACACGAGGCGGAGGCGGTGAGAATTATTTTTGATATGTTTTCAAAGAATCACAGCTATGACGAGATTATCAGCGTGCTTAATTCAAAAAATTACTATACAAAGAATGGTAACAGCTTTGCAAGAAATTCTTTATACAGCATACTGACAAATGAAAAATATTCGGGTGTGTATGTGTATAACAAAACCGCAGGCAAAAATCTTCTGAGCAAAAGAAATTCACATCTTTATAAGCCTGACAGCGAAATTATCAGAGTACCCGACGGCTGTCCTCAGATAGTTGACAGTATAACGTTCAGAAAAGTACAGAAACGCATTGAGGAAAACAAAACTGCGTCGGGACGCAATAATGCCAAGCACAGATATATTTTCAGCGGTTTTGTTGTATGCGGCTATTGCGGAAAAAGAATGTGCGGTAACAGAAGATACAGCGGACGGAATAAATCTCTGTATTCAACATACCGCTGTTTCACCAACAAAGAAAGCTGTATCAATAAAGAAATTAACCGCTATTATTTAGAGGATTTTATACTTGCCAAGATAAAGGAATTGTATTTTTACAGAGATAGAGTCAAAAAGATGTATCGGAAGATTGACCGATATATTGAAACCAACACGCAAAGCATGAGAGATGATATTAAACGGCTGTCAGCGGAATTGTCAACTGTTAATGAGTCAAGTCAAAATGTTACAAATGCCATTGAAAGGGGTGTATCGGTAGATGATATATTTAAGCGTTCCGAGGAACTTCAAGAGAAAAAAGCACAGCTCCAAACGGAGATTGCGAAGAAAAGCCGAATTATTCAGACTGCCTTTGATGATAGCGACATTGACAAAACCGTGACCGATTGCAGAGCCTTGCTGAAAAATCCCGTCAACCCCGAAAGCAGGGATTTTCTCGAACATGTGCTTGACAGAATTATCGTTAAAAGAGATGATGTCAAGATTATATTTAAAACAGGTTTATCTGTCAATGAAGATTTTGACACTGCAATTATTGCAACAAGAGATGAAATTTATAATTTCGGAAAGGAAGATAACAATGCTTGAAAAAACGATTTTAAAATCAGATTTACTCTATAATGAGGATAAGTCCAAGCGATATATGCTGAGATTGGAATGGGAAAAGTCCAAACCCAAGATGTGCATAATTATGCTTGCTGTCGGAAAGTCAAACGGAATATACTTCGACAGAACAACCAATCTTGTGATTGAAAATGCTGACCGATTAGGCTACGGAACTGTAGATATACTGAATTTATTTTCATCTGCCAATAGGAACTTTAATGAAAAATCTGACAAAGAAAACATTTCAGCTATCGACACATCGGCAAAATCAGCAAAGATTGTAATATTCGCAGCAGGCACACATCACAAGACCGATAAGAGGATAGCGGAGCGGCAAAAGGAAGTGCTTGCAATATTAAAACGCTGTGATAAAAAGCTGTATTGTATAGCAGATGATGAGGGCAAAAAATTCTATCATCCGCTATGCCCTAAGGTCAGGGAATGGAATTTGACAAAATTTGATGTTGAAGAACTCATTAAGAAAGGATATGAAGATGATAAAGCTGGGAACTGAAAAAGAACTGTATAAAATTTTACATCTGCCGATTAACGTTCAAAATGCAATATCCGAAGATGTGAAAATTTTAGATGAATACTACGGCAAGGACAGAAACATTGATGTTGACATGGGCGGTTTTGTGGTTGTATGTGAGAAAAATGAGGAGCTGAACATAAGCAATTTCAAAAAAGATTTTGACCCCTGTGAAAGCAAACAAGAGATTTGTCCCTATGTGAGAAAGCACTTTATTTCAGGCACAGAGCGGAATATCATCATTTATGAGCGGTGCTGAAATATGGACAAACATAAGGACAACGGGATTTTACTTATGAAATCAGATTTGATAAAATATTACCGAGAGGTGGTGTCTATGGGAGGTGAACAATCAAAAAAGCTGTTTAATTCCGTCTATGAAGAAATTTCGGAGGAGTTCGGATTTGATGTTGCAATCAAGATATATCAAACCTATAGGGGTATGCAGATAACTTTTCCGACAAGATTATTCAATCCCGAATACGTCAAAAAGCAAATCCCGATTGAATATGACGGAACGAATATAAAGCAGTTAGCCAAAAAATACGGATATAGTGAAAAAACAATACGAAGAATGATAAAAGAAATATGAAAGGATGAGCAAAATGGCAGAAAATAAAACTCCTAAAAATGTTGAATATATGTGTAGTTGGTGTGGAGCAAAAGCTGTAACCCACATATCTGCAGGCAGACCTAATCCGGGACATTGTCCGCGAAAACCCAAAATGGCAAACGGAATGATGAAACCTCATACATGGGTAATAAAAAGAAAATTCTAACGATATATGGTGATAAACTAATGAAAAATTATGATGATATTATAAATAGAACAAAAAGAAATTACACAAAAATATCATATGGGAAAAGCTTATTAAAAAATGTTGACAAGGTATATACTTCATATCGTATCCCACATTCTGAAAATATAGTTGCCGCTTTAAAAACCGGTATATCACTTTTCGAATTTAACGGTATAATAATAACCAATCAAGCCATATATTTCAGTCAGCATAAAGACGATAGAATCCCATATGACGAATTGTGCAAATATGTAGTCTATATGAAAGATGAAAAAGATAATGCAATGATAGCAACAGCAAATAAATATCGTTCCATTACACCGCCAACGCTTATTTCAAAGAATATTCCGGGCAGTGAGATATGTATTTGCATTCGGGATATTCAAAAAGAACTGATAAAGGAGTTCTCTTGGGCTAAAGAACAAAGAGAAGCATTAGTTAACGAATTTTGTGAAAAAGTTGATGAAATCAAATTTGGTGAATTACCCGAATATGTATTATATTCATTATGCGAATTGCGGCACGAGGAATATTTCTGCAATAAATCAGTAGTTGCAGAGTCCGAATTATATTTTTTACGAAACGGCGAGGAAAATTATATTTCATTCATAAAAAAATTACCCCCAAATGTATCTGACGAAGTCAAAACTAAGCTTTTAGATTCTGTTACAGAACTAAAAGAAAAAATGATAAAAGGGCTGTCTGATATAGATTTAATAATTGCCGATAAGTATTTGGAAACACTTTTTTCTTCTGTAAGAACTTGGAAAAATACAGATAGATTGACTGCTTTAGCCAAATGTTATATGTTCATTCGTTATAAAGATATGACGGGGTTTAATAAGGAATTAAGCAACTCTAAAAATATTTTAAGTCAGGATGAAATTGCTGACTTAAACTTATTTAAAGGCTGCTACCTTAATCATTCAATGATAAACGTATACAATACAATAAAAGACGGTAATGTACCCACGGATGAAATGTGTGAATTATATGACAGCTTTGGGTTGACAGCTTTGCATTATGCTTTGATTCTGCAAAAAAATGATATAGCTGAAACATTGATAGAAAATCATGATTGGGAATGTTATGATTTTTTTGATAATGAGTCGGGAATTAACAGATTTTTAGATTATAAATTTGTATCTGTATTATTAAACCAACCCTGTGCAAAATATATCATTATCAAAACTACAGATGTCATACAAGCACAATTAAAAACCATAAAATCATATAATCGTCAAATAAAACTAAAAGAAGGGTTGAATTTTCTTTGTGAAAAAAACATTTCTGGTATAAAAGCCCAAATGAATATAGCTAAAAAGAATGGTGACTATAACCGAGCGCAAGCCTTAGCCGAAGAAATCTATCGGGTAAAAGAAATCATCAATCAGAGGCACGAAGAAATCAGAAGGTTGTATAGCGATATTGATGAAATAAATTCTGAAATTCAGAATATAATTTCGAATTATATCTCTGATACAGAATCTAAGATAAACGGAATCAAAAGCAAGAAAAATCGATTTATTGATTTTATGATTTCGATTTTTGAAAGTCCCGATTATCTTTTGAAACTTATTTCTGCAAATCAAGAGGATTCTGCAAATTATTCTTTCAAAGGCTTCGAATTTACAACAATGTCATCACTTGATATAAATTTTGACGATGAAGATATAATTTTTGATGCAGATGATAATGAGCAGGAAAATCAAGAAAGCATTCAACCGTTGTATGGTGACTCGTGGTTTTCTCCTGAAGCACATACCGATATAAAAATTTTATCATCGGAATACAGAATATTGGCAAAAAAATATCATCCCGATATATGTAAATATAGTAATGCAAACAGGATATTCATTGAAATAGCTAATGAACGGGCAGAAATAATAGAAAATATGGAATAGGTCAAAAAAGCGAGTGTTAATTTTAAAATTATTACTCGCTTTTTATTATGAAAGGAGCGTGAATTAAATGCAATATGTATTATTAGGTTTTGGTATAACATTAACTGTGTTACTTGCAGCAGATGAAATAAGCAACTCAAAAGAAAGGGTGTGATAAAATGGGGTTTTTAATCGGTGCAAGTTCAACAGCGATTGCCTCATTCAGTGAAGGTGCTATGCTGGCGGTATCGGTGTATCTTGCGATGAAAGGTGTAAAAAGAAAGTAAACATTTATGGGGCAGATGATTTTTTCATTTGCCCCGTCTGCCGACTGAAAAAAACACGCCCGATATGGACGTGTTTTTGGGTGGTGGAGACGAGGGGGGTTGAACCCCTGTCCGAAAACATATTCACACAGGCATCTCCGGGTGCAGTCATTCGTTAAACGTTCCCTCTGCCGCACGGCGAATGACAGCCGGACGGTTTCAGTAGCTTCATTTGTCATGCGCGGCGCAAAGCTTAACCGCGTCACGTTCACCACTGTGTGACGCTCTTATTCCGGCCGTGGTCCTCCGGATAAGAACGGCCGCCTAATTAGGCAGCGTAAGCTACGTTATTGTTAGCTTTTAATTTTAAGTTTGGGATTTTAACGCAGTTCCCGCTGCGACCCGCTTCCCGTGCTTCAACATCCCCGTCGAAACCGGAACGTCCCCGTTGTGTGCGGAAGTCTGAAAAATACGACCGATGCATTTTTCATCTTCGTTTAATAATAGTATACAATGAAATTCGGATTTGTCAATAGTTGTTTGCCGATTTTATTGTGCGTTCAATCATTCTTGCAGAGTCGCGCTTTGCTGCATCATCGCGCTTGTCATAAAGCTTTTTGCCGCGCGCAACGGCGATTGTCATTTTAACGCGCTGTCCGCGCAGATAAATATCGAGAGGAACAATTGTTACGCCTTTTTGCTTAATAAGACCGAAAAGCTTCATTATTTCTTTTTTATGAAGGAGAAGCTTTTTCGGGCGCATTGGATCGCGGTTAAATATATTACCTTTTTCATATGGAGAAACATGCATTCCGTGAACAAAAATCTCGCCTTTGTCAATTTCGCAGTAGCTTTCTTTGAGATTGACCCTGCCCATACGGATTGATTTAACCTCTGTTCCGAAAAGTTCAATGCCGGCTTCTGTTTTTTCGCCGATGAAGAAGTCGTGATGAGCGCTTCTGTTTTGTGCGAGCATTTTTATCTTTTCTTTTTCCGCCATTTGTGATTCCTCCTTCAAGAAGTATAAAATCAATTTTGCGCGATGCTTTATCAGCGGCGGCAAGCTTTACGGAAACAGGCATACCGATTGCAAGTCTTTTTCCGCTGTGTTCACCGGTAAGAGTGAGCAAGGCATCATCGTATATATAATAGTCATCTTTAAGCGATTCAATCCTGACAAGTCCTTCAACTGTGTTCGGAAGCATAACGAAAAAGCCAAAGCCGGTGACAGACGAAATAATACCTTCAAAATCCTCTCCGATATGCGCCTCCATATATTCGGCTTTTTTAATATCAAGCGCGTCACGCTCGCACATTTGCGCCGCCTGTTCGCGCTCGCTTGACTGTTCGGCAGCAGACTGCACAAAATCTGAAAGATATTTAAGCGTTTTTTTATCGCCGTCAATCGCTGCTTTAAGCGCACGGTGGCAGACCAAATCCGGATATCGGCGGATGGGTGACGTGAAATGACAGTAATCATCAAGCATCAGTCCGTAATGACCATCGTTTTTGCCGCTGTACATTGCTTTTGCCATACTGCGCAGCAGCATTGCGGAAACGGCGGTTTCCTGAGATGTGCCTTTGAAATACCTCATTATTTCGGACGGGCTTGCCGCTGCATTGCAACCGAGATTATACACAAATTTGCGGACATTGTCAAGCTTTTGCTTATCCGGTTCGCCGTGAACGCGGAAAACCGATGAAACGCCGCTTTCGTCAAGAAATTTTGCAACGCTGCTGTTTGCGGCAATCATGAATTCTTCAATTATATTATTCGAAAAATCCGTTTGGCGGAGCACAATATCAACCGTTTTTCCGTTTTCGTCAAACACAGCCTTTGCCTCGGGGATATTGAAATCGATTGCGCCGCGGCTTCGCGTTTTTTTATTCAGAATCAGCGCGAGCGAACGCATAAGTTCAAGCGATGGGAGAATTCCGGCATAACGCGCGCATAGCTCCGGAGGGCGCTCCGTTAAAAGAAGCTTTACATTATTATATGTCATCCGCGCGGTACTTTTGATATACGAACGGTAAAATTTTGCATCGGTTATATTACCGCGGTGGTCAATATCCATAATTGCGGACACTGTAAGCCGCAGCACACCCTCGTTCAGAGAACAGAGGTCGTTCGAAAGGCGGAACGGAAGCATAGGAACAACGCGGTCGGCGAGATAGACACTTGTTCCGCGGCTGAGAGCTTCGCAGTCAAGCGGTGTGCCGGGGCGGACATAGTGACTGACATCGGCAATATGCACTCCGAGGCGGTAACCTTTTAACGTTTTTTCGACAGAAACGGCATCGTCAATATCTTTTGTGTCATCGCCGTCAATCGTGATAACGATTTTTCCCGTCAGGTCAAGTCTTCCTTTAAGCTCATTCGGTTCTGGCAGCGAAAGGGTTTCCGCTTCGTCAAGTACTTTTTTCGGAAAATCCGTTCCGAATCCGTAACTTTTTAAAACGGATAGCATATCAACGCCGAAATCATACGGAAACCCCAAAACTTCCGTGACGCGGCATTGAAGCGATGAAATATCGGTTTCATAGCTGATGATATCGGCAACAACCTTTTGACCGTTGAGCGCTCCTCCGCTGTCACGCGGAGCAACAAACATCTCGTGCGGCAAATGCTCATTATCCGGAAGAACAAGTCCGTATCCGCGTTCCTGCCTGAAAATGCCGACAACTGTTTGCTTTGCGCGTTCAAGAACACGCATGATTTCCCCCTCGCGTCCACGCCCTTTTTTGGCAGATTTAATCGGGCGGACAAGCACTTTGTCGCCGTTTAACGCGCCGTTTATATCAGAATCGGAGATATAGATTTCCTCATCATCCGAGTCCGAGGAGACAAATCCGAACCCCCTGGCATTTACGCGCAGAACTCCGCGCACCAGTCCGAGATCTGCACAGCGGAAATAGCGGCTCTTTTTCCCGGTTATAAGAACGCCGCTTTCTTCAAGCGAGTCAAGAAACTCGCCGAGCTGCGGAAGCTCGCTTTCACTGGCGCCGACCGCTTCGGCTATTTTTTCAATTGTCATGGGAGAATAATCGGCGCTGCCGATAAGCTCCGAAACCTTACTCATGTTCATAAATCAACCCTCGCAGCAATAAAAAACGGACGCCTGTCATAAGCGCCCGCCGCAATCACTTAAGTATGTTAAGTGAAAGAATAACCGAAAGAACAATGAAAAGCACAGCCATAACCGTTGTCAGCTTTTCTAACATTCCCTCACGCGTGTTGGCTTTGTTTTTGCTGAAGAAAGTATCCCCGGATGTACCCATAATCGAGCTTGCTTCCCTGGGATCCTTACCCTTTTGGAAAAGAACAACAACCGTAAGCGCGAGCGCTATAACAATATATACTATTGTAACTGCCAGCTTCATTTCTAACACCTCCGTAATATCTTAAATGCCATATAGCATTACTTTAGCATATCGGAAGAAAAAAAGCAATAGTTTTTTGAAAAAAATGAGAACAAACAGGTATTTATTTTTATTTTTGCCTTTTTTGCCGGTTTACATTCATTTGACAATGATAAAAAATCTGATATAATTTAATGCAGGAGGAATATAACAATGAAGTTTTTGCATTTATCGGATTTGCATATCGGAAAAACACTTGCGGATTTTCCGCTTGAGGAGGATCAGCGGTTTATTTTCGGGGAAATACTTAAGATTGCCGACAGCGAAAAAGCGGACGCGGTAATTATAGCCGGGGATGTTTACGATAAGGCTGTTCCGCCGGCATATGCAGTGCAGCTGGCGGACGAATTTCTGACGGCGCTTTCAGAACGGAAAATTCCCGTGTTTGTTATAAGCGGAAATCACGATTCCGCCGAGCGCGTTGCATACGGCGGAAAGCTTTTTGCCAGGACGGGGATATATGTTTCTCCCGTTTTTGACGGCTGCACCGAGCCGATTGTGATAAATGATGACTACGGCGAAGTATGTGTTTATCTGCTGCCGTTTATAAAACCGGCAAATGTTCGGCGGATATATCCCGATTTCAGCGGAGAAACCTTCACGGATGCGATTCGGTTTGCCGTCGGTAAAATGAATGTTGACAGCAGAAAGAGGAACATTATAGTTGCGCACCAGTTTGTTACGGGCGCTTCGGGCAGCGGTTCGGAGGAAATTTCGGCAGGCGGTTTGGAAAACGTTGAGTGTTCCGTTTTCGACCCGTTTGATTATGCGGCGCTCGGTCATATTCACAGGGCGCAGAGCGTTGTGCGCGAAACCGTCCGTTACTGCGGAACGCCGCTGAAATATTCCGCGGCGGAGGCATCACAGGAAAAATCGGTGACGGTGGCGGAGCTTTTTGAAAAAGGGCACATTGAAATAAAAACCGTTCCGCTACATCCGATGCGCGATTTGAAAGACCTTCGCGGAACGTTTGATGAAATGATAAATGGAGAGAATCCGCGCGATTTTGTCCGGATAACGCTGACGGACGAACTGCCGGTGTTCAATGCTCACGGGCGGCTGCGCGCATTATATCCGTTTATGACGGAACTGAATTTTGATAATGAAAGAACCCGCCGCGCGGCGGAGAATGTTACGCTTGCCGCTGAAGAAAGAACGCCGGAGGAATGTTTTGCGGATTTCTATGAAATGATGAACGGAGCGCCGCTCCCGGAAGACGGCATGGAGCTTGTGAAAAGTATTATGGATGAGATGAGGGAACAGAAATGAAGCCTGAGTATTTAAAAATGTGCGCATTCGGCTCATATGCCGGCGAGGTGGAACTTGATTTTACAAAATTCGGCAATGGCCTGTTCCTTATCACGGGCGCAACCGGGGCAGGAAAAACCACAATATTTGACGCGATTGTGTTTGCACTGTACGGTGATGTGAGCGGCGGTGAAAAGGACATCCGCTCGCTGCGCAGCGATTTTGCGAAACCGTCCGACAAAACATATGCCGAGCTGCGTTTTGACTACTGCGGAAAGAAATATATTGTCAGGCGAAGTCCGGAATATATGCGTGAAAGCAAGCGCGGGAGCGGACTTGCAAAGGAAAACGCCGATGCGGAGCTGACGCTTCCGGACGGAAGAATTATCAGCGGAGTTAAAAAGGTTGACGCTGCGATAGCAGAGCTTATACGCGTGGATAAAGCTCAGTTTTCGCGGATTGCGATGATCGCCCAGGGGGATTTCAGGCGGATACTTACCGAAAAAAGCAAAAGCCGCAGCGAAATGTTCCGCAAAGTGTTCGGCACATATTTTTTTGAAAAATTTCAGCGCACACTTGCACAGCGGTGCAGTGAAGCAGAGCAGGCGCTCAAAGGAATATTTGACAGAATAAGCGACCGCGCGGCGCATATTGAAACGGAGGACGGATTTGCTGTGAACGCAGCGGATTTTCCGGAAACGAGCGAGCTTTGCACGATGCTTGAAGAAATTGTTTCGGCTGATGATTCAAGGCTTGCCGCATTTGACAAAAGGCTTTCGGAAACAGAGAAAGAGCTTCGGTCGGTTTGTGCGGCGCTTGAAAATGCTGCCCGCGGAAATGCACTTTTAAAGCGGCTGGAAATCCTCAAAAATCAGATTGACGGACTTGACGCACGGAGAGATGAATTTAATTTAAAGAAAAAGGTTTATGCGGCGGCGGAACGCGCGGCAAGGGTTTCTCCGATTCTTTCGGCGCTGACAGCAGCGGAAAAGGAATATTCCGAAGCTGCCGCAAATATGAAAGAAAATGCCGCGCTTATTAGAATTGCGGAGGAAAAACGAAAAGCGGCGCAGGAATTTTTTGCGGCAGCAAAGAAGCGGCGCGCCGGGGAGGATGGACTTGCAAAAGCTGCGGCGGACGCAGAAGCTGCGGCAAAAACCATAGATGCATATGCTGCTCACAAAAAAACACTGAGCTGCCTTGCGGAAAAGTACAGATATGCGGAAGAGGAATTTGTCAGAAAAACAGAAGAGTACGCGGACATAAGAAAAAGATACTTCGGTGAGCTTGCAGGAATAATTTCCGAAAGTGAGCTGAAAAAAGGCGAACCGTGCCCCGTTTGCGGCTCACGCGAGCATCCGAAGCCGGCAGTTCTTTCCGATGAAAAAATAACAGGAAAGGCACTTGAAAAATCGGAAAAAGAAAGAAACGGCGCGGAAAAGACGCTTTCGGAATGTGCATCGATGCTTGCCGCTGCAAACAGAGAGCATGAGCTGCTGTGCGAAAACGCGGCTAAATGCGGAATACAGACGGAACTGCTGAAAAACGACTGTGCGGCGGCAAAGGCGAAAGCAAATGAAAAACTGGCAAAGCTCCGTGCGGAGCTTTCCGAAATACGTGACGGATACGCGGCGGCGGAAAAAGAGCTGCGCGAAGCCGAAAAGGAATATGCTGCTGTGCTCGGAAAAAAAGACGCACTTGCCTTGGCGGAGAAAACAGGTGCGCAAAAACTTTCCGCCGCACAGAAAAATTTTGATGCCGCGCTTTCCGGCAGCGGATTTGCTTCGGCGGAGGAATACGATGCAGCTTATCTTGACAGAAAAACAGCGGACAGTCTTTCGGAAGAAATTGCCGGTTATGACGGGGAATATGCCGCAGCGTCAGCTTCATATGCGGAATGTGCGGCTGCTGCGGAGAATATAGAGCATACTGATACAGAAAAGCTTGAAGATACAAAAAGCGCACTTGAATCCGATAAAAAAGAATCCGAAGCCGCGCGGCGCGTTGCCGACCGCCGCCGGAGTGCAAATGCTGCAATTCTTTCGGAGCTTAAGGCTGCGGAAAAGGAACTTGATGAATATGAGAAAAAGTACAGACTGATAAAATCGCTTTCCGACACGGCGAACGCAAAACTTGCGGGCAACAGGATGACGTTTGAAGCATATATTCAGCAGAGGTACTTTGCAGGGATTACGGATTTTGCAAATATGCGTCTTTCCAAAATGACGGGGGGAAGATATATGCTTTGCCCGCGCAGCCGCGGAGGAACGCAGGGGCAGGGCGGACTGGAGCTTGAGGTCATGGATTACAGCACCGGGAAAAAACGTGATGTTTCAACGCTTTCGGGCGGTGAATCCTTTACGGCATCGCTTGCGCTTGCGCTGGGAATGTCAGATATGATTCAGCAGCGGCGCGGCGGCATACGCGCAGATATGCTGTTTGTCGATGAAGGGTTCGGAACGCTTGACGCATCCTATCTTGACAAGGCGGTTGATATGCTTTCAGCGCTTACGGATGACCGCAGACTGTGCGGAATTATTTCACACGTTGATCTGCTGAAAGAGAAAATCGGGCGCAAAATTATTGTTAAGACACTGCCGGGCGGCGGAAGCACAGCATTTGCCGAGGGGATATAATTGTAACAAAAACGTAAAGAATTTGAAAAAAATGTTGAAAAATATATCGGATGGTGTTATTATATAATTAAATCAGTGTCGAATACTGTGAAAGAGAGGGGAACTTTCAATGGTAAATAAGTACCTTAATAACCTGCTGATGCAGATAAATAAAATAATCGGATGTGAAACGGGTGTTATAGAGGGCAGCGGAACGGTGGTGTCTTCGGGGCGCGCAGAGGGGATTGAAGCGATGATTCCCGAAATTTTTGAACAGTGCCTTGAAAGCCGCCGGAAAACGGCGCACCTCGGCGGATATACATTTTATGCGGTTATAACGCGCGGCAAGCCGGACTATGTGTCGTTTGTAAAATGCGATGACGAAAACTCGGAAAGATATGTTGAAATGCTGTCAACGGCTATCGGCAGCATCAGGCAGATGCATAATGATAAGTATGATAAAACGAACTTCATCAAAAATATCCTTGCGGACAGTATTCTTCCGGGGGATGTGTTTATGAAAAGCAAGGAAATGCATATGACATATGATGCCGACAGGATTGTTTTCGTGCTTCATTATGATGAAATCCGCGGAGTCGATGTTTTTGATATTGTGAACGGAATGTTCCCGGACAACGGAAAGGATTTTGTCATTGACCTTGACAATAACATGGTTGTTGTTGTGCGCGAGGTGCGCTTCGGAATAACGCATAAGGAAATTGAAGAAATAGCAAAGCAGATTGCCGACACTGTTTCGGGTGAAGCAATGGTAAATATCCACGTCGGAATAGGTTCGGTAGCGTCGAACATCAAAGATATTGCCAAGAGCTATAAAGAGGCGCAGGTTGCGCTTGAAGTCGGCAAGGTGTTTGACGGAGAGAAAAATATAATCAGCTATGACTATCTCGGAATCGCGCGGCTTATCTATCAGCTGCCGACAACGCTCTGCGAACTGTTTCTGACCGAAGTGTTTAAGAAAGGCTCAATCGATTCGCTCGATTCTGAAACGCTTTACACAATTCAGAAATTTTTTGAAAACAACCTTAACGTATCGGAAACTTCGCGTCAGCTTTATGTTCACAGAAACACGCTTGTGTACAGATTGGACAAGGTGCGCAAGATTACCGGGCTTGACCTGAGAATATTTGATCATGCAATCGTATTTAAGGTTGCCATGATGGTTAAAAAATATCTTGTGTCAAAGCCGATGCACATCTGACGGAAAGGGAGAGTTGTCTGTGATAGAATTTAAGGATGTTACCGTCATTTACGATAAGGATGTTATAGGTCTTGATAATGTTTCCTTTACGATAAATGACGGGGAGTTTGTCTTTCTCGTCGGAAAAACCGGCGCCGGAAAAAGCTCGGCGATAAAGCTTCTCACAGGGGAAATCAAGCCGACTGCCGGAGATGTTGTGGTTGACGGCATTATTGTAAATTCGCTGCGCCGCTCAAAGGTTCCGTATCTTCGCCGTGCGCAGGGGGTTGTATTTCAGGACTTCCGTTTGCTGCCGAACAAAACGGTCTATGAAAATGTTGCGTTTGCGATGGAAATTGTCGGCAAAAGCCGCCGTGAGATAAGGCGCAAGGTGCCGAAAATCCTTGGACTTGTCGGACTTGCCGACCGCGCGAAGAATTATCCGAACGAAATTTCGGGCGGTGAACAGCAGCGTGTGAGCATTGCGCGCGCACTTGTCAACAGTCCGTCTTTGATCATTGCGGACGAGCCTACCGGAAATCTTGACGTTGACACCGCGTCCGATGTTATGTCGCTTTTTGAGCAGATTAACAAAATGGGAACGACAATAGTGATGGTAACTCATTCCGAGAAAATAGTTAACGATATGTGCAAGCGCGTTATTCAGCTTGAAAACGGAGCAATTGTCCGTGACGAGGAAAAGGGAGTGTATAATCTTGGTGTTTAGAAATATAAGGTATTATATAAAAAGCGCGGCAAGCTCCTTTGTCCGTAACGGAATAATGACATTTGCTTCGTTTATAACGGTTATGTGCTGTCTGTTTCTCATCGGAGTGTGCTTCCTTTTCACACTTAATATGAATTATATCAGCAAACAGATTGAATCACAGTGTGAGCTTCAGGCGTATCTTAATACATATGCGAGCGATGAGATTCAGCAGGAGGCATATAAGGAGATTCTTGCGCTTGATAATGTTTTAAATGCGGAGCTTGAAACAAAGGATCAGGCATTTGCAAATTACCGCGATATGCTCGGTGACCGTGCCGATGTGCTTGACGGTTTGCAGGGAAAGGACTTTTTGCGCAGTTCCATAAAGGTAACGCTCAAAGATATCCGCAGCTCTGATAAAACGGTGAAGGCGCTTTCGAAAATCAATGGGATTGAGGAAGTTAAAAACAGGCAGGACATTGTCAGAAAAGTTATAAAATTCACAAGCATTGTTAAAAACGGCAGTGCGGCGGCAATGCTTATATTGCTGATTGTGGCAATCTTTATTATTCAAAACACGATAAAGCTCAGCGTTTACGCGCGCGAGGAAGAAATTCATATTATGAAGTTTGTGGGGGCAACGGATCATTTCATCCGCATGCCGTTCGTGATTGAGGGAATCATGATTGGCGCGCTCGGATTTGCCGTTTCAATTGTTATCATCACGCTCGGATATAACACGGCAATAGGCTCAGTGCGCGGAATAATAAATTTATTTGAATTTATTCCGATTGAGAAGTGCTTTGTGCCGCTTGCGGTCAGCATGGCAGTGTTCGGAATACTGATGGGTGCGTGCGGAAGTGCAATATCGCTGAAGCGGCATCTGAAGGTTTGAAGATTGACGGGAGGATTTGCTTATCATGAAGCTGACCAAAAGGCAAAAAGAAAATGTGAAACGCATTGCCGCGATGATTTGTGCCGCGGCTGTGGCGCTTGTGTTCCTCATGTCTGTTATTATGCCGGCGATGGCAGCACCGTCCAAGAGCGATCTTGACGCGGCAAAGCAAAAAACCGAGCAGGCAAAAAAGGACGTGCAGGCTGCAAAAGATAAGAAAACTTCGGCAGTTGCGGAATACAATGCTATAGACAAACAAATTTCCGACACCGAGGACGAGATCGGTATAATTGAAAACCAAATCGAACAGACAAAACAGGACCTTGCATCAAAGGAGGAGGAGCTGCGTGCGGCGGAGGAAGAGTATGACGAGTACGAAAAGCTTTTTCTTGCGCGCGCAAGGGCAATGTATGAAACGGGGGATATCGCTTATATAGAGATATTGTTCGGTTCGCAGAATTTCAGCGATTTCATATCAAAAATGGAAGTTGTTTCCCAGCTTGTGGAGTATGACCAGGATATACTTGACAAGCTTGAGGAGGGAAAGAAAAAGATTGAGCAGGCAAAGGCTGATATTGAAGGTATTCTTCAAAGGCAGGAGGACAACAAGAAAACCCTTGCCGGGCGCAAAACAGCGCTTGAAAAAAATCTTTCCGCAAAGGAACGTATTATAGAAGAGCTTTCAAAGGATGTTGAGAAATATGAAGCCATACAGGACAGTGCGGAAAAGGCAGAGCAGGAGCTTATAAGGCAGCATAAGGCAGCGCTTTCCTATGCGGCGTACCCCGTGCAGTATACCGGCGGAAAGTTTGCATGGCCGGTTCCCTCAAGCGGAAGAATAACAAGCAATTACGGCTATAGAGTTCACCCCGTTCACAAAACCAGGAAATTTCATTCCGGACTTGACATCGGCGCACCGTACGGAACGGACATTGTTGCCGCAGCTGACGGAACGGTTACGCTTGCAACGGTGAACGGCGGTTACGGAAAATGCATTATTATCAATCACGGCAGCGGAATAAGCACATTGTACGGACATAACAGCAGTCTGCTTGTATCGAGCGGCGCAAAGGTAACGCGCGGTCAGGTGATTGCCAAGGCAGGGTCAACCGGTGTTTCCACAGGTCCGCACTGCCATTTTGAGGTCAGAATCAACGGGGCAACAACAGATCCTTTGCAATACCTGAAGTAGGAGGATATGCGTGAAAACAAACAAAAAAGCGGCTGCAGGTTTTGTGCTTACAGTTGTATGCACTGCCGCGTTAACCGCGGCGCTTACGCTTGTTTACGTCAGAAAAACAGACACGTTTGACAGACTTCGGCGTGTGGTTTCCATAATCGAGAAAGAATATGTCGGAAAATTTGACCGGGAAAAGGCTGAAAAAGCGGCGATTGAATCCGTTGTTGAAAGCCTTGGCGACAAGTATGCGGCATATTACGAGGAAGAGGACGCCGAGCAGACTCTCAATTATATAAACGGATACTATATAGGCGTTGGGCTGGAGATATTTGCCAATACGGAAAATGATACGCTTGAGGTTATATCGGCGTATGAAGGTTCTCCGGCTTATAAAGCCGGTATAAAGAACGGAGATGTGCTTTATACTATTGACCGGAAGAAGTATGGTGCAAAAAAATTTGCAAAAGCCGCAGCGGCGATGCGGGGTACAGGCTTGGAGAATCCTGTCGGAACAAAGGTTGAAATCGTTGTTCTGCGCGGCGAAGAAAAGCTGACCTTTAATATCGAAAGAGCAAATGTTGAGCTTGACCGCGTTGAAAGCAAGACAACTGCCGACGGGTTATGTTATATCCGTTACAGCGGTTTTGCTGATAATTCGGAGAAAAAGCTTGAAAAAATAGTTAAAACAATTGACAAAACGAAAGTTTCGGGCATTATTGTTGATTTGCGTGATAATCCCGGCGGTGAGTTTGACAGTTCAATCAATATGAGTGATTTGTTCCTTAAAGACGGCGTGATTATGTACACTGAGAATAAGAAAGGACGCAGAACTGTTTATAACGCGAAAAAGGGTGCGTGTGACCTTCCGCTCGCAGTGCTTGTGAACGGTTCAAGCGCGAGTGCCTCCGAAATATTTGCCGGTGCGATGAAAGCGCGCGGCAGGGGAATTATTGTCGGAGAAAAAAGCTATGGCAAGGGCGTCAGTCAGAGCGTAAGCTATATAAATATGTTTGATAAGTCTGACGGTGCGCTGAAGCTGACAGTGTGCAAAAATTATCTTTCCGACGGAACATGGCTGAACAGCGGAGTCACGCCCGATATTGAAGTGCAGGACACACTGCATGAAATAGGAGATATTGAAAATGATAAGGTTTACCGCGCTGCTGCGGATGCCTTGAAAAATAAATCAGAGGAAAAGAAATGAAAAAAACTGTTTCGGGTTTTCTAATATTTATTTTTATACTTGTGATGTGCACCGCACCGCTTTCTTCATTTGCGGAAACGGCGAAAACCGAAAGCACATCCTCAAAAACTGAAAAAACAGCTGATAATAAAAAAAGTGAGGATGCGGAGGATGCGGAGGATGCGGAAAAAACGCTCAGAGCTGAGTCACCGTATGCTATTCTGCTTGATATGAAAAGCG
This sequence comes from uncultured Clostridia bacterium, assembly GCA_934454525.1. Taxonomy (GTDB): domain Bacteria; phylum Bacillota; class Clostridia; order UMGS1883; family UMGS1883; genus UMGS1883. The sequence goes on from CAKSFM010000014.1 coordinate 69,016, forward strand.
GCAGCGTACTTTACGAAAAAAAGGCATCTTCCAAGGTTTATCCTGCAAGTCTTACTAAAATTATGACAGCTGTGCTTGCGCTTGAAAACGGAAATCTTGAAGATGTTGTCACTGCGAGCGAGTCGGCAATCACAAGTGTTCCGGACGGTGACAGCAAAATGGGTATAAAAAAAGGAGAACGGCTGTCGCTTCGGCAGCTGCTTTACGGAATGCTTCTTTCATCAGCGGCAGACGCGGCGAATGTTGTTGCCGAATACACCGGCGGCAGCATTGACGGGTTTGTTGCAATGATGAATAAAAGGGCAGCTGCGCTCGGCATGAAAAATACAAATTTTGTGAACCCTGTCGGAGATCATGACGAACGTCACTATACAACACCGCATGATATGTCGCTCCTGGCGCTTCATGCAATGTCAATTCCCGAGTTTTGCGAAATTGTCAAGTGCGATTCATATTCAATTCCCGCAACGGAAAAGTATCACGATTCGCGCACGATTGTTAACGGCAATCATTTGGTAAGCCGGCTGCGCCGCGGAGATTATTTCTATAAATATGCGACAGGAATTAAAACGGGTTACACCTCAAAGGCAAAAAGCTGCATTGCGGCTTCCGCCGAAAAAAACGGGATGCAGCTTCTTGCGCTTGTTTTCGGTGCAAAAACGGTGGACGGAAAAACTCAGAGCTTCACTGACTGTGTAAATATGTTCGATTATGTTTTCGATAATTATGCCGCTGTAACAATTGCCCCGAAAGGGGAGGCGGTAACACAGGTGAGAATAAAAAATGCCCGCAAAACAAAGGCTGTGCTTCTCGAAACGGCGGACAGTGTGCGGGTATTAAGGGATAAAAAGGCGAAAAAAGCGAAAGTGACGTACAAGGATTCATTGCAAAGCGATGTAAAGGCGCCGGTTAAGGCAGGAACTCCACTCGGAACAAGGGAATATTTTATCGGTGCCGCATCAGTCGGAAAAGTGCATCTTGTTGCGGACAGTGACTATCGTTTCGACCCGGTGGCTTACGCAGTGAACGCGATGATTGCGTTTGTTATTTCTCCCTGGTTTATAATATGTGTGACTTTGCTTTGCATTGTTTTTGTGCTGCTCGAGCGGCGCAGAAGAAGAATTCTCCGCCGCAGGCGCCGCGCCGCGCGCAAACGGCGCACAGAGCAGCTTGCGCGCGAAATCAAGCAGTTTTCGGAATATTAACATTTTTCCGCGTAGGAAACGGAAACCGTTTCCTACGCGGTTTTTGTATGCGGCGGCGCGCGGCTTTTCATAAAATAGTGGACAAAAATTATAATATTGTGGTTGTAATCTTTGCGTGAATTGCCTATAATCAACAGTAACAAAATCGGTTGGGAGGTTACAGCAAATGAAAAATAATATAATATACCAGCTGGCGCTCAGAAGCTTTACCCCCGAGGGAACGCTGAGCGCCGCTGCAAAACTGCTCGGGCATGTTGCTGCACTCGGTGCGGATATAGTGTATGTCTGCCCGTTTTATAAAGAGGACGATGACCCGGAGATGTCGGCATGGAGCGAACGGCAGCTTGCATCGCATACTGACAATCCGAAAAATCCGTATAAAATTGCCGATTATTTTGCCGTTGACAACGAGTATGGAACAGAGGCGGACTTGCTTGAATTTACAAGAGCGGCACATGAAAACGGATTAAAGGTTATGTTTGATCTTGTATATCTGCACTGCGGAAGAAATGCCGTGTTTATCAGGGATAATCCCAAATTTGTTGTAAGAAACAGCGATGGCTCGGTAACCGTTGCCGACCGCTGGCCTTTCGCAAGGCTGAACTTTGAAAGCCGCGGATTGCGCGAATATCTGATTAAGAATATGGAAACGCTTATGTGCGATTACGGTGCGGATTGTTTTCGCTGTGACGTTGGTGACAGCGTTCCGCTTGATTTTTGGGGCGAAGCATTCGGCAGGCTGAAAAAAATAAATCATGAACTTATCACCCTTAATGAGGGGATAAAATCAGAATATATAAAAGATGTTTTCGATATGTGTTATGATTTCGATTGGAATACGCTGCTTGTCGGAATTTTTTCGGAACGGGAACCGGCGGAGAAAATCCGCAGTCTGTATGAAAAGGAAAAGGAAATATACGGAGCCGGAACAGGTAAGCTTATACGTACGATTGAAACGCACGATACTGCATCGGACTGCGGACTTAAACGAAACGAAATCATAATGACGCCGCGCGGCGTTGAGGCGGCGCTTGTTGTGACGAATACATTCGAGGGAGTTCCGTTTTTGTGGAACGGATATGAGTTTTGCGACAATGCGGAAAACAATATGTTTTCGAACCGCTTTCACGGGCGGCGCAGCGTGATTAACTGGTCGCGCGCGTTTACTGCGGACGGAAAGCGCCGGCTTGAATTTATTAAAAATATTCATCATCTGCGGCATGAAAGCGCAGCGCTGTGTGAGGGTGACACACAATGGATTGAAAACAGCGAACCGCAGAAGCTCATTTCCTATTCAAGAAATACAGAGGGGGAGCGGATCATAATTATTGTAAACACAAGGAACGAAACTGTTGAAGCAAGCATCGGTGCAGAGCTTGCCGATCTTCAGATACTGATGGAGAGCGGAGTTAAAATAGACAGACGAATAACTGCCGAGCCTTATGGATACGTTATCGCAAAATTATAAAACCGGAACGCCGTGCCGCTGCATATTTCATTTTTCGGAAGCAAAAGCTTTTTGGTGCGTCAGCATCGCAAAAAATTAAAAAAATTGCATTTTAGACTTGAATTTAAGATAAATTTGTGATATAGAAAAAGAATGATGAATAAACTGCAGGCGACAAAGGAGAACCGGAATGTATTCATTTTTACTTTTGCTTATTTATATTGCCTTTATCAGTCTTGGGCTGCCGGACTCACTTCTCGGTTCAGGCTGGCCGGTTATGCACACTGAGCTGAAAGTACCCGTTTCGTTTATGGGCATTGTATCTATGATTATATCGGGAGGAACAATCATATCGAGCCTTTTGTCGGACAGGCTCACGCGAAAGCTCGGCACAGGAATTGTGACGGTTGCAAGCGTGTTTCTTACGGTAACTGCGCTGCTCGGATTTTCGTTTTCAACCCGTTTTTGGATGCTGATTGTGTTTGCCGTGCCCTATGGCTTGGGTGCAGGAGCAATTGACGCGGCGCTGAACAATTATGTTGCATTGCACTATAAAGCAAGGCACATGAGCTGGCTGCATTGCTTCTGGGGCGTTGGAACGATTGTGAGTCCGTTTGTTATGAGCTATGCTCTGACAGCGCACCGCTGGAACAGCGGTTACAGAATTGTGGGGACTATTCAGCTTTTTATAGCGCTTCTTCTGCTGGTGACGCTTCCCGTGTGGAAAATCAATAAAACGAAAATTGAAAGCACTGAGGTGAGCGTTGGACTAACAAGTGCGCTGAAAATAAAAGGAGTTTCGTTCCTTTTGCTCGGATTTTTCGCCTACTGTGCTGCGGAGGCAACTGCCATGCATTGGGCAAGCACATATTTTGTTGAGGTGAAAAAAATTCCGACTGAAAAAGCAGCAGGTTTTGCCGCACTGTTCTATATCGGAATTACTGCAGGAAGATTTATAAGCGGATTTATTGCCGGCAGGCTTGGTGACCGCAAAATGATTTTAATCGGCAGCAGTATTCTTGCTTGCGGCATAATTGCGCTGTTTGTTCCGATAAGGTCTTATACCGCCGCATTTATTGCATTTCTTGTAATCGGATTCGGATGTGCGCCGATATATCCGTGCATAATTCACTCAACGCCGAGCAATTTCGGCGCTGAAAATTCGGGCGCGATTATCGGCATACAAATGGCGAGCGCATATGTCGGCTCAACATTTGTTCCGCCGATTTTCGGACTTTTGGGCAATGCGGCGGGATTTTCAATCATGCCGGGATTTCTTCTTTTTTTCTTCGCCCTGATGGTTGTAATGGTTGAAGCAACATTCCGAATAACAAGGAATAAAACGAATGTACGCTGACAGTGTGGGAAGAACCGGTTAAATAAAACGCGGCAGCCGCAATTTTGCGGCTGCCGCGTCATTTATTCAGGCAGATGTGTCAGTATCCGAACCCCATGCGGTTCGAATCTGTTATGCCTAACCGGAAGATTATTTCTCTTTTGCAGGTCTGATGTCAATAATCATGTAAGTATCATCGGTGTGCTTATTAGTAAAAATATCGAAGGGAGTATCATTGGCGAGTTTCTTAACAAAGATTTCGGAGGGTGTATCCAAATATTTGCTTACAGGTACGCCGTTTTCATACTTGAAAGTAAAGGTCGCATATTTATCCTTATCGGCTTTTTCACTGAGGTAATTTTCTAAAAATTCATTGCCCTTAACATTGTTAAAACGATAAATAACCTCGCCGTCATCACATTTTGAACCGTTATACTCTTTTTCGCTTGTGCCGACTATGCTACCGTCTATTTTCACAATACCAAGATCGGATAAGAGTGAACTGTACGGAATCGTGCCGGTGCCGTCAGCTATTTCTGCGGTGAAACCTGTTGTGGGATTGCCTGAAGTGAGCACCACGGGTGTGGGCAGCGCATTATCTAAAAGCTTGGCAACTGTCGCTCTGGTTGCGGCGCTGTCAGTTTTTTCTGTGATTCCGTCCAAAATTCCGTATTTGGCAGCGGTGCTCAAATACCCTGCGGGCCATCCTCCGTTTGCTTCCGCAATAATTCCGTACCCCATTGCGGAAAGAATCATTTTTACAGCCTGGCTAAATGTAACGTTGCTGTCGGGGGCAAATATGTCGTTGCCCATTCCGTTGACAATAGACTCTTTTTGGCATAAACCCACATACCAATAAGCCCAATGATCTCTCGGCACATCGGTAAAAGAATCATAATAAAATGTTTCGGGAGTTTCAAGTCCGCGCGCGCGGCATAAGATTGCGCACATTTCAGCGCGTGTGATATTGCCGTCCGGCTTGAACGTGTTATCTTCGTAGCCGTTTATTATGCCGAGCGTCGACAGTGTTTCAACCGCACTGTATACGTCGCTGTCCTCCTGAACATCGGTGTATGCGGCAAAGGCGTGGGTACATAGCAACATGGCCGAAGCTAAGGTAACCGAAACGATTTTTTTAAACTCTTTTATCATTGTGTAAATCCCCCTTGTGTTTTCTTAAATTAATTTTTAAGGCTGTGCATCGGCGCCGGGATTCTGCCGCCGCGCGCAATAAATTCACCGCAGCCGAAGCGGTTGACGGGCATAACGGGGCCTGTTCCGAGCAATCCCCCGAATTCCACAACATCTCCGACTTTTTTGCCGGGAGCCGGGATAATTCTGAGCGCCGTTGTTTTTGTGTTTATAACTCCGATTGCAACCTCATCTGCAAGTATACCCGAAATTGTTTCGGCGGATGTATCACCCGGAACGACCACCATATCTATGCCGACGGAGCAAACGCAGGTCATGGCTTCAAGCTTTTCGAGTGAAAGAGCGCCGCATTTAACCGCGTCAATCATGCCGGCATCCTCGCTGACGGGGATAAACGCACCGCTCAGTCCGCCGACATATGAAGAAGCCATCACGCCGCCCTTTTTAACCGCATCGTTAAGAAGCGCAAGAGCAGCCGTTGTGCCGGGAGCACCGCAGCGTTCCAATCCCATTTCTTCAAGTATATGTGCAACACTGTCTCCGATTGCCGGAGTGGGCGCGAGCGACAAATCAACGATTCCTGCCTGGGCGCCGAGTCTGCCGGCGGCTTCGGTTGCGACAAGCTGCCCCATGCGCGTTATTTTAAACGCGGTTTTCTTTATCGTGTCGGCAACAACGCCGAAATCAGCGCCTTTAACCTTTTCAAGCGCTTTTTTTACAACACCCGGACCGCTTACGCCGACATTTATAACACATTCGCCCTCACCGGTACCGTGGAACGCACCTGCCATAAACGGATTGTCCTCAACGGCGTTTGAAAATACAACAAGCTTTGCGCATGCAAATCCGTTATTATCTTTCGAAAGCTCCGCCGTTTTTTTGATTATGCGCCCCATATGCGCAACGGCGTCCATCGAAATTCCTGCCTTTGTTGAGGCAACATTCACGCTTGAACAAATCTTTTTGGTTGAATTAAGCGCTTCGGGAATGGACTCGATAAAATCGTATTCGCCTTTGGTATACCCTTTCGGCACGAGAGCGGAATATCCGCCGATAAAATTAACTCCCGTGACATCGGCAGCACGGTCAAGCGCTTTGGCAAAACGCACATAGTCACCGCATGACTGTGCAATAATTGAAATCGGCGTAACCGAAATGCGCTTGTTAATAATCGGAATTCCGAATTCACATTCAATTTGTTCGCCGGTTTTAACAAGATTTTCCGCAAGGCGCGTGATCTTATCGTAAACGCGTTCGGACGCTTTTTCCGCGTCCTGCCCTATGCAGTCGAGAAGAGATATTCCCATTGTTATGGTGCGGATATCAAGATGCTCCTTGTCCACCATATTTATTGTTTCCATTATTTCAAAAGGATTAATCATTGCGCCCTCCTATATTCTGTGCATGGAATTGAAAACCTTTTCGTGGCGCATTGTAATGCTCTGCCCGATGCTTTCGCCAAGCTCAGTCAGCATTCTGCCAATCTGCGCAAAGGATTCGTCCGCGTTATCCATTTCAACAAGCATAACCATCAGAAAACGTTTGTCCGCCGTGGTCTGCGATATATCAACAATATTAATTCCGTGCTGCGCCAGCAGTCCGCTCACCTTTGCGATGATGCCGACTCCGTCCGCGCCGGTTACGGTAATTACCGACCTCATTTTTGTAACCTCCTATAGCTGTAAAAAAGCAGCCGCACACAAGCTGCTTCAGATTGCATTATGTACGGCTGTTTTTTTAGTTTTCCTGCGTTTTCTTTTTCAGTTCATCAATGCAGCTTGCACAGATGTTTTTTCCGAAATAAGAGAACACATTGTCCGTCTTTGAGCAGAAAATGCACGCCGGCTCGTACTTTTTAAGAATAACGCTGTCACCGTCAACATAGATTTCTAACGAATCCTTCTGTGCGATGTCGAGCGTTCTTCTGAGTTCGATCGGAAGTACTATTCTTCCCAGCTCATCAACTTTTCTTACGATACCTGTAGATTTCACTACAATCTCCTCCTTGACCTTTTATGCCTATACTATAACATACTTTATCTCCAATAGTCAACAGTTTTCTGTGAATAAATTGTTAATTTTTTCAAATTTTATTATAAATCGAGGTTTTTTGCATGATTAATGCTGTCTGGCTGATTATATTTTCGCTTTCCTTGCTTTTTGCTGCAATCGGCGGCAGTTTTTCTGCTGTAAGCGACGCGGTTTTTCGCGGAGGAAGCAAAGCCGTTGAGCTTGCAATTACTCTGACCGGCATAGTTTGTTTCTGGTCGGGGATTATGGAAGCGGCACGGCAAAGCGGCGTTACAGAGGCTGTTTCGGTTCTGCTGCGCCCTCTGACAAGGACGCTTTTTCCATCGCTGAAAAAAGGCAGCAAGGCGCTTGAGTATATTGTGATGAACATCACGGCGAATCTGCTCGGACTGGGAAATGCGGCCACTCCGTTCGGAATAATGGCAATAAAGGAGCTTGACCGTGAGAATAATTATTCGCCGTATGCGTCCGATGCCATGTGCATGTTTGTGGTAATCAATACTGCCGCGCCGCAGCTGCTGCCGACAACGATTATCGGACTGCGCAGCGCCGCAGGAGCGGCTGCGCCGTATGAAATAACCGTTCCGATATGGATAACATCGCTCTGCTCGCTTACGGCAGGCATTATATGTGCGCGCATTATGGAAAAGAGCCGTACATTTTCGCGTGGCGGAAAGGGGTGAATTTATGAATGTGATTGCATCAGCGGCAATTCCGTGCCTGCTTGCGATTGTTTTTTTTAGCTCATTCGTGCGGAAAACACCGGTGTTTGACGCATTCGTCAGCGGAGCAAAGGAAGGCTTAAAAACGATGGCAGGGATTTTTCCGGCTCTGCTTGCGCTGATCACGGCGGTTGAAGTGATGAATGCAAGCGGACTGACGGACGGGCTGACAGCGTTTTTTACTCCGATTTTCACACGCGCCGGTATTCCGCCGGAAATAACGCCGCTGATTCTTCTCCGCCCCGTTTCGGGCAGTGGTTCAACGGCTGTTCTGAAGGATATTTTCGACAGGTTTGGTGCAGACAGCTTTGCTGCGCGCTGTGCGGCTGTTATTGCCGGCGGAACGGAAACCACCTTTTATACTTTGACGGTATATTTCGCCGCATCGCACGTGAAAGATATGCGTCACAGCATTGTATGTGCGGTTGCCGCCGACATTGTGTGTGTACTTTGCGGGTGTACAATCTGCCGTTTTTTCTTCGGATAGGTCGAATAAAAAGTCTTGATTATTTTTTTAACTGTGCTATAATATACTTAATATAAAGATTGGAGGGTTTCTTATGGCTGATGATTTTATTGCTACAGATAACGGCGATATTAAAATTGCCGAGGATGTTATCGTCAGAATAAGCGCAATTTCCGCGCGTGAGGTTGAGGGCGTTGCAGGATTAGGCTCGGGGTCGTCATGGGGTGACTTTATCGGGAAAAAATCTGCGGCAAAGGGCATCAAAGTGCAGACAACAGATGACGGAACAATAATCGAAGTTCATGTGACAGTGAAATTCGGCGTGAAAATCAATGAGGTTGCGCGCAAGCTTCAGGAAACCGTGAAAAATGCGGTTGAAGCATATGCCGGAATTGAGAACACAACGGTAAACGTTTATATCGACGGAATTGACGCGGAAAAGGAAAAGAATTCCGATTCCGAGAGTACGGAAGCTGAAACGGAGAATTAAAATGATTACGGAATACACAAACAAGGGCGTTTGCTCGCGCAAAACAATTGTCGAGCTGAACGATGATAAAACTATAAAAAGTATTAAAATAGTCGGCGGGTGCAACGGGAATACGCAGGGTGTGTCGGCACTGCTTATCGGAATGAAAGCGGAGGATGCGATAAAACGCCTTGAGGGAATTGACTGCAACGGGCGCGGCACAAGCTGCCCCGATCAGGTTGCAAAGGCACTTCGCGCCGCAATCGGCAGCTGAAATTTATGTATGAATGAAAAACGGGGGTTATGTTTTAAAAACATGACCTCCGTTTTTTGCAAATTCCCCAAAAATGTGATAAAATATATTCCAACCATTAGCTTGCTTTTGCGTGTAATATAATAAAGGGGCATATGGCGGCTGATTATGATAACCGAGGCGGTTTCTGCCTGTTTTTACGGTCGGGCAGATATGCCGCAGTCCGCCAAATCCTTTTCGGAGATACTGCCTATCGGAATGAAAGGCTCCGGAGAATTCCGGTGAACACCGATGTGCTTTTCATACCACACCATGTCATACCATCGGTTGAATTTATATCTGCATTTATGAAAATGCCCGATAAGCGAAAACCCCATTGCTTTATGAAATTTAATACTGTCGTGCGTTAAAAACTCGTCCTCGCTGTCAATGTATGCAATGCATGCATATGTATTCTGAATACCCTGCTTTAAGAGCAGTTTTTCAAGCGCTGTATAAAGAGCGCCCTGCTCCGGATTTCCGTGAGTCTTTGTTAATATATATGCTCAGCTCGCACGAACGGTCGTATGCAGCTCTCGGATTAAGCGCCCCGGCATAGGCATAACAGACTCGAACCCCATGCGGTTCAAAAGGCAAATTTGTCGCAATAATGCGTTAAAATGCTCGTTAATAGATAAACTATTAACTGCGCTTTTGCCTTTTC
>CAKSFM010000015.1 GCA_934454525.1 uncultured Clostridia bacterium
AACAGCGTTATGAAAGAGCCGACGGCGCCGACAAAGGAAAACTTTGATTTTGACGGTTGGTACTCGGATAAGGAACTTAAAAACGAGTACGATTTTTCCGAAAAGGTAACAAAGAGCTTCACACTCTATGCAAAATGGACGGAAAAGGATAATTCGATAAATCAGATTATCTTAACAATCGGCAAAAAGGACGCACAGGTATTCGGAAAAGCAAAGTCAAATGATGTTGCCCCGAAAATCGTAAACAACCGTACAATGCTTCCTGCAAGGTTTGTTGCCGAAAACTTGGGCGCAAAGGTCGAATGGGACGGCGAAAAACAGCTTGTAACCATTACGGGCAAAAACCTTAAAACCGATGAAAATGTAACAATTCTTATTACCATCGGCTCAGCGACAGTGAAGGTAAACGGCAAGGAAATTAAGCTTGATTCTCCTGCGTTTGTCGAAAACGACCGCACCTACACACCTATCCGCTTTATTTCCGAAAACTTGGGAGCAAGCGTCGAATGGGTTGAAAAGGATCAGAAAGTAATTATCACAAAGCCCGAAATCAAAAAGGCTGAAACAAAATAACACTACATTACCCGTTCAGATAATGGAGCTGATAAAAAAATATGCAGGCTCAATCTACGGTTATGAACCAACCGACAGATTGTTTACCTGCACAAAATACTATTTAGCACATGAAATGGTACGGGGCTGTAAGAAGACCGGTGGGGCAATCCCTCATTTTGTGTAAATCCAAAATTTACTCCAAAATGATAATATAATCTAAGTTTTTTGTGGGCTGAGAGCCGGATTTCGGCTTTCAGCCCTTAGCTGTAATTTAGCATGAAATTGCCGGCATGTCAAGGACGCCCTCTTGCGAGGGCGTTTATTTCACCCTTGATTTGTCGGCTGTTTTATGCTACTGCGGTAATCTATCGGCAAAGAATATTTCAAGCTGTGAGTGGATTTGCCCCCAGTCTTTGCGCTTGCCTGTCCACTTTTTCGTAATGTCTATCATTGCAAGATAAGGCATTTTTAAAAGGCTGTCATCTGTCGGGAAAACACTTTTGTTTTTCGTTACCTTGCGAAGCTGCCGGTTAAATCCCTCTATCGTATTCGTTGTGTAAATCAATGTTCTGACCGCCTCCGGATACTTGAAATACGTCTGGTATCTCAAGAAAAGGGACTTATAACAGAGCCAAGTTTGTCAAAAGGCAAATTGATAAACTTGGCTTTTTTGCTATCTGAAATAATTTAAAAATATGTCAAACGCCGGTAAATTTTAAGGGTGTTTGCGTTTATGATAACGGAAAACTGCGACTTCGATTCAACTGTAATTTATTATATCATATGTGAAATTCATTTTCTTATTTTTTGTCACCCACCAATTGCATCGCAACACTTTTGGAATAGTTTTCACTGCATGGGAATTGTAATTGTAACAAGGGTATATTCCCCGTAAATGCTTTCAATTTGTACACCGTACAATTCACCGTAGTTAAGACGTATTCGCTTGTGTATGTTTACTATACCGACAGAATTTGAAGTGTATAAATTATTGTTGCAATTCTCAATCCGTGCTTTAATTTCTTTAAGCTTTTCCTCTTTTATTCCGACTCCGTTGTCGTAAAACCTAAATACAAGATTATTATTATCGCGAAAGCCTTTTATATCGAGCTTCCCTTTTTCTTTGGAATCGAGCAATCCGTGCTTTATGGCGTTTTCCGCAATCGGCTGAAACAGCATACGCAAAATATTGCATTCCCATATATCGTCATCAAAATCAAGCGTATACGAAAATCTGTCAGGATAACGTATACGAAAAATTTTCATATAAGCTTCAAGAGCCTTAATTTCATCTTCAACAGTGCTTTGAGATGAGCGCGACAGCGCATAACGCAAAAGCGAGGAAAGAGAATCCATCATTTCCGTGATTTCATAAGCGTTATACGAAATGGCAAGACCGCCGATACATTCCAGAGTATTATATAAAAAGTGCGGATTTATCTGCATCTGAAGCGCATACAATACGGCTTCTTTTTCGCACAGCTCAGATTCGTACAGCTTTTGCTGCGTGTGTACAATTTTTCTTGATATTTCTTCGGATTTGTCAAGCATTGTGTTTATATGGTTTGAAAGCTGGTGAAATTCAGACAGAGCAGCTCCGTCAAGGCGCTTATATGGTGCATTTATCGAATATGTATCAAAAAATTTAAGAAATTTTTTGACAGGCGCCGAGATACATCTGTTAAGAATGAAAAGCTGAATCGGATAAATAAGAAGAATTATTATGACAAGCTCAATAATTATAAGCAAAATTATTTTATACACTGCAGATGTTTGACTTTCGTATATAAGATTTCCCGTGAGGCGCCAGCTTGTATCCGATATTTTGCGTGTCTTTGAAACAGCGGATTTATCCTCAGACGGATTTTTTGAAAAGAGAAGCGTTTTATTATCTGAGCTGTTTTTAAAAATCAATTCACCGTTTTCCAGGTATTCCATATCACGAAGTAACTTGTAAATATTTAATCTGTTAAGTATGATTGCATTTCCTACGCACGATGAAGATACAGTGTTTCGTTCGATTTTTGTGATGGGAGAAAAGGAACAGATGTAAAGCTCGTATTCACTGACATTCGGCAATGTGAAAAGAACCCTTTCTTCGTTTGAAGCGCCTTTAATATATTCGGTGTAAAGTTCCGATACTTTATCGCGTTCAGCCTGAGCCGTGCTGTTGAAAAAATTATAGAATTTTCCGTTGTTATCGGCAAGTATTAGGCTTATACGGTCAGTAAAAAATCTGTTCAGCGCCATTGTTTCGTCGGATATCTTAAGATACAGCGAATTTTCCTTATTATGTGACGAATCATATAAAAACTGAGAAATATCATTGCTGTTTGTCGTGTAATTTTGTATAGAATCGATAGTTTGCAAATTATCCTCCATAATTTGAACTGTTTGCGATACCATACTGCTTACGGCTGCATTTTTCTGAGAGTTAAATATGTTAAACAGTATACCCACACAGACAAACTGTATTGTAATAATAATTGTTGCTATTGAAGAAACCAATATGAATATAAGGCTGTGTATGCTCATAGACGGCTTTTTCATATAATTTACCTTCTTTTTCAGGATTATGATTTTAAAACCTTGTACTGCTTTGGAGTAAGCGAAAAGTATTTTTTAAAAAGCTTATTAAAATGATAGTAATCATACCCCAGCATTTCCGCTGTTTCCGTCGTCGATTTCCCGCTTAATATCAATTCCGCCGCTCTTTCCATACGGCATTTTAATATATACTGACTGAATGTGCAGTTGAAATTTTTGTTAAACAATGCACAGCAATACGTAGTGTTTATGTCAAACATTGCAGAAAGCTCGCCAAGGTGCAGCTTTTCGCAATAATGCGCGTCAATATAGGAGATAAGCTTTTTAAACGCCATATTTTTTGCATTGTCAATTTTAATGTCGACCGTATCGCCGTGTTTTTTATCGAGTGCGGACTTTATTCCTTCCAAAAGCGAACGCGCCTTGTCCTCCGTTACGGGCTTAAGAAGATAACTGAAAACGCCGTATTCAATCGCCTGCTGCGCATATGAAAAATCGGAATAACCGCTTATTAACACAAAAAGCGTGTCCGCAGCCTTTTCCCGAACACGTTTCACAACCTCAATCCCGCTCTTCCCGGGCATATTTATATCTGTAAAAACAATATCGGGCTTTTTTTCTTCAATCATACTTAAAAGCTCGTCCGAAGATGTGGTTTCGCCTATAAGCTCCATACTGTATTCCTGCCATTTGAAAACACTTTTAATCTTAAAAAGTATCCATGGTTCGTCATCTGCAATTATTACAGTATACATAAAATACCCTCCTATCCGATTTCTTATGTCATTATAATTTAATAAAAACGGTTTGTCAATGGCGAAAACAGGCAATGTGTATATATTGGCAAAAATTTTTTTGTCAAAAATGTGAAATATAGATAAAAAACAAAAACGCTGACATTTTTCTTTTGTTTCTCTTGTGCTAAAATAACGTTGAAAGAGAGGGGATGTGTATGACCTGTAAAAAATTTATTTCTGCAGCGCTTGCATTTGGGGTGCTGCTTGTAAATGCCGGCTGTGATAAAAAACAAACGGCATCGTCGGCAAAAACCGTTGATTGGTATATGTGTAAATCGGCGGAAAATATGTCCAGCAAGGACAGCGTAATGAAAGAAGCAAACAAGATTATTGAAAAAGAACTTGGCATAACGCTTGACCTGCATCTTATCGATATGGGTAATTATGACGAAAAGATGCGCACAATGCTTGCTACGCGTGAAAAAATGGACATTTGCTTTTTAAGAACCGCCGAGCAGTTCCGCAGCGGTGTGAAAAACGGTTCTTTTGTAGAGCTTACGGATGATATGATGCAGAAATATTGCCCGGACATTTTAAGCCAAACAGATGATTATATGTGGAAGTTTTCCGAAATAGACGGCAAACGCTGGGGCATAAAGGGACAAACGCCGCTGTCGGACCATCCGTCTATTGTATTTAAAAAGGAATTGGTTGAAAAATATAATTTTGATTATACAAAGGTTAAGTCGCTTGCGGATATAGAATCTTACCTTGAAACAATAAAAAAGAACGAGCCTAATATATATCCGCTTTTGTATCAGACGCCGGATATTACAAGTACCCGCTTCACAGATACGAACATTTCGGGTCTTGTTTATGATGAGCAGCAGCAAAAGTACATATCAGAGCTCGATGCAGAAGATTTTATAAACAGATGGAAGCTTAAATATAAATATTATCATAAAGGATATATGCCGAAGGACGCAAATACGAGAAATGAATATCTGACAGAGTGCAAGTCGGGCAATTATGCCGTAATGTGCAATACCGGATATTATACAAAGGACGGTTCAAAGACATCGTCCGCATACGGTTTTCCGTGTGTAGAGGCAAGTATGGGTATAAAGCCGATTACCACCAGAAGCGGAAGTATAAACAGCATAAGTTCGACAACAAAAAGCGCCGAAAATGCATTAAAGCTTTTAAACCTTGTCTGGAAGGACGATTATTTATTCAACACGCTTGCATACGGCGTTGAAGGCATAGATTATAAAATAGATGAAAAGCGCAGCGCCGAAATAGGCGAGAAGTCAATAATTCCTAATTCCGGAAGTATGCAGACATGGTGCATATGGCACAACTGGATAGGCCCTCTTTGGAAACAGTGGGATTCGCCGTGGAACAGGCGCGAAGCTCTTGAGGAAATGCGTACGATTAATGAAACAGCGCAAAAATCTTCTTCACTCGGATTTATATTTGATCCCGAAAGCGTAAAAACGGAATATGCAAAAATGTCTTCCGTGAGAAGTGAATATGATAAAATTTTAAACGTCGGATGTATGGAAAATTTTGATGATTATCTTTCGCAGGCACGCAAAAAGATGAAAGATGCCGGGATTGATACCGTTATTGCCGAGGTAAACAAACAGTTTTCCGAATGGCAAACAAATAATAAATAATACCGGGGATGGATTTTATGGAAAAACAGAAAAAAAGCAGTAAGGCCAAAACATTTAAGAAAAACCTTCCGCTTTTGATTTTAACGCTGCCGTCTGTGCTGTACCTGTTTGTATTTTGTTACATTCCGCTTTACGGCTTGGTGCTGCCATTTAAAAACTATGATTATTCGTTAGGCTTTTTAAAAAGCCCGTGGGCAGGGTTTGACAATTTTAAATTTTTATTAAACAACGAATCGGTTGCGCTTGCTACCAGAAATACAATACTGTATAACATTGCGTTTATAATTCTCGGGCTTATAATGTCCGTTGCCATTGCGCTGATGCTTTATGAAATGCGTGCTGTATTTGTTAAATGCTATCAGACGATACTCTTTCTGCCGTACTTTATTTCATGGGTTGTTGCCGCATATGCCGCAAAGGTGTTTTTGGATATAGACTACGGTCTGATAAATAAAATTTTGCTTTCTATGGGGAAAGAGGCGATTGCGTGGTACAACAAACCCGAATGCTGGCCCGTTATTCTTATAATAGCGGAAATATGGAAAGGCATGGGCTATAACGCAATTATATACTACGCGTCCCTTATGGGAACGGACAAATCGCTTTTTGAAGCGGCAAAAATAGACGGCGCGGGAAAGCTTAAGCAAATATGGTATATATCGCTTCCGAGCATTAAACCGATGATAATTATAATGACAATTTTAAAAATCGGTAAAATTTTCTACGGTGATTTCGGCTTATTTTACAATTTCACCCTCAACTCGTCGCTTTTGTATTCAACAACAGATATTATCGATACCTATGTTTACCGTTCGCTTATAACCTTGGGCGATGTGGGCATGTCGAGCGCGGCAGGGTTTTATCAGGCAGTGCTTGGCTTTATATTGGTAATTACCACTAACTTTATCGTAAATAAGATTGACAGCGATAACGCGTTGTTTTAAGGGGTGAGAAAAATGAGCAAAAAAACAAACGGAGCAGTTTTAACGGGCAGTGAAAAAACAATTCAGATTGTTATGCACATTATATTGGTTTTCCTTTCGCTTTGCTGCCTGTACCCGTTCCTTGTAATACTGGGTTCATCATTTCAGTCACAGGAAGAAATTATGAGTATAGGCTACAAGCTTATTCCAAAAGAGCCGACGCTTAATGCGTACAGTGTTCTCATGGCAAATTCGCGGCGATTGGTAAATGCCTACGGCATAACTATAGTAACAACGGTTGTCGGCACACTTTTGGGGCTTATATTGGTATCTACCTGCGGCTATGTTATGAGCCGCAAGGATTATGCCTACAGACGCGCACTGTCGTTTTATGTATTTTTTACAATGCTTTTTAACGGCGGACTTGTTCCGACATACATACTTATAACACGCTGGCTTGACCTGAAGGATTCTATCATAGCGCTTATAATTCCCGGTATGTGCAGCGCATGGAACATTCTTTTGATGAAAGGCTTTTTTATGAGTGTGCCGGTCTCGCTTATAGAATCGGCAAAGCTTGACGGCGCGGGTGAGTTTAAAATATTTACAAATATTGTTGTGCCGATTTCAAAACCGGCATTTGCAACAGTCGGGCTTTTGCTTTTGCTTATGTATTGGAACGAGTGGTACTACTCCATGCTGTACATAGAGTCTGACAACAAGGTAAAGCTTCAGTACTTGTTAATGACAATTATGAAAAATATCGAGTTTTTAAACTCGCCCGAGGCGGCAAGCGCGGGAATAGCAACGGAAAACGTTGCTCTGCCTACGTTAAGCGCACGAATGGCAATGTGCGTTGCGGCAGCAGGGCCTATACTCATAGTTTTCCCGTTTTTCCAAAAGTATTTCGTAAAGGGTATGACCGTGGGTGCGGTTAAAGGATAATAATTTATTTTATAGGAGGATTTACGATGAAAAATTTACTGAAAAAATGTTTTTCAATTCTTGCAATGACCTCTTTGTTAACGTCACAAATCTATGTATCGGGTTTAGCAGATGATGCACTGCCGCAGGCAGACGCAAACGGGTTTTATCCTGCTGCCGCATATACAACCGCGGCAAATGAACTTGACGGTTCGGGCGCTTGGAAATATCGCGAGCTTGTACCGGATGTGAGCTGTGAAAGTGAAAATGCTTTCAAAAACATAAGCGGGAATTACCCAGACGTCAGCGGCGAAGATCTTCAGACCGAAGCTGAACGAATCAGCAGCGATAAACACACAGGCAATTATTCGTGGTATCGCCGAGGTTTAGTGTATAGAGGAATAGGCTTTACTATTCCGGAAAATATTATTGAAAAAGACGTGAATTACATCTCCTCTGCATGGATTAGAAGCGATATGGAGGGCGCGACCGAAGGAACGGAGGCTAAAACCGTAAAGGTGCAGATGTTTGCTAACTCAGGCGGAAAACAGAATTTTGTTGCAAAGCCCGGCGTGGAGCTGTCTAAAGAATGGAAAAAGTATGATATAAAATTTCAGGCATTGGAAGGCTATGATGAAAAAAACGTATTCAATTTGGGAATATGCAATTACCTTACGAAGGACGATGCCGCTTGCAATTATAAAACATTAACACGCGGAAGCACAAAATACCCCTTAATCAGTATATATGTTGACGATTGGTCTGTAAGGCGTGAAATCCCGGCAGATTTTGCAAAATCTTATATTAAATCCGTTGCACCGGCGGTAAATAAACCGATAATTAAAAACGACGGAAAAGTAACGTTCACCTTCAGCCTTGATATTGATCCAAGAACTGTGCGCAAAGAAAACATAAACGTTAACGGCGCTGCAAACAGTGAAAATATTTCGGATGTAAATGTAATAACAAATGAAGCTACAAGAGAAACAAAGCTTGAAATAACAATGGCAAACCTTGTAAAGAACGGAAAATACACAATTGCATTGCCGGAGCTTAAAGACGCATGGGGAAGGGACGTTATAGGTACAAGAACCTTAACCGTTTATTGCGCCGATGTTCCGGATGGACAGTATACAGTATTTGACGATCTTGATGACGGCGGGCTGTGGAAATATCGCGAGCTTGTGCCGAATGTTGGCTGTGAAACAGCAGACGGTTTTGCGGCAGTAGGCAAGCCGGATCCTGCGTCATCGGAAATTCAGGATGCAGATATTGTCTTAAGCACTGATAAGCACAGCGGGAATTACAGCATAAAGCGCACAATGCGGCAAAATCCCGGAATTGGATTTGTTGTACCGAAAGAAGCTGTTGTTGCAGGTGATCCGTACATTGTGTCGGCATATCTGAAGACCGGTATCGAAAAAAATGGATACGAAAAGACCATCTCTGTAAAAATCTATAACGAAGAGGGCGGATTTAGCGCGGCAACAACTGATGACAGACAAAGCTTTGACGTAACAACCGATTGGAAGTTCCATTCAACAAAACTTAAGTTTAAGACTGCGTTCACAAAAGATACTAACCGCGTGTACCTTATGTGGAATGGTTTGACGCTTGCCACAGGAGGGGTTCAAGACAGCAGCGATACCAAGGAAAAGGCTGTTCAAACGCTTTATGCAGATGACTGGAGCTTCCGTAAAATTCCGGCATTTGACGTGTATCAAACAGGCGCATATGTGGATAATACATCCGGTAAATCGAGTGTGAAATTTGTATTTGACAAGGATATTGATTACCGAAGCGTGGACATATCAAACGTTACGATTAATGGCGCAACATCTGACAAGGTCGAAAGCTTTACAGTCTCAACCGATGAAATCACACGCGAGAGCGTACTCACACTTAACATTAACGGTACTATACCGCAAAACAGTGTTGTTTCTGTATCGAACATTAAAGACGCATGGGGACGCGACGTAAAAAACACCTTCAGCACAGGTCTTTCACTCGGCGCCGCAAAAATTACAGCTGCGGACGGAACAGAAATAACGGAAGGGACGGCTCTTAGCGCCGGAGTATATACATACACAGTTTCCGGAATTACCAACGGCACTGATAATGCGGCGGATATATCCGCAATTTTGGCGCTTTTTGACAGCAATAAAAATCTTGTATCGATAGCCATTGACAGCAAAAGCTTTGCAAAGGGAAGCGTTGGCGGTGAACTTTGCGCTGAATTAACAGTTCCGGAAAATGCTGCCGGCGGCACACTTAAGTCTTTTATATGGAATACAAAAAACCTTACACCGTACAATAATCGCTGAATATATATAAATCGGTTGGCTGTATTTCCGGGTTTTCTGCGGGCCGAAAACATGCCCGCAGAAAACTTTTTACAAAAAAGGAGGAAGCCATGAACAAAAAAAGAATTATTGCGCTTTTTGCCGCGCTGTTTTTGACTGTAAACATTGCGCCGTATTGTTGTGCAGAGGATAATGCAGAAGCTTCATACACAATAAATAATGATCTTGATGCGGACGGAAATTGGATTTATCGAGAGCTTGTTCCCGATATAGAATGTGAAACGCTTGACGGATTTTTTAAAGTGGGGAGTATAAGGGCGGGTTCTGCAATGCAGGACGCGGATATTATATTGTCTGACAACAACCCGCACAGCGGGAATTACAGCATAAAGCGTACAATGCGCGTAAACCCCGGAATTGCGTTTACCCCAACCGCTGCATTAAAAACATATACACAAGACGAGCCAAACGAATATGTGATAAGTGCATGGATGCGCACGGAGTGCAGCGACGGAAAAACCGCGCAGGTTGTTCCGGGCTATACAATTCCCGCACAAAAACAATTCGGCAAAGGCACGGGCGAAGCTTCCGCAGGGTTTAACGTAGGAAATGCATGGCAGTATTTTTCAAAAAAAGTACGTAAGACGAACAGCGAATCGGCACAATCCGTTGTTTTTTGGTTTAACGGTTTAAATTCGAATAATGCTGTTTACGATGATACGGGTTCGCCCGCGGAATATATTCAGACGCTTTATATTGATGACTGGTCTATGCGGCTCTGCGTGCCGGACGGTTTTCCGGAAACAAAAAGGCTGTCGGTTGACTATAATGAGGAAACACAAACTCTTACCTATAAATTTAATCTTGACATAGACCCGCGAACCGTTCGCAAGGAAAATATAGAGGTTAACGGGGTGCGCGGAGATGCGTTTATAGAATCCTCTGTGCTTGAAACGACAGATGAAGAAACACGCGAGCATACGCTTACCTTAAAATTGCAAAACCTTGAAAATGAAAATATGATTACGGTTATACTTGCCGATGTAAAAGATGCATGGGGAAGAGAGATTTTAAATAATCCCCCGTTTGCATTAAATAATTTCCCCGAAGGTCAGTACACTATATTTAACGACCTCGACGATACCGGTGCATGGAAGTACCGCGAGCTTATCTATGACCCCGAATGTGAAACCACAGAGTATTTATGGGACGGGTTAAACGGCGCGCAGCCAACCCCGCCGCAAACCCCGGCAGTTCTCAGCACAGACGCGCACAGCGGAAGCTACAGCATCTCGCGAACAATGCAGGCGTATTCGCGTCTTGGGCAAAAGATTGCAAATCTGGACGTATATACTGCAGAAAACCCTGCCGAGTATATGATGAATCTGTATGCTAAAGCAGATATGGGTACAGGGATTTCGGATGTTCGGCTTGTGCCGTGTTATAGGCTGAATGAGAATAAGGAGGCTGCTTTTTCTTATCCGCGAACGGAGATGCGTTTTTCAATAGGAACGAACTGGACAAAGCTGTCTTTTCCTATCCGTGTTACAAGTGTGGACAGCATAGATAAAACCAAGGATATTTACGCATATTTTTATGCAAATGAAAAAGACGCAGCGGGGAATAGCATAGCAAACACGATATACCTTGACGAGTGGTCGGTACGAAGAATGCTGCCGGACGGTTTCTTTAATACGGAGGTAACGGAGTCATCTTATGAAAACGGAGAAGCTGATTTTACATTTAACCTTGATATAGACCGTTTTACGGTAACAAAGGATAAAATACTTATAAACGGTACGCCGCGCCCCGATATGATAGACGATTTAATTCTTACAACAGATAATTACACCCGTATAACGGATTTAAAGATAAAGCTTAAAAATCTTAAGCCGGAGCTGCACTATACAATAGACCTTCCCGACGTCAAAGATGCTTGGGGGCGCGATATCGAAGGAAATAAAACAATTTCCTTTGATACTCCCAAAAGTGTAGAGCTTAATGCGGTTTTTAAGAGCGGGGGAAACATAATTAAAAAAATGACAGACGGCGAAATCGAAATAGACCTTACGGCGAAAAGCAACATTGGGGCAGAAGCCGTAACGGTTACGGCGGCAGTTTATAAAAATAATAAATTTGTCAATGTTGTGCCGGTAAACGCAGCGCTGGACAACGCTGCCAAAGATATACAGATTACAATAGATGCCGGATCCGGAAACGACGGTTTGCGCCTGTTTATATGGCGAAACCAAACGGGTGAAGCTCCGGTACCGATTATAAGCTTCATGGAACTTAAAAGAAACTAAAGCCACAATACAGGAGGATAAAAATGAAAATTCCGGCATTGCGGAAAATTTTTATAACAATAGTTGCTGCTGCAATATTTTTATCGGAGTACTGCCTGTGCACCTTCGCACAGACAGCTTATACCGACGATTCATTCCGCCATATTTCAACACAAAGACAGTTTCCGGTAAGCGGCTGGGATTTTGATAAAACAGGCGGAAATATTGCATATACAAGCAACAGCGGAATTTTGCTGCGCGATACAAGTAATACCGCTTCGGTAAAAATGAAAAAACAACTTAACACCAACAGCGCATATGATAAAAATTATATTTTCGAAGCAGTAATTACACCTTCAAGGAATGCGCAAGGATATTCGGTTTCACTGTATAATAATGAAAACAGTGTTCTTAAATTAGAAACAATGCCGGACGTTTTATCGCTTTCGGCAGATGGACAGGTAAAGAAACTTTGCGCATATACTGCGGCAGAGCCTATCGGAATACGTATTGAGATTGACCGCGGCAAAAAAATTGCCGCCGCACGTATAAACGGTACGCTTTGCGGAGAAATAGATATATCTGAAACGTTTATAAATGCGGTTGAGCTGTCTACCGCGAAAAACTCGAAAGGAACACTTTTGGTTGACAGTGTAAAGCTTTACGGTAACTATGCCGTAAATGAAGCTTTTATAACATCGACAGGCAAGCTTCCGGATGACTGGCGGATTATATCCGGCACGGCGCAGCCGAAGCCGCTTTTGACAAGCGCCGGCTCAGACCGTTACAGTCTGGAAATAGAAAGCGGCGGGCAAGTTTTAAGATCTTTTGATATTGGAGAAGAAAATTGCATTTCCTGCGATTTTCGTTTTTTGCCCCGAGGAAAAGCAATCTTTGTATTTGGCGACAGCGCCGGCAGTTCCTTTGAAATTACATCAGAAAACGATGCACTGTTTTTGGGTACGGAAAGAAAATGCGTAATTAACAGCAAGGTATGGCAGCATTTACTTGTTAAAATCAATAGATCCGAAAAAAGCGTAAGAGTTATTCTAAACGGGAAGGAAATTTCAAAAGATACCTTAGAAGCTGCGGCGGACTTATCGTCCGTTACGGTGAAGTCGCTTGAAGACAAACTTTACATTGATGATATAAAAATATTCTCGGAAAATGAGAACGTGCAGCCGCTGAATATATCTAAAGTAAGAGGCGACACCGCAGTGGGAATGATCAGATGCGACTTATGGCATGAGGGCGCGCATCTTGGCTGGGATTACATATCGCCTTACGAAGAAAATATACCGTATATCGGATTTTACGACGACGGGAATACAAGAGCCGCAGATTATGAAATAAAGTATATGGCAGAACATGGCGTAACGTTTCAAATGAACTGTTGGTTTACACCGCGCGGCTGGAGCGGTAACGAGATAAAAATTCCCGCAAGCTCGTATGCTTTGGAGGACGGATATTTTAACAGTAAATATTCAAATATGCTGGATTTCGCAATAATGTGGGAAAACCAGGGAAGCGTAAGCGAGGATAATTTTAAAAACTATATTATACCTTATTGGATTGAGTATTACTTTAAAGACAGCCGATATCTAAAAATTGATAACAAACCCGTTATAAGCATTTACAATGCATCGTCATTCCTTTCCGAAACCTGCGGAGGAAACATCGCAAAAGCGAAAGAAGTCCTTAATTATTTGAGAGAAGAATGTAAAAAAATAGGCTATAGCGGCGCAATTATACTTTGTGCCTCAAACGGTCTTTCGTCTGTATCGTCAGAAAAAGAAATAGGGTTTGACGCGTGTCATGCTTACACTTGGGGCGACAGCACAAAGAAGGCTTCAACGCAGATAAAATATTTACAGAAAGCCGCAAACAACAGCGCAAAGCTTTGCGTTGTGCCTACTGTAAGCGTTGGAATAGACGAAACTCCGTGGAACAGACCCTCCGGTGCAATGCTGCCGCCCGATGAATTTAAAACTGTGCTGGCTTTTGCAGATGCCTTTGAAGCGTTCCAAAATATAGGCGGGATAGGGAAGATGGTTCTGCTTGACAACTGGAACGAATACGGCGAAGGGCACTACATTATGCCTGCCGCAAAATACGGTTTTTTGTATTTGGATGCTGTAAGAAGCGTATTTTGTAAAAATGCGCAGGAGCATATCGACGAAATACCTTCTGATGATGAAAAAAATAATATGGGTGTACTTTATCCGAAAAACCGAGTATTGCCCTCAGCTGAAAAAATACAAATTCCTGTCGGAACAACCGTTGTAAAGGAATGGAAAGGTCTTGATTTCAATACTTGGAGTACAAGTGCCAATACGTCTAAAACGGTTGACGAAAAAGGAATATTTGTTGAATCATCCGGAAATGACCCGTGCATATATCTTAACAGCAATTTAGATATAAATACAACAGATATCAACTATATTGAGATTAAAGCAAGCCGGAACGGTTCTGACAGGTGGATCAATGTTTTTTATACAACAGAGGAAAATGAGCCGTTCTCACAGCAAAAATCGCTAAGCGTATTGGCTGATAACAGCGGCGATATCAATACATACTATATTCCCGTGTGGCAATGTGAGGGCTTTGGTGAAATTCTGCGCAGGCTTCGGCTGGACATTATAAATTCAAGCGGAAGTTTTTTGGTTGAAAGTGTAAGACTGCTTAAGGGAACCCCCGGCGATGTGACAAAGCTTTTTGTAAACGGAGTTAAGCAATCTTTAAAAACGCCGATCGCCTTTAAAAACGGCTCTTACTATATTCAGCTTCGTGATATTGAGACGATTTTTCAGCTTTCTGCATCTTATATGCGTTCAAGCAATTCGCTTATAATATCTGACGGGAAGAATAGATTTGAATTTACAAACGAAGGCAAGCTGTATAAAAATGATTTGTTTTTAAACTCGTACGAAAGTTATATTACCTATGACAGTGGTTTTATGCTGCCTATGCAGGCGCTTTCCGATATATGTGAAACAGATATATCATATGACAGTGAAAACGGAAAAATATATATTGACGACAAAAAGCTTTTTCCGCAGAAAACGTATAATATTTCTGAAGACACAGATGAAAACGGACTTTGGAGGTATCGCAACATTGCGCCGAATCCTTCGTGCGATGATTTAAACTTTGTTTGGCAGCCCAAATACGAAAATGATAAAAATTCTGTCTTTTTAAGCGATGAATACGCGCAGAGCAAAGGCGGTTCCGTAAAGAAAGTGTTTAAAAGCGCATATACACGGCTCGGCTATGAGGTGGATTTAAAACCAAACACCGATTATTATGTAAGCGCGTGGCTAAAGGGCGATAACGAGGATAACATCAAGAATATGGCTTTTGCGGAAGAATTTACTGCTTTTGATGAAAACGGTAAAAGAATAGGCTTAAACCAGCTTGTATTATCAACCGATGACCCGATGTTTTCTCTTAGCACAAATTGGGAATATATCAGTAAAAAAGTTCGTACCGATATTTTTACAAAGAATGGGAACAGGCTTGTTATGGGCGATAAATACAGTTCGGATAATTCCAAGCTCTACCTTACAACCTCCTCCTCTGAGCAAAAAACCGTTCTTATGGACGATATATCTATACGTGAAATTCCGCCGTTTGACGTTTACACAAAAGCAATATCACACGCAGACGGCGAAAAAATAGGGGATGAAGAAATTGTTTTTACATTTTCATGTGATATAGACATTTTTTCCGTTACACCCGATAAGATTACAATTAACGGAAAAAGCGGAGACGGGAAGCTTACCGCTACAGTTTTAACAGACTCCGAAAGCCGCGAAACGAAGCTTATAATAAATATTTCTCCGCCGAGTCCCGAAGAGAGAGTTTTGATATCGTTAAAAGATATTAAAGATGCGTGGGGCAGAGATATAAAAGGAAGCAAGGAGGTAACCGTTGTTGGAGGAAAGCCCTATATAGCCGCTGAATTTGAATACAACGAAATACTTAAGGCAAGCTTTAATGTTTGCGGCGAAACAGGCGATGCGGATGCGATAGTTTCGCTGAAAAACGGGAACAAACAAGCGGATATTTCATATTGCAGTATAACCGATACAAACCGCACATTTTCATACGATATACAAAACAAAGAATGGGACAGAATTGAGGTTTTCTTGCTAAAAGATATAAAAAGCCTTTCGCCGATAACAAAAAAATATGTATTTGAAAAAACAGCTATTGAAGGGAGTTTGATGAAGGAATGAAATTAAACCTTAAAATAACCGTTTTGACGGCGGTAATTCTTCTGTCACTGTCGGTTGCAGTTTTTGCTATGCCCGATTTGCAAACGCTTGACGGACCGCATTTTATCACAGACGACACATTTTCTATGATAATGACATATGAGAATTCCCCCATAATTTCCGGTTGGGATACAGATGTAGGCGGAGGAACAATTGTTTCCTCGCAGGCGGAGGAATGGTTCAGAATAAAAGACACAAGTACGGTTGCCCCGGTGGTGATGAGCAAAAAGCTTACGGAAACGAAGGATTGCAGTGTTACCCTTGAAACCTCCGTTAAAATGGCAAGCTCAAGTTCACAGTCTTATTTAAAGCTGTGCGGAGGGGAAAACACAGAAGAATTTTTGCGCATATACCTTGAAAACGGGAAGTTCAATCTTAAAACAAAGACAGGTTTCGATTCCGCCGGGGAATATGCTCTTAACCGTTTTTACGGGGTGAAATTTGAAATTGACCTTGCAGCAAAAAAATATACTGCATATATAGACGGAATATATGTCGGTAATTTTGATTTTATATGCGATGTTAATTCATTAAATTTTGTGGAAATAGGAACAGGAATAAAGCAAACGGCAGAACTTTATATGAACGGGCTGAAAATTCATACGGGGTATGCCCTTAACGAGCAGTTTTTTGCAGCAACGGACGGAAGAATTGCTGAGGATTGGAACATACATTCGAAAAGCGGCAGCAGCGCAGGCAGGGTTAAAAATGCCAATGCGGCAGCTTGGCCCGATTACTACTGTGCAGAGCTTGTTGATAATTCCGCCGTGGATTTTGCGTCAATTGACCGCACATTTGACAAACTTACAACACGCGCAGGGCTTGAATTTAAATTCTGTGTGGAAGAAGATAACCAGAATTTTGAAATTAACTGGACAAATGAAAATAAAAACGCTTTTTCCTTTGTATCCAAAGGAAATGCGCTTTATCTGAATGGAGCAAAAATCTACGACTATATAAAAAATGTATGGTACATTATTTCGGTAGATGCAGACTTCGGCTCTCAAACGGCAGATATTTATATAAACAACAGAATAATTGCCTCAAACGTAAAGTTCAGCGCACAATCAGCTGACGGATTTGAGGCAAAAACCGGCATAACACGGCATGCAAGGCTTTACCTTGACGATATATGGGCATACGAGGTTAACGAGCCGGAAACTTACGTGCCGGAGCCTATAGCTTCGCCGTCAAACGATTTTCTTATTGGTATGCAAACATGCGATATGTGGAGAGACGGTCAGCACTTAGGCTGGGATTACGCAATTACTCAGCCGGAAAGAGTACCGTACCTCGGAACATACGACGACGGAAGCCGCGAAGCGGCAGACTGGGACACCAAATGGATGCTTGAAAACGGTATAGATTACCGTTTGACCTGTTGGTTTACGCCGCGAAATTATTTGGGCGGACCAATAAAAATGGGTGCAAACGCTTACGGGCTGTTAGAGGGTGTGATGCGTTCTGAATATTCCGACAGAATGAAATATGCAATTCTTTGGGAAAACGCCGGAAATTCAAAAACAACGGTTGAGCATTTTAAAAAATACATAGTACCGTACTGGATAGAATATTTTATAAAGGATCCGCGCTATTTGGTTGTGGACAATAAACCGGTGGTTTACCTGTATCTTGCAGATTATTTCTTTAAAAATCAATGCGCGTCCGATGAAGAAACCGCAAGAGAAGCAATAGAATACCTGAGAAACGAATGTAAAAAGCTTGGCTTTGACGGATGCACGGTTATAGCTTCGCGTTCAAGCTATTCGGAAGAATATGCTGCAAAAATCGGCTGCGACGGAATATATAACTATAGCTTTGCAATATCCGAGGCTGCGCGCGGTGCAAAAGAAGCCAATCTTGAAAAGGCAAAGACAGATAATCCCGATATTTTCGTTCAGCCTTCAATAAGTATGGGGCGTGAGGAATCGGCGTGGCTCAGAAATCCGGGAAAATACTCTACTGTAGAAGATTTTGAAGCGGCGCTGAGCTATGTACATAACGATTTTTACAAGGATTATAACAACTATACATTGTCTGAAAAATCCGTAATAATTGCAACATGGAACGAATACTGCGAGGGGCATTACACAGCGCCTTGTAATTTGGCGGGATTCGGTTATCTTGACGCGGTACGAAAGGTTTTTACCGATGTTAAAGAATATATCCCGCAGCTTCCGACAGAAGAAGAAAAAGATAAATTTTCAATTTTATTCCCCAAAAACCGCGAACCCGGTATGCGCGGGAAAACAATCAGTGTGCGTGTTCCGGATAAAGTAAAAAAAGCGTGGCAGGGCGATGCTCTTTCATCATGGACACTTGGAAAACAAATCGACGGTTTTTCATCAGGCGGCAGTAAAATTAAAGGTATTGCAAACGGGATGGATCCAAGCGTCGTTTCGGAGGACAACCTTGGAATAAATATAGACAACGTTACATATATTCGCCTTAAAATAAAACAGGATGTCACAAAAAAAGAATTATCAATTTATTTTATACGTGATGATGACACAAAATGGAATGAGGCAAAGGGCGTTACCCTTACTCCGGGAAACGCAGCCGACGGATATTACGAAGCGCTTATTCCGGTATGGTCGCGCGAATCATGGAAAGGAACGCTTAAGCAGCTTCGCATAGACCCGCTTAACACCACCGGCGCCTTTGAGATAGAAAGCATCGAGCTTTTAGAGGGCGAGCCGATGGATATTTTGAGGATTGCTCTTGACGGAGAGCTGTGCCCGCTTGTAAAAAGCGTTGCATCTGCCGGTGCAACAACACAGGCAATCCCGATTATGATTGACGATAAATTCTATATGCCGCTCAGCTGCTTTGAACGTTATTTCGGGCTTAAAATGATTTATGCACAGGCACAGCAAAGCTTGTGCGCAGCAACAAAAACAGCGCTTTTGAAAATTGACGTAAACAGCGGAAACGCAACCCTGAACGAAAAAGCCATAGGCAAAATTCCGGTTAAGCTTTACGAGGGACAGTATGTCGCACCGCTGCGTGAAACGTTAGAGGCGCTCGGATACAGCGTTTCGTGGGATGATGAAAGCAAAATCACCTATGTTGAAAGCCCGAAAGAAACCGAAATCGAAGAAAACAAAGAGCCTGAGGGCACATGGAATTTTAATGTTGATGATGACCTTTGCGGATGGACGCCTGCGAGAACAATATCTTCAATATCGGTTATGAACGGCATTATGTCTCTTACGTCAAACTCTACCGACCCGCAGATTAACATAAAGGGGCTCAAGCTTGATTCTGCAAAGTACACTGTGCTGAAGCTTAGGCTTAAGAATATGACGCGTTCAACCCTTGCAGAGCTTTTCTTTGTAACCGATAAAGACGCAACAATGAATGCGGCAAAATCAATTAAAATTCCGATAGAGGCAAATAGCTCCGACTTCGTAGAATATGAGGCAGATATAACAAACGAGCTGTGGAAAGATACCGTTACACAGCTTAGATTTGACCCGATGACTGCTGTCGGAGATATGCAGATAGATTATATTATTCTTGCAAATGAGTAATTTTCCACTATCCCGAAAGGAAGGATCGACTTTATGACAAAAAGAATTATGCCTGTTTTATGTGCGCTGGCTGCCGCTTTTTATGCGGCAGCCGCAGCGGCGGAGGATTTGCAGCTTCCCGTGCCGCAAAAGGATATTAAAACAGAAAGCTTTACATTTAAAATACAAGCCGATACCAAAGATGCCGGCGCTGCGGCGCTTCTGCGCATTTATGAGCAGTCGGCAGATGAAAGCGCTGAAAACCTTTTATGGGCAGACGAGGGGAAAATCGAAAACGACGGAAGCGTTTTATTTTCCGTTACTCTAAGCGATTATCAAGACGGGCATTACAAGGCAATCGCCTCGGCAGACGGAATAGCGCAAAGCACACAGACGCCGTTTGAATTTTATAAATACGGCTCTGTAAAAAACGATATCGGCGAAGCAAAAGAGGGAAGCAGCACTCAAAAAATGCTTGCAGCGGTTGAAAAATACGGAAACTATCTGGGGCTTGACATGCAAACCTATAACGCACTCGGAGAAGAAAAGAGCGCCTTTTCCGCAAATGTTCTCAGCTGTGATTTCAAAACCCCCGAAGAATTTATATACAAGTTTAACCTTTCGGCGCTTCTGACGGGGTTTAAGGGAGCAGATTTAAACACCGCTTCCGAAATTACGGACAATGCGCTAAAAATGGCGGATTTATATAATACGGATATTTACAAAGACTACAAGGGAAATGCAGCTATTGTTCAAAAACTGAACAATTCGTTTATTTTAAATGCGTCAACGCTTTCGGCAGACAGATTTTTAACAGAGTTTAAACGCGAAGTAATACTCGGAACACTTGCCGAAAATACAGGTCTGTGGAGCAGCTATGAAACGGTTTTAAAAAAATATAAAGCAATAATAGACGAAGAAGAACCGCTTTTAATTGATACATACAATGCTTTATTAAATCAGTCCTCCGTTATAGAAATTTTAAAGAGCAATCATTCGTCATACCAAACGCTTAAAGCGCTTTCAGATGAGTTTAACCGCCTTGCCGGAGAGCAAAAGGCTTTAGAGGACAAAAACAAAACACAGTCTCCGTCCGGCGGCGGTGGCGGCGGCAAAAGCAGTATTTCGACGGGCGGCGGTATTTCTGCCGGCACCTCTAAAGAATTATTTTCCGATATTTCTCAGGCGTTATGGGCAAAAGAAGCAATAGATTATCTTGCGCAGCGCAAAATAATTAACGGAAAAAGCGAAAATATTTTTGCGCCTAATGACTATCTCACCCGTGCGGAAGCCGTAAAATTACTTGTCACGGCATTTAACATTGAAATTCCTGCAGAGCTTTCACTTCCGTTTGATGACGTAAACAATAGCGATTGGTTCTATCCTTATCTTTGCGCAGCATACAAAAGCGGCTTAATACAAGGCATTACGCAAAATACGTTTGCCCCGCAGCAAACCATAACACGCCAGGACATTGCCGTTCTTATAAGCAGAATTATAAAATCCGATGAAGAAGGCGCAGACCTGACGTTTTCCGACAGCGGTGAAATATCGGATTATGCAAAAAACAGCGTGTCGCTTCTTTATTCATTAGGAATAATAAACGGAACAGACCAAAACCGCTTTGCGCCGCATGAAAATACAACGCGTGCGCAAGCCGCAAAGATATGGTATAACGCAATTAAGACAGGGGTGAGGTAACGTGAAAAGATTTTTATGCATTTTCATGTGCATTCTTTTGGGCGCTTGTGCAACGGCATCTGCCGCAGCGCCGGGAGATCGTGCGCTTGAGCTTACAAAAACGCTTGCGCCTGTGCAGGATATAAACTTTTACACAAGCGAAGAAGTAACACGCGCAGTTTTTGCCGATTATATTGCCAGGCTTATGGGTGTATATTCAAATGAAGAAAACGCGAATATCGAATTTTTGGTTAAGGCAGGCATTATGGGAGCCGATATATCCGGAGGTTTAAGAGAAAACGAGCCGTTAACCTATAATGATGCAATCGCTGCGCTTTTAAATGCGGCAGGTTACAAAGATATTGCCGGAATGAGCGGCGGTTATACGAATCTTGCAATAAAAAATAAGCTTGTATGCGGTAAAAGCGAAAACGACAGCCTTACATGGAACGAGCTTTCGGTTCTTATTTACAATATGCTTCATATGCCGGCATTGATTGTTAAATACGGCGAGAAAACAAGCTATGTACAGAGCAGGGATAAAACGGTAATGGAGGAAGTTTTTAATCTTGAAAAAATAAGCGGAATTTTAAGCAGCGTCGGAAAAATAAATTTGTATTCCACTGCAAAAAATGCACAAAACACCGTGTCTATAGACGGTATTTTGTATGATAACAGCTATGAATATGCCGCAGAATATTTGGGTGAAAACGTCACGGCATTTGCTAAAAACGAAGGCGGCACAAAAAATGTTATTTTCATATATCCCGGCGGCGTAAACGATGTTACGGTTATAAATGCCGATAACGATGTTACTTTTTCATCAAATGCGTACATATGGCACGAAAGCGGTAAAAAGCAGCGTGCGCAGCTCTCTGCAACAGCGAAGTACATCTATAACGGGCATTTGCCGCAGCTAGCCTCGGATATGGTATTTGTGCCTGAAAACGGCGAGGTTGTTTTAATTGACAATAACGGCGACGGCAGCGCAGATGTTATAAAAATTTATAACTACACAAATTATTACATAACAGGTCTTGAAACCGATAACGAGGATGTAACGGTTTTTTGCAATTCAAAGCAGCCGTTTATCGTTTCGGAAAACGAGAAGCATAAGACGTTGCTTGTGAAAGCGGACGGAAAAAAGGGTAAAAAACGCGACTTGAAAGAAAAAGCCGTTGTTTCCGCATATGTTTACAAAGAGAACGGAAAGGCATATGCAGATGCGCTGTATTTTTCAAAAGGAAGCATTAACGGTTTTATATCGCAGTACAGTAAAAGCGATAATGAAATTTATATCGATGATGTAGCTTACATTTACGATAAACAGCTTCAGGAGTCTGTTGATAAGATAGCGCTTGCATCATACAGAAGCTTTATACTTGACTATAAAGGAAAGATTGCATATATAGAAAGCGAAACCGACGCCGATATAAATAAAGGTGTAGGTTATGTAATCAAAACGGGCGATAAAAAGGGGCTTAAAGGCGGACTTGAAATAAAGCTTTATGATATTATCAGCGGGGAACGCGTAATAACGGCGTATAATAAAGTGTACGTTGACGGTCAGCTGATAAAAGGCACGGATAATGTTAAAAATGCAATTAACGCCGCGCTTGCAAACCTTTCGGCGCTTAGCGTAAAGGTAGCGCCGATGGCGGCTTATACGCTTTATGACGACGGGATTTTGCGCTCAATAGACTTTCCTGCGAAAAAGTCGTTTGCCGATGTTTCCGAGCTTCCGGCGCTTGACCATATGATTTATGTCGGCGGAGGAAATGGTGCGGAACTTCGTTACCGTGCGCGTGCCAATGTTTTCGGCGCAAATCTGCTTTGCAACGAAAAAGTAAGGGTATTGGTTTTGCCTGAAAACATCGAAAATTCGGAGGATTTCAGGGTAGTAACTACTCTCTCCGATGTTTTCCGCGATGACGGATCGTATGCGGTGCAGGCCTTTTCGTATAATAACGACGGCATTGGTGTTGACTATATTCTTTACACGCCCAAAAAGACCTTTTTGGAAACAACCACACCTATCAGCGTTGTAAAACGTTTGCTTTATCAAAAAAACAATAACGGAGAATTTGTACCCGCATTAGAGCTCGTCGGTGCAGAAACCGGCGGAATATATCCATGCTATGATGAGGCTGTCTTGGAAGATGCAACCTCGTTTACGGACAATTCTGAAAAATGCAAGGTTGAAAAAGGCGATATTGTAAAGGTAGGTCTTGACGTAGACGGAAGAATAGTAACCATACGCATGATTTACGATGTGTCCGATGCTGTAAACGGTTTTAAGCCGGCTGATACGGAATTCGGCGTCGGGAGATATTTTTCGGGCTATCATATTGTTAAGGCAGCATGCTACGACAAAGGAAACGACATGCTCCTTGTAACAAACAAAGATCCGGCGCAGCCGATGTCAACTTTTGCAAACACCGATTTTGAAGCATACAGAACATCACTTTTCAAAATAGTAAAAGTATTTTCAAACGGTGATGTCAAGAGCATAAATTCTTCTGAAATTTTAGCATATAAGAGAAATAACGGATTGTATTCAAACGTTGTTGTCGGGCTGAGAAATGGTATTCCTTCAATGTTGGTTGTATATGAATAATATTTATTTTAAATAAAAAAGACTGACTGTTAAAAGTCAAAATGAAGAAATTCTATGTAAGATTATCGGATGAGGACAGAAATAAGAGGTGCAAAGCGGATGAAAGTGAGAGTATCCAAAATCAGAAGTCAATGCTCATTAACTATTGCATTGAGCAAAGCCACAAAATCTATTGTGACGAAGATTACAGCGGCGCTGACCGAAACCGACCCGAATTTAACAACATGCTGGAGGATTGTGAACAGGGAAAAATCGATATAGTTCTTTGCAAAACACAATCAAGATTTTCAAGGGATATGGAAATTATCGAAAAATACATACACGGGAAGTTTTTGGAATGGAACATCCGATTTGTAAGTATTGTTGACCATGCAGACACAAATATTGCGGGAAATAAAAAAGCAAGACAGATAAACGGGCTTGTAAACGAATGGTATCTTGAGGAATTATCGGACAATATTAAAAGAACACTTCATCATAAAAAAATTTTGTAGTACGCTTTTAGTACGCTTTTGACTTTTCAAGCCTCGAAAATCCCGTAGTTATGGGGATTTTCGGGGTTTCGTCTGTTAAGGGGCAAACCCATTTTGTAAAAAAATCTTGCCCCTACTTTGAGTACTTACAAAATTTTTAATTACAATAAAACTTTAATTTTATTGTCAAAAATGCCGTATCTATGAGGTTTATCAGCTATGTTATAAAAAAATTAGACCTTAAAAGTTTACGCTTCTAAGGTCTATTTGAGGTATTAAATTTTTTAAAAATCGTTTTGCCCGGTGACAATCGTCATTATTCCCACTCGACTTAGGGAAAGTTAACTTCGATTCATTGTATTCATCTTCGGCAAGCTCCTGTTCCGCTTCTTCTATTGTATAATCATTTTCTATTATTAAACTTGCTTTGTTTATTTCCTCAATATCACGATAAACGGAGCGGCGTTCGGCAGTTATGCCGCATTCTTCCAGATAATCAACTATTTCATAAGCTGTAACAACATTTTCTTTATCGGAATATTTAAGTAAATACTGCATAACAAGATACGGCTTCATTTTTTGATTGTTTTGTTTTCCGTGTTTTGCTTCTTTGTTTGTTTTATTGCTCATAACCAAAACCTCCAAAAAATAGTATACCATAATTATGGAAAAATTGAAAGAAATATTGATTTTTATTAGAAGCAGTGTTATAATAATGCTACCACATACTATAATTTTAATATTTTAATTATGGATATTTCTATAAATATCTTTATTTTGCTATCTTCTTTTGATTTTTGCAAAGCAAATTGTGTTTGTTAAAAACGCAGGCTTTAATATGGTATTTGCTTTGTAAATTCATATTAAGATTATAGTGTGTGGTAACCTTTAATCAAAGCCGCGTTTTTGTGCGTGGCAATGGTTTTGGTTGCCACGCATTTTTTATTGCGTGAGAATTTAGAAAGGAGCTTTGAATAAATATCAATTTACGAAAGGAGAAATTTTTCAAGAAAGCAGTTTAATTTATCGAAAGCGATAAAGAATTGATTGACAAGACTAAAGCCTATGGTGTTATTAAAACCGTTGCGGAAAAAGTCGGTCGCAGTACAAGCACAGTTTCACGTTATGTCAGAGAGTATGAGGCGGCTGTCGGAGCGGCTGGCTACATTTTAAATCAAAGATGAGGCGAGGGTGTTATATGAAATTTTGTTCAAAATGCGGTAATGAATTATCCGACAATGCGTTGTATTGCAGTAAATGCGGTTGCACTGTTGAAAACAACGATAAAACAACCCAAGTTAAAGATAACAGTAAAGTTCAAACTGCATTCATATTAAATATAATTGCTTTAATAATTTCGGTGTTAGCTACATTTACATTGTTATCGCTTAATTTATCAGTAAAGTATTATTATGATATTTCTTTAGTACCATTTAAGTATACCCTAACGCAATAAAAAATCAGCGGCATTTTATATGTCATAAAAGTTATTTGGTTAATTTTGAAATATTTCAAAATATTTATACACCCTATTGACATACTTTTGCTTTTATGCTATAGCCATGTTATAATAACGAAAAATGGTACAATTTTTAAAAGGTACAAGAATGACAGTATTTTAGATTTAAAAAGTTATTCAAAATTGGAACGGTACAAGAAAAAGTACAATAAAAGGGCAAAAACCGCATGAAACACGAAAAAAGAGATAGAGCAAATTTTTGCTCTATCTCCTGAAATTTATTCTTCCTCAAACATGTCTTTTCCCAAACCGCAGGTGGGACAAACCCAATCTTCGGGCACATCTTCCCAAGCTGTGCCGGGAGCTATGCCGCTGTCCGGGTCTCCGATTTCCGGGTCATAAACATATCCGCAGGGACATACATATTTTTTCATATAGCTTTTCCTCCTTAGCCGAAGTATCTTTTCAGCATACCCTCAAAGCCTTTTCCGTGTCTTGCCTCGTCCTTTGCCATTTCATGGACGGTGTCATGAATAGCATCATAGCCGAGTTCTTTGGCGCGCTTTGCAAGTTCGAGCTTGCCGGCGGTTGCTCCGCTCTCTGCTTCGCTTCTGAGCCGGAGATTCTTTTTCGTGGAATCAGTTACAACTTCGCCGAGAAGTTCAGCGAATTTTGCTGCATGTTCTGCCTCTTCATATGCGGCTCTCATATAGAATTCTCCTATTTCGGGATATCCCTCGCGGATAGCGGCGCGGCTCATTGCAATATACATGCCGACTTCCGTGCATTCACCTTCAAAATTAGCTTTAAGTCCCTCATAAACATCGGCTTCAACCTTATCCTTTGCTCCGACGCCGATAACATGTTCGCATGCAAAGCCAAGGCTGCCCTCTTTCATTTCAGTGAATTTTGAACCGGGTACTCCGCACTGGGGACATTTTTCGGGAGGAGTATCTCCCTCGTGAACATAGCCGCAAACCGGACATACAAATTTTTTCATTACAATCATCCTTTCAAAAAAATATTTTATTGGCTGTTTTTGCAGTTGACGCAAATTCCGCGAAACATCAGTTCAAATCCCGAAATCTCAAATCCGCACGCTGTTATTTCCGGCGCTTTCACACTGCCGCGCGGCAAATCATAGATTCTGCCGCATTTGCTGCAATGAAAATGATAATGTTCGGAAATATCCCCGTCGAAATGACTTATTCCGTCTGCCGGAAGCTCCAGTATTTCACCGTTTTGGGCAAGCGTACGTAAATTTCTGTAAACTGTGCCGAGAGAAATATTCGGATACTTTTTCTTCAGATTTGTATAAAGCCATTCAGCATCGGGGTGGGAGGTGGTAGATTTTAGCAATTCAACCAATGCCTCACGCTGTCTGCTGTAACGCATAATAAAACTCCAATCTTCAATAATAATAATCATTACTGTTATTATATTTTGATTATAGCATCAGCCGGAAGAAATGTCAAGAGGTTTTTTTATAATTTTTGAAAAAACTTTTTCGTCTGCTGTCCATGTGTAGATAATTACTGTATTTCCGGAGGTATTAACAAACTTCATATCCTTGACTCCGTAAACGACAGTTGCATCAGATCCGGCAGGAGCATAGGCAACAGGCTCGCTGTGAGTGTGACGCTCGGTGATTTCCATTCCCGAGTTTACGGCAGCCATATACAGTGTTGTGCTGACCTGACACACACCGCCGCCCGGACCATAACTTTTTTGTCCGTCAATTATTACAGGGGCATCGAGCCAACCGTTTTCATACGACCGCTTGCCGACAATTGTGTTAAAGCTGAATTCTTCGCCTGAATTGACAGTCATGCCGGAAATATGTGAGCAGGCGAGCTTTATGTTGAGCACACGGTTTATGCCGTCATCAAGAAGCGGAGTCTGTGCTTCGCCGAGGGTTTCCTCCGTATCCGGAATCTGCGTTTCGGAGCTGTTTGGCGCATGAGGAGTGCTCTGCCGGATTGCAATTTGGGATTCGGCTTTTTCGTGCGGGATGCTTTTGTCAGAGCAGGCGCAAAGAATGATTATAATTATAAAAAGCAGTTCTTTCATAAAAAAACACCTCTTCCTCTGCTTATAGTTTAAGCAGAAAAAGAGGTTAAATAACTGATAAATTTTAGAATTAATTATTTTTGCCGCGGTGAAGCGTTTGCTCCTGAGTTCCGACAAGACTGCCGCTTCGCCAGGATTCAAGGATGGTCTTTTTTGCTTCAAGATAGTGAGCCGGGATAACGAAATAATCATCATCCGATTCAATTTC
Organism: uncultured Clostridia bacterium; assembly: GCA_934454525.1. Lineage (GTDB taxonomy): Bacteria > Bacillota > Clostridia > UMGS1883 > UMGS1883 > UMGS1883. Next base: position 28,250 of record CAKSFM010000015.1, read on the forward strand.
ACTTTCGGCAATGGGATAAGCCATGCACTCTTCGGACATAAATCCCATATCATCGTAAAAGATTTCGCAGCCGCAGGTTTTGCAGACAATTCCCGAATTATCCTTGTTGTTTTTAAATCCGGAATGTTTGCCGTACTGATAATAGCACCCGATGCAGTCGTCGAAAGCAAGGCGATATGTTCCGTCCGAAGCTTTAACGGCAATAATATTCGTATCAAGCTGTTTCACGGGAATGAAAACGGCTTTCTTGTCGGTTATGGTGCTTTTTTTGATAGTAATGTCCGTTATTTTGCCGTTTATGCTTTTTTCAATCATAACGGCGGCAAAAATGATTACGGCAACGGTTATCAAACCGATGAAAAGCTTCCCGCGGGTTATTCTGCCTTGGTCGCGCAGGCGTTTTCTTATATCTTCAGCCATTCAATCATCTCCTAAAATATATATTATAAGTATATACTGCCGAGAAGAAATAATCAATCATTAATTTTATTTTTTTTAAAATATTTTGTGTGAAAACCGATTCAAAGATAAAGGAAAAAAATAATTGACCTTTTTTTTTATTGTGGTATAATATTTAGTATAGTGATTAAATGCGGCAGACCGCATTGCGGTGCGCGGCAGAAAATAAACGGGGGTGCTTTTGATGGGTTTCATCAATGAAAAATTTATGCTTAAAACGAAAACGGCTGAAACACTTTACAATGACTTTGCAAAGGATCTGCCGATAATTGACTATCATTGCCATTTAAGCCCGCAGATGATTGCGGAAAACTATCAGTTCAGAAATGCGTTTGATCTGTTCCTCGGCGGAGATCATTATAAGTGGCGCCAGATGAGAACGAACGGAATTGATGAAGAAATGATAACCGGCGGCGGAGATGAATATGAAAAATTCGCCGCATTTGCAAAAACAATGCCGTATCTTATCGGAAATCCGCTTTATCATTGGACTCATCTTGAACTTAAAAGGTATTTTGATATTGACGAAACGCTTTCGGAAAAAACATGCAGAAAAATATGGGATATATGCAATGAAAAGCTGCAGACAGAAGAATTCTGCGCTCAGGCGCTTATAAAGCGCTCAAATGTTGAGGTTATCTGCACAACGGATGATCCGGCTGATTCGCTTGAATATCACAAAGAGCTTAAAGGCTTCGGAACGAAAATTCTTCCGACATTCCGCCCCGATAAAGCAGTTGAAATTAATAAGGAGACATTCCTTCCGTACATAGGGAAAATCGGCATTAAGTCATACGGCGAGCTGCTTTCATGGCTTACGGACAGGATTAATTTCTTTAACGAAAACGGGTGCCGCCTGAGCGACCACGCGCTTGAATACGTTCCGTTTGCAATAGGCGACGCTGCGAAAGTGTTTGACAAAAAGCTTTCCGGCGCCGAAATCACGCGCGATGAGGAGGATGTTTTCAAAACCGCCGTTCTCAAGCACTGTGCAGGTGAATATACGCGTCTGGGCTGGACAATGCAGCTGCATATCGGCGCACTGAGAAACAATAACAGGAAAATGTACGAAAAACTTGGCGCAGACACAGGGTTTGACTCTATCAACGACTTGTGCATTGCCGAAAAGCTTTCAGAATTTATGGATAATCTTGAAGTTGATGATATGCTTCCGAAAACCATTCTTTACACGCTTAATCCCAAGGATAATTACGTGCTCGGAACAATGCTCGGAAACTTCCAGAAAGCGCCGACCCCCGGAAAGATTCAGTTCGGCAGCGGCTGGTGGTTCAATGACCAGCGCGACGGTATGGAAGCACAGATGACGGCGCTTGCAAACCTCGGAATGCTGAGCCGTTTTGTCGGTATGCTGACGGACAGCCGCAGCTTTGTTTCATATCCGCGGCATGAGTACTTCAGAAGAATCATGTGCAACCTCATCGGAAAATGGGTTGAGGAGGGCGAATATCCCTCCGACATGGAAACTTTGGGTGAAATCGTGCGCGGAATAAGCTACGAAAACGCAAAAAATTATTTCGGTTTTTAAGGAGGAAACGGATATGGAATTTCAGATATCCGACAGAATGTCAACCTTAAAAGGTTCGGCAATCAGAGAAATGTTTAAGGCAATGGCGGACCCCTCGATGATTTCGCTTGCCGGCGGAAATCCCTCCGCTGAACTTTTCCCGAATAAGGAACTTGCGGAAATTGCAAGGGATATACTTGAAAATGACCCCGTCGGTGCGCTTCAGTACGGAATTTCGGAGGGGAATATTGCACTGCGCAAAAAGATTCTTGAAATGATGGAGCAGCGCGAAAATATTCATGCGTCGCTTGATGAAATAACGATTGTTTCGGGCGGTCAGCAGGCGATTGAAATATCGTCAAAAATTCTTCTCAATGAGGGCGATTATGTACTTGTCGAGGAACCGTCGTTTGTCGGCGCACTGAACGCATTCCGTTCATACGGCGCAAAGCTCAAAGGCATTGAGGTGAAAGAGGACGGCATTGACGTTGACGCGCTTAAAAAAGCGCTTGACGAAACGCCGAATGTTAAAATAATATATACGATTCCGAATTTCCAGAACCCATCGGGAATAACGATGAGCGAGGAAAAGCGCCGCGCTGTTTATGAAGCGGCAAGGGAGCACGGTGTGTTTATAATTGAGGACAACCCCTACGGCGAGCTGACGTTTGACGGCGTGAAGCTTCCCACAATCAAGTCGATGGACAAGGACGGAATTGTGCTTTACAGCGGTTCGTTTTCAAAAATACTTGCACCGGGACTCAGACTGGGATACCTTATTGCACCGAAGAATTTTACTGAAAAAGCGGTTCTCGGCAAGCAGGTTTCCGATGTTCACACTGCGCTTTTGCCGCAGCTGCTTGCACTTCACTTTCTGGAGAAGTATGATATCGGTGCACTGATTGAAAAAATGCGCAGCCTTTACAGCAGAAAATGCTCGGCAATGCTTGAGGCAATCGATAAATATCTTCCGGCAAGCGTTTCGCATACAACGCCGCGCGGCGGTCTGTTCGTATGGTGTGACGCGCCAGGTGTTGACACGCTGAAGCTGAGTAAGGACTGCATTAAGGAAAAGGTGCTTATCGTGCCGGGAAATAACTTTGCCGTTGATATGAGCAAGCCGAACAGCGGCTTCAGACTGAATTTTTCAACGATGAGTGATGAACTTATTGTCGAAGGTGTAAAACGCCTTGGTAAGGTTTTGAATGGCTGAAAGGAGCTTTTATGAAAGGTCGCTTCATAGTATTCGAGGGGATTGACGGTGCAGGAAAGAGCACACAGATTTCGCTTCTTGAGAAAAAACTTAAAAGCGAGGGGCGGCGGGTTTTTGTAACGGCTGAACCCACGCAGTCTGTCACCGGCGGCGCACTTCGTGACGCACTCAGCGGAAATTATAAAAGAACTGCATCGGAGCTTGCGGCAATGTTTCTTGCCGACAGGGTGTTTCACAATGTCAATGAGAAAACCGGGATAATGCAGGCGCTTGAAAGCGGCTTTGATGTTATCTGCGACAGGTATTACTATTCTTCGTTTGCGTACCAGGGAATGGACAGCAGCCTTGAATGGGTCATGCATATGAATCTTGACTGCCCGGATATTCTGCGCCCGGATGTGTGTATTTTTCTTGACCTTGATGCGGAAAGCTCGAAAAAGAGGATAGACTCGGGGCGCACATCGGTTGATATTTTTGAAGAAAGCACTGATGTTTTAAACAGTATAAGGAATAAATTTTTCGATGTGTTTAAAAAACTGCCCGGTGAAAATATAAAAATAGTGGACGCAGGAAGAACCGTTTCGGAAATTGCCGCGGATATTGCGGAAATTATTGACGCAGGGGAATGACAAGTTTGACTAAAATAATTAAAATTGACCCGATGAATATAGACGCTGCTCTTTTGGAAGAGGCTGCCGCGGTGATTCGCCGCGGCGGTCTTGTCGCATTTCCGACGGAAACCGTCTACGGACTCGGGGCGGACACGTTTAATGCTGCTGCGGTTGCAAAAATATTTGCGGCAAAGGGGCGTCCGATGGATAATCCGCTTATCTCGCATATTGCTAAAATTGAGGAAATTGAGCGCTTTGCGCGCGAAATTCCGCCTGCTGCAGAAAAACTGGCACATGCGTTCTGGGGCGGTCCGCTCACAATGATTTTAAAAAAGCGCAGCGGTATTCCCGATGAAGTCACGGCAGGATTGGACACTGTTGCGGTGCGGCTGCCGAGCCACAGTGTTGCAAATGCGCTGATAACCCTTTCGCAGACTCCGATTGCCGCGCCGAGTGCAAATTTAAGCGGCAGTCCGAGTCCGACGGTTGCCGAAGATTGCATCCGCGATCTTGACGGACGCGTTGATATGATTATAGACGGCGGCGCATCAATGATAGGGATTGAATCCACCGTTGTTGATATGACGGCGGAAGTTCCTGTGGTTCTCCGCCCGGGAATGATTTCGCCGGAGGATATGCAGGCAGTTATCGGCGAAGTGCATTACGGCGGCGAGCAGAAAGGGGCGCCGAAATGCCCCGGAATGAAATATAAGCACTACAGTCCGAATGCCGAGGTGTATGTTGTAAACGATATCGGCGGCACGGAAAAATACTTCCCGGAGGGGAAAAAGGTGTGCGTGATTGCGAAAAATGCCGGCGGAAAAAGCTTTGGCGGGGCAATGGTTTATGACGCAGGCAAAAATGATGAAGAATATGCTGCGCGGCTGTTTTATTTCCTGCGAAAGGCTGACCGTGACGGCGCGGCCTGCGTGTTTGCCGAAATGCCGGGCGAAAGCGGAATCGGGATTGCGCTTCGGAACAGGCTTTTCAAATCGGCAGCAGGAAGAATACTGGATTAAATCGGTGATGTAAATGAAAACATTGTTTGTTTGTACCGGAAATACTTGCCGCAGTCCGATGGCGGCAGCTCTTTACAATAAGCTTTCAGGCACTGGGGACGCATTTTCCGCAGGACTTTGCGTTATGCAGCCGTCACCGGCGTCAAAAAATGCCGCGGCAGCCGTTGAAAAATACGGCGCTTCGCTGAAAAATCATGCATCGCATATGATCTGCGCGGACGATATCCGCCGTGCGGAACGCATAATCACGATGACTGAGCAGCAAAGGCAGTCGGTCAGAGAAGCGTTCGGAGCGGCGGCTGAAACGCTTGCGGAATATGCCGCGCACGGAGAAGATGTTGCAGACCCGTTCGGCGGCGCTCAGGCAGTGTATGACGAATGTGCCGCGCAGCTTTATGCATATATAAAAGAAGGCTTGTGCCGCGAAAACACGCAGCTTGCCGAAACAGGCGATGTGAAAGCTGTTGCCGCGCTTGAATCGGAGATATTTCCCGATGCATGGAGCGAAAAAACACTTAAGCAAATGAGTGAAACCTGCAAAATCCTTGTCTGCAAAATGCATGGGGAGATATGCGGCTACTGTGTGTTTTTCGTTGCGGCGGATGAGGGTGAAATTCTTCGCATTGCCGTGAGAGAAGAACTGCGCGGAGAAAAAATCGGTTACGTGATTTTAAAGCGGGCATTGGAAAAAATGCGCACCTGCGGCGCACGGAGGGCATACCTTGAGGTGCGCGAGGGGAATATCCCGGCAATTTCGCTTTACACAAGAGCAGGCTTTGAAAAAATCGGGATACGGAAAAATTATTACAGTGATAATGGCGAAAATGCGCTTATTTTTAATATTGATTTGAAGGAATGATCTTGAATATGGCACTTGTACTGGGAATTGAATCATCATGTGATGAAACGGCTGCCTCCGTCACGCTGGATGGGCGAAAGGTTCTGTCTGACGCAGTGTATTCGCAGATTGACATACATGAACTTTACGGCGGCGTTGTGCCTGAAATAGCGTCACGCAAGCATATTGAAAAGATAATATATGTGATTGAAGAAGCGCTCCGCCGGGCCGGTGTGAAAAAGGAACAGCTTGACGCAATTGCCGTTACCTACAGTCCGGGACTTGTCGGTGCGCTGCTTGTCGGGGTGTCGGTGGCAAAGGCTCTTGCATACTCGCTCGGGAAACCGCTTATACCTGTAAATCATATTCACGGTCATATCGCGGCAAACTATATTGCATATCCGGAGCTTGAACCGCCTTTTGTGTGCCTTGTGGCGTCGGGCGGTCACAGCCATATCCTGAACATAAAGGATTATTATAACTTTGAAATACTCGGCGCAACAACCGATGATGCCGCAGGGGAGGCGTTTGACAAAGCGGCGCGTGTGCTCGGACTGGGGTATCCCGGCGGACCGAAGCTTAACAAGCTTGCCGAATCGGGCAATCCCGGGGCAATTGCGTTCCCCCGTCCGCATCATAATTTCGATTTCAGCTTCAGCGGACTGAAAACCGCCGTTATTAACTATGTGCATAACGCGGAGCAAAAGGGCGAGGAGCTGAACCGTGCGGATGTTGCCGCATCGTTTCAGCAGGCCGTTGTTGATGTGCTTGTAAAAAACACAATCGGAGCGGCGAAAAGCGTTGGTTCGGGTAAGGCGGCAATTGCCGGCGGTGTTTCGGCAAACACTGCTCTGCGCGCTGCAATGGAAAAGGCTGCGGCTGAAAACGGAATGAGCTTTTTCTGCCCTCCGCTGAAATACTGCACCGATAACGGAGCAATGATTTCCTGCGCAGGGTATCTGCAGTTTATCGGCGGCAGGCGCGGCGGACTTGACCTCAATGCCGTTCCGCAGCTTAGCCTTAATTAACGTTTCATGCCGCAAAAGGAGTGATTGCGAAAATGACAAATATCGAAATATTGAGAAACGAAATGAACAAGAACGGCATTGCGGCGTGTATTATTCCGACGGCAGATCCGTTTCTGAGCGAATATACTGCGGAGCATTATGCGTTCCGCAGCTTTTTGTGCCCGTTTTCCGGATCTGCCGGAACGCTTGTTGTCACGCTTAACGGCAGCGGACTGTGGACAGACGGGCGATATTACATTCAGGCGGAACGCGAGCTTTCCGGCACGGAAACGGAGCTTTTCCGCGCATCTGAGAAAAATACGGAGAAAATACATGAATATCTTTGCCGTGTACTGAAAAAAGGTGATTCGGTCTGCACTTTCGGAGAACTTTTTTCGCGTTTTTATCTTGACCGATTGAGGGCAAACATTGAAAAACACGGGTTAAGGCTTGTGACCGGCAGCGATTTTTCATATATTTGGAACAGCCGCCCTCCGCTCCCGAACGGCCGGATTTTTACACTGCCCGATGAATATACGGGTGAAAGCGCCGGGTCAAAGCTTGCGCGGCTGAGGGAAAAAATGCACGGAAAGGGCGTGACGCACTATGTTATCGGCGCAGCCGACTGTGCAATGTGGCTGCTGAATATCCGCGGCAGCGATGTTGAATATACCCCCGTTGCACTTTGCTTTATGCTTGTTTCGGAAAATGACGCAGTTTTGTATACGGAGCCCGAAAAAGCGGACGCGGCAGTTTTGTCCGCGCTTGCGGAGTGCGGAGTGAGCCTGCGCCCGACGGGGGAGATATATCGGGATATTTCCGCGCTGCCCGAAAAAGCGGTTCTTGCGGCAGATTTCTCAAAAACGAACTATGCGCTGACAACTGCGGCAAAATGCGGCTGCAAGCATTTTCCCGATTTCGCCGGGCAGATGAAATGCATAAAAAATGCCGTTGAAATCCAAAATATAAAACAGGCTTATATTTATGAGAATACGGCGCTTATAAAAAGCTTTTATGAAATATATAATTCCGGGCGGCGCATGGATGAGTGTGCCGTTTCGGAAATAATAGAGAAAAACAGAAAAGCAAATGCGGATTATATGTATCCGTCGTTTGCAACAATTGCAGCATTCGGCGCAAATGCGGCAATGATGCACTACTCTCCGAAAAAGGGCAGATGCAGCGAAATAGGGGAGGACGGCATGCTTCTTATTGACGCGGGCGCTCAGTTTCCGTTCGGAACGACAGACACAACGCGCACTCTTGTTTTCGGGAAGCTGACCGATGAGCAGCGCGAAAACTACACGCTTGTGCTCAAAGCAAACATTGCTCTTGCAAATGCGGTATTTCCGCAGGGAACAGCGGCAAATGCTGTGGACTGCACCGCGCGGATGCCGCTGTGGAAGAAAATGCTTGACTACCGCTGCGGAACGGGACACGGAGTCGGCTGCTGCCTTTGTGTGCATGAAGATCCGCCGCGCCTTTCTCCGTCAGCAGCGGTTATTCTGCAGGAGGGCATGACTGTAACTGACGAACCGGGAGTATATATTGAAAACGGGTACGGAATACGGATTGAAAATCACTTGCACGTGGTTTGCCGGGGCAAGTCCGAATATGGCACATTTCTTGCGTTTGAGCCGCTTAATTACTGCCCTGTCGGCACAGAGCCGATTGATGGCGGACTGCTCGATAATTCGGAAAGAGCATGGCTGAACGAATATAATGAAGAAGTGCGCCGGCTTTCAGAGCCGTATTTAACAAAGGAGGAATTTGCATGGCTGACACAGTACACGAAGAAAATCTGAGCGGAGAGGAAAAGTTTCTGAAACGGATGCAGTTTCTGATTCTTGCCGATAAAATGAAGTCGATCTACCGCCAGACGCTGCTTGCCGACAAATCGCGGCGCGAAACGGACGCAGAACACTCATGGCATCTTGCGCTTTATGCGCTTGTGCTTGCCGATTATGCCCCTGACGGTGCTGATATTGCGCGTGTGGTGGAAATGACGCTTGTGCATGACCTTGTGGAAATATATGCCGGAGACACTTTCTGCTACGACAAAAATGCAAATGCCGATAAAGCGCAGCGCGAAAAGGATGCAGCCGACAAACTCTTTTCCGTTTTGCCGGAGGATGAGGGCGCACACTATCGCGCTCTTTGGGAGGAATTTGACGCGCAGGAAACGCCGGACGCGCGCTTTGCGGCTGCGCTTGACCGTTTTCAGCCGGTCATCAACAATTTTCTTTCAGATTTTCCGACATGGGTGAACGGAAACGTCACTCCAGAACAGATTCACGAAAGAACGGCGCTTGTTCAGTCAACAATTAAGCCTGCCGGGAATATGATAAACCAAATCCTTGAATATGCTCGGGAACATGGCTTTTTCAGCCGCCGGTGAACATTTTCGGAAAAAATCTCTGATTAGTAACGAAAAATGCCTTAAAACGGAAATCACGCGGCGTTTTATTTACGAAAAAACGCATTTTTCGGTAAACGCTATTGCAAAAAATTCTAATTTGTTGTAAAATAAGCTTGTTTTTATATTTAACGGTGGTGATTTTTATGTATTTATCAAAAAAGTATTCATCCGTCAGTCCGTCTTCAACCCTTGCAATTGACGCAAAGTTTAAGGAAATGAAAGCAAACGGTGCAGACGTTGTCGGCTTCGGAGCGGGGGAACCCGATTTCAATACTCCCGAGCATATCTGTGCGGCAGCGATTGAAGCGATTCAAAGCGGATTCACGCGTTACACTCCGGCATCCGGCACTAAGGAGCTTAAGGAGGCTGTTGTAAGAAAATTCAAAAGAGACAATAACCTTGATTACGCTCCGGAAAACATCGTTATCTCAAACGGAGCAAAGCACTCGCTTGTCAATGCGCTCGGCGCCGTGTTAAATCCGGGCGATGAGGTGATAATCCCCACCCCCTGCTGGGTGAGTTATCCGGAAATGGTTAAGCTCAGTGACGGCGTTCCCGTTATGGTAAAAGCGTCCGAGGAAGAGGGTTTTATTGTAACAGCTGAAAAAATTGAGGCGGCAATAACCCCGAAAACAAGGGCGATCATAATTAACACTCCCTCCAACCCGACTGGTATGATATACCGTGAGGAGGATCTCCGCGAAATCGCGCGCGTCTGCGTTGAAAAGGATATATATGTGATTTCCGATGAAATATACGAAAAGCTTATTTATGACGGCGAGAAGCACTGTTCAATAGCGTCATTCGGGGATGAAATCAAGAAGCGCACAATTATCGTTAACGGCGTCAGCAAAACCTTTGCGATGACAGGCTGGAGAATCGGTTATACTGCGTCAGACGCTGCAATTGCCAAGGTGATGTCAAATGTGCAGAGTCATGCGACAAGTAACCCCAACTCAATTGCGCAAAAAGCTGCGCTTGCCGCACTTGACGGTCCGATGGACGCTGTTGAAGAAATGCGCAGTGAATTTGAAAAGCGCAGAAACTATATGGTTGAGCGCATCAATTCGATGGACGGCGTTTCATGCCTTATGCCGCACGGCGCATTCTATGTTATGATGAACATATCGAAGCTTATCGGGAAATCGGTTGAGGAAATCGAGATAACCGGCAGCGACAGCTTTGCGGAAGCATTTTTGAGCATCGGCAAGGTTGCGGTTGTTCCATGCAGCGGTTTTGACAGTGACATTCACGTTCGCTGGAGCTATGCGACAAGCATGGAGAATATAGTTGAGGGTCTGAACAGACTCGAAAAATTCCTGAAAAAATTAAACTGAAACCGAGATATATGAAAAGACGGGCTGCATTGAAATGATATTTCGTTTTGATGCAGCCCCGCTGATATAGTCGGAGATTTATATGGAGAGATTATGAAAAAACTTGTTATAGGAATACTTGCGCATGTTGATTCGGGAAAAACAACGCTTTCGGAAGCGCTCTTGTATACGAGCGGAGCAATCAGAAAGCTTGGACGGGTTGACCACAAAAACGCATTTCTTGACACTGACAGCATTGAGCGTGAACGCGGAATAACCATTTTTTCGAAACAGGCACAGATCAAATGGAAAGAAAACGAGTTCACGCTTCTTGATACGCCCGGACATGTTGACTTTTCAACGGAAACGGAGCGCACGCTTCAGGTGCTTGACTATGCTGTGCTTGTAATAAGCGGCGCGGAGGGAGTGCAGAGCCACACGGAAACGCTTTGGCGATTGCTGAAACGTTATAATGTGCCGACATTTATTTTCATTAACAAAACAGATCTGATGAAGTCAACAAAATTCGATATTATGTGTCAGCTGCGAAAAAAGCTTTCGGAGGGATGTTTTGAAGCTTCGGAGCTTAAGAATGAAGAACATGCCGAAGATATTGCCCTGCGTGACGAAAGTCTGATGAATATGTTTCTTGAAAACGGCAGCTTTTCGGATGACGCACTTGCCGCTGCGGTATCGGCGCGGAGGATATTTCCGTGCTGCTTCGGCTCAGCACTGAAGCTTGACGGGGTTGAGACATTGCTTAACGCGGTAAATGATTTATCCGCCGCACCGCAGATGAAACAGGATTTCGGCGCGCGCGTATTCAAAATCGAGCGTGACCAAAACGGTGCAAGACTGACATATATGAAAATTACGGGCGGAGTGATGCATGTGAAGGACGAGCTTCGCGGAGAAAGAGGCGGAATACAGTGGTGCGAAAAGGTGAACAGAATCCGCGTGTATTCGGGTGAAAAGTTTAAGACGGAGGACAGCGCGGCGCAGGGAACTGTCTGCGCGGTTGAGGGTCTTTCGGAAACATATCCGGGAGAGGGGCTCGGAGCTGAGGGAAGCGGCAAGCTGCCTTTGCTTGAACCGGTTCTTACTTATTCGGTTATCCTCCCTCCGGGAACTGACAATGCAAAAGCGCTTTCGGTTATGCGCATTATCGGCGAGGAAGATCCGCAGCTTCATGTTTCATGGGATGGCAGAACACAGGAAATCCGCGTGCAGCTGATGGGTGAAATCCAGCTGGAGGTCGTAAAGCGTATTTTGCGTGACAGATTTAATCTCACTGCGGAGTTTCGCCGCGGAAGAATTGCATATAAGGAAACGGTTGCTTCATCGGCGGAGGGCGTTGGGCATTTTGAACCGCTGCGCCATTATGCGGAGGTTCATCTGCTGATAGAACCGGGAGAGCGCGGAAGCGGCGTTGTGCTTGCGGCGGATTGCAGCGAGGAAATGCTTGCGCTGAACTGGCAGCGGCTTGTGCTTACACATCTTGCCGAAAAAAGCCATATCGGCGTTCTTACAGGTTCGCCGCTGACCGACGTTAAAATCACGCTTGTGGGCGGCAGAGCACATAAAAAGCATACAGAGGGCGGAGATTTCCGCCAGGCAACATACCGCGCAGTCAGACAGGGACTCAAACAGGTCAGGTCTGTGCTGCTTGAGCCGTGGTACGAATTTACGCTTTCCGTTCCGCAGGAAAACATCGGCAGAGCGCTCAGTGATTTGCAGCGGTTAAACGCGCGTTTTTCCTCACCGCAGCAAAATGAGGAGGCTGCTGTTATAACGGGAAAAGCGCCTGTTTCGGCACTTTGGGATTATCAGTCCGAAGTGGTCGGATACACTCGCGGCAGGGGAAAGCTTTCATGCATTTTGTGCGGATATGATGAGTGCATGAACTCCGAAGAGGTTATTGCGGAGATAGGATACGACAGTGACGCGGATACCGATAATCCGGCAGACTCGGTGTTTTGCGCCGGCGGAGCCGGATTCAATGTCAGATGGGATGAAGTCAGTCAGTATATGCATGTTGAAAGCCGCTTTTCATTCGGCGGTGAAAAACAGGAGGAAAAGACGGAACGGCTGCGCCGCGTTAGCGAGTATGTCGGCAGCATTGAGCAGGATAAGGAGCTTCTGGCGATATTCGAAAAAACCTACGGCAAGGTAAAAAGGCGTGAACACAGCGCAATGCACACCGTAAAGGAAGCTCAGAAGCCGTATAAGGGCAAGCCGCTGCCAAGCGGTGAAAGGTATCTTCTTGTGGACGGATATAATATAATATTTGCATGGGAGGAACTGAAAAAACTTGCCGCAATGGAGCTCGAGCTTGCCCGCGCAAGGCTTGTCACATATCTTTGCAACTATGCCGCCGTGCGGAAAATCCGCGTTATTCTTGTATTTGACGCATATAAAGTTAAGGGCAGTCACGGAGCTGTGGAGCGTGTGCATAACATTGACGTTGTTTATACCAGGGAAGCCGAAACGGCGGATATGTATATCGAAAAGGTTACGCATGAGCTGAGCAGAAACAACAGGGTCCGCGTTGCAACCTCGGACGGTCTGGAGCAGCTCATTATTCTCGGCGGCGGCGCTGTGCGCACCACTGCCGATGAACTTTTGACTGAAGTGAACGAAACAGAAAAAAGTATACGGGAATTTATGGAAAAATAGCTCGGAAAAGTGAAAAATTAGCGAAAAATTTGCTAAGAAAAGTATTGCTTTTTCCGTAAAGTGAGAGTATAATACGTGAAGCATGAAAGGAAGTGAACGGCATGGATGATCTGACGGGGAAAATCCTTAAGGAGCTTGAGTGTGAAACGGTTTTCAAAATCGGGAAAATCGGAATCAAGGAGTCGGTTGTTGTAACATGGATTATAATGGCGGTCGTTATACTTCTGTGCATTATATTCGTGCGGAACTTCAGAGTTGAAAATCCCGGGAAAAGGCAGCTTGCGATTGAATCTGCGGTGACATGGCTCAAGAGCTTTATCACGGATATGCTCGGAGCTGACGCGGCAGGGTACAGCGAATATATATGCAGCATTGTAATTTACATAGCGGTTGCAAATATAATCGGAATTTTCGGCTACAAGCCTCCGACAAAGGATTTGAACGTGACGGCAGGGCTGGCGCTTATGAGCATAATCGCAATAGAATATGCCGGTATTCACCGCAAGGGCGTTAAAAAATGGGCGAAAAGCTTTGCGGAACCGATGGCGGTTGTTGCACCTATCAATGTACTTGAAATCGGGATAAGACCGCTGTCGCTGTGTATGCGTCTTTTCGGTAACGTTGTCGGCTCGTTCGTGGTTATGAAGCTTATCGAACAGCTTCTGCCTGTGGGTCTGCCTGTGGTATTCAGTCTGTATTTCGATATTTTTGACGGATTGATTCAGGCGTACATTTTTGTGTTCTTAACATCACTGTTCATAAAAGAAGCAGTGGAATAAATTAAAAAGGAGATTTGATTAATATGACCAGTTTAATTGCAATCGGAGCCGCAGTTGCGGTATTCACGGGTATCGGTGCCGGACTTGGTATCAGCATCGCAACATCAAAGGCAGCGGAGGCTGTTGCACGTCAGCCCGAAGCGGACGGCAAAATTTCGAAAATCCTGCTTCTCGGCTGCGCACTTGCCGAAGCAACGGCTATTTACGGCTTTGTAATAGCGCTTCTTATAATCTTGTTCTTAAAGTAAAATCAACACGGAGAGAAGGTATAATAGCATGCTCAGTTTGGATTGGAACCTTCTGATAACGGTTATAAATCTTGTTATATTTTATGTCTTGCTGAGAATTTTTCTGTTCAAACCTGTAAATAACATTATCGAAAAGCGCGAAAAACTCATTGCCGACAGGCTGAGTGACGCGCAGAAGAAGAACGATGATGCGGAGGAGCTTAAAAAGCAGTACCGTGCATCACTCGACAATGCCGAAAATGAGGGCGAGCAGATTAAGAAGGCGTCGCGCGAGGAAGCGCGCGCCGAATACGGCAGAATTGTTGCGGATGCGAACAAAAAAGCCGGCAGAATCATTGATAAGGCAAAAGTAACGGCAGAGGGCGAATATCAAAAGGTTGTCGAAACCGCGCAGCAGGAGATTGCGGAAATGGCAGCTTCGGCAGCACTGAAGATTGTAAACGAAAAGGACGCGGCGGTGAATAACAGCAGCCTTTATGACGCATTTCTCGCAAAAACCTCCGAAGTAAAGGAGGGCGAATGATATGACGGTTCAGATAATGAAATACGCAAAGGAGCTTCTGGAGCTTGAAATCCCGTCAGAAACTGTCGGTGAAACGGAAGCGATTTTAGACGAGCTTCCCGAGCTTCTGGAGGCGCTTTCAGACCCCACGGCGAAAATTGAAAAGAAGCACAGAGTTATCGACCGCATTTTTCCCGAAGAAATCCGCGATTTTTTAAAGCTGCTTTGTGACAATGAGACTTGCGGAGATATAAAGGAAATCTTTAAGGCGGCAAATTCAATGATGCCGAAAAGCAAAAGCGACGTTACGGCGGAGCTTAAATGCGTTGTTCCGCCGACAGAGCGTCAGCTGGAGGGAATCCGCCGCTTTATTTCCGCAAAATTCGGTTATGAGAACGTAAACGTTAAGGTCACGGAGGATTCCTCCGTCGGCAGCGGATTTGTTCTCAGCGTTGACAACAGTGTTTTTGACTGGTCGCGCGAGGGGCGTATGCGCCAGTTAAAGGAAAAAATTGAAAAAACATATGAAAACCCCGCGCAAAGCATGACGGAGATTATCTCTATTCTGAAAAGCGAAATCGATGAGTTCGAGGTCGAGGCAAAAGATAAGGAAATCGGCTTTGTAACATGGGCGGGCGATGGCATTGTGAACATAAACGGAATCGATCATGCAATGTACGGTGAGGTTGTAATATTCGACACGGGTACGAAAGGCATGGTTCAGGAAATCCGCCGTGACAGCATCGGCTGTATTCTCCTCGGTGATGATGATAATATCTGCGAGGGAACGCGCGTTGTCAGAACACTGAAAAAGGCGGGTATTCCCGTTGGCGAGGGTTATCTCGGAAGAGTTACCAACGCGCTCGGTGCACCGATTGACGGAAAAGGCGAAATTGCCGCGGCTCAGTACCGCCCGATTGAAAATGATGCTCCGGGAATTGTGGACAGAAAATCGGTCTGCGTTCCTATGGAAACGGGCATTTTGTCAATTGATTCCATGTTTCCCATCGGCAGAGGTCAGCGTGAGCTTATCATCGGCGACCGTCAGACCGGTAAAACATCGATTGCGATTGACGCAATCCTTAACCAAAAGGGAAAAAACGTTGTATGCATATATGTTCCCATCGGGCAGAAAGCTTCAACGGTTGCAAAAATAGTGAATACGCTTAAATCAAACGGCGCCATGGATTATACAGCCGTTATTGCTTCAACCGCATCGGAATCCGCGGCAATGCAGTATATCGCGCCGTATGCCGGAACTGCGCTTGCGGAGTACTTTATGTACAGCGGCAAGGATGTTCTGATTGTGTATGACGATTTGTCAAAACACGCTGTGGCATACCGCGCACTTTCGCTTTTGCTTGAACGCAGTCCGGGGCGTGAAGCATATCCCGGTGACGTTTTTTATCTTCATTCAAGGCTTCTGGAGCGTTCGGCAAATCTGCGCGATGACCTCGGCGGTTCTATAACGGCTCTGCCGATTGTTGAAACACAGGCAGGCGACGTTTCGGCATATATCCCGACAAACGTTATATCAATCACGGACGGTCAGATTTTCCTTGAAAGCAGCCTGTTTTTCTCAGGTATGCGCCCGGCGGTCAACGTTGGATTGTCGGTATCGCGTGTGGGCGGTGCAGCGCAGACAAAGGCAATGAAAAAAGCTGCCGGCAGCATCAGAATCGATCTTGCGCAGTACCGCGAAATGGAGATATTCACGCAGTTCAGCTCCGATCTTGATGATAACACAAAGAGCCGCCTTGCATACGGAAAAACTCTTATGGAGCTTTTAAAGCAGCCGCTTTGCAGTCCGCTGCCGATGTATGTGCAGGTTATAACGCTTTGTGCCGCAACTCATAAGCTGTTTGAGGGAATTGAACTTTCAAAGCTGCCGCAGTACCGCAGGGAGCTTATCAAATATATGAACGAAAGCTTCCCGGCAATTGCAGAGGAGATAAAATCCACGGGTCTTTTGACGGACGAAACAACAGCGCTTATCTGCAAAGCAGCAGAGCAGTTCAGGGAGATATGGAACAACAAATCCGAAGCCTGAAACAGAGGTGATGGAAAATGGCGAATCTCAGAGAAATAAAAACAAGAATGAAAAGCATTCGCGACACTCAGCAGATTACGAATGCAATGTACATGATTTCTTCATCAAAGCTTCAAAAGGCGCGGGTGGCGCTTGATAACACAGTTCCGTACTTTGAAACGCTTAAGCATACGATTGCATA
Source organism: uncultured Clostridia bacterium (assembly GCA_934454525.1). Taxonomy (GTDB): domain Bacteria; phylum Bacillota; class Clostridia; order UMGS1883; family UMGS1883; genus UMGS1883. The sequence continues at coordinate 45,093 of CAKSFM010000015.1, forward strand.
TATACTGCAGCATATGCAAAACGAGGTTACGGATGTTTATTTCAATAACCTTGACGGAACGGTTAAAAACCCCGAACGGCGCGGATATATAATTATCACGGCGGACAAAGGTCTTGCCGGCGCGTATAACATGAATGTTTTAAAGGCGGTTTCCGCGCATCTTTCCGAGGATATCAAGTCAAAGCTGTTCGTTGTCGGAGAGGTTGGCAGGCAGTATTTTATGCACAGAGGCATAAAAACGGTTTCCGACTTTAATTTCACGGCGAATAATCCCACTGTGAACCGCGCAAGGCGAATCACGGGGCGTGTGCTTGACCGCTATCTTGATAACAAGCTTGATGAGGTTTATATTATTTATACTAAAAACAAGGGTGCAGCTCAGTGCGAAACGGTAATGGAAAAGCTGCTTCCGCTCAGCCGCCCGGACTTCCAGCAGATGGGCAGTCTTGGCGAGGATAACCGCGAAATGAGCTTTTATCCGTCCGAAACAAGCGTGCTTCACGCAATTATCCCGAACTACATTTCGGGATATGTTTACGGCGCACTGATCGAATCGTTTTGCAGCGAGCAGCATTCCAGAATGACGGCAATGCAGTCTGCAAACGACAGCGCCGCGGATATGCTCCGCGAGCTTGACATAGAGTATAACCGCGTCCGCCAGGCAGCGATAACTCAGGAAATCAGTGAGGTTGTCGGCGGCGCAAAGGTTCTTTTGCAGAAAAAGAAAAAGAAAGAGGAAGGTAAGCTGTATGACTGAAAAGGGAAAAATAGTTCAGGTTTCCGGTCCCGTTGTCGATGTGGAATTTGAATACGGCAGATTGCCTAAAATAAAAGAAGCGCTCCGCGTGAAAAGCGGCGGGCGCGAATGTGTTATGGAAGTTGCGCAGCACACGGGGCATAACACGGTTCGCTGCATAATGCTTGCTCCGTCCGAAGGACTTCACAAGGATATGGAGGTCACGGCAACGGGCAGTGCAATATCCGTTCCCGTTGGCGAAAAAACGCTTGGCAGACTTTTTAATGTTCTCGGTGAAACGCTTGACGGCGGAGAACCGCTTGACGATGTTCCGCACAGGTCAATTCACCGCGCACCGCCGAAATTTGAGGATCAGAGTCCTGTTGTTGAAATTCTCGAAACGGGAATTAAGGTTATCGATTTGCTTGCGCCATATGCAAAGGGCGGTAAAATCGGTCTGTTCGGCGGCGCAGGCGTTGGTAAAACGGTGCTTATCCAGGAGCTTATAAATAATATTGCAACGCAGCACGGCGGATATTCAATATTCACGGGAGTCGGCGAACGCTCGCGTGAGGGTAACGACCTTTGGACGGAAATGACGGAGTCGGGCGTTATCGATAAAACAACGCTTGTGTTCGGTCAGATGAACGAGCCGCCGGGAGCGCGTATGCGCGTTGCCGAAACAGGACTTACAATGGCTGAATATTTCCGCGATGAGCAGCACAGAAACGTGCTTCTGTTCATAGATAACATATTCCGTTTCGTTCAGGCAGGCAGTGAGGTTTCGGCGCTGCTCGGAAGAATGCCGTCCGCAGTCGGCTATCAGCCAACGCTGGCAACAGAGCTCGGCGCGCTGCAGGAGCGCATCGCGTCAACAAAAAACGGTTCTGTAACAAGCGTTCAGGCGGTATATGTTCCGGCGGATGACCTTACAGACCCTGCACCGGCAACAACGTTTGCTCACCTTGATGCAACAACGGTTCTTTCACGTAAAATCGTTGAACAGGGCATCTATCCTGCCGTTGATCCGCTTGAATCCTCCTCGCGTATTCTGGAGGCGGATGTTGTCGGACAGGAGCATTATGAGACGGCGCGCAAGGTTCAGGAGTATTTGCAGAAATATAAGGAGCTTCAGGATATTATCGCAATCCTCGGCATGGATGAGCTTTCGGACAGCGATAAGCTGACGGTTTACCGCGCGCGTAAGATTCAGAAATTCCTGTCGCAGCCGTTCCACGTTGCGGAGAATTTCACGGGTATTCCCGGAAAATATGTGCCGCTTAAGGACACGATTGCCGGATTTAAGGCGATTATCAGCGGCGAAATGGACGCATATCCCGAATCCGCATTCTTCAATGTCGGCACAATTGACGATGTTGTCGAAAAAGCAAAGAATGAAAAGTGAGCGGAAGAGGGGTGACGCCGCATGGCGGCAAAAATATTTAAGCTTAAGGTAATTGCCTGCGATAAAGTATTTTACGAGGGCGGCGCGGAAATCCTCACCATTCCGGCGGAGGACGGTCTGATGCAGATTATGGCAGACCATGAAAGCATGGTTATTGCAATCACCAACGGCGCAATGAGCTTTCGCCGCGGGGACGGCGAAACGGTGAACGCTCTCACGGGAACGGGTTTTGTGTGCGTTGCCGGCGGAGAGGTTACAATGCTTTCGCACTATATAGAGCGCCCTGAAGATATTGACGTTATCCGTGCGCGTGAGGCGCGTGAGCGTGCCGAGGAGCGCCTCATGCAGCATCAGAGCAAGCTTGAGTATTATCAGTCAAAGGCTTCTTTGGCGCGTGCAATGGCACGAATGGCGTATAAAACACGCTTTACAGACAAATAGATAAAGAGTAATGATGAGGCATAACAGATTCGAACCCACAGTGGTTCGAGAAGAGCAAAAGGACGGTTTTTCGGTCAATTCCGAAGCCGCCCTTGCTTTGTCATTACGGAAAGGATTTTTTGTTATGGAGATTCGGCTTTCAGATCATTTTACTTATAAAAAACTTCTGAGGTACACCGTTTCGCCTGTTATAATGATGATTTTTACCTCAATCTACGGTGTGATTGACGGTCTTTTTGTTTCAAACTGCGTCGGCAGCAATGCATTTGCCGCCGTTAATCTTATTCTGCCGTTTGTGTTCGGACTCGGCTCCGTCGGCTTTATGATAGGCACGGGCGGCAGTGCGATTGTCGGAAAAACGCTCGGCGAGGGCAACCGCGAAAAGGCAAACAAGTATTTTTCCATGCTGATAACGGCGCTTTGCGTTTCCGCATTTATAATGTCGGTAGTCGGAATTATTTTTATCCGCCCGATTGCAATAAAGATGGGCGCGGACAAGGAGCTTCTTCCCGATTGCGTTGCATACGGAAGAATACTGCTTATCGGTCTTGTCCCGTATATGCTTCAGGTCAGCTTTCAAAGCTTCTTCTCAGTTGCCGAAATGCCTAAAACAGGGTTGTATGTCACCGTTATATCCGGGCTGACGAATGCATTTTTGGACTGGGTATTTATTTCGGTTTTCAAACTCGGTGTTACCGGAGCTGCAATTGCAACGGTTGCCGGTTATATTGTCGGCGGCGTCATTCCGTTTTTCTTTTTCCTGAAAAAGAAAAACGATTCGCTCTGCCTTGTGCGGCCGGAATTTCACGGTAAAGTGCTTTTAAAAAGCTGCGCAAACGGCTCATCGGAAATGCTTACAAACCTTTCGCTCTCAATCGTGAATATTATTTACAATATTCAGCTTTTGAATATTGCCGGAAAAGACGGAGTTGCCGCATACGGCGTGATAATGTATGTAAACTTTATTTTTGTGTCGGCATTTCTCGGATATTCGCTCGGATGCGCCCCGATTGTAAGCTTTCATTACGGTGCAGGGAATAAAGATGAGCTTTTCAGTCTGCTTAAAAAAAGCCTTGTGATTCTGTGCTGCGTTTCGGCGGCGATGCTTGTTATTTCACTGACGGCTGCACCGCTGCTCGCGAAAATCTATGTCGGTTATGACCGCAATCTTTTCGATATGACCTGTCACGGATTCCGTCTTTGCTCGTTTAACTTCCTGTTCTGCGGAATAAATATATTCGGTTCGGCATTTTTCACCGCTCTTAATAACGGCGTGATTTCCGCAGTTATATCGTTTCTCAGAACGCTCGTTTTTCAGATTATCATGATTCTGCTTCTGCCGGCTCTGTTCGGACTGAACGGAATCTGGCTTGGCACTGCGGCTGCGGAATTTCTCATGCTTTTTGTCACACTTCCGCTGCTCAGATATAAGGCAATTCAATAGAGGCTGCTTAAAAAGTCAATTGACTTTTTAAGCAGCCTCCGCTTTTCAAGGGGATAGGAAAAAAGCTTTGGAATTAACAAACTGAGCCAAAGCGTTAGCTTTGGGTTGAGGCATAAGAA
>CAKSFM010000016.1 GCA_934454525.1 uncultured Clostridia bacterium
CTCATCCGCCAATAGGAGCAAATCAAGATATTGTTTTTTGTTTTCTGTAACTTCTACAATTCTCATCAATCACACCTTCAAATTCCGATTTATCTTATAAATATTATACCACAAAATCATCCTTTTGTCCATTGACGGTTTATCCAAACTTTCTCAGTCCCAATTTCACATAATGTATTCCGTTTTTTATGCTGTGGTCGGCGCTTTCGATGAGATAATTAATATTGTCAACGGTAATCAACGCACCGGCTCGGGTGTAGCTGTTTATCGCCTCTATGATTTCTATTGAAAAGCTCTCCTTAATTTTATTGAGTTCCGACAGCTTGTTTTTCGCATAGGTATTTGCGTCTCCATCCTTTTCATCGATTTTGAATACATCCTGCAAAACACCGTATTTATAGATACTGTCGGCATCTTTTGCTACAGCTTTTACGGTATACACTTTATCAGTTTCGGTTATTACTTTCACACTGTTTTTCATATCTTCAATTGAAAGGGTATGCGACACGTTGCCTTTGAGCGTGGGAGAATAAATCAGATGTGTATTCGGTGTGATTCTGAATTCCGGGTAGGCATATATCGCACCGTATTTATAGATTCGTATCCCGTTCGTGGTCATATCAAAATTGTAACCACCGCCGCATTTATCGAGAATATCGGAAAGTATATCAGATATGGTTTTGTCTATGTAAATCTGCGTGATGCTTGTATTCAGTTCCGGCACGGAATCAATCGGAATATTGAAGTCGGAGCAAAGCCGTATAACCGCTTTCTTTGCGTTCATGTTGTTAAACTGATAGGTTTCCTTTGATTTATTGAGATACCAGCCGAAATCAGTCACCGTATATTTATTCTTAAATTTATCTCCATCATCAACCGCAATTACAATACCTCGGAATATCTCAATGTTGGTGCAGAAGTTTACGATGTCACCAATCTGCGGAGTGTATGTATTCACATAATTTGTATCAGACTTTGCAACTTCAAAACTCATTTTTGTTGCCAGTTCATCTATCGAGTTTTGCCAAGACAAACTACCTACATAAGATGTAATGTCATTGCCGCCCACAATCAGCTTGTATGTTGCATCTGCACTTGCGGAAAATTTATCACCGACAGTATTTTCGCCCGTCCCAAAGCTGTCCGAAAGAGAATAGTCCTTATCCTCTTTTGTAGATGTCGTTGCAGATGTCGACGAACTTTCGTTATAGCGGAGCACCACATTCCACGGATAATTGTAGTATCCTCTTGTGTATATCTCTCTGCCGGTCTGATCGCCCGACTTGCCGCCGGTGGTTTTGCCTTTTTCGTTGATTGAGGCATTAACGATTGTTTTGCCGCCATCCTCAACCACAAGTGCGGTGTGGTGAGTTGTGTTCAATAAAACATCACCGCGCTTAAGTCCAAGTCCCGTTGACAGCGCTATTTTACCGGTTACATCGGAAAACCCGTATCTTAAAAATACAGACTTCATATTTCCGGTATAGGTAGCGCCGCCTGACTTTACCTTGCATCCTGCTTGTTCAAATGCCGAGATAACAAGAGAGGAGCAATCATAGTTCGAACCCCATCGGCTGTTCTGGTCATAGCCATGACTATTATCGTTTGCAATCTTAACTGCCCAGTTGACGGCGCTTTCAATTACTGCACCCATCAGATTAACTTCACCTCCGACAGCGTTATTGAATATTTCATATCACCGTCTCTGCCGATTGTATATGAGAAATCATCTATCGTAACCGCCATATTTATCGGTGTGTCGGTGATGATAAGCCGAATGGGGAGTTTTCTTTCATACCATGTGTCTATGGTATACAGGTAACCGAAAGCGGTATCGCTCCTGTCACGCAGGAAAGGATAATCACGGCAAGGAAAGAAACTCGACCATGATATTTTCTTCAAAGCTTGCGTACCGATAAGGTTCAGCTGACCTTGCGATACCGTTTCAAATACTTCGTTGTTTCTGCCTTTTGAAACCGTAAACTCAGGCGGCAGAACAGGGAGCCGCAAAACCTCGGCTCTGTTATTTACGCTTAAATATATATCCATCTGCCGTCCTCCTTACATATTATCCAGTGCCAGCTTTAATTTCGGAACAAGTTCATCAACAATCTCGTCTGTGCTCTTGCCATCTGCATAAATATTGATATAGAATTTGTTCTCACTCCGTCTTGATTTATCAATCGGAGTAACCTTTGCACCACTCGGAAGAGAAAGCATTTCGGGACCTTTTTCGCCGACTATAACCGTACCCGCCGTTCTTATTAGTCCGCCGTTTGCAAGCATCGGAATCTGCGGTGCGGTAAATGTGGGAATTGCCGGAATACCGACAGCACCCGTGACGGAATTTATGCCGTTTATAAGTCCGTTCACACCGCTGACAGCGCCGCGTATCATAGAATTTATTGCGGAAATAATGCTGTTTATAGCGCCCTTGATAGCGCCGACGATACCGTTCCACACATTCTTTATCGCATTTCCGATTCCCGTAAATACGGAAACTGCGGCGGAGGATATGGTATTCCACGCACCGCTTAAAAATCCTGTTATACCGTTCCAAACTCCGACTGCGGTATCTTTAATTCCCGTCCACAGTCCGACAAAGAAAGAACCTATGCTTGTGCCGACCGAAACAAAGAAATCTCCGACCGCCTGAAATGCCTGCTTGCACCAGGCACACACACTGTCCCAATTCATCCAAAGCGCAACACCTATGGCAATCAGCGCTCCGATTGCGACAATAATAATACCAACGGGGTTCGCTGTCATTGCCACATTCAGCGCCCACTGCGCAGCGGTGCATATCCCTTGCACAATCGCCCATGCGTTCATGACGGTATTTATCGCAAATACGGCAACCTTAAATGCCACAATCGCACCGACAATGCCCGATATAACCGGAGCAATCCAACCCCAGTTATTCACGAAAAAGTTATATACATCGGTCGCTTTCTGTACCACTCCGGCAAGAGCGTTTACAACGAGCGGAAGTCCTGTGTCCTTTATCCAATTAAGCGCCGGTTTGCAGAATTCAAACGCATTAAACAGAGCGTCTTTTACACCGCCGGCAATCGTGATAATGCCGGAAAACTTCTCACTGTTTTGCATAACGGCTGTTTTTATGCTGTCAAATGCCGACACACCGTAATTCCATACATTTTGAAATGCGGTTATGAGGGGCGGCAGAGCATTGTCCTTAATCCACACAATCGGAACTTTAACCGTTTCAACAGCCTTTGTCATAGCGTTTTGTGCGTCCGGTATTTTTGATGCAAGGAAATTTACAGCCGATGTTATAACGGGCAGCACACCGTAACCGACAATATCCTTAACAGAACCCCATGCGTTTTTCAGCTGACGAATTCGTCCTTCCGGTGTTTTTGCCATGTTCTCGGCAAGACCGCCGAAGTTCTGATTCAAGACCTCTATCAGCGTCGCTGTTTTCTCGGCTTCCGTTCCGCTTTTTAATATTTTACCCTGTGCCTCCGAAAAGGAAACGCCCACACGCGAAAGAGCACCTATCTGACCCTGCATAACCTTACCGACAAGGTTTCCGGTCTGAATCATCTGCTCCTGCGATACATTAACACCGTATGTGCCGACCGCAAGGTTCTGCAGCGATGGCAGCAGTGCTTTTATTGTTGAGGATTGCAGCTGAAAGGTTGCAAGCTGTGACGCACCCGCCACGGTTGCATCTCCCTCAACGGTTGTCACAAGTTCAAGTGCGTCGCCGTACTTGATTATATCATCAACCTGTGCCTGTGTTGTACCTTTCACATTTTTCATAAGAGTGCCGAGTCGTTCATTTGCTCTTTCAAGCTCAAGCACTCCAACCACACAGTCAGACATAAAAGCTTTAACCTGATTAAACCCTGCATAAGCCGCCACAACTCCGGCGGCTTTTTTTGCAAGAGATGCAAGTCCCTCGCCCGTCAGCTTGCTCTGCGACTGCATTTTCTTTAGTCCGCCTGTTGCGTTGGTGGTGTGGTTTTTGAGGTTCTTTACACCTGTTATGGCATTTCTTATCCCGGCGGTGAAGTTGTTGTCTTTGATCGAAAGTGTAGCACCGATATTCTTTTTACTCATTAACCATCACCGCCAGTCAGTGCTTTGTATTTTTCATATTCATCTTCCATATAAACCTCATAACAAGCCTTATAAAAAAGTTTTTCTGAAAGCGGAAGATTAATAACCTTCTTTGGCTCAATACCCCTATTCAAAAAGTGACAGAGCATGGCAAGCTCTCCGTCACTTCTGATTAGTTTTTTATATCGTCAACCGCCTTTACTCCGTCAACATATCCTGCAAGCTTTAAGCACTCAACCGCAATCTGCGGAATCTCGCCTGGTTCAAATACTTTCTCAACAATCTCCATCGGTTCAACACATTCAAAAGCCATCTGAAGTTCCTTTGATTTAAGGCAAGGCTCCGTCACGCAGGAATAAACCATATATGCGTCACCGTTATCCATATCCTGTGTGTCTCTTGCCAAATCAGATGTCGGACTTTCAATTGTGATAGTGCCGCCGAGTGACTTTATATACAGTGTCGCGGTTTTCGGTTTTTTCTTGCTTTCAAGCATCTGCTCTTTTCTGCGGATAAGCTCCGCAAGTGTTATTTTTGTGTTTTTATTCATAATTCCATCCTTTCTAAGACCGCTTTATCGTACCTTGACGAGGTCGGGGAAGTAGTAATCGGTGAATCCGCCGCTGTATTCCTCGTCAATCATTTTTGCATTTTCAAACTTCTGCAGAGTCAACTCATTAAACCACGCATTCTCGATTACAAGCCGCTCACTTCCGTAGGCATCGGGATCATCGATTTTTGAGATAATCTGAATGCGGACATCAATGCCTTTCTTTATTTTCTCCGACAAAAGCTGTGCTCCTCGTGAAAACACTTTTTTGACCTTCATGCTCCATTCGCCCGTAAGTCCCGTCATTTTCGAGTCCTTTGCCATCTGCATGACAAAATCCACATCCTCACGCTCAATTTTTATCTTCGCCTCATATGAATCGGTTTCATAGACAGGCTCTCCGTCAAGATAAACCATGCCCCATTTGCCGTTCATAACTCTCGGCGCAGTAGGTTTTACCGCCATAGCTTTTTACCCCCTTATTCAATGTAAATTCCAAACTTCAAATCCTCGATTGCGTCCTGGATTTGAATACTCGCCCTCACAAACACATTTGTTCCGGTGTTTGCTGTCTTGATTTTTTCATCATCCCAAGAGGACACATCTCTCGTTTTTGAAAGCCATTCTCTTGTTTCGTCAATATCAATTTCAGCCTTGTTGTCATACTTATCATAAAGCACTCCTCTGTTTGCAAGGTCTTTGAAGTATTTGTTTACGGCGGCAATAAATACGATTTTGTTATCGTATGAGTTTTCAACCTTGCCTACAAATTCGTCCTCGAAGGTCGCACGGATATCATCACGAATCATATCGACAGCCTCAATGATTTTGATTTTTTTGAAATCATCACCTTTGTCCTCAGTAGTTGTGGTAAGAGAATTGACGCCCCTTGCAATCTTTATTTTTGTGCCGTCATTAATTAAAATCAATTTTCCGTTATCCACATCATCGTCCGGAGTTTCGCTTTCGGTTATGCTTTCAACCTCCGGCAGAGTGTAGTATGTAGCGCTCCTGTTAAGCGGAAGTCCGGCAAGAATCCCGGCAATGCGGCAGCAAAACTCTGCGGTTGTGTACGTCTTTGCGCCGACCTTTATATTGTCGGTTGCAAAATTTATGATGCCCTCGTTATCTGCTGCAGCAAGCGGTAAAACCGCTTTGAATGTCTTATGATACTGCGTGCGCTGTTCTTTGATATACTCGACAACGGTATCTGTTTCACCGTCACCCAAACCGGGAACGGCAAGGTAATACCACCGCTTGTTTTTTAGTCTTTCGAGCGCATCTGAAATATCATCGGAGGTCTGCACACGCTCCACAATCACCTTTGACGGTCCACCCATAAACACAAGGGACAGATATGCAAGATTGGTCGCCGTATAATGGCTTTTTACAATCTCGCTCTCTTTTGTGTATACGGCGGTTTTTGTTGTATTGCTGTTATCTTTCAGAATAACAGCCACGATGCCGCGCTCACTTCGTGCAATAAGCGTTTCTGCAAGCGTCTTAAATTCAATTAAAATTTTCGGAAGTCCCACGACTATCTGTCACCACTCTTTCTTGTAATTCTCTCATTTTCGGCATTGAAACCGTTTTTGTATTCGTTTCCTGTAAAAACTCCAATTCAAAATATGCGATAAGGGCGCTTTTATCGGAATCAAAGGTTATTTCATTGACCGACAAAAACCTGTCCTTTACCTTAATCGGAGTGTATAAAAATATATTTTTCAGTTTCTCGGCGTTTACGACGAGTTCTTCTTTGGTTTCCATTGATGGGTGATATGAAATCTCAATACCCAAGGTAACCAATTCGTAGAATTTGTTTTCCGTTGCAACGCTCACGGGAAAAACATCGATAAAGCAGGCAGGCTTTTGGAAACCCTCTTTGACCTCAGACGCAATAACTGAGTATTTGTTTTTTGTGAGCAGTTTTGAAACCGCCGTTTGTATATCTTTTATCATTATCACAGCTCCACCTCGCTCGTTAAATCATCAAGCAGTTTTTTTGCATTTTTCTCAAAGGTTGCATTAAGTTCTTTGACCGTATCCTCAATCATTTTCTCGCCCTTTGTTTTACCGCCGACCGAAATTCCTCTGATACCTCTCTGCAAGATGTTTAATTTTCTTCCGTTTCTGCCGACAGTAGAGCCGCCTGTTACAACTCTGTGACCTTCTTCGACCACATGACCGTACCGGTTCTCGGTCTGCACACGGGCAACACGCGCCTTGCCGAAGGTCTTAGGCTTTTTGGTTCGCCATGAACCTTTCAGCTTTTTTGTTTTGCCTGTCGGTGTTTTCGAGCGTACACGCTGTCTTGTGACATTCGCCATTGCCATAAGCATGGCGTCCGTTTTGTTTTCATATTTTTGCTCGATACGGTTGAAAGCCTTTTGCAAGTCCTCAAATCCGAATGTTCCGTCATTCTTCGCCATTATACTCACCCTTATCGAAATTCTGTGCCGTTTGTGCGTTTCTTTCGGCGGCTATGATCTGGAGTTCCTCATGCCGTTCATTTAGGTCAAGCACGGACACTATCTCAAATTCACGGTTATTGTAGAGAATACGCATAGCCGGTGTGATGTTCCTAAAATATCTCGTTGAGATTTTGTAGGTGGTTTCAGCACGGATTTTCTGACTTTCTTCATATTCTCTGCCGGTGGTTGGTGCGACAAATGCCGCAACAGAAAAGTTTTCAAGCGCCAATTTATGCGCATACGGTTTTCCGTTCGCATATTCCAATACTGCATTACCGTCATTATCGTGCGATAAATATACCTTATCTGCATCTACTTGCAAAGGCAATGGAAGATACGGTTTGAACGGCTTGTACCTCGGCACTGTTTCACCCATAGAATTTATAATTTCATCTGTCGGGGACAGGAAAATTATTCTGTGCCTTAATTTTGAAAAGTTCATTAGAATTGGTCCTTTCTGTAATTATCCAAAAGCCGATACACCGTTTCGGGAATAGGTGTGCCGCTCCTGTTTTCATAAAAATGCGAAATAACCAAAAGCTGTGCCTGTCGCACAGACTCCGGCATCGGCTCGATGATGTCTTTTCTCATATAATTCTCACACAGTTCCTTCGCCAAAAGCAGAAGGACGGAAATATATCCGTCCTCCTCATTGTGGTCTATCCTTAAAAATTCCTTTACTTCGTCAAGCGTCAGCATTTGCCTTTCCACCCGCTTTCGGTTTTGCCGGCTTTATCTCCTTTGCATATCCTGCAGAAATTAAGTCCTTTGCAACCGCATCATTACAATCGGCAATCTCGCCCTCATAGTACGCAAAGTCAAGTCCGGCACAGCTTTTAAGTGCCTGTATTTTCATACGAAATCGCCTCAATTATGCAGACTTCATCTGAAGAACCTTGATAGCCTCCGGCAGTACGGTTTTACCGTCAAGTCTTTTGTAGGCAAGGAAACCGACCTGTCCGTTGCCGGCAAACAGTTCATTTAGCCTTTTGAATGTGATGCCCTCACGGTCGCCGATCCAATAGTAGTTGATATTACCGAAGATTACGGTTTTTGCGCTTGCCTTAATTTCGGGAACAAAAGAAGAAGTAAAGTAGGGTCTGCCGAGGATTGTGTTTTCCTCGCCGTCCTTGATTCCCGGCTGCCACAAATACTGACCGTTTCCGTCCTTAAGCTTTCTGATTGCCTTTACCGTGGAATCGTTCAAAATCCAAACAGCATCCTTGCGGTATGGCTCTTTCAGCGAATGATAAAGGTCGATAAGTTCATCTGCCGTAATTGCCGTAGCGCTTGCAGAGGTAACACCGACTTCACCGCCGCCTGTGGTATTGAGAATACCGGTAGGTTTAAGAGTTCCGTTTCCGACAAGGAAAGCCTCTTCTTCTTTTTCGCCGATTCGTCTTGCAAATTCAGTAACAAAATACCCCTCAAGATCGAATGCGGAATCGTTTAAGAGTTCTTCCGACACCTTGATAATTGTGCCGACCTTGTGCGCGTCAAGCTGTGCCTGTCCGAAAGTTTCGTCACCCTCGGTATATGCGCCTTCTTCATCAATCCACGCAGCGCTGCCGTGCGATGCGACAACGGGAATTTTATGTGCGCCGCTTGATGTGGTGATTACATGAGCAAGCGGCCTTATAACCGTTGCTTCATTCATTGCCGTAACAAGCGTATGCTCAAACTCGTCCGGTACAAGATATCCGCCTTCGGAGTCTGTGCCTTCCTGCAGTGCGTTGCGAAGCTCCGGAGCAGTTACACCCGCCTTTGAGCGGAGCTGATTCCAAAATGCCCTTTTGTATGTATCGGACGCTTTGCCTGTCTTTTCGTCCTCCGGTTTCGGTGTATCCGGTTTTTCCGTGATACGCTTGCTTGTTGGCATATTAAGCTCTGCGTCAAGCGCCTCTCTGCGTTCAAGCCTTGCGATTTCTTTTGAGTAATCCGCGATTTCATTCTCCATTTTGGTGTAAACGGCATCGTCCTCCGGGGAGAGCATACCGTTTTCGTTGGTGTGTGAGTCTAAAAATGCTTTAGCGGCATCCCAGGCTTTTGCTCTTTTGGTTCTCATTTCATTGATAGTCATAAATAAATCCTCCTCAAAATTAGTATTTCATTAAATTAAGCCGTTCCATCAGTACGGCAGCACTGCGGCCTTGTTTTACGGGTTCTTTTGGTTTTTCAAAATGCTTATTGATTTTTTGGATCAAGTCCAAATCCGACTTCTGCCTTGAAAACAGCATAGGTTCAGACACTTTATTTTGGCTTTTACCGGTTTGCGGTTCCGCCTTCTTTTTATTGTCTTTTTCGTCCTCATCTTGTTCAGGTTCGGTTTCCGGTTCACCGTCCGTCTTATCATCATCCTCGGTTTTCTCATCTTCTTTATCCGAATCACGATACAAAATGCCATCTGCAAAGCCGAGGTCTACGGCCGTTACCGCATTCATCCAGGTTTCATCATCCATGAGATGTGAAAGTTTCGCACGCGTAAGTCCCGTTTTCAGTTCATAAGCGTTAATGATGCTGTCTTTGACCTCATCAAGCATTGTTGCCGCCTTTTGCATATCGTCCGCATTTCCGATTGCCGCAGTCATCGGATTGTGAATCATCATCATCGACACCGGTGACATTAAAACTTCGTCACCTGCCATTGCAATGAGTGATGCCGCACTTGCGGCTATGCCGTCAATTTTGATTGTGATATTGCCGGGATATTCTTTCAGCATATTGTAAATCTGTGCTGCGGCAACACAATCTCCGCCCGGCGAGTTGAGCCACACGGTTACATCACCGCTTTCCGCATAAAGGTCATTTTTGAATAACTGCGGTGTGACATCATCGTCATACCAGCTCTCGTCTGCGATTGTTCCGTTCAGAAACAGCGTCCTGCCGTTCTCCTTCGGCTTGTCCGTTTGGTTCGTCCAGTTCCAAAACTTCTTCATCTTTGTTTTCATCCTCCTTCTGCATACCTTCATCAAAGTACGCATTATGTTTCGTTATGTTATCGAGCGGCAGCATATTTCCGTTTACCAGATACAAGTCGCCACCGTCCTCTTTTGGAATACGGTCAAGATTTTCAAGTTCCCGTATATCGTTAGCGCTCATCCAGCCGTTCTGCCTTGCCGTTGCATAGCCGTTCATTCGGCTTTGATAATCACCGCGCAAGAGTCCGTCCACATTAAATTTCACAAAATACTCTTTTTTCTCAGCGGGCAGAAGAAGGGAACGCACCATTGACTGCTCCCATCTCGACACCCACGGGTCAAGCGTGTATTTAACAAATTCAAGTGACTGTTGCTCTATATTGGAAAAGCTCGATTTTTCAAGGTCACCGACCATATGCGGCGGCACTCTGAAAATTCGAGCTATTTCGTTAATCTGAAATTTTCGTGTTTCAAGAAACTGAGCCTCGTTCGGGGATATTCCGATCGGAGTATATTTCATGCCTTCTTCCAAAACGGCAATGCGGTGCGAGTTTTGTGTCCCCATAAATGATTGGTTCCAGCTGTCACGGATTTTCTGCGGTTCCTTTACCGTGCCGGGATGTTCCAAAACACCGCCGGGAGCAGCTCCGTTCGAGAAAAACCTTGCACCGTATTCCTCACAGGCAATCGCCATACCGATTGAGTTTTTTGCCATTGCAATGGGTGAATATCCGACAAGTCCGTCAAAACCGAGTCCGGGTATATGCAAAACATCGGACGGCGGGAGTATAACGGTTGAGTTCGGCATAGTCGGCGCTTCATCGGTGGATTTCATGTATTTGTAGTAAAGGTGTCCGTCCGAATCACGGTCAACGGTCATTTTGTTGGGCATAAGCGGATAGAGCGCTATCACTTCGCCTTTGCCGTTTCGGATAATCTGTGCATAAGCATTTCCCCATAACAAAAGATGAGTCATAAGCGTTTCACGAAACACAAATGAACTCATCTCGGGGTTCGGCTCATCATGCAAAAGTAAGTACAGCGGATGGTCTACGGCTTTTTCCTTGCCGCCGTCCTCTTTGTATCGGTATAGGTGCAGCGGAAGTCCCGCAATCGCCTCCGACAGAATACGAACGCAAGCATATACCGCCGTCATCTGCATGGCACTTCGCTCAGTTACCGTTTTGCCGGAAGTCGTTCCTCCGAAGAAGAAACTGTAACCCGAGCCTGCGGTTCTGTTTTGAGGTTTATCCCTTAAACGGAATAGTCCTTGTAAAATACCCATATTACATCAACTCCTATATAAACAAAATCCCACGTTCATCATATACACTCTCGCTCATATCATTTCCGCAGCGTATTGCCCGGTCAAGCGCCATAACAGCTGCAACGGCTCCGTCAATCTTCTCGGTGGACTTTTCCTTGTCCGGCTTAATGTTTCCCGCCGGGTCTGTACGAACATAAATATTATCCATCATCCAACGAAGAACCGGGTGTCCGCTGTGGGCAATGCGTTCTTCAAGCACAAGTTTCATCAGTTCCTTTGTAGGCGGTGACATATCCTTAAAACCTTGTCCGAACGGGACTACCGTAAATCCCATGCCCTCAAGATTCTGCACCATCTGCACCGCACCCCAACGGTCGAATGCAATTTCACGAATGTTATATTTTTCGCCCAAGCGTTCAATAAACTTTTCAATATATCCATAGTGAACAACATTGCCCTCGGTGGTTTTAAGCTTGCCTTGACGCTCCCAGACATCATACGGTACATGGTCACGCCGCACACGCAGTTCAAGGTTATCTTCCGGTATCCAAAAGTACGGAAGAACTATATATTTGTCCGTTTCATCAAGCGGCGGAAACACAAGCACAAATGCCGTAATATCTGTTGTGCTTGATAAATCCAAACCGCCGTAGCAGACTCTGCCGATAAGTTCATCTTCGTTTACGGCAAAGGAGCATTTATCCCATCTGTCCATCGGCATCCATCGCACCGATTGCTTTACCCATTGGTTAAGCCTTAACTGTCTGAAACTGTTTTCTTCAGCCGGGTTCTGCTTTGCCGACTCACACGCAGCCTTAACCTTATCAACACCCACCGTAATACCGAGTGACGGATTTGCTTTCTTCCACACCTTTGGGTCAGTCCAGTCATCCGATTCCTCTGCGCCGTATATGACAGGATAGAATGTCGGGTCAATTTTTCTGCCCTCTAATATATCCTTTGCCTTTTGGTGCGTTTCATAACATATCGAATGTGTATCTGTACCGGCTGTTGTGATCAGAAAGTATAACGGCTGCATTCGTGCATCACCGGAGCCTTTTGTCATAACATCAAACAGCTTTCTGTTCGGTTGTGTGTGCAACTCATCAAACACCACTCCGTGAATGTTAAATCCGTGCTTTGAATATGCTTCGGCAGACAGCACTTGATAAAAGCTGTTTGTGGGTGTGTATACTATCCGCTTAGTTGCGGTAAGTATTTTTACCCGTTTTGAAAGCGCCGGACACATACGAACCATGTCGGCGGCAACCTCAAACACAATGGACGCTTGCTGTCGGTCTGCGGCACAGCCGTAAACCTCGGCTCGTTCCTCACCGTCACCACAGGTTAAAAGCAGCGCAACAGCGGCGGCAAGTTCGGATTTACCCATTTTCTTTGGAATTTCTATGTATGCGGTGTTAAACTGCCGATATCCGTTCGGCTTTAATGTTCCAAATATATCACGGATAATTTGCTCTTGCCAGTCGATGAGTTCAAACGGCTTTCCCGCCCATGTACCTTTTGTGTGGCAAAGGCTCTCAATAAACATAACCGCATAATCGGCAGAGTCTTTATCATATACCGATGTTTTTGCCTTGAATTTTGTAGGCTTGTATTTTTTCAGTTTTCGTATTGTTCTCACCTCCGTGCATAAAAATAAGCCGCACGAATGCGACTTCAAATTTATATAGAGAGAAACAGAACCTTTCACGGCTCCGTTTCAATATTGTTCTGTTTAGTTATCGCTCTTAAGAATTATCGCAAGTGCAGTTTCGGTATTCTTGTCTATCGGTTCAATATCCTCACCGCGGTCATAGTTATAAACCTCTCTGCCGCCGCGTTTAATCGTAAGCTTTGAAATCCGTCCTCCGTTAATTCCAAATTCAGAACCCTCTTCATATTGTTTCATCCAATAATGAAAAATCTCTCCGTTTACGCTGACTGTTCCTTCATTCCACATAATGCAAGACTCCTTATCTGTTTTTCTTTCCAAGTTCGTATGCCGCAACGAGGGCGTCCTTTAACCCCCAAACCGAAATCTCGAAGAAATCTTCTTCATCACTGAAGTGCTGTTCAAGGTCTGATCTGTTTTCCATTGATATAATGTTCTCCTGTGCTATTTTTACGATTTGATTCAATTCTTTCTTTGTCATGGCTTGATGCCCCTTTCGTTTTTGTTATACACATATTAACTCTAAAAGGAGATTATATCAATACCATTATCCACCAGAGATACACACATATATTTGTGTATCTATAATCATATTATGAACTCATATTTCCGTGAATTGCTCTTAAAATTTTATCCTGTTCTGTGGTGTCAATGCCGATACTTTCAAGCGCCTCGCGTGTGCCGCAGTCCGGGCAGATTGGAGTTTTACCGTCTGTCCTTGAAATTGCCGGTCTGTCCGTGTATACTTTTCCGCACCTGGGGCATACGGCTGTTCTTGTCATTGTTTCTTTCATTTCAAACATTCCTTTCTGCTCCGTTCGTACCCAAAGATACACACATATAATTGTGTATATGTGCTACTTATTCTATTGTGTCAACACAGGTTTTTTCGCCGCTTATGAGCATAGCATAAATGTTGTAATAACGCTGATGTTCACTGCCCTCGCTTGCCGCCATAGCCTGTGAAAAGAATTTGATTGCATCATCACGGCTGTCCCATATTTGTTCTTTTCCATAGCATACTGTTTTAACCGAATCAAGCTTTTTTATAACATCCTCGCCATAGACAACAATTAAGCCGCAGCCGTTATCCCAATCGATTAGCAGACTTCCGATATCGTCAACGCCCTTAACGGTGCCTTTTGTGCCGACAGGCGGCGCTTGTTTATCATCCATTTTCACAAGCTCCACACGAGCGCCGATGGGGTATAGCTTTTTAATTTCATCAATCAGCATATTTTTCTTGCCTTCCTTATCGGTGATCCATTTGCCGTTTTTCCACCCATCCAAAAATATAACCGCATCGGAAAAACCCGTGCGGTAATAATGGTCGACTGTTTCGCCGTCAAGCAGTGCATATGCGTTTTCGCATCTGTTTAACAGCTTTTTCTGCTCATCGGAGAGTGTTTTTCTTAAATTATCCATACAGGACTTAAATTTCATATATGCGTCTTGGAGTTCTGTCGGCTCGGATTTACCGTGCAGATTCAGCCGTCCCAAAACAAATTTACTGATTTCCTCATTCATAATATCGTACCGCCTTTCTTTTGGTTAAGTACATATATTACTCAAATTCGAGGAAATATCAAGTCCTTTTTGCAATACAAATATTATTCTGCCATTTGCACAAAATCCGGCGCCAAATATATTTTTATCGGTATATTTCTGCGGTGACAGTTGTCTATTACAAATTTTGTGCCCCTTGATTTTCCGTCCCAAAATGCAAGCACAATATCTGCGTTTTCGATTATTGTAATATTTCTTTTAAGCGGTGCGCCCCGACCAAAGCGTTCATAGTCCGGCAAAAACTCCGTTAACTTTAGTCCGTTACGGTTTGCATATTCTTTTGCAACGGTATCAACACCTCTTGCGCCGCCGGATACAATCTCTGTTGTACCAACCGGAATGAACCTCGACAAATCCACATTTGTTATATTTCTTGAACCGATTATAGCTGTTTTCATAAAATTACCTCATTTTCTATGCGTCAAAACTTCGTCATTTCTGCATTTCATTATACTACAATGATATAATTTAGTCAATACTTAGTCAGAGGTGAGTCAATTATGAAAGATAATCTTCCGCGTTACACGCTCAGAGTTTCTCAAGTTTTGCTTGATAAGCTTGCATATATTGCCGAATACGAAGGCAGAACCAAGAACAAAGAACTTGAACAGCTGATAAAAAAACGCATTGCCGAATTTGAATCGGAACACGGCACAATAGAAACTCACTAAATACTTCGAATTTACTCGGAGTATTTTTTGTTTGCCCTCACAATCCCGGAAAGCACAAAGCATACGCACGGCAGTGCGACTCCGTTGCCCCACAATTTATACTCTGCCGAATCGGAGTGCGGATTTCTAAGCCATTTTACAATCTGCTTATCAGACTTCGGTTTTTTTGATATTCCCATAGCCTTTCGGTGTGTTTCAAATACATCTTTCCAAAACGCAATCTCCTCATCGGTCGGGTTTTCGGTTTCAAGGTTTTTACACCAACCATCCGGGAAACCTTGCAGTCTTGCACATTCGGTGGGGGTGAGCCTGCGTACTATGTATTCGGCATTATCATCTGTATCGTTTATCATCGGCGGGTCTTTGTAATCTGTGGCAACGAGCGTGTTCGCAAGCTCTTTTTCAGCGTTTGTAAAAAATGATGCCTTTGAACTCGAATAGGTCGGCGCAGCAACAGCGCCCGGTCCTTTTGCCACCATTGTCGGCTGAACCTCTTGTTCAACCGCAAATGAATATTTTGCATTCTGCCCTTGATTGAAAGCCGCTCTGTCAATTCCGTAAGCAACAGCGTGTTTATCTGTTGTGTTGAGTGTAAACGATACATTTTCATTTATGCCATTACCTTGCGGGCCGTTTTCATCCTTGCGGCCTATCATTGAGCCTTGAACACATACTGCCATGCCGCCTTGATTACATGACGGATTTCCACCATTTGCGTCAAGGCATCGTGATGTGTCAGCCTCATAAAAACCGCTGTGCGGATTATCCGATTTCATGGAATTGCTGTCTTTGGAGCATATTCCGTATACAACCGCAACACCGCCCTGATTGGAATCCGGAGCATTGCCGCCGGTGTCGATTGTTCTTGCAACATCGGTTTCATAGCAATTCTGCCTTGCATTTTTCGTACCTTCCGAAGTAAACCGCACATCATAGCATTGTTCCACCACAAACGGCTGATTGTTTCCGCCTGTGCCGTAGGTCGCAATCACTGTCGGTGCGGTATCGAGCGGTCCCTTAAATCTTGTATCCTGTCCGTGGTTTTCATAAACAGCCGCCGGAACAGTACCGGCTCGCAGTGTCGGAGACACTTCTTTTTCAAAACCTATCGACCTTGCTTTTGCCGAATGTTCCGTGCAAAATCCCGCTGATTCCATAACACAGGGCGGATGATGCGCCTCGGCACGGAGTGTTGCCGTCACATTTTCGGTAACATCAATCCGATTACCGCCTTGGTCGTTTAATACAATGCCGTTTCTGCCGGTGGATATTCCGCAATTAACACCGAGTGTAGACGATACATCACCCGTCAGACAGCCGTTGTATCCGTCACAGCCTGTCGCTCCAATGCTGTTTTGAGTATCTTCGGCAGTTCTTTGCCACGGGAAGATGCCCTTTTTAGAATACCCAGACATGCCCTCCGGCTCAAATAATATTTTTCCGGCACACCCGCCTCCAAAATCTGCGACAAGGTAGATGCGTTTTCTTCGTTGGGGGACTCCCCAGTATTGAGCATCGAAAACCCGCCATGCGACTGAGTAATCGTCTGCCACGATTTCTCCGGCATTCGGCCATTTCTCATATCGAGGAATATCAGCTTTATCTTCTTTGACGGAACAGACGCTTTCAAGGACGGCTTTGAAGTCCTCGCCGCCATTTGACGAGAATGCTCCGGGCACATTTTCCCACACGATAAATCTCGGATATTTTCCATTTGTCTTATCCCTCATTTCCTTTACAATTCGTATTGCCTCATAAAAGAGGTTTGAACGGCTGCCGTCAAGACCGGCTCTTTTGCCCGCAATGGACATATCCTGGCATGGCGAGCCGAATGTGATAATATCCACGGGCGGGAGTTTTTCGCCACTAAGCGCAGATACATCACCGTAATGTTTTACCTTTGGCAGTCTTTTGGTTGTGACACGCACGGCAAACGGCTCAATCTCGGAGCTCCATACGGGAGTGATTCCACATAAAAGTCCGCCCAGGGGAAAACCGCCGCTGCCGTCAAACAAACTTCCGAGGGTTAATTTATCCTTCATCAGCCGCCACCTCCGAATACTTCAGCGTCACACCGGCTCTTGTCACGGACACATTGTCCGATGTTCCGACCTGTTCGATGTAGCGTTTTATAATAACATCGCAGAATTTTTCATCAAGCTCGATTGTTCTTGCAATTCTGTCGGTCTGTTCACAGGCAATGAGTGTACTTCCGCTGCCGCCGAACGGATCGAGAACAAGACAGTTGCTCATTGACGAATTCATAATCGGATATGCAAGCAGAGGTATCGGTTTCATTGTGGGATGATCGCCGTTTTTCTTCGGCTTGTCAAATTCCCATATGGTCGACTCTTTTCTACCTGTGTACCATTGATGTTTTCCTTTCTTTTTCCAGCCGAACAGTATCGGTTCGTGCTGCCACTGATACGGCGAGCGGCCAAGTACAAGGCTCTGCTTTTTCCAAATGCACGTACCGGAGAGATAGAACCCTGCGTCCTTAAATGCCTTTCTGAAGTTCAAACCCTCGGTATCGGCATGGAACACATAAATGCTCGCATCGTCTGCCATACATTTTTCTGTATTTGCGAAAGCGTCAAAGAGGAAGTTGTAAAATTTATCATCTTCCATATTATCATTTTTAATCTTTCCGGCTGAACCCTCGTAATTGACATTATACGGCGGGTCGGTAATCACAAGATTTACTTTTTCCTCGCCAAGGAGCATATCATATGTTTCAGCCAATGTACTGTCCCCGCACACAAGTCTGTGTCTGCCGAGCTGCCAGACATCTCCGAGTTTCGTGATTGTAGGATTCTGCAGCTCGGCATCCACATCAAAATCATCATCCTTGATTTTATCTTGGATGGTGTCTTTGAACAAATCATCTATTTCCGCATCGTCAAATCCGGTGAGAGATACATCGAAATCTTCGGCCTGCAAATCCGAAATCAAAAGAGCAAGCTTATCCTTATCCCATTCGCCGGATATTTTATTGAGCGCCACATTAAGCGCTTTTTCTTTGTTTTCGTCCATTTCGACAACAACGCAGTCAACCTCGTTTATGCCCATATCGATTAGAACTTTGAGCCTTTGGTGACCGCCGACAACTCTGCCGGTTGTCCTATTCCATATAACCGGCTCAACATAGCCGAACTGCTCAATCGAGCGTTTCAGCTTTTCATATTCCTCATCGCCGGGTTTCAAATCCTTTCGTGGATTGTAGTCCGCAGGGAGCAGATTTTCGGTTTTCATTTTTTCAATCAGCATACCAAACCCCACTCGGCAAATTTCTCAAAGCCGCCGACCGACTTTATATATTCTCTTGCCGTTTCCACGATTTTTTCGTAAGGAATACCGTCTATGTATTCATCGCCGATTGCACAGCTAAACTCCACAGGCTTTCCTGTTTCTTGCGCTTTAAGAAATGCGTAAATATTTACACTCACATCGGCCTTTGATAAATCCTTGCCGTGCAGACCGCCGCCGGTTACGGAATCTGCCATATCACTGCCGAGTTTGCGGTTTGCGGCGCCTGTGTCAACATCCGTTCCGCCTGTCCAGTCACCAATCGGATTGATTTCGGCTGTGGGATAATATTTTTTGAGTTTATCCGTATCCGCATTGCTTTGGCAGATGATGAGTCTTGCTCCGTCAATAATGTATTTTCCGTCAAAGGGATAGGAATTGTATATGTCTTTTGCCACTTTGACAAGTGCTTTTTGCTCATCGGTTACAGGCATACCCTTGAATATGCCGTTGTCACCGCATCTGATAATACCGTCCTGGTTCTTTGCAAGATGTGTGTCCTGTGGAGTGATAACAATATCGCATTTAAGGTTTGAACCGCCGATTCGGTGTATTGCTTTCTCAACCATACATTTTTCAATCGGTGCGGAGGTTTCGATAATCGCATGACACACGCCATGTCCGATTAAAACTTCGGCGGCAATTTTCGGATTGTTCTCCGCGCTGTATGCCAGGTCGACAATTGCACCGGCAATTCTGTCCGCCACCTTGTCCGGGTGGGCGGGATTTACTTTTTCAAACATAGTTTTATCGTCCTTTCCGAGCGGTCAAAAGCCGCTCCATTAAATCGTCCTGCGGTGTTGCCGAGCCGTATTCCACAGAGCAGTTTTCCTTTACAACCTGGTAAATCTGATACCACAGCTGATTGGACTGTTTCATGTAGTCACGGCTCACCGAAACATACGGTGAGGTCATGGCGCCGCCCGTTGTCGGATGCTTTGCCAAAAAACCGAATGTACTGATAGCCTCCTCGCACTGAATCCATCTTGCGATGCACATTGCGTACTGCTCTAAAAGCTGTGTGCTGATCAGCTTTTCACATCCTCGTTCTTTCAGCCACTGCCATGTTTCCTTGTATACATCCTCGGCACATAAATCAATACCGCCTTTTTGACTTGCTTTCAAATATTCCTTCACAGGCGGCATATCCGAACCTTCAAGTTCTGCGGTGTCGTTATCAAAGTTTACAACCGTGAGTTTTCTGCCGCCGGGGTTCCCGGCTGTCAGTCTATCGGCAAGCGCCTTTGATTTTCGCCCCGCGCCTGCTCGTGAGCCGCCCCTGTTTGTACCGTCCTTTGCCATATCAAATTCACCTCATTTCTCTTTGGGGGTTATCCCCCTGTTTGATTTCGCTTTTTTGTGTATGAAGGGAGGCGCCCGTTCTTCTGTGGTAGGCTCACAGAGATTCAGACCGCCCCTTGGTATAAAAATTTTTTGAAAATTTTTATTAAATAGGTTGAATTTCTCCTAACAATAGTGTATAATATATATGAGACTATATGAAGGAGGATTTAATCATGAACGTTAACACAAATAATCTTGTATCCATTACCGAGGCAAACCAAAACTTCTCACGGGTTGCACGCATGGTTGATGAAAACGGTTCCGTTGTTATTTTGAAAAACAACTCACCTCGTTATCTTTTGATAGAATTCGAAAAGGCAGAAAAAGAACAGCTCGCCGATAACGAGGACCTTCTTGCCGTTTCCAAACGTCTTATAGCTAAGAACCGTGAAGCCTATGAGGTGCTTGCCAAATGATAATTTTATCAAAAGAACAAATAGTCGCACTGCATTCGAGTCTTATAGCTGAAACCGGCGGCAGTGACGGAATCCGAGATGAAAATTTACTTGAAGCCGCAATCAATGCTCCGTTTCAGACATTTGACAATGCGGAAGTGTTTCCGTCAATTCAACAAAAGGGGGCAAGACTCGGATACGGTCTTATTAAAAATCACGCCTTTGTTGACGGTAACAAACGAATCGGAACTCATGTAATGCTTGCGTTCCTTGCGCTCAATAAAATTGAGCTTGATTACACGCAAAAGGAACTTTCCGATACCATTCTCAAAGTTGCCGCAGACGAATACACATTTGACGATTTATTAAAATGGGTACTCGACCATCAACTATAACATAAAGCCGCTCATCTGATGCGGCTTTTGTTATGCCATCTGTCACCGTCTTTTGCCGTTATTTCCGAATGACAAGCCTTGCACAGGCTCATAAGGTTATCATCATCGTGTGTTCCGCCGCGGGACAGAGGAATGATGTGGTGAACCTCCTCGGTGGGTGTAAGCTTACCTTTCTTCAAACACATCTCACAAAGCGGATGATTTGCAACGTGTCTGTCACGGATTCGTTTCCATGCTCGTCCGTACCTTTGATGCACCGCCGGATCACGGTCATATTTTTCGTATCGTTTATTTTCCTGCTTTTGATGCTCTGTACAGAACCTCCCGTCCGTAAGTTTCGGACAGTCGGGATAGGAACACGGCCGTTTCGGTTTTTGGGGCATCTATCTTCACCTCGCTTTGGGCATAAGAAAAGCCCTCACAGGATTTCTCCCATGAAGGCTGTCTGCTATTCTTCTTTCACATTATACAGTATACTACATATGCCAGCTATCATCAACTATCATTTTTGAGCATTTACTATCATCTTTCGGAAATCTTAATGATTGACAATGCTTTTCTGTGGAGACGATATATGTGCGGAACGCTGTATTTCAAATCTATTGCAATTTCCTCCCACGACTTGTAGCACAGGTATCTTTCTTCCAAAAGCATACGGTACACCACATTTTCCACGGTTTTTATAATATTTATGATTTCTCGCTTGATATCGATGAGATTTGCTACATCGCCGCTGATTTCATTTTGCAAATCAATTATTTTTACCATAACATCCTCATGCCTGTGTACATTACGGGTACCGGATGGAGGAATGTCGCTGAAAGAAGCGCTGACTTTGGTTGCAATGGCTTTTAATGTTTCAAGCTCCGTAAGCTTGTTGTTTACCGCTTTTTCAAGATTGTATGCACGATTCAAATAATTTTTTACAGTCATATTCATCGTACCTCCGATTCCAATTCAGATATAAGCCGCTCGCCGTCAATGGTGGTTAATGCCTTAAACCATTCCGAACGAAAGAAACGCCTGCACTCGCATTTTATTCTGCGATAGTCATATTTCAATGCCTTCCTGTAATCTTTTACGGCTTGAATAACGATGGCATCTGCCAGCAAACGATACGGGTCTTCATCGTTATATGTATTTGGTTTTATAATCTTATTGTACTTCATATTTTGCCTCCTGTATTTTTCAGTGTATTGTATTTGATAGAATGTTTTTTACATCATCCACCGAACGAACAATCCCTGCACGGCCGCCGCAGTTTATGATTTTTCGTATGGCTGCCTCTTGCAGTGCGGTAGGCTTGCCAACCGGTGTTTTTACTTCAAAAGCATAGAATTTACCGCCTATGCAGGCAATAATATCGGGAATACCCGCAGTGCCGTACATTCCGCCGTGCTCTTTCCAGGCAAAACATCCGGGGATTGTTTTTAAGTATTTAATTATTGATTTCACAATATCGGATTCCTTCATGTGTCAAATAACCTCCCGTATTTTCAAGTAATTTGACACTTTGACAGATAAAATGCTATTATAAGCAAAATAAAATTTAATTTTTTATATATAGCATATATTTTAATATATAATATATATAATATAGGTTTTTTGCTGTCAAAGTGTCAGAAGTGTCAAATCGAATATGGTGCTTCACTCGAGCATTTCACCTAAGCAAATGCCTGACAAAATTCTGCGTTTTCCGAGTGTATCCACACCCCTGGTTACATCGGGCAGCGCTGTGGTAAGCTGCCGAACAAACATCCTCTGAGAATATGGTTTTAGACCGCATTCTTCACAGTAACCTTTGTATGCATTAAATATTTCGGTTGACCCGCAAACCTTGTCATTTCCAACCTCACAGCATTCCCGTATAAACAACAATACAGAATCACTTTCCTCACGGTATTGTCTGAGTTCGGATTTATTGACTTCGGTTTCCGAGAATGTGTAATTATTGTTCATCAACCGTTTAAGACCGTTAAGTGCAAAAAGGAATATGCCGTCTGCTTCCATGCGAAACTTCTCAATAAGATTCGGGTCACGCTTATCGGGCGGCACAGAATTGTTAAAACGCATAATTATAAGCCTTCTGTAAAAGCCTTCGGAACGGTCACCGTAGTTTTTGGGTATGCTGTTACATGAAAACAGCAGCCTTGCACACGATTGAAATGAGAACGGGTCTTTGTTTTTCTTTTCGACCGTGAGATAATCCTCGCCGACCAAGGCTTTAAAAATACCGTTATCATCAATGTATTTTGTAGGTAAGTCGGCAAAAATATTTGCAAGCTTTCCAAACAGTTCCGCAGTCTTAAACCGCTCGTTAAGCGCTTGCCAGGATACATTTGACACATTTTGCTTGCCGAGCAGAATATCATTCAAAACCCTTAAAATCACCGATTTTCCCGCACCGCCGACGCCTACGATAACAAAGCATTTTTGCGCCGAGTTTACCGGAATGAGAAAGTAGCCGAGCATTTCCTGAATGAGTGAAATCTGTCCCATATCACCGCCCATCGACTCCTCCAAAAACTTCATAAACATTGGGCACTCCGCTGTTTCGTTATATGCGACATTAAGCTGAACCGTTGAATAATAATCGGGGTTATGTTCCGTCAAGGTATCCTCAAGCACATTATACAATCCGTTTTTAACATTGATGATGTACGGATTCGCATTGAGATCTTTTATGTCACTTTGGATTTGCAGCTTCCATTGCTGTGTTGCATCGGTGATTTGGCTCATCTTTGTTTCACGGGGTATCATTTTCTCTTGCGTCAGACGCTGGGCTTCCATTTCTGAGATTGCACAATACACACCGCTGCGATACAAATAAAACTGTTCCGCAGCATAAAACACCTTTTCGTTATTCGCCATGTATTCCGCCAGAACACCGGGAAGAAACTTTATTCCTTGCTGCCCGACAGTGTACCAATCGGGAAGGTCCGTCGTTCCCGCAGTTGATTTGTGCTTTGCACCCGCCTGATATTCTTTGTTTAGCGTTTTATAAATCTGCATGAGAGGCTTCAAAAATGTATTTTTAAGCTTAAATTTATTTTTAAGTTCAAACTCTATAACCGTTTCAGCCGTCACAATATCCTGATTATACAGATATGTTTCGATAAATTCCTTTGCACTCTGCATATCCTTTACGGTATCATCGGTAACATCGAGGGTTTCTATTACCGCTCTGAGTCCGTCTATGTTCATAGGCTGATAGCACATTGCGGCGGGTGACTTGCATCTGCACTCTCCGTTTTTGAACTTTGGACATTTGAATCCCCTTTCTGCTATGGTCTTACAGTTTATGGGCTTTGTCCCGCTCTCCAGAAAATGATTGATTTTTTTGCGGGTGCTTGTCTCGGAATAACCCGGATACGGTGCGGACAGCTTATGTATCAGTTCCGCACCTCCTTCAAACGGTGAAAGGTTTGTAATCATCGCATACCAATCATGCTCCGGCAGAGTCTTTGCATCCTCTCTGCAATGCTTTATAAAATCACAACCGTAGAGCAAAAGCTCAAGTCCTTTTTCGTGACCGCATTTGGCTTCCGTATTTGTTTCACCGATTTCGGGCAGCGCTTCGGTCAGTTGCTCCTGTGTGTATTTGCGTTCCGGATGAAACAAGATGCACTCTACCGGGACAGGCTCCTTTTTACAATGATTAAATCCCGGCAGTCGCATAACACGGCTTTCGTTTACACACATCGGGTCGCCGTGAAAATGCTTTACGAGTCCTTTTTGTATGTTTCGGAATCTGTCCACTCTTGCGTTCTTCACAAACCAATACACATGAAGCGATTTTCTTGTTTTTATAATCATAGACGGCGGCAGCGGAAATTCATCTACAGCTTTCTGCTGTTCTTCGAAAGATAAATCATCCATCTCAACAAACTGTGCGTTTATTCTTGTTATGCTTTCGTCATCGTGTCCGCCGTAATTTACCACAAAGAAAATGCCTCTGTTTTGCTCGTTATGACTTTTAAGCAAGCTCTCTGCCGCCGAGTATTTACCGGCGGCGCTTTCAAGCTTTGCTCCGGAAAAAGTTCCGCCTTTTCTGTCATCAAACACCCGAAAGCAAACCATATCCGACGGATTAAACAGCGAAAGGAGCACCTCTTGTGCGGAGATATTCATAACAGCACCTCCTCGGAGAAATATTTAATCGGTTTTTTCAGGCGTTTTGCCTCTTTCACCTCAAGCTCCATGCCGGGAGACAATTTCTTTCCAAAGCACCAGACCTCATCGCACAATGCAAGCAGCGCCAGCCCGTACATTGTTCCGATTTCTCTTTCTTCCGGGATATTATCATTCATAATCTGCGGATACAGAAGGTGTGATGCAATAGGCATTTTTCGTTTATCTATTGCAAAACGGCAATAGCGTACAGCCTTTTTTATATTGTTTTCAACATCACCGGCATATCGGGACACAATATACACCTTAGTCCTTGCCTTGATTTTTGCCTGTCTGTGCCAAATTTCACGGCGTTCTTTTCTGTATTCTTTCATCACACGACCCAACGCCGCACCGGCTGTCGGGTCGGAGTATCCCTCATTATTTCTATACATCACATATCCTCCAATTCTTCCATGTCACCGAAAGTTTCGCCCGCCGATGCTTCGGCTTTAAGCGGCAAATCAAATCCCGGGAACGGCTGTTTTTCCATACATTCTTTTATAAAAGCCACGGCTTCTTTCAGCTTGTCCTTAGGTATAACAAAGGTCAATTCATCATGAATTTGAAGTATCGGCCTAAGCCATGTACGCTCCGGCAAGCCGAGTAATATTCGTTTTATCGCAAGCTTTAATATATCGGCCGCTGTTCCTTGTATCGGAGTGTTTAACGCACACCTTTCGGCAAATGACTTTACGCCCCAATTATCGCTGCGTATGCCGGGAAGATATCTTCGTCTTCCGCACCATGTTTCCGTGTACATTTTCCAGGCAGCATCCGCTTTTGTTTCCTCCTGCCAGGATGTAAGCCTTTTATATCCGGATTTGAGGTTTGTGATAATTTCGGCACATTCGACTTCTGTTTTCTCAACACCGGCTTTGAACTTCAATGTCCTTTGCAATCCTTTCGGAAACAATCCGTAGAATGTGCCGAAATTCACATTTTTTGCAATGGTTCTGTGTTCCTTGTAGTTTTCGGAATGTTTATCCTGTGCTTCTTCGTAAGAGATGCCGAAAATGACGGAGGTTGTGGCTGCGTGTATATCGCCGCCATGTTTATATGTGTCCATCATAACTTCATCACGGCAATAGAACGCTCCGACCCTCAGTTCTATCTGTGAAAAATCCAACGAGAGAATATACTCGTTCTTGCACGGCTTTATAAACTTTCGCACACCAATGGGATCATTGCTCTTGCGAGGGCAATTTTGCATATTCGGATTTCGGCAGTTCATTCGTCCGGTATCCGTTGAAAGCGAAAACATATCCGGATGGATATTTCCCGTGACAATGTTTCGGTATTTAAGGTAACCGTCAATATATGTTGATTTGATTTTTCCCCATTTGCGATATTCTTGAACCAATGTGAAAAGATCGGAAAGCTCCGGCTTGTTTTTATCACACCATTCTTTAAGCAGAATCATAGTCATATCATCAGCCGCTTCCTTGTTTGATGCGGTTGTTTTCAAAACGGGGAGTCCGAGGTCTTTGAACAGATAATCCTTGAACGCTTTTGTGCTGCAATTTGCTCCGATAGGAATATCTCCGATAATAAAAGCGATTTTTTTCTTTAGCATATCCATTTTTGCGTCAGCCTCCGCTTTGTGCCTTTGCATAAGAGAGTAATCTATGGGCACACCGTTATATTTCATAATACCGAGATAAACAGCCGTAGGAGATTCGATTTTCTCAACAACATATCGATGCTTAGGTAAATATTTATCAAACCAAGCATTAAATTTATTGTACAGTCGGAGCGAAAAGTCGGAGTCGGCGGCACCGTAACGCACCGTTTCGGCATCATTTGCATTGAGCTCATCAAAGTGTCTGCCTTCGGTTACATCAGTAAATGCAGGCAAAGCCTCACCGCATAACTCGTTTGCGAGTTTTTTCAAACCGCTGTCCGCTAAGTTCCTAAACTCCGTATTGCTTTTAAGTGACAGCTGTGCTGCGGCAATCGTATCATAGACGGGCGGCATTATAACTGTTCCGAGTGCATATGACATCTGCGATTCAAACGCAAGGTTGTGTGCGATTTTTATAACTGACTTATTTGTGAGAAATTCATTAAGGAATTCCAAAAATAAAGCATTGTTTATATTTACGCCGGTCTTGTGTGCAATCGGAACATATATTCCCGTACCTTCGGACACGCTGAACGAGCATCCGACAAGATGTGATTTGTGTGCGTCAAGCGCCGCCTTATCCGTATTGCGATACTTATCGTCGGGCGCTGTTTCATAGTCAAAGGCGACTGCCTTGGCGTTGCCGATATATTTACGAATATCCTCAATGGATGTGATGCATCTATAATCATTTTTCATAGCATTGTCTCCTTGATTTTGCATATTCGGGGAGGATGAGCCCTCCCCAAACAGTACTGTTCTTACTTTAATGGTTCTATTACCTCGCCGTTATTAACAAACGTCGTACCTTCATCCTCGATAAGGTCTGCCGTGGTTAAATTTGCGGCATAAGTCTTCATCTGATCAACCAGAGGTACAATCGACCCAATTTCCTTATCCGTAAGAGCACGCACAAATTTGAACACCGCCTGCGAGTATGCAATGTTACTGTCTGACATGGCTTTTTTAAGGCTTATCGAAGTAACAACACGGCTGAGAGAATTTCTTTGTGTGAGCAAACGCTTTACATAGTTTTTATATGCCGCCGATGAACCTACGGGCAGATTAAGAATTACCGGAAACAGCTCTCCTTCACGCAGAATGTAGAGCATACGGCGATTCTTGCAAGCCTTGCTTTTGCCGTCACCGCTTCCGAATTTGTTAAACGGACAGTTTTTGCAATTTCCGCCGGGATTGCCCGAACCGTGTATTCCGTCAAAGGAGCTGCAGTCGGGAGGATTGCTTCTGCCCGTGTACTTGTCCGTGTAATATGCGTTTGCCGGATGATTATACAGAATTACGCCCGTAATCTCTTTTACCATATCATTATCTTCACCGTCGGCAGACGGAATTTCAAAAGCCGTTGAACCTCCTGCGGGGATTTTGATTCTATCAAGCTGAAGCTCAATCCCGGCACAATCCTCATTCATGGCATCACTGAGCCACTGCATATCCGCCTGTGTTGCAAATCCGATGTCTTTGATTTCGTTGTTATCCTTTTTCATAATTTCATTTGACATATTTGTGTCCTCCTATAAATAAATTTTTGGTTTTTCATTGCTGCGTTGTGCGCATTGTTTCTGTATCAGCCCTTGCGGATGCCTACAGATACCTTTTCGTGAATATTCACCACATCTGCCAACCACGCAGGAACTTCATCGGCGTTAATGGCTTTCTGTTCCTTGACAAACGAAGCAAGTGTGTTCGCATTCACGGTTTCGGTGACAATATCCGAATAACCGTTATTTTTCAAAGCAAAAATCAAATCGTCCCTGCACCCGGCTGCCGGTGAAGCATAAAGGCGGGTATTGAGATAAAATGTACTGCCGCCATGTGAAAATCTTTCGCATTCGGCATCAGCCATTGCGTCGGATAATTCCAAATCAACACATTCAATCTCCGATGACAAATTCTTAACTTCGGTTTCAAGTTCTTTCTTGCGGTCTTTAAGTTCTTTCAGCTTGTCTGCCAATTCAAAAATATACTTGTCCATAAACCATATAATCTCCCTTCTGTTACTTAAACGGGTTTATACCTTTGCGGTAATCGTCCACAAGACTTTTTGCAAGATTTATCTTGTGTCTTAATGCACGCAGAATCTTAATATCTACTGTATCTTTTGCCACAAGGTATATATAAAGGCAGTTATCCTTTTGCGAAACCCTGTGTATTCGAGCTTTTGCCTGTTCAAAATTGCTCATACTGTAGTCAAGAGAATAGAATACCATTGTCGATGCGGCGGTAAGTGTTATGCCAAGACCGGCGGCCGCAATTTGACCGACAAACACACGGCAATCCGGGTTTTCCTGAAATTTTCGGATTTCCTCGTTACGGTTTTTAACACCGCCTCGTACCGCTGCATACTTAATGCCCTTATCCTCAATAAGTTTTTGAATATCATTAAGCTCCGGCACAAACCTTGCCATAATAACGATTTTCTTTTCCTCGGACATTGCCGAATCGATTATGTCCGACAGCGCTTTAAGCTTTGCTGTGCTTATCGGGTTGGTGTCACCATCATCATCGGTCAGATGCCCTCCCGTTAATTGAGATAAACGAAGCAGTTTTGTTAATACATTCACCGCTGAAACCTCGGAATCGGCAAGTTCGATATAGCTCTCCTTTTCAAGTCCCCGATACAGCTTCATCGCTTTATCCTCAAGTTCCACCATTCGAATCTCCTCCGTAATATCGGGTAAGTCCAGACATTCCGCTTTGGTAACACGAAAAGCCACGGAATGCA
Organism: uncultured Clostridia bacterium; assembly: GCA_934454525.1. Lineage (GTDB taxonomy): Bacteria > Bacillota > Clostridia > UMGS1883 > UMGS1883 > UMGS1883. The sequence continues at coordinate 29,179 of CAKSFM010000016.1, forward strand.
TTTTTTCGAGAAATTCACTGAGCATATAATTACGGAAACGGGGAATATGATTTCCGTACCCAACCATATCAAAGTATCGGTTGCGGAACACATAAAAGCTGTCACCGAATACATTTCGATTAAGGAACCTGTATTGAGAAAACACATCAAGCTCTCTATTTGTTATCACAGTGCCGGTCAGCAATAATTTGTATCTTGCTCTGTCTCCGAAACGGTGCATTGCCTTTGACTGCGATGTTCGTGCCTCTTTTAATTTGTGTGCCTCATCGGCAATGATAAGATCTGCGTTAAAGGCGAGAAGTTCATTTTCAATTCTCCAGGCGCTTTCGTAATTTACAACTACGATTTGAAGCCCGTCGTTTGAGATAGAATTTAGTGTTTCCACCTTTTTACGGCTTGAGCCTGTAAGCACCGTCACAGTATGCGGGAAATCCGCAAATTGCGAAAATTCACGCTCCCACACTCCCAAAATCGAAAGCGGAGCCGTTACAAGAATTCTTTTGAGCTTGCCGAATTGATAAAGTGCTCCGGCAATAGCAATACTCGTGAGCGTTTTGCCGGTTCCCATCTCCATAAGCAGCGCCACACCGTTGCTGTGTGACTGCGACGGCAGAAGTCCGAACTTTTTGCAGGCAAATTCAAATGCATTGTATTGATGTGCATAGGGCTTTGCTTTTACGGGCATTGGAATCATTGAGTTATCTGTCAAAATTTATCACCTCCGTGTGCGAGCTCGGTAATTGCAACTTCTTCAACACTGTCACCGGGGAGTAAAATTGCTACCTTATGTAGGTCACCGAACAGCAGCCGCATGAATTTTTCTCGCAAACTCACATTTTTGCAAGTTACGATTTTAGAGTTTTTGTTTGAAACACTGATTGAAAGATTATGTTTCATTTTTTTGCTCCTTTCCGAAAGACCGAGGTTGTATGCCTTTCACCTTACGGAGAAAATAACGTCCGTTTGATAGGGCATTATATAAATTTTTTTATTTTCTTCCGAGCTTGTTCTATCGATTCTCTCACGGATATGTATGACACACCTTCTCTACGGGCAATTTCTCTCATTGATAACCCCTCGGAAAGCATAATCAGCCTTTTTCTTTGAACTTCCGAAAGTTTTGAGACAGCATTTGCCAATGTGCTATCCTCGTGCTTTTGCAGAATGGTGTTCTCCGGAGTATCCCAATCCGCATATTCTTTACCTTCAAATTCGATTGCATCATACGAATAGCAGTGATATCGCTCCTTGCGGGCGAGATTCTCCTCTTTGCGTCTGGACTCAACAATAACTGTACCTATTTCGTCCGAAACTTCCACTTCCATAACTTCGCCTGTTGTAAATTTGTAACTTATTTTCATATTGTGTCCTTTCTGTCTAATCTGCGCTTGGTTGAGGACACAAATAAAGGGACTATGCATCAAAGTACACAGTCCCTTACCTGAAAATAGGCGCAACAAGAACAGGGTACTTCCATTGCATTACGCCAAAACGGCGAACAAACAATATCTGTATCCTCAGCCCTTATTGCAAATCAGGCTTTGAATATTTTTTATTTACAATACAATTATAACGCTTGTCTTTCGTTACATCCCTGGGCAGCATCCTGGGATTTGTCTGCTTTACTACTGAACACTTCTGCCAATGTGTCTGCGACCTCTTTAATAGTAGTGGCTGCGTTGTGCAGGTCTTTGATTGTCATGTTTAGTTAGTTGATTTTGCTCATTGACAGTATCTCCTTTCTTGATTTGCTTTTGTTTGATAGCGCGGTTGATACTTTTTGCTAGGTTTGCTGTGACGATTATAAAGTCCAGAAGGATATTAACCAGTTCTTCGTCAGGGTTCATTGTCTTGTTTTCGTGCTCGTACATTTTTTATCACCTCCCGTAATCGACGGTATAGTCCTTTTACACTTGCCACTGGACGCTATTGAGCCATTATTTATTAGATTATGCGGTGTCTAGTGGTGCGAAAGAGCAAGTTTGCAATTGCGAGTTCAAATTTGCGAACGCAGAAAGAAAATCAGCGAAAGGGGTTGAAAAATTCACAAATATCTGTTATAATATAAATTACAGCCGCGGGTGCATGTGGTTCGCTCTGTTGCAGAAACTGTTTTTGTGTCAGCTTCTGTAGTTATTATAAAAAATCAGGCTGATAGGATTGGATAGCCGTTGATAGGCTTTGATAGGTTTCGTCAAGGAGATGAAAAACATGGTATTTAAGGACTTTGTGCAAATACTGCATCCGATAATTGGTGGATCGAGCAGCCAAGGCGCTTTTGTGAAAACACTCTTTGATGTCATCGTTACGGAAGATGGTCAAAGTGCGTTGGATGAACAATCTGAGGTCACTTATCGCTCTTATTTCAATGGACAAACAGGAATCTCCAGAATTGCAAAGAAAATCAGCCCATACATTGAAACCGAAAATTTTGTGTCCTACATCCACGAATTTTCTGATGAAACGGTTTCGAGCCTTTGTGACAGTTTTCAAGAATGCCTGCCTGAAATAGATGGATTTAACGCAGGAAGGCAGTTGGCAGATTTGTTTCTTTCTATTTTGAAAAACGCTGCCGGTACAAAAAGAAAAAGTCCAGCATCATCAGAAGTTGATGCCGAGCCTATAGAGACGGAGGTCGTGGATGGTGAAATGCCATCAGGTGCCGCCACGGATGAACAAAAAATTACTGTTATTCAGCAACAGATTAACGTCATTCAGAATGGAGAGAGGAACTTTAATCTGACAAATAACGGGACGATGAATTTTAACTTTTGAGGCAGTATACTATGAGCAACGATATGATTATTAAAAATACTGACTCTCCGACTGAGCCTACCTTACAGCAGACCGGAACAAATAATGTCGCTGTATCCAATCAGCCGGGAGCCACAGTCAACTTCACATACAACATTAACTATCCTCAAATGGCAGATTCCTCGGCAGAGATGATGATCGCCATCCAATCCTTCAGTAAGGAATATTATCAGTTGATTGTCACTTGCGATGAGGATGTTTTTAACACTGGCGTGGTGTCGGTCATTGCAAACCGTGCGTTAACAAAACACAATGTTCCGCAGGAGATTTTTGATAGATGTTCTACCCTGACTGAAGAGGGTGTTGCGGAACTGAAACGCTTTCCGGCAATCATCTGCAAGGAGAACACCGAGATGAAGGGCATGACTTCTCCCAATCAGTATTGTATGCTGTGTTATATTCAGAAGGTGATGAAGGTTGGAAAAAACATCAAAATTGCATTCAAGCCGATTGTACCCATTCAGCAGTTAAAACTGTGTAATAAACGGAATGCGATGTTTTTCGATTTGAATATGGACTGTGCAATTACGGATCTGAACTACAGCGCCTGGTCCGTTCGTAAAGTAAATGTATTTGAGGCATTTAAGGAAGCCGGAATCCCCGGTATGCCTATGCCCGTATAAGGAGGTATCTTTATGGCTGATAAAATCAAATCAGAAATTATTCGTATTGATTTGACGGATGCAAGCTATAAGGACAGCCACGCCTATGTAGAACCTACATATGTGAACTTCTTCTTTGGAAACAATGGTGCAGGTAAATCTACAATAGCTAAAGCTATCAAGGACGGCGTGGGACTTAGTTATGCACCTGGAAGAATGGCTTCAGATTATTGGCCTTTGGTATATAACCAGGAGTTCATTGATGAAAATTTCCACAGCTATCGCAATATGCGCGGTGTATTTACACTCAATGCCAAAAATGCCAAAGTGCAGGAACAGATAGATGAGGCTACCGCTGAGCGTACTCGAATTAGAAAATCATCTGGGGCGGCGGCTGAACGGCAAAAAATCCTTGTGGCTGATAAAGCGAATCTCTATAAAGAATTTTTGCAGGAATGCTGGAAGCGCGGTAAAGAATTCCGCGAGGAATTTCCGGGAACAATGGATAAGAAAGGAAAGTCTGATCCTTTTGTCCGTGAAATTCTGAAGCACGCTCCTGCGGATATGGATCTCGATGAACTGCGCCGAATTTATGATTCCGCATTTTCTGAAACGGCAAAGCATTATCAGAGTTTTACTACCATTCCCAATCCTGCGGTAATGGACATCGTTGAAGGCAGCGAAATACTCTCCAAGCCTATTGTGAATAGTGCGGATACTGAGTTGGCTGGTTTTCTTCGTGATATTGGTGCTACGGAATGGATGAGACAAGGTCACGATTTGTTTGCCCACGAAGCTGGCAGTCGTTGCCCGTATTGCGGTGAAAAACTTGCTGTAGATTTTGAGCAGATTTTTATCGACAGCTTCGATAATAAATATCAAGATAATCTGCGACTCTTAAGCGAGTTTATGACTCGGTACAAAAAAGCTGCGAACGATATATTTGTACCTTTGCAAACTGTACCTGCAGAGGTGTATCCACAGATTGACATCAAGCCTTATACCGATAAAATGGCTGTTCTTAAAGCCGCCATTCAAGCGAATATCGAGGGCATCAAATCTAAAATGGATAACCCTGCCTCGACTATAACAATTACTAAAATTCAGCCTATCCTGGACGAACTGGTTGACATTATCAGTAAATTCAACGCAATGATTGATGCAAACAATGCTATTGTAGCTGCCGGCCCCGCAAAACGCATGGAATGCACAGATGCGGTGTTCGGTGTGTTGGCTTTCATGCTGAAGGATGTTATCGCAACCTACAGACGGAATGATGCTGACATTCAGGATCAGTTGGATGCCATAGAAAAGGAAATCCAATCTTACACTGATGCGCTTGCTGGTATAGAAAAACAACTGAAGGCTCTGCGTGGCAGCACTGTTGAAACCGACACTGCAAAAGACAGTATCAACCAAATGTTACTGGATTCAGGAATGCACGGTTTCAGCTTACAGCCAAAGCGTGGTGTTGACAATGTTTATGAAGTGCTTCGCCCAGATGGAACTATCGCAGATAATTTGAGCGAAGGCGAAAAAAACTTTATCGCCTTCCTGTATTTTTACCACCTGGTTCACGGTAGCGATTCTGCCGACGGTGATACTAGGGAAAAAATCGTTGTCATTGATGACCCTGTTTCCAGTATGGACAGTAGTTCGCTCTTTATTGTTAGTACACTTGTCCGGCAGATGATTGAGATATGTCGAAACAATGCTGATAACCGCAATCCGGTTGCCAAAGGAAACTTCATCAAGCAGATTTTTATTCTGACCCATAACGCCTATTTCCACCGCGAGGTATCGTACAATTATATCACAAAGTATGATTATGCATCGTTCTATTTAATTCGGAAGCTAGGCACGAAGTCTTTTGTTAAGTTGTTTGATGGCGTTGATCCGAATGAACCGACCCAGCGAGTTAATATCAATCCGGTAAAGAACTCGTATGCAGCCCTTTGGAATGAGTACCGTGAGGTGCAGTCGGCAGTACCGCTGATGAATGTCATCCGCCGCATCCTAGAGTATTATTTTCTTCAAATTTGCGGCTATGAGGGGTCTGTCCTGCGCCAGGTAATCTTAGTACAGGGCAAAGAAGACGGACTTTACAAGGATGCTAACGGGAACGATGACGAAGAGAAATTCCAACTGGCATCTGCAATGCTGTCATATATCAACGCCAGTTCCATCGGAATGAGCGATGGTATGGATTATGTAGAAGATTGCCTTAACGCAGAAGAGTGTAGGAGAATTTTCGAAATGATATTTGAGCTTATGAATCAAAAACAGCACTATGACATGATGCTTAGAAAGTAGTTAGGAGGACACCCAATATGCGTATCAGCTACAACAAACTCTGGAAAATGCTGATTGACAAGAATATGAAAAAAAGTGACCTGAAAGAAAAAGCTGGTATCAGTTCTGCTTCGCTTGCAAAACTGGGCAAAGGCGATAACATCACGACAGATGTTCTTTTGCGGATATGTGAAGCAATGAACTGTCACCTGGATGACATTATGGAGACTATCGATGAGTAAGGAGGCTTGTAAAATGTGGATGGACCTTATTAGAGATGCTTTGCATAACGACAGCATATCAAATAACTTCAGACCCTACAGTAGAGAATTAACTTTGGCAGTACAGCGGTCCTTAGGGAAGTTTCGCCCCATAGATAGTTTGTCCTATGAAAATAATCCCATCCAGTTAATCGACTTTTTTTCTGGCGCAGGTGGAACATCCCTGGGATTTGCCGCACTGAATAGTGTATTACCAGCATTTAAAATGCTGGGTGGTTGTGATATTAACGAAGTATCAGCAACGACATATAGTCATAATTTCGGAACCCCTCTCATTCATGAAGATATTACCCGTCTGGCTTTTGGTGACGGAAAACTTGAATCATTTTTGACAAAGATTAGATACGATAGTGGTCAGCCCACGGTCATGATTGGTTGCGCACCTTGCCAGGGCTTTTCCTCGCACAGAAAAAAACACTGGAATGAAGAGGACGATGTACGCAACAGTTTGATTATGGCTTTTGCTGAAATTGTGAAGAGAGTCCAGCCAGAAGTTATTATTATGGAAAATGTACCTGAATTTTTATCTTCTCGCTACTGGAAGTACTTCGCTGCTGCAAAAAAGTGCTATGAGGAAAATGGGTATATTGTTAAAGAAACTATCTATAACGCAGCCGCTTTTGGTGTTCCTCAAGAACGTTTTCGTTCAATTGTAATCGGAATGAAAAAAGACTTTGTACTACCAGAGGGCTATTTACAGCCGTTTGAGTATAGAACAGTCCGAGATGCCATTGCCCATTTGCCAGTTGTAGCAGCTGGGGTTGCTCTGCCTGAGGATAAGATGCACAAGAGCGCTTCTCATAAGCAAAGTACAATTGATGTTATCAGACAGGTTCCGCATGATGGTGGAAACCGCCCTGTCGGTGTGGGTCCAAAGTGTCTTGATAAGACTAAGGGATTCTCTGATGTATATGGACGTCTTTTTTGGGATAAGCCGTCAATTACGATTACCCACTATGCTAGAAATCCTGCCAGCGGCAGATATACCCATCCTGAACAGGATCGCGGACTTACTGCACGTGAGGCTGCGATTCTCCAAAGTTTTCCTAATGGTTTTGAGTTCAGCGGAAAATCAGATGATGTATACAGACAAATTGGAGAGGCTGTTCCTCCTATGTTATCCTCAGCCATTGCTGCACATGTTTTGCTTGAAATGCTGTCTGTATCCCCGACAGAAGAGGAATTAGAGAACAGCCCTAAATCGATTACCGAACCTGTAAGCAGTTCATATTCCAGTGTTATTGCTGGTATAAAAACACGCGGGAGGGCAAAAGAATGACAAAATATACTTGTATTGATAGTTTTTGCGGTGCAGGCGGTCTGGGGCTCGGGCTCCAACGTGCAGGCTTTGATATTCTATTAAGCTTTGACATAGACCAGCTTTGCATAAATACAATTAATCAAAATAAAAAGTATTTTAATCACCCTGCTGTAACCGCTGATATTGCTGATATGCTAAATGGGGAGCTGCTTAAGCGTTGTAATTTAAATCGTGGAGAGTTGTTCCTTTTAGCTGGTGGGCCGCCATGCCAGGGCTTTTCGGTTCAAAGAAGAGGAAGTGATACTGATTCTCGGAATGAACTGGTTTTGATGTACGGCAGATTGATTGAGGAATTGTATCCTAAATACTTTGTTATGGAAAATGTTTCTGGTATTGCTGGAAAAAGAGGAAAAACTATTCTTCAACAACTTATTGAGAGTGTTGAAAAAATTGGATATCATGTCCATATTGAATTACTGGATGCGCAGGACTTTGGTGTTCCTCAAAGGCGCAAAAGATATATTATCATCGGTGAAAGAGCCGATATGGGTAATCATTATAAATATCCTTTGCCGTCAAAAGAACGACGCACTGTCCGAGATGTAATAGGTGATCTCCCTGAACCTCCTCAGGATGGAACTGATCATCCTGAGTTTTCGCTTCACAGGCGGGATCGCTTGTCTGAACGGAATTTACAGAGGATTCGTGCAATTAAGGAAGGACAAGGGCGTGATGATCTCCCGGAAGAATTGTTATCAGACTGCCACAAAATCGATAGTTCTGTGATTGGATTCCGAAGCGTCTATGGACGAATGACCTGGGATGATGTCGCTCCGACGATTACCGCAAGATTTGACAGTTTTACTAGGGGAAAGTTTGGTCATCCGACGCAAGATCGTAGTATTTCTTTACGAGAAGGTGCTTTGTTACAGACATTTCCTGCTGATTTTGAGTTTGTCGGAAATAAGGTTGACATTGCCAGACAAATTGGCAACGCTGTTCCTCCAATTATGGCAGAACAAATAGGTAAAAGTATTATTGAATGCTACGAAAGGGTGGGTGAAGATAATGCCGTTTGATGCTAATATAAAAAGCTATTTGCGAGCATATCAAAGTGAATACAATGCGGCAATACGGGGTGGTCAGCATACGGCAGAACTCTCATTTCGCGTGCCTATGCACACATTATTCACTAGCATTGCACGAGATTTGAATCCTGGTGGCAACTTTGACATCATCCTGGAACCCAAAAATCAAGGGCGCATGGGAAGACCCGACTGGAGAATCCAAGATGCAGTATCTTTGGGCGTGTATGGATACATTGAAGGTAAAGGGCCATCTGCCGATCCTTTTGACATTGCTCCGTATCAGGATCAGATACATAAATATCTGACTTTGGGGCATAAACTGATTATTACTGATGGTATAGAGTTTGTCTTTTGCTTTACAGATACTCCGGTTGTTGTTTCGATTATTGATAAAGGGAGAATGGCTACTGCCGACTGGTCACACCTGCCAGTAAACCCGTTATTCCGTTTTTACATGGAACAGTTCTTTTCTAATCCTGCTCCACAGAGAGTAGACGAAGAAAAACTGGTAGAGCTGGTAGCTATTCGCACCCGAAACCTTGCTGATGATATTTGGGCGCAGGCTGATTTGACTGCTGAGGAAGCACTAAATGATGATGAACGGCAGGTTATCGCTCTATTGGATGGTTTGAAGTCATTAGTATATAATCATAATGATCCTGCACTCCGCACGGGAGCAATTTTTTCCGATTTTATAGCACAGGTCATTATGTTCTGCTTACTTTATGCGCACCGTGTGCTTTGTGCCAGTGATGATTCTCCAGCTGAAAAGGCAGAAAAAATCAGAGCATACGCATTTAACAATATCGTAGATGGTGAGGTATTGCTTCCTTTCAGAAACCTTATGGTATATCTGCGGGATAATGCGGGAGACGGAACTTTTATTGGACAGTGGGTAGATGAGTGCATTGCATTCCTCTCCTTCGTACAAATGACGGATCATCAACTCATGAACCCGGATTACCATCGTCTCTTTGAAATGTTTCTAACGAAATTTGATGAACAATCGCGGTTTGACTATGGTGCTTTCTATACGCCGAAAGTCCTCGCTGATTTTATTGTAAGGTTAACAAACCAAGTTGTTCATGATAAGTTTGATGGTGCTACAATCTATGATGATGAAAACACCATTGTAGATCCATGTTGTGGAACGGGGTCGTTCTTGGAGCGGATTATTGCACACGATAATAGGGATGGTGCGTATAATCTGTGCGGCTTTGAGATTTTGCCTGCGCCGTATATGCTTGCCAACTATCGTATGGCGATTGTAGAACGACAATACGGTAGAAGAAATTTGAAAACAAGTATTCTTTTGGCCAATACTTTGAGCAACTGTCTGCTTGGAGAAGATGCGAACCCTGCTTCTATAGAGGGTCGGGAGCTTATCCGTGCCAATGAACTGTCATCGAGACCGATACAGCTGATTATTGGCAACCCTCCTTGTTCAGACTCCATCAGGAATGATGTTTCTGATGATTTTTCGCGCATTTCAGAACTGATGGATGATTTTCGCCCACCAGTAGAGAATCGGCGTAATCGCCAGAATATTCAAAAGCAAATTAACAATCCGTTCATGCAGTTCATGCGTTGGAGCTGCGAAAAACTTCTGAATTCTGAGTGTCACTCCGTTTTGGCATTTGTTGTACCGCTGTCTTTTTTGGAAGCTGAGTCGTATAAATATGCCAGAAAGTATTTAGTAGAGCATTTTTCTCACATATGGGCTGTGACTATTGACTCTGACGCAAGAACCGGAATTCGTGGAGATAGCTTGTTCCACACAATGCAGGGACGTGCAGTAATCCTACTTACAAGGAAGTATGGTGAGGATGCGGCCGTACATGAAATCAACTTTGTTGATATGTCGAGAGGGCGTCGTGCTGAAAAGATTTCTGCTCTTGAAGCGGATATTCAAATTACTATGAACTCTTTTGGAACTTTCCCTGTTTCGGATACAATGTATTCGTTTATGCCAACGCGACCTTTTAATCAGGAGTTGTATGCCCGTTTTTGGCCCATTAGCAATGATAACGGAAATGCGGTATTCCTTAATCAGTGTTCTGGGTCAAAAATGGCTCCCACAGCACTTTTAACGCACGTCAAACAGCCTATGCTTAAAAGGCGTAGTCGTGAAATTGCAACTGGAGGCGTTGAGAGAGCACATGAATGGATTGGCAGACAAGACAAAACCGTTGTTGAAGCAAAAATAACCGCTTTCCAGGCTGCCTTAAATACCTGTGGCAATCGACAAGAACTGGATTCTGTATTGACAGAAAACATTCGTCCATGCTCTTTCAGACCATTTGTCAATTCAAATGCGTTTTTATGGGATACTGTATTTGAATATCAGTCGGGTGTTGGCGGCGGTGGTGCAAGAATTCGTCCGGAAATAAAAGCTATATATGCTCGTGAAGATACCATCGGTTTTTCTCTTGCACACGCGCCTAAAGATCTGGATGAGTCCTTGGGACAATTTAGTTCTTTCTGTTGGTATTTTCCAGATAATGATCTCAGCCGTAGGGGTAATGGACACATTTACCTCAACCAGTACATTCCGAACACACGGACCGGCGAGGTTGTAAATAATGTTCATGATATAATTCTTGAGCATTTGACATCTCGTACTGGTCTGTCCGAAACAGAATGCGCTCGTAAAATGGTGTTTTATGCATATGCAGTGTTTTGCTCTCAAGTGTATCTGGAAGAGTTCTATGGTGCTCTGTTTGTCGTGAATCAGTCTGAGAGTCGAGCACGAATTCCTATTGTCGCAGATGGAGATGTATTTTTAGCTCTTGCAGCTCTTGGTGAACAACTTGCTAACCTTGAGAAAAATGGTGCTACGGTCGATAATATCTTAGGAATTGACTATGATGCCATTATCAGTCAGTTGCCTGCTGGATATCATTTGGAACATAGCAGATCCGCTACCCGTAATCCATATGATGAAGAAACGGAAGAACTTGTTGTTAGGGCAGAAAATACCGATGTCGAAATCCGCATATATTGTCCAGTTGCGATTCAAAAGTTCACCATTGCTGGATACAATGTCATTAAAGACTGTTGGCTCAAATTTCACTCATATAGGTTTACACACTGCGAGTTCTCCGAAGCGGATCTTAGAGAACTTTTGGATTTGTTAAATAAAATTGCTACTCAAATGCAATTTGTAACACAAATCGACGAAATTCTTCATTCCATTGTGGGTGGAGAGGTGTCTTTGCTTGATTTCAGTGAGTAATCATTCTATGCGTGAAATGGATAGTCAATCACGCTGCCGGAAATGTTGATGTATTTAAAGGTGGAAGGAGTACACGAAAAACACAATAGACTATGCAGTTGAAGGTAGTCGTACCCGTTGCTTGCATTGTTGGATAATGATACCTTTTAATTATTCCAAAATCCGTAACACCGCAAGGCTTACAGCCACCAGTGGAAATTGGCCTTGGAACAGTAAAAATCCACAATTGAATAAAGGAAACAAGGGCTTTCAAAGTCAGTATTCGACCTTAAAAGCCCTTGTTTTATGTCATCTTCGGCGGTTTTGAACCTAGAGATGACTTTTTTATTGTATCAAAATCATCAGGAACATTGATCCGTGAATACTTTATAGTCATACCATAGAGAGTTTGAGTTAAAAAGTGTAATTATTTTTTCAATATTATCATAAAATGCTTGACTTTTGCCTAATTAAGAGTGATATATATACTACTGCAGAATTAGCAAATAAAGGAGTTGATAATATATGATTCGTATAATCCCGTTCAAAAGTATTTAAACAGCTTATACAAAATGCAGATTATTGACATTTCTTTTTGTTTTGATTATGATAAATTGCTTTAAAATGATAAAATATAAACAGAAGGAGATGTTCAACATGACAAGTGAACTGATAATAAAATTTAAAACATATTTGGTAAACGATGAAAAAGCAAGTGCAACAATTGAAAAGTATATTCGGGATATATCAACCTTCAAAAAATGGCTCATGGACAAAGAATTATGTAAGACTGTTGTTTTGGCATACAAAGAAAAACTGATTGGAGTGTATGCGCCGAGAAGTGTGAATTCCATTATATCTTCGCTTAATGCTTTTTTTAACTTTATATCAAGGAAGGATTGTTGCATAAAAACACTGAAAATTCAGCGTCAGATATTTGCAAGCAAAGAAAAAGAATTAACAAAGCCGGAATATGAGCGTTTACTTTCTGTGGCATATAACAAGAAGAATGAAAGATTATATTATTTAATGCAGACAATATGTTCTACAGGAATTCGTGTTTCCGAATTACGCTACATAACCGTTTCTGCTGTTTTTGCCGGAAAAGCCATAATTAACTGCAAGGGCAAGACACGAACCGTGTTTTTATCGACAAAACTTTGCGGTATATTAAAAAAATATATTAAGCGCAATAAAATATCGGATGGATGTGTATTCGTCACAAAGAATGGAAGACCTCTTGACAGGAGTAATATATGGTCTGACATGAAAAAACTGTGTGAGGATGCCGGTGTGTCAAAAGAAAAAGTATTTCCGCATAATCTTAGGCACCTTTTTGCTCGTACATACTACAATTTAGAAAAAGATATTGTACGTCTTGCAGATATCTTAGGACATTCAAGCATAGAAACGACAAGGATTTATACTTTGGAATGTGGAGAAATTCATCGTATGCAAATAGAAAAAATGCACCTATTAAGGTGCTGATACAACATAATTCCGATTATGTGGTCTTAACAGGCCCCACAAACCTAATTTTACTTTTATATTATATCAAAAAAATCCGCAAATGTCAATAATTTGCCTATAAGCTATAAAACTTTAGTCAGTTTCGATAAATAAGACATGACAAAAATGACCAATGCTATAAAAAAGCCAACATTGGTCTTTATGTCGTAACGATTGTAGAGGAAATATTTATAAAAAATATTTTTCCAAACACTATTTATACAACATAATCGGAATTATGTGATACAGCGTTAGAAAAAATTAAGAGGGGGATGTGAAACAGTAAATTTAATATAATTCAGAAAGGAAGTATGCCATGAAAATGAAAAAAATCATAATAATTGCATCTATCATATTGGCAATTTGCAGTATATCCACGGCACTTATTATCTCAACTTCTGCCGGTACGGTCTCAACAGATACTTCTGCTTCGGAAAAAGACATCAATAAAAATATTTTTTCGGATGTGAATGATGATGACTGGTTTCGTACTGATGTTGAGTATGTTAAGGAAAAAGGACTAATGCAGGGTACCGGAACCGATATGTTTTCACCTTCGGCGCAAACAACACGCGCAATGATTGTAACCATACTTTGGAGACTTGAAGGCTCGCCAGCAGAATCAAAGGCTGAGTTTTCCGATGTGAACCAAAACGATTACTTTTATTACGCCGTTTCCTGGGCTGCATCTAACAACATTGTCAGCGGATACAGTGCTGATAGATTTGCACCAAATGATAGCGCAACCAGAGAGCAGTTGGCAACAATCATTTACAGATATGCATCATTTAAAAAATATGATATAACTAAGTTATCGGTTTTAGATGCGTATGCTGATAAAAATTCAGTAAGCGAATATGCTGTTGATGCTTTCAAATGGGCAATTGCAAACAAAATAATAACAGGAACATCAAAGGATATGTTATCTCCGCAGGGTTTTGCAGAGCGTTCACAAGTGGCCGCTATACTGCATCGTTTTTGCGTTCAGTTCGCAAATGAGAATATCAGTAAAACGGACACAAATCATGAAAATACTGCTACAGATACATCTGCGCCGTCAAATGAGAATAAGGGACACAATAATAATACATCAATCGGCGGTTCAAGCGGTAAAGGTTCTGACTCGGATAGTCAAAACAACAACGGCGCTGTAACAATATCTGCCGATAATGTATTTGCCGGACCCGGCGATAATGTTCAGGTTGTTGTAAGAGTGAACAACAACCCCGGTATTTTGGGTATGACATTATCGGTTTATTTTGATGATGCAAATCTTAATCTTATGAGCGTCGAAAATGGCTCGGCTTTTAAGGATATTCTTGAGCTGACGCCTTCTAAAGTGCTGGAAAACGGCGTAAAATTCCTCTGGGACGGCATTGAGCTTAAAGAAGGAGATGTACATAACGGAGATATACTTATAATGAATTTTAAGGTGTCGGAATCAGCTACGAAGGGTAAATACCCGATAACGTTAAAATACTTTGAAGATGACATCGTGGACAAGGACTTAAAAAGCATATCTCCCGAAATAATAAACGGATATATCACAGTATCCGATTAGACTTAATAAATAATGCTGTATTTATACATAATCCGACAATCAATATATTTTACGGAAAGAAGGTAATATTATGAAAATCAAAAAATCAATATCATTGCTTTTGTCAATAATATTGATTCTGTCAGCATTTGCGCCTATTTCTGTTTTTGCTGACGGAAATCCGGTCATTACCGTTCAATCTGTTGCTGAAACAGCAGGTTCAACGGTTAATATTTCGGTTACAATTAAAAACAATCCCGGAATTTTGGGTGCGACCTTAAAATTCACTTATGATGATAATCTTACATTATTAAATGCATCATCGGGAGACGCTTTTTCGGCATTAACCATGACAAAGCCGGGTAATTTTTCATCACCCTGTAATTTTGTATGGGACGGTCAGGACTTAAACGATAATGACATTAAAGACGGAAATGTTATTACATTGAAGTTTGCGGTTAATGAAAACACTGCTGCAGGAACAAAATGTATGATAAATGTTTCGTATGACAGCGGAGATATTGTCGACAGAAACCTCAGTGCAATAAACCCCGAACTGGTAAACGGCTGTATAACGGTCATTGATTATCTGCCCGGAGATTTAAACAGTGACAGAAAAATTAATTCAACAGACATTATTATGCTCAGACGCCACATAGCAGGTAAATATGAGCAGACTATAAATGAGTTTGCCGGTGATGTCAATGCGGACGGAAAATTCAATTCGACAGACATAATTATGCTCAGACGTTATGTAGCAGACGGCTGTCAGACATTACCCAACGGATACAATGTTGAATTAAAACCTGGCAAGCCTAAAGAAGCTGACTGCGAGCATGAATTAACGGCAACCGAATATAAGGCTGCGACATGTACTGTAGACGGAAATATTGCATATTGGCACTGCTCAAAATGCGATAAATATTTCAGTGACGAGAACGGAAACACGGTTGTTGATGCCAAGGATATTACTATAAAGTCAAGCGGGCATACAATTATTGTAGACGCACGAGTTGAACCTACCGATACCACACCGGGTAAAACGGAAGGACAGCATTGTTCTGTATGTAATGAAATTCTTGTTAAACAGGAGACAATTCCTCCGCTGAAAAATACATACACAATTCAATATGCTTGTGATATGGTACCGCAGGCGGATGATACATATACTTACGGCGTAGAAAAACTCCTGCCCATACCCACTCTTGATAAATATACATTTGTAGGCTGGTCAGACAAAGACGGAAAAATGTGGAAAACCATCCCTGCCGGAACAACAGGGGATATGGTTTTATATGCAAATTGGTCGAGTGACAGGGCGAAGGCTGAGGCAGTAAAAAATCTTGGCGAACCTATCGTGTGCGAGGATTCTGAAAACGGGCTTATCTTATTTGGGTATGAAATAGGAACAATTAAGAATATCCCGCTTTATACTACATTGCAGTTACAATGTGCCAACGGTTTGATTTCAACTGTTTCAATGACAAACCAAAACACAATTTCTGTTACCGATGCAAAAACGGTTGCAAATAAAATATCGAATGCTACCACAAATTCATCCACTTGGACATTGTCAAATGATTGGAAGAAAACAACGGAAGTAAGTCAGTCATATATTGACCAGACCGGTGAATCCCGAGAAGAAGCAGAGCAGAGCGCTACAAGCTCTACCGGAACTTACAATGTTGCACAGAGTAACAGCGGCAAAAAAAGTACGACCGATACAAGCGGAGGAACATATAATCTCTCGATAAACAACGGTCATTCCAATACTCAAACTGTCGAAAAAGGTTCGTCATATGAATTGGGTGTAAATACCAAAATATCTTCTGAAATATCAGCAGAATACGCCGGTATAGGAGCTAAAATCGGTGCTGAAATCGGTACATCAGAAAATTATAGCGAGAGCAGCAAGAGAACCTCATCCGGAACCAATTCATGGGGAATAAATTTTGATAAAACCAATACAAAGTCACATGCATCCGTTGATGAATCATCTTGGAACACATCTTCCGGTTACAGCGAAAGCAATACAGTAAGTAAAAACAACACTGTTTCAAAGGCTGTATCAAAAATGATAAGTCAGCAGTATGGATACGGTTCTTCTTATGCCGAGGGTGGAAGCAACAGCGAATCTAACGCTCTCACATCAACCGATACCAGCAGTAATGAATTCAGCAGTTCGCTTACCTATTCCAATTCGCAGATTGAAACAAAAACTACATCATTTTCAAGCACGGGTAATACACACGGCAATTACAGAATGGTTATGTCCGGAACAGCTCATGTCTTTGCCGTTGTATGTTATGATGTAGCAAAGAAAGAATATTTTGTGTATACATACAGTGTACTTGGTGATGGTTCGAACGGTGATGACGCTCCGAAAGAGTATTTGGATTATTCATGGGACGGAACATTTGATGATTATGAAACGAGTGTTATTCCTTTTGAAATCCCGTACTATGTAAATCAGTATGTAAACGGCAGAATTATCAAAACAGACGGTTTAACGATTGACCTTGATACGGGAATCGTTGAAGGTTATGCACCGAACCAAAACAATCCTGATAACATGGTAGTTATTCCTTCCTATGTTCGGGTGGATAATAATGACGGTACATTCAGTTCTGTTAAGATAAAAGGCATCAGCCCCCGTCTTTTTAAAGACAATACGGATATTGTAGGAGTAAGTTTAAGCAGTTTTATTGATGAAATTCCCGAGTCTGCATTTGAGGGCTGTACCTCGCTTAAAGAAGTAATTTGTCCTAATGTAACGAAGATAGCGGATAATGCATTCAGCGGTTGTACTTCGCTCAGTGACTTTACTTTGTCGGAAAACATAAAAGAGATAGGAACAGATGCTTTCAAAAATGTTCCGAATATTAAGGCGGTTGCTTCAAGTGCTCAAATGGCACAGTCAGTTGCTTCCTGCGGCGCTGAGCGCATTTCTCTGGATATTTCCGCTATACCCGAAAGCGAATCCGCAAATATGCTGTTTGATATTGGAGAAATAACATCATTTGAACTCCAGGGCAAGGATAAAGAATATAAGGGACTTGGCATAAAATCAGACGCAAATACAACAATTATTAACGGAGTTACATTTACGGAAAACACTCAAATTCCTATGGAGTTATCTTCCGAGAATGTTACGCTTGACCGTGTAACAGTTGATTGCAACGGATATGCACTTGTTCTCAAAGCTGCTGACACAAATTTGGTTCTGAACAGAACTATTAATTTGATTTCAGATAGCGAAAATACAGTATTGTGCAAAAACATATCTCTTTCAAATCTCAACAGCAGTGTTGTAGGAAAATTAAATGTGAACGGAAATTTACTCGTAAACGGATCAATCTCCGGCGAAAACTATATTACTGTTTCTGACGGTGAAATAATCTATATATCTGACGAGGATTTTGAAAACTATTTGAGTATGCATTCCGTATATTTCGATGCTAACGGCGGTACTGTCGGAACGGAATATATAACGATTCCGTATAACAGCACATTTGGTGAGCTTCCCAAGCCGAGCAGGGATTATTATACCTTTGACGGTTGGTATACCGAAGCAGACGGCGGTGAAAAGATAACAGAAGACAGCATAATGACAGCACTTACAGACATAACCTTATATGCGCATTGGAATCATAACAGTGTATCTGCCTGGGTTTCTGCCTCGAGTCTTCCCGCCGGAGCAGAAGTAGTCGATAGAAAGTGGGGGTACACGCAAACCTACTATACAACGTCATCTTCTTCATCACTAAGCGGTTGGAATTTATATAATTCAACATGGGCTTGGAGTGACTGGGGTGGATGGACTGGTTGGCAAGATAACAGTGTGGATGGAAACGATTATAGGCAAGTTGAAAAACATCATGTATATAGGTACTATAACTATACTTGCTCAAATTCAAGTTGTTGGCTACACAAAGTACCTTGTTATACTACATGCCCAAATTGCGGTTCGGCTGTATATGAAAATACCTGGTGGGAAACATGGGATACAACGCCTTATTCATATTGGTGGAACAATGGCAAAGCTGATAAATATTACAAGAGCAATAACGGCGTTAGATGTTTTACAACTTGGTTAAACGGCGAATACACTTGGTGGGAAGATAATGAATATGCCCAGAAAGATCAATGGAGATACCGTGACAGATACCAAATCTATACATATTACTTTAACAGAAGTGAAGATAAAGAATCGTCATCCTATCCGTCCGGTGACAACATATCCAATATACAAGAATATGTACAATACAGGACTAAGTAACAATTTAACATGAAGAACAGGCGGATATGCGCCGATTATGCGCATATCCGCAGAAAATGTGAGGTAATATTTATGAAAAAAATCATACATACATTTATTTTTTCATTCCTTATATGCCTGTTGCTTATTCCTGTTAGCGCTGTTTATGCAAATAATACCGAAATAAATATAGGTGATGTAACAGCAATGGGCGGCGAAACGGTAGATGTAC
>CAKSFM010000017.1 GCA_934454525.1 uncultured Clostridia bacterium
GCAGCGCTCGTGCTTGCTCCAGTTAACGCCGCTACGCGGCTGTTCCCCACCGTTGTCGTTTAGCAGAGAACGAAAAAGGGACACTCTCCCGAATGTCCCTTTGTGGCTCCCCAAGTTGGACTCGAACCAACGACCTGTCAGAAATATAGGCGTTCTGCTGTGCTGCCGCTTGCATTACGCCTTATTTCTTCCGAGCGCGCACTCACTTCATCTGCCGCCGGCAGCGCTCGTGCTTGCTCCAGTTAACGCCGCTACGCGGCTGTTCCCCACCGTTGTCGTTTAGCAGAGAACGAAAAAAGGACACTCTCCCGAATGTCCCTTTGTGGCTCCCCAAGTTGGACTCGAACCAACGACAACGCGGTTAACAGCCGCGTGCTCTACCGACTGAGCTATTGAGGAATATTTAACTGACAAATGGTATTATACTGCACATGAATGAAAAATGCAATACCTTTTTTTAAAAAAATAAAAATTTTTTTGAAAAAATATAGAAATTGCACTTTACAAACGGAAAAATTTGTGATAAAATGTCGGCAGTTGAATGAGGTATCTTTAATTCGGTGCAGAGACATCGGCAAGATAGTGTTATGGGTTCATTATGCCTTGTCTGTTTTTGTACGGACAAGGTTTTTTTCTGTGGAAATGCAGCATTGTTTTCCGATACCCGTTCTTCAAAAAATGTATGGGAGAGATTATTGTGGTAAAAAAGAAAAAGGTAAATGACGGCGCGATTTATGATGCGCGTACGCTCGGAACCGGAAAAATGCTCATTCTCGGATTTCAGCATATGTTTGCAATGTTCGGAGCAACAGTGCTTGTTCCGCTTCTTACCGGACTTGACATTGCAACAACATTATTGTTTGCCGGTCTCGGTACACTTTTGTTTCACGTTATAACCAAAATGAGAGTTCCGGCATTTCTCGGTTCTTCTTTCGCGTTTCTCGGCGGATATGCTGCAATCGCTCCGCTGGACGGTAAGGACGGAATGACAAATGTGCAGCTTCTTCCTTATGCTTGTATAGGCGTTGCCTGCGCAGGCGTGGTTTATCTCCTGCTTGCAGCATGCATTAAGGCAGTCGGTATAAAGAGAGTTATGCGTTTCTTTCCGCCTGTTGTAACAGGTCCTATCATCATATCGATCGGTCTTGGTCTTGCAGGCAGCGCGGTTGATAAGTGTAAGGCAAACTGGCTTATCGCTTGCTGCGCACTTGCAATCGTAATCATATTTAATATTTGGGGAAAAGGGATGCTGAAAATTATCCCCATTCTTCTCGGTGTGCTCGGCTCATGCGCAATTGCTGCAATTCTTGCGCTTGTATGCGGAGAAACAATAACTGCTGCCGATAAGGTACAGTATATCGCAGCAGGCGGAATCGAAGGACTGAAGCTCTTCTCGGTATCTGCACTTGAGAACTTCAAAAATGCTGCATGGATCGGATTCCCGATTAAATTTGAAAGAACCGTTTTCGGCGGCGTTGATTTCAGCAATACTTCTCTTATTGTAAGTGCGATTGTGGCAATTATGCCCATCTCTCTTGCAACAATGATGGAACACATCGGTGATATTTCGGCAATCAGCTCAACTGTCGGAGACAATTACGTAGCAAATCCCGGTCTTCACAGGACGCTTACGGGTGACGGTCTTGCAACATCGATAGCAGCGCTTTTCGGCGCGCCGGCAAACACAACATACGGCGAAAACACAGGTGTGCTTGCGCTTTCAAGAGTTTTTGACCCCCGCGTAATCAGAATCGCCGCATGCATAGCTGTTCTCCTTTCGTTCTCTCCGAAATTCGCAGCTCTTGTAGAGCTTATTCCCGCGGCGGTTATCGGCGGCGTGTCGTTCATCCTTTACGGAATGATTTCTGCTATCGGAGTGAGAAACGTTGTTGAAAATGCGGTTGATTTTACAAAGAGCCGCAATCTTATAATTGCCGCCATTATTCTTGTGTCGGCGCTCGGTCTCGGAACGGTAACGTTCTCAATCGGCGGACTTGCAATTTCTCTTTCGGCGCTTGCAGCTGCATCAATTCTCGGAATTGTGCTTAATGCAATTCTTCCCGGCAAGGATTATGATTTTGAAGCGGAAACACCCGAACAGGCTAAAACGGGCGTAAGCTTTGAGGTTTAACAGGTTTTATACTGAGGACGGGGCTGTGAAACTGTTTTTGCAGCCCCGTCCGGTTTTATCGCAAAACGGAGGAGGTTCGGCAATGGAATTCAAAGCGGAAATTTTTGATGAAAAAGCTATTGCAAGGACGATTAAACGAATATCGCACGAAATACTTGAAAAAAATGAGAGTACGGACGGACTGTGCCTTGTCGGAATAAAAACGCGCGGTGTGCCGCTTGCCAAAAGAATCGCGGAATGTATTTATTCTATTGAAAGAAAAAATATTCCGTCCGGGATGATTGATATTACTTTTTACAGGGATGACCTGACCCACATATCGGGAGAAGAGCCGAATGTCGGGCAGGCAGCGCTCCCGTTTAACGTGGAGGGCAAAAACGTTATCCTTGTAGACGATGTTATCTACACCGGCAGAACCGTGCGTGCGGCGATGGAAGCGCTCATAAAAAACGGACGCCCCTCAAAAATTCAGCTCGCTGTGTTGGTTGACAGAGGTCACAGGGAGCTTCCGATACGTCCCGATTACGTTGGAAAAAATATCCCTACATCGAAAGAAGAAATCGTTCGGGTTGCACTTTTTGAGACGGACGGTACCGATGGAGTAGAACTGTACAAAAGATGAAAATATAATGTGCGTATAACTGTGCAAAATGCCTCAAAAGCCTAATATAATGGCGTTTAGGGGCATTTTGTGTTTCAGGTATGCAATACTCACAAAAGAAAATATATAATTTTGTACAATAAGTGTATTTGCAATTTCAAAAACATATGCTACAATATAGATAATATAAAACAAGGTATCAGGGAAGATTTTTAGGAGGTCATTTCATGGCAAGTTTACAGTTAAAGAATATTTATAAAAGATATGCGGGCGGCGTTACTGCCGTTTCCGATTTCTCGCTCGACATTGCCGATAAGGAATTCGTTATTCTTGTCGGACCGTCAGGCTGCGGAAAGTCCACAACCCTGCGTATGATTGCCGGTCTTGAGGAAATCAGTGAAGGTGAGCTTTACATAGGCGATAAGCTTGTGAACGATGTAGCTCCCAAGGACAGAGATATTGCAATGGTTTTCCAGAACTATGCTCTTTATCCTCATATGACCGTGTTTGAAAACATGGCTTTCGGTCTTAAGCTTCGTAAGACGCCCAAGGCTGAAATCAAGAAGAGAGTTCAGGAGGCTGCGCGTATACTTGATATCGAGCATCTTCTCGAAAGAAAACCCAAGGCTTTGTCAGGCGGTCAGCGTCAGCGTGTTGCTCTCGGTCGTGCTATCGTTCGTGAACCCAAGGTTTTCCTTATGGACGAACCGCTTTCCAACCTTGATGCGAAGCTGCGTGTTCAGATGAGAACCGAGATTTCAAAGCTTCATCAGCGTTTGCAGACAACGTTTATCTACGTTACTCATGACCAGACAGAGGCTCTTACAATGGGTACAAGAATCGTTGTTATGAAGGATGGTATCATTCAGCAGGTTGATACGCCTCAGGCACTTTACAATAATCCCGTTAATATGTTCGTTGCCGGATTCATCGGATCTCCGCAGATGAACTTCTGCGATGCAGTTGTTTCAAAAGAGGCTGACGGAACATATGTTAAATTTGCTTCTCACACAATTAAGCTTACAGCCGAAAAAGCAGCTCATGCAGAAGCATATGTCGGTAAAACGGTTACTCTCGGTATCCGTCCCGAAGATATGTACGATGATGCGGATTCTCTTGCTAAATTCCCCGAAGCTAAATTCACAGCAAAGGTTGAAGTTACAGAGCTTATGGGCGCTGAAACATATCTGTATCTTGATGTTGAGGGCACTCCTTTCACGGCGCGCGTTAAGCCGGACAGCACATCTCAGAGAGGTCAGACAATTGATATCTGCCTTGATCCTAAGAAGATTCACCTCTTCGACAAGGATTCCGAAAAGGTTATCACAAACTAAAAACGATTTATTTAAACGCACGGAAGCGATATGCCTCCGTGCGTTTTTGCTTGCGTGAAATACAAGCTGTAGCTTGTATTTGTGCATGGTTTTTTTATTTCAAAGTAAACCAAACGGTTTTTTTATCATTGTAATCCTCTCCGTATCTGTACGTGAATGTGAAATAATCCGCTGTTTCTCCGTCTGTCAGTTTTTCTGTATGGATCGGAATGTAACAATCGGTTTCTCCGCCTTCGTAAAGCGTAACGTTATAATCGGATATGGACGGACTTGAATACCATGTATAATTGCCCATTGGTTTTATCTTACTTGTAACGGCCTCTGCGCTGTAGATAAAATCACTTTTATCACAAGCCTCGCCACTGCTGTAAGCATCCAACCTTATATGCCCTTTTATAAACCACATATCATCGGGAAAATGAAGGTATTCGCTGTCCGACAATTTTTTCATTTCTTCGGGATTTAGTAATTCGCTTAATGTGAGTGTGCATTTTCCTGTTTCATCATCCGAAGTGTGAAAATTAAATGAAACGGTGTCCCCCATTTTGTAAGGATGGGCTCTTGTGCCGTCAATAACGTCGGAGGTATTGTAATCCGTATTTTTGCTTATAAGAACATATCGCGTCATCTCGTCCCATTTTACATTATATCCGAAAGCCTCGGCAACATATCGTGCCGGCGCAAGTGTTCTGCCGGATATTATAACAGGAGCAACGTCCATTGAATACGGATTGTCATTGATATATTCGGTTGTGCTGTTCAGCGTCATTTTTACAACCGTGCCGTCCTTTGTGCATATGGCGGTTTTGGTGGCATCGTCCCAATTAACGGACGCCCCCATAGCTTCAAATATTGCCCTTATCGGAACCATGGTTCTCCCGTTAATTGTTTGAGGTGAAATATCAAATTGAATCTTTTCGCCGTCGATTCCCGAAAAGCCTTGAAGATACACACTTATCTCATCGTTTGCCGCAGATACGCACATTGCGGACATGATAAGTAAGCATGCAATCATAAAAAGCGCAATGTTTTTCTTCATTTTATTTATCCTTTCAAAAAATTTTTGCAGCATTAAATATGAAACAGGGGTTTGCGTATAAAAAATCAGCTTTGCTCAAGATGCCGCTGCAAGGCATTTTTGCC
Source organism: uncultured Clostridia bacterium (assembly GCA_934454525.1). Lineage (GTDB taxonomy): Bacteria > Bacillota > Clostridia > UMGS1883 > UMGS1883 > UMGS1883. The sequence continues at coordinate 5,210 of CAKSFM010000017.1, forward strand.
TGCTGCTCTCTTCTGCTACCCTCCTTTTTCAATAAAAAATGCGCCTGCCGAAGCAGACGCATAAAAAACGCAAACTCCGATAGTCGCCAAACCAGTTTTATATAGTATGAGATATATGCATATGCACATACACATAAAAGGAATTTGCTGTTTTTTCAAAATCCAAAATGCATGTGCAAATAAGGCATATTAAAAAAATACACCTCAATACTATAATATTAAACTGATTTGGCAAATTCAGTATAACATATTATCCGTGATATTACAATACCTAAGTTAAAAAGTTTTAATTTAATATTGTGTTTTATTTAACGGTATGATATAATTATATATACTAATCAGGGTATGCTGAACGGAGCATATTCCGCTGCAAATATATGCTGGAGGGGTAATCGTGGGATTATATGATAAAATTATAGCACATGATGAGAAGCTTTCTCTTGTCGGGTTAGGATATGTCGGTATGCCTATCGCCGTTGCATTTGCAAAAAAGGGTGTTGATGTTATCGGATTCGATTTGAATAAGGAGAAAATAAAGCTTTATAAATCCGGAATTGACCCAACGAAAGAGGTCGGGGACGATGCAATAAAGTCATCAGCAGTTGACTTTACAGCGGATGAATCCCGCCTGCGTGAGGCTAAGTTTCATATCGTTGCTGTGCCTACTCCGGTAAACACCGATCACACGCCGGATCTGACTCCCGTTATCATGGCGTCCGAAATCCTCGGCAGAAATCTTACCAAAGGCTCAATTATTGTGTATGAATCAACGGTTTATCCCGGATGCACGGAGGATCTATGTGTTCCCATTCTTGAACGCGAATCGGGACTTAAGTGCGGCACGGATTTTAAAATAGGCTACTCTCCGGAAAGAATTAATCCGGGGGATAAGCTGCATCGCCTTGAAAACATACATAAAATTGTTTCCGGCATGGATAAGGAATCTCTTGAAGATATAAAAAAGGTTTATGATATTGTAATAGAAGTCGGAACGTACCCTGTTTCGAACATCAGAACCGCGGAGGCTGTCAAGGTCGTTGAAAACAGTCAGCGCGATATTAACATTGCATTTATGAACGAGCTTGCAATGGTGTTTGACCGAATGGATATAGACACCAACGAGGTTGTTGACGGAATGAACACCAAATGGAACGCTCTCGGTTTCCGCCCGGGATTGGTCGGAGGTCATTGCATAGGCGTTGATCCGTATTACTTTACATATCAGGCGGAAAAGCTCGGATATCACAGTCAGATTATCTTAAACGGCCGTATTATTAATGACAGCATGGGGCGCTATGTTGCCGATGCCGCTGTTAAAAATATGATAGCTGCCGGACAGGCTCCGAAAAAATCAAAGGTTGTTATTTTGGGTCTGACATTTAAGGAAAATTGTCCTGACACAAGAAACAGTAAGGTTGACGATATTATAAAGCGTCTGAACGAGTACGGAATTAATCCGGTTGTTGTTGACCCGTGGGCAAGCGAACGTGACGCCATGCATGAGTATGGTGTTTCTCTTACAAGGCTTGATGATGTGTGTGACGCGGATTGTGTTATCGTTGCAGTGGCACATGACGAATTTAAGAAGCTTTCGATAGAAGATATTAAAAAGCTTTATAGAAATTTGCCGGATTCCGAAAAGGTTTTGCTTGATGTCAAGGGATTATACGACGTCGAAAATCTCAAAGCGTCGGGTTTGAGATACTGGAGATTATAAGCCGCATTATTTGGATTGATGATCCGGGCCGTGAATGAGTGCGGAGATTTTTGAAAAACAAGCATTAACAGAAGTGGTTAAACCCGCCGGATGGCTGAATCCGGCGTTTGGCGGTTTTTTTTTGAACATCTGAATAAAACGGATGTTCGAATGTGAGAGACTGAACTCAGTGTGCAGTATATTCTGTGCAAAAAATACATTGTAAATAAGAGAAAGAAAAAAGTTAAGAAATTACTTCTGCCGAACGGCAGGTATCTGCTTAGGGATTTAAGTCTGCAATGAAAAAAAGCTATCCGTATGCAGAGGAAAGTACGGTCTGATATGATAAAATAAAAGGAAGTTAGAAAATGGAAAAAGAAATTTTCAAGGCATTTTGCCCGTACAGGGTTTGTCCGCTCGGCGCACATATTGACCATCAGCACGGAATTGTGACGGGGTTTGCACTTGATAAGGGGATTACGGTTACATATTCGCTGCGCGATGACGGGGAGTGCCGCGCTGAAAGCGAAAACATGGAGGGAGAAAAGCACTTCTCAGTCAGTCATGTTCCGCACAGAGTTGGTGACTGGGCAGATCATCTGCGCGGAACGGTGCAGATATTAAAGCGCGATTTTGATATAACGCGCGGAATTGACGCACATATCCGCGGCGAGCTTCCAATTGGCGGACTGTCCTCCTCGGCAGCGGTGATAATTGCATTTATGTCAGCAATTTGCCGGGCAAACGGGATTAAGCTGTCAAAAAAAGAAATTATTGCATATGCCATGGAAGTTGAAAATAAATATGTGGGCGTAAGCTGCGGCAAGCTTGATCAAAGCACTGAAGTGTATGCCAAGGCAGATCACTTGATGTATCTCGATACGAAAACGGATGAGTGCCGCCTGATAAAGGCGCCTGATTCCATGCCGGAATATGAAATAGGTATATTCTTTTCCGGCGTACCGCGCAGCCTTGCCGGCACTGCGTTTAATATGCGCGTTGACGAATGTAAGGCGGCAGCATATACGCTTATGGCTTTTGAGCAAATGGAATATCATAAGTTCGGAGACGCACACCTGCGCGATGTACCTTTTGAAGTCTTTGAAAAGCATAAACACAGGCTTCCGGAAGCGTGGCGAAAGCGTGCGGAGCATTTTTACAGCGAAAACGAACGTGTTAAGTGCGGCGCAGAGCTTTGGGCAAAGGGCGATTTGAAAAGCTTCGGAAAGCTTATCGGGCAGTCCGGGCAAAGCTCTATATATAACTATGAAACCGGTTCTCCGGAACTGAAAAAAATCAGTGAAATAATGAGAGAGTGTGACGGCATTTACGGAGGCAGATTTTCGGGTGCAGGCTTTAAAGGCTGCTGTATGGCGCTTGTTGATCCGTCATATAAAGAAGAAATTGCAGGAAAAATTACCGATGAATATTTAAGGGAATTCCCAAAGCTTAAAGATAGCTTTGAAATTCATTTTTGCAAAACTGCTGACGGAGTTGATTTTTAATGAAATGCATTATTCTTGCCGCCGGATATGCCACGCGGCTTTATCCGCTGACGGAAAATTTCCCGAAACCGCTTTTGGATGTATGCGGAAAAACGATTCTGGACAGGCTGATTGACGATATTTCATCATCGGGCGATGTGGATGAGTTTGTCACAGTAACAAATCATAAATTTGCACCGCACTTTGAGAAGTGGGCAGACGGACGGAATAATATAACCGTTGCCGATGATGGCACAACGTCAAACGAAAACCGACTCGGCGCTGTGCGTGACATTTGGTTCGCCGCGGAAAGGTGCGGAATAAACGAAGACTGCATGGTAATTGCCGGAGATAACGTTCTTGATTTTTCCCTGACTCGGTTTATAAATTACTTTAAACTAAAAGAGCGCTCATGCGTTATGCGATATTACGAGCCTGACACGGAGCGTATAAAAAAGGGAGGATGCCTGGTTTTGGGCGAGGGAGATATGGTTTCGGAAATGCAGGAAAAATCGCCGGATCCAAAATCGCATTGGTGCTGCCCTCCGTTTTATATTTACACAGCAGAGGATTTAAAACGTATTCCGGAAGCGCTTGCGGCAGGTGCAGGGTATGACGCACCGGGCAGCTTTGTTTCGTGGCTGTGCCGAAATGCGGAGATGTATGCAATGGAAATGCCGGGCAGCAGATATGACATAGGCGATATCAAGAGCTATGAGGCCGTTCGAAAAACATATAAGGGGATTGTCAAATGAAAAATATTCTTGTGACCGGTGCAGCCGGATTTATCGGTGCGTTTCTTACAAAAAAACTTTTGGAACGCGGTGATAATGTTGTCGGCGCTGACAATGTAAATGATTACTACGATGTGCGCATTAAACGGGCGCGCCTTGCAATGCTTTCAGAATATGAAAATTTCACGTTTAAGGAAATAAACATTGCCGACAAGGCGGCGGTTGATGAAATATTTGAAAAATACCGCCCTGAAATCGTTGTCAATCTTGCGGCACAGGCAGGCGTTCGCTACAGCATTGAAAATCCGCAGGTTTATATTGAATCGAATATAATCGGATTCTTCAACATTCTTGAGGCATGCCGCCGGTATCCTGTGGGGCATCTTGTGTATGCGTCATCAAGCTCGGTTTACGGTGCAAACAAAAAAGTGCCTTTTTCGACAGATGATAAGGTTGACAATCCCGTAAGCCTGTATGCGGCAACAAAAAAGTCAAATGAGCTTATGGCTCATTGCTACAGCAAACTTTATAATATCCCGTCAACGGGACTGCGCTTTTTCACTGTTTACGGTCCGATGGGGCGCCCTGATATGGCATACTTCGGATTTACGGATAAGCTGTGCCGCGGGGAAACGATAAAAATATTTAATTACGGAAACTGCAAACGTGATTTCACATATGTTGACGATATTGTGGAGGGCGTTATGCGCGTTATGGCGAAGCCGCCGGAAAAGAAAAACGGGGAGGACGGTCTGCCGCTTCCGCCGTATGCAGTGTATAACATCGGGAACAGCAATCCGGAAAATCTTCTGGAGTTTGTGGATATTCTTCAGCAGGAGCTTATCCGTGCAGGTGTGCTCCCGGAAGATTACGACTTTGAATCGCATAAAGAGCTTGTGCCGATGCAGCCGGGAGATGTGCCGGTGACATATGCCGATACGAGTGCACTTGAGCGTGATTTTGGATATAAGCCGTCAACATCGCTGCGTGACGGACTCAGAAGCTTTGCACAGTGGTATGCCGGATTTCACAAAGAGAATTGACAATGGAGGATGACTTGATATGAAAATAGCGGTAGCAGGTACGGGGTATGTCGGTATGTCAATTGCAGTTTTGCTTTCGCAGCACAACTGCGTTAAAGCGGTAGATATAGTTGCTGAAAAGGTTGAAAAAATCAATAAGAGAATTTCACCGATTCAGGATAAAGAAATTGAAGAATATCTTAAAACAAAGGAGCTTGACCTCACCGCAACGCTTGATGCGGAAAGCGCATATAAGGACGCGGATTATGTTGTAATCGCTGCGCCGACAAATTATGACGCGCATAAAAACTACTTTGATACCTCGGCTGTTGAAACGGTTATAGAGCTTGTTATGAAAAGCAATCCGTCCGCATATATGATTATAAAGTCTACAGTACCCGTTGGATACACAGCGCAGGTGCGCGGGAGGTACGGAACAGATAAAATCCTTTTCAGTCCCGAGTTTCTGCGTGAAAGCAAGGCTCTGTATGACAACCTGTATCCGAGCAGAATCATTGTCGGTACGGATGAAAATGACGAAAATTCCGTGAAAGCCGCAAAAGTTTTTGCACAGCTTTTGCAGCAGGGAGCAATAAAAGAAAATATTCCGACGCTGTTTATGGGATTTACCGAAGCAGAGGCTGTCAAACTTTTTTCAAACACATATCTTGCGCTGCGCGTTGCCTACTTTAACGAGCTTGACACCTATGCGGAGGTGCGCGGACTTGATACAAAGCAGATAATAGAGGGCGTTGGACTTGACCCGAGAATCGGCAGCCATTATAACAACCCGTCTTTCGGATACGGGGGATACTGCCTTCCGAAAGACACAAAGCAGCTGCTTGCAAATTATAACGATGTGCCGAATAATATTATCGCGGCAATTGTTGATGCCAACAGGACAAGAAAAGACTTTATTGCGGACAGGATCATTGCAAAAAATCCGAATGTTGTTGGCGTTTACCGCCTGACGATGAAGTCTAACTCGGATAATTTCCGCGCGTCATCGATTCAGGGCGTTATGAAGCGGATTAAGGCAAAGGGCATTGAGGTTGTGGTATACGAACCGACGCTTACTGACGATAAGTTCTTTAACTCCAGAGTTATCGGCAATCTTGAAGAATTTAAGCAGATCAGTGATGTTATAATTGCCAACCGTTACAGTGATGATATTGCAGACGTTTTGGATAAGGTTTATACAAGGGATTTATATTTCAGGGATTAATTGCCGGAAGATAAATAAACTTAATAATAAGGGGGAGTTGTGATGAAAAAAATCACGTGTAGGCTTACTGCTTTTTTTGCGGCGTTATCGCTTTCATCTTCGGCTGCGGCGTTTTGGCACAGTTCACTTCCCAATGGCGGCGGAGATTTTTACGATGACCGTGCGCAGTATGAAAAGGTGTGTACTTGGGCGCAGGCGCTGGCTGACCGGGACGGGTTGGCGCGCTACATAATGATGACGGGCGATATGCAGCGGCAGTTCGTTGAAAATCAGAAAGAGTATACCGGCGGCGAAGATTGGAATTTTGTCATCGGATATTCAAGTCCGCAGACCGTCGGCTTTGAGATTGTATCATTGGGCGACACTGCGATTATTACTTATCATCAGACAGACTACACCGGAGAAATGTACACCGTGTGCGAAAAGCTGACATTTACAGGCGAAAAAAACAGCCGCCTGGTCAGCAGTTGTGAATCCTTACAATAAATAACCAAAGGGTGAGCCTCACTGTCTGAGGCTCACCCTTTCAGCGTGTCGATAAACCTATCGACACGCTGGCAGACGTTGAAAAAGGAAGGTAAATCTGTTCGGCGCACACTCGTCGGCGTACGAGGGTACGTTAGAGAGTGTGCCGAACGAAAACAAGCAAAAACCCCGAAATTTCGGGGTTTTGAGGGTGATACAAACAAACATTTGATTTAATTGCAGTTTACTTTTAAATCAAACCTCTTTAAAGTTAATGTGATAAAAATTATAGCTTGCTTGTGGTTGACCGACTTTTTCGACAGTCTGAAAGGGTGAGCCTCACTGTCTGAGGCTCACCCTTATCGGGTTGTGGCTTTTGTTAGTACCGAAAATTATTCTGTTAATGTGCGCGCGGCATTCATAACGGCGAGCACCATAACGCCGACATCAGCAAACACGGCGAGCCACATCGGGGCAAAGCCGAAAGCGGCAAGCAAAAGCACTGCAAGTTTGATTGAAATTGCGAAAATGATATTTTCGCGCGCAATGCGGATTGTTTTTGTGGCAATTTTGATTGCAAGTGCAATTTTTGAAGGATTGTCATCCATAAGGACAACATCCGCCGCTTCAATGGCAGCCTCCGAACCCATTGCACCCATCGCAACGCCGACATCAGCGCGCGCAAGCACGGGAGCATCGTTTATTCCATCGCCGACAAAGAGCAATGATTTTCCGGGTGCGGTTGTACCGATAAGCTTCTCAACATATTTGACCTTATCGCCAGGCATCAGCTCTGCATGATATTCGTCAAGTTTGAGCTGTGCGGAAACCTGTTTTGCAACATCCTCGCGGTCACCGGTCAGCATAACCGTTTTTCCGACTCCGGCTGATTTAAGTGCGCGGATGGCTTTTGATGAATCAGTCTTAACCGCGTCAGAAATAACGATGTGTCCGACATATTCCCCGTCAACAGCAACATGAACGATAGTTCCCGTTTTGTGGCAGCTTTTTGCCGGAAGTCCGATTTCAGCCATCATTTTGTCATTTCCGACATAAACCTTGTGTCCGTTGACAACAGCGCCGATTCCGCTGCCCGAATATTCCTTAACATCGGTGATTTCGCAGCCGTCATTTTCATTTCCGTAAGCCTGACGGAGCGATACGGCAATCGGGTGAGTTGAATAACGCTCAACATGAGCTGCAAGGTGAAGGAGATCGTTTTTATCAAGTTTTTCGGGATGGATTGCAGAAACCTCAAACACACCCTTTGTGAGTGTTCCTGTTTTGTCAAACACAACCGTTCCGGCACGGGAAAGCGTTTCCATATAGTTCGAGCCTTTAATTAGTATACCGTGGCGTGACGCACCGCCGATTCCGCCGAAAAATGTGAGCGGAACGGAAACGACAAGCGCACACGGACACGACACAACCAGAAATGTGAGCGCTCTGCCGAGCCATGTTCCGAAGCTTGTAAGGAAATGCCCGGAAAACAGCGGGGGAAGAAGCGCCAGCGCTAACGCGGAGAAAACAACCGCAGGCGTGTAATAACGTGCGAATACGGTAATAAAGTTCTCGCTTTTTGATTTATTTTCGGAAGCGTTTTCCACAAGGTCAAGTATTTTGGATGCTGTGGATTCGCCGAAGCTTTTTGTAACGCGAACGCGCAAAAGTCCCGAGAGATTTACGCAGCCGGATGTAATATCGTCGCCCTCGTGTACATCGCGCGGCAGGCTTTCACCGGTGAGTGCAACTGTGTCAAGCGATGATTCACCGCTCACAATAACGCCGTCCATCGGGATTTTTTCCCCGGGTTTCACAACCACGATTTCTCCGACTTCAACCGACTGAGGGTCAACCGTCAGCATCTTTCCGCCGCGCTCAACATTCGCCTCGTCCGGGCGCATATTCATAAGCTGTGAAATGCTTTTTCTGCTTCTGCCCTCTGCAATTTCTTCAAATAATTCTCCGACCTGGAAAAAAAGCATAACAAAAACTGCTTCTGCAAACTGCGGTTCACAGCCGGGAATAAATCCGATAACAAGTGCGCCGACCGTTGCAATGCACATGAGAAAGTCTTCGTCAAGAAACTCTCCTTCAGCAATATTTTCGGCAGCTTCTCTCAGCACCTCAAAGCCAACCGTAAGATATGGAATAAGATAAAGCAGAAGCACTGCCCATATCGGCAGATTTAAAAATCTGTCAAGCAGCATAACTGCTGCGAGCAGCACTGCTGATATGCCTATTTTTTTTACATCCTCTCTTAACTCCTCCGACATATAAATCACCGCTTTCTATAAAATGAACAAATGAGCAACTGTTCAACTAATGCTATTATAGTTGAACGGTTGCTCATTTGTCAATACCTTTTTAAAAATTTTTTTAAAATTTCAGCTGCGGTGTTCATCATCCCGATGTCTTATATGTGCAATTGCAATTTCAAACATATCGGTAACATGCTGGTCGTCAAGACTGTAATAAACATTTTTCCCGTCGCGGCGTGCCTTTACAACGCGATACTGCTTAAGCGTACTGAGCTGGTGAGAAATGGCGGACTTCGTCATATCAAGTGCAGCGGCAAGGTCACACACACAAAGCTCGTAACGGTCAAGCGCCCACACAATGCGCGCACGCGTCGGGTCGCCTATAATTTTAAAAATTTCGGAAATCGCGGAAATATCAGCCTCCGGAAGCATATCGGCGCGAACCTTTTTAACGGAATCCTCATGAACAAGCGCCGTTTCGCAGCACAAATCTTTGTCTGTCATATAAATGCCCCCTTAATAAAGTCTGTAGACGCCGACAACTTTTCCGAGGATTGCAACACTGTCGACAATTATCGGCTCCATGTAATCGTTTTCCGGCTGAAGCCGAAAATGACCGTTTTCCTTATAAAATGTTTTCACGGTTGCGCTGTCTTCAACAAGCGCAACAACCATTTCGCCGTTGTGCGCCGTTTCGCATTTTTCAACAATAACATAATCCCCGTCAAGAATTCCGGCATTAATCATGCTTTCGCCGCGGACATGCAGCATGAAAACATCTCCCTTGCGCGCAAAGTCCATCGGCAGCGGAAATGTTCTTTCAAGATTTTCCTCTGCCAGAATCGGCTGCCCTGCACTGACGCGCCCTATCACCGGAACGTCAAGATATTCCTTTTCCATTGCCGAAATATTGTGCAGACCGCCCGTGAGCTTAAGTCCGCGGGAGCTGCCGCGCGTTTTGGTAAGCAATCCGTTTTTTTCAAGCCTTTTAAGATATCCGTGTACAGTGGACGGTGAGTTTAACCCGACAGCCTCGCAAATTTCACGCACTGTCGGCGGAAAACCTTTTTCTTCAATTTGCTGCTCTATAAAGGAAAGTATCTGATTTTGTTTATCAATGTTAACCGGCATAAAAAATCCCTCCGAAAAAGCCTTATTTTCTTTATTATAACATATGCCGCAATAAAATGCAAACAATTGTTCGGAAAAATCATTCTTTTTTATGCGTTGTTAAATATGCTTATCCGACTGTGCTTTTTTAAAAATAAAATGTGCAAAATAACAAAAAGAGAAAAAATCCGCGAAAAGTGTTGACAAAGCGAATAAGCGGTGCTATAATACACACATCAAAGGCAAAGACGCCGAAGAATATTAAAGTTCTTCTGTGTCTTTGTCTTTTTTTATTCACAAATAATTGATCAATTATTATAAAGGAGTTGTTTTAAATGAGCAGCGTAACTGAAATGTTCGGAAAAAAGGTTTTTAACGCATCGACAATGAAGGAAAGACTTCCGAAAGAAATCTACAAGGCGATGCAGAAAACGATTAAGGACGGTAAAAGACTTGACATAAATGTTGCGAACGTTGTTGCAAATTCCATGAAGGATTGGGCAATTGAAAACGGAGCAACACATTTTACACATTGGTTTCAGCCGATGACAGGTATCACGGCGGAAAAGCACGACAGCTTCATTTCTCCCACTGATGACGGAAATGTTATTATGGAGTTTTCGGGAAAAGAGCTTGTTCAGGGTGAACCTGATGCATCGAGCTTCCCCTCGGGCGGACTCAGAGCAACTTTTGAAGCAAGAGGATATACCGCATGGGATCCCACAAGCTATGCATTCATTAAAGGCAAAACGCTTTGTATTCCAACTGCGTTTTGTTCATACGGCGGTGAAGCACTTGATAAAAAAACTCCGCTGCTCCGCTCAATGGAAGCAATTGACCGCCAGGCGGTAAGAATACTTAAGCTTTTCGGCAATGAGGATGTTAAAAGCGTTAAAACAACGGTTGGTCCGGAGCAGGAATATTTCCTTGTTGATAAAGAAATGTATGATAAACGCCCCGACCTTGTTTTCACCGGCAGAACGCTTTACGGTGCAAAACCGCCTAAGGGTCAGGAGCTTGAAGATCACTATTTCGGCACAATCAAAACGCGCATTGCCGAATTCATGGAGGATCTTAACGAAGAGCTTTGGCAGCTCGGTATTCTCGCAAAGACAGAGCATAACGAGGTTGCGCCGGCACAGCACGAGCTTGCACCGATATTCACCACAACGAATATTGCAACCGACCATAACCAGCTCACAATGGAAATGCTTCAGAAGGTTGCAAAGCGCCACGGCCTTGTTTGTCTGCTTCATGAAAAGCCGTTTGCCGGCGTAAACGGAAGCGGTAAGCATAATAACTGGTCAATGTCCACAAACACAGGCAAAAACCTCCTCGACCCCGGCGAAACCCCATACGAAAATGCACAGTTCCTGCTTTTCCTCTGCGCGGTTATCAAGGCGGTCGATGATTATCAGGATTTGCTCAGAATTGCGGTTGCAAGTGCAGGCAACGACCATCGCCTGGGTGCAAACGAAGCTCCGCCGGCAGTTGTTTCAATGTTCCTCGGTGATGAGTTGAGCGACATTCTCGAAGCAATTGAAACCGGTCAGGCATATGACGCACGCGAAAAGGTTCAGATGAAAATCGGCGTTCACGTAATTCCGAGATTCCCCAAAGATGCAACCGACCGTAACAGAACAAGTCCGTTTGCATTTACCGGAAACAAATTCGAGTTCAGAATGCTTGGTTCAACGGCTTCGATTTCCGATACGAACGTTGTTCTTAACACGGCTGTTGCGGAAAGTCTTCGTCAGTATGCCGATGAGCTTGAGGGCGCTTCCGATTTTGAAGCAGCGCTGCATCAGCTTATAAAGAGAACAATAAAGGATCATAAGAGAATTATATTCAACGGCAACGGTTATGACGACGCTTGGCTCAAGGAAGCTGAAAAGCGCGGACTTCTCAACCTGAAAACAACGCCTGACTGCCTGCCTTATCTGGTTAAGGAAAAGAACATTAAACTGTTTGAAACGCATAAGGTTTATTCGGAGATTGAAATCCGTTCAAGGCTTGAAATTATGCTCGAAAACTACTGCAAGGTTATAAACATTGAGGCTCTTACAATGGTTGATATGGCAAACAAGGATATCATGCCGTCAGTGTCTGCTTTTATCAAAAAGCTGAGTGAAACGGTTATTGCCAAAAAACAGGCGCTTCCCAATGTAAGCTGCAGCTATGAGGAAAAGATAATTGAAAAAGCTTCCTCGCTGCTCGACCTTTGCTATGAGAAAACGCAGGCTCTCGAAAAAGCGCTTGTGAACGTTGTTTCCTATTCCGATGATGCGGAAAAGGAAGCTAAATATTACAGAAACACAGTATTCTCCGATATGAATGAGCTGAGAATTACGGCAGACGAGCTTGAGGTTATAACGGACAGAGAGTTCTGGCCTTACCCGAGCTACGGTGATCTTCTTTTCGGAGTAAGATAACTTTAAATTGGAGTGATTAAAATGACTTTCAGTGCAGTTAACACTATATGGGTGCTGCTCGGTGCAGCGTTGGTATTCTTTATGCAGGCAGGGTTTTCAATGTGTGAAGCAGGTTTCACCAGAGCGAAAAACACGGGTAATATTCTGATGAAGAATCTTATGGATTTCTGTATAGGTACTCCGTGCTTCTGGCTGTTCGGCTTCGGTGTTATGTTCGGCACGGGAACGGCACTGTTCGGCTGGATTGACCCTCTTATAATGAAAGATTACAGTTCAATTCTTCCGGCAGGTGTTCCGCTTTGGGCATATGCAATCTTTCAGACGGTGTTCTGTGCAACCTCCGCAACAATTGTTTCCGGAGCCATGGCAGAACGTACGAAGTTCAGCGCATACTGCATTTATTCCGCATGTATTTCGTTATTTATTTACCCGGTTTCCGGTCACTGGATCTGGGGCGGCGGCTGGCTTGCACAGCTCGGCTTCCATGATTTTGCAGGCTCTACGGCAGTACATATGGTCGGCGGTATTTGCGCACTTATCGGCGCAGCAATCCTCGGACCGCGTATCGGAAAATACGGAAAAGACGGCAAGCCGAAAGCTATCCTCGGTCACAACATAACGGTTGCGGCACTCGGCGTATTCATCCTTTGGTTCTGCTGGTTCGGATTTAACGGTGCGTCCACTGTCGGAATGGATTCCGATGCACAGGTAACCCGTGCCGGACTGATATTCTTCAACACTAACCTTGCTGCTGCCGTTGCATGCTGCGTAACGCTGATATTCACATGGATTCGTTACGGTAAGCCTGATGTTTCAATGACATATAACGCAGCGCTTGCAGGCCTTGTCGGAATAACGGCAGGCTGTGACACGGTAAGTCCGCTCGGCGCAGCGATCATGGGCGTTATATTTGGTATCGTGATTGTTCTTGCAGTTGAGTTTTTTGATAAGGTTGCAAAAATCGATGACCCTGTCGGCGCAATTTCGGTGCATGGAGCCTGCGGCTCAATCGGAACAATTCTGCTCGGTCTGTTTTCAACCGGCGGCGTTCCCGAAGCTGACGGAACACTTCCCGTTATGAAAGGCCTGTTCTACGGCGGCGGACTTAAGTTTCTCGGCGTTCAGGCGCTCGGCGTGTTCTCGGTTATCGCATATGTTGCCGTCATGATAACAATTGTGTTTATGATTATCAAAAAGACAATCGGTCTTCGCGCAAGCGCTGAGGATGAAATTGCAGGTCTTGATATTTCGGAGCATGGCTTGCTGACCGCATATGCAGGATATGCAATGGAACCCGACACAACGGCTGCGGATTACTACGGCGAGCCGATGGGAGATGTTCCCGTATCAAAGGCTGTGACGGTTGAATCCGAACCTGCAAAGGCAAGGGAAGTTAAGCTTGGCAGCGATAAGTATACAAAGGTTCAGATAATCTGCAAAGAGTCTAAATTCGAAAGCCTTAAAAATGCAATGATGAAGCTCGGTATCACAGGTATGACGGTTGCTCACGTTATGGGCTGCGGACAGCAGAAAGGCAAGCCAGAATATTACAGGGGTGTTCCGGTTGAAACAAATCTGCTTCCCAAGGTTCAGGTTGACATTGTGGTAAGCAAGGTTCCTGTAAGAGCCGTTATCGAAACAGCGAAGAAGGTTCTGTATACGGGTCATATAGGCGACGGTAAGATATTTGTTTACGATGTTGAAAACGTTGTAAAGGTTCGTACCGGTGAAGAAGGCTATGACGCGCTTCAGGACGTTGAATAAAACAATAAGCAGGCAATTCCGCCCTCCGTTTTCGGATGGGCGGAAATGCACTCTGATTTGAAAAAAATACTATGGGGTGTAATTTTATGGAACAGTCGCATCAGGCGGGACTTTATAATAAGGGTTATGAGCATGATGCCTGCGGAATAGGCGCAGTTGTCAGCATAAAGGGAATAAAGAGCCACAAGGTTGTGGACGACGCACTGAAAATAGTTGAAAAGCTTGAACACCGCGCAGGTAAGGACGCTGACGGAAAAACGGGTGACGGCGTTGGAATCATGCTTCAGATTTCACACAAATTTTTCACAAAGCACACTGATTTTGACCTCGGTGCGGAGCGCGATTACGGAATAGGTATGTTTTTCTTTCCGCAGGACACGCTGCTCAGAAACCAGGCAAAGAAAATGTTTGAGCTTATTACGAAAAAAGAGGGTATGGAGTTTATCGGATGGAGAAGTGTGCCGATTAATTCCGGAATTCTCGGAAAACGTGCTCTTGACTGCATGCCGCGGATTGAACAGGGGTTTGTAAAACGCCCGGCAGGAGTGGCGCGCGGAATAGATTTTGACAGAAGACTCTATGTGCTTCGGCGCGTTTTCGAGCAGAGCGATGATAAAACATATGTCTGCTCGCTTTCAAGCAGAACCGTAGTTTACAAGGGAATGTTTCTCGTAAATCAGCTGCGTACATTTTACGGAGATTTACAAAGCATGGACTACGAATCGGCAATTGCAATGGTTCATTCGCGCTTTTCCACCAACACCAATCCCAGCTGGGAAAGAGCGCACCCGAACAGATTTATTCTGCATAACGGCGAAATAAACACTATCCGCGGCAATGCCGACAGAATGTTGGCGCGCGAGGAAACCATGTTTTCTGATGTTTTCGGTGATGATATGGACAAAATTTTTCCGGTTATCAATGCGCAGGGTTCGGACTCTGCAATGCTTGATAACACGATTGAGTTCCTCGTCATGAATGGGATGGAGCTTCCGCTTGCAATGATGATAACCATTCCCGAACCGTGGGCAAATATCAAATCCATGTCGGAAAGCAAGAAGAACTTCTATAAATATTACGCAACCATGATGGAGCCTTGGGACGGACCGGCATCAATCCTGTTTTCGGACGGCGATATTGTCGGTGCAACGCTTGACAGAAACGGACTGCGTCCGTCGCGCTACTATATCACTGAGGATGACCATTTGCTCCTTTCGTCCGAGGTCGGCGTTCTTGACTGCGACCCGAAAACAATTGTTAAAAAGTCGCGTTTAAAACCGGGAAAAATGCTGCTTGTCGATACGGTGCGCGGATGCGTTATCGATGACAGTATGCTTAAAGAGGGTTATGCTTCGCGTCAGCCGTACGGCGAATGGATAGACCGTTATCTTGTTTCGCTTAAGGAGCTGCCGATTCCGAATAAAAAGGTTGAGGTTCACACTCAGCAGCAGCGCGACAGACTCTATCGTGCGTTCGGCTACAGCTATGAGGATATAAAGGATTCGATTCTTCCTATGGCGCAGAACGGTGCTGAGGGTACTGCGGCAATGGGCGTTGACATTCCGCTTGCAGTGCTTTCGGACAAGCATCAGCCGCTGTTCAATTATTTCAAACAGATATTTGCCCAGGTAACCAATCCACCGATTGACGCAATCCGCGAGGAAATCGTCACAAGTACGACAGTGTATGTCGGTTCTGACGGAAATCTGCTTAAAGAAAAAGCGGATAACTGCCGTGTGCTTCAGATAAACAACCCGATTTTAACGAGCGTTGACCTGTTAAAAATCAGAAATATGAAAAAGGACGGCTTCAGGGTTGAAACGGTATCGCTTCTTTATTATAAGAACACACCGCTTGAAAAAGCGCTCGATCAGCTTTTCATAAAGTGCGACAAAGCATATAAAAACGGTGCGAACATTATTATTCTTTCCGACCGCGGAGTTGACGAAAACCATATGGCGATTCCGTCACTTCTGGCAGTGTCGGCAATGGAGCAGCACCTTATAAGAACTAAAAAGCGGACTGCCGTTTCAATTATTCTTGAAAGCGCCGAACCGCGCGATGTTCACCATTTTGCGCTTCTGCTCGGCTACGGTGCCCGCGCAATAAACCCGTATCTCGCACATGAAGCAATCAGCGAGCTTGTTGAAAAAGGTATGCTCGACAAAGACCCTTACGTTGCAGTAAATGACTATAACAATGCAATCCTGCACGGAATAGTTAAAATCGCCTCTAAGATGGGCATTTCTACGCTTCAGTCGTATCAGTCCGCACAGATATTTGAAGCAATCGGAATAAAGCAGTCTGTAATTGACAAGTATTTTACCAATACGGTAAGTCCGGTTGAAGGAATAGGTCTTAAAGAGATAAGCGACGGCTATATGTGGCATCATGCACATGCGTTTGATCCGCTCGGTCTGGGTGTTGACACAACGCTCGACAGCACCGGTGCACATAAGCTCAGAAGCGGAAGCGATAAGGACGACCATATGTATAATCCCGAAACAATTATTGCGCTTCAGGAAGCAACGCGCAATGATGATTACGCGAGATTTAAGGAATATTCACATATGGTTGACAGCGAAAATACACCCCATACGCTGCGCGGGCTTTTGGAGTTTGCTTTTGATAAAACAACTCCCGTTCCGATTGACGAGGTGGAAAGCGTTGATTCGATTGTAAAACGCTTTAAAACGGGCGCAATGAGCTATGGCTCAATTTCGCGCGAAGCGCATGAATGTATGGCGCGCGCAATGAACGCAATCGGCGGAAAATCCAATTCCGGCGAGGGCGGAGAGCTGCCGGCAAGACTGTATTCGGACTGCGGCAGCGCTATCAAGCAGGTTGCCTCGGGGCGTTTCGGCGTGACAGAGGAATATCTGCTCAGCGCAAAGGAAATTCAGATAAAAATGGCACAGGGTGCAAAACCGGGCGAGGGCGGACATCTTCCCGGAAAAAAGGTTTATCCGTGGATTGCGAAAACGCGTTATTCAACGCCGGGCGTGGCGCTTATCTCGCCGCCTCCGCATCACGATATATACTCGATTGAGGATCTTGCGCAGCTTATATACGACCTTAAAAATGCAAACACAAAGGCAAGAATAAGCGTTAAGCTTGTTTCAGAGGCAGGCGTCGGCACAATTGCGGCAGGCGTTGCCAAGGCGGGTGCAGGGGTTATTCTTATTTCGGGATACGACGGCGGCACAGGCGCAGCTCCGAAAAGCTCCATCCATAATGCCGGACTTCCGTGGGAGCTTGGTCTTGCGGAAACGCACCAAACGCTTATGAAAAACGGTTTGCGTTCACATGTTGTAATTGAAACTGACGGAAAACTGATGACGGGGCGCGATGTTGCCATTGCGGCAATGCTCGGCGCGGAGGAATACGGCTTTGCAACGGCTCCGCTTGTAACAATGGGCTGTGTTATGATGCGTGTGTGCAATCTTGATACCTGCCCGGTCGGAATTGCAACGCAGAACCCTGAGCTTCGCAAGCGTTTCCGCGGCAAACCGGAATATATAATCAATTTCATGCATTTTATTGCGCAGGAAATGCGCGAGATAATGGCGCAGCTCGGTATAAAAACGGTGAACGAGCTTGTCGGACGGAGTGATCTTCTCCGCGTCCGCGAGAAAAAATCGGCGCCGCGCGCAAAATTTGTTGACATGACGTCGGTGATTTCAAACCCGTACACGGGCAAAACCTGCTTTGACCCGAAGGATATGTTTGATTTCAGGCTTGAAAACACAATTGATGAAAAGATTCTTCTTAAAAAGTTTGAAAAAGCGCTTAAAACGGGAGAAAAGCAAACGGTTAAAATTGATGTGACGAGCACTGACAGAACGGCGGGAACAATCCTCGGATCGGAAATAACACGCCGCTTTAAGGACTCGCTTGCCGATGATACATTTACTGTTGAATGTCACGGCGGCGGCGGTCAGTCATTCGGAGCGTTTATCCCGAAAGGACTTACCATGCGCCTTGAGGGTGACAGCAACGATTACTTCGGAAAGGGGCTTTCGGGAGGAAAGCTGGTTGTGTATCCTCCGGAGGAGAGCCGCTTTAAAGCGGAGGAAAACATTATAATCGGAAATGTTGCGCTGTACGGAGCAACCGCCGGAAAGGCATTTATCAACGGAATTGCCGGAGAACGCTTCTGCGTTCGCAATTCCGGTGCGCGCGCCGTTGTTGAGGGAACAGGTGACCACGGCTGCGAATATATGACAGGCGGTGTTGTTGCGGTTCTCGGTCCCGTCGGCAAAAACTTTGCGGCAGGTATGTCGGGCGGTATTGCCTATGTTTATGACAAAAAGCATGATTTATATATGTATGTGAACAAGGAAATGGTAACTGTTGAGGAGGTTTCCCAAAAGCATGATATTGAGGAAATCCGTTCGCTTATTGAGGAGCATATCCGTGAAACCGGCTCACCGCTTGCAAAGCGGCTTATGAGTAATTTTGCGGAGGAGGTTCTCTGCTTCAAGAAAATCATGCCGATTGATTATAATAAGATGATTCTTGCAATTTCCGGCTTTGAGGAAAAAGGAATGTCACGCGAGGAAGCGGAAATGGAAGCCTTTTATAAAATAACGAGAAGATAAGGGGGATATAAAAATGGGTAAACCAACAGGATTTATGGAATTTGAAAGAGAAATCAATCCCACAGCCGATCCCCTTGAAAGAATAAAATCGTTTGACGAATTTCACGGGGAAGCATCAATTGAGGACAGGCGCAGACAGGGCGCACGCTGCATGAATTGCGGCGTGGCATTTTGCCAGTCGGCGGTAAAACTCGGCGGAATGGTTTCAGGCTGTCCGCTGCACAATCTCATTCCTGAGTGGAATGATGATATATACCGCGGCTCATGGAAAGAAGCTCTTTCAAGACTGCTAAAAACAAATAATTTTCCGGAATTCACCGGGCGCGTGTGCCCGGCGCTGTGTGAAGCGGCATGTACCTGCGGAATGAATGATTCTCCGGTAACGGTGCACGATAACGAGCTTGCAATTATAGAATACGGATTCAAAAACGGCTGGGTTAAGCCTCAGCTTCCGCCTGTGAGAAGTGACAAAAAGGTTGCGGTCGTCGGTTCGGGTCCTGCGGGACTGGCAGTGGCTGCGCGGCTGAACTATCGCGGACATACCGTCACGGTTTTTGAAAAGAGCGACCGCGCGGGCGGATTGCTGATGTATGGTATTCCGAATATGAAGCTCGATAAAAAAATTGTTGAAAGACGCGTCCGTCTTATGGAGGCGGAGGGTGTGCGTTTTGTGACGAACACTGATGTTGATGAAAAAAAGGCAAAAGAGCTGCTTCGTGATTATGACGCGGTTGTTCTCTGCTGCGGCGCACAGCAGCCGCGCGATATAAACGTGCCGGGAAGAAAAGATGCAAAGGGCGTATATTTCGCAGTAGATTTCCTTTCAAAAAATACGAAAAGTTTGCTTGATTCCGGATTTGCCGACAAGCAGTATATCAATACCAAGGGAAAGAACGTTGTCATTGTCGGCGGCGGCGACACGGGAAATGACTGCGTGGGAACTTCAATCCGCCACGGCTGCAAGAGCGTTGTTCAGCTTGAAATGATGCCGAAACCGCCTGTTTCCAGAGCGGAAAATAACCCGTGGCCGCAATTCCCGAGAGTTCTTAAAACGGACTACGGGCAGGAGGAAGCAATTGCCGTGTTCGGTTCCGATCCGCGGATTTACCGCACAACTGTCAAAGAAATTATCTGCGATAAAAACGGAAATCTC
This sequence comes from uncultured Clostridia bacterium, assembly GCA_934454525.1. GTDB lineage: Bacteria > Bacillota > Clostridia > UMGS1883 > UMGS1883 > UMGS1883. The sequence continues at coordinate 25,157 of CAKSFM010000017.1, forward strand.
AAGGAGATTTTAACCGTTGGCGTTGAATTCGGAAAAGACAGAAAAATGACGGAGATTCCGGGCAGCGAGAAAAAACTTAAGGCTGATATACTTTTGATTGCGGCAGGCTTCACGGGTTGTAAAAAGTATGCCGCAGACGCATTCGGCGTTGAGCTTAATCCGCGCGGAGCGGTAAAAACAGAGGAAAACTGCTATAAAACAAATGTTGAAAAAGTGTTCACGGCAGGAGATATGCACCGCGGGCAATCGCTCGTTGTGTGGGCAATAGCTGAGGGCAGGGCATGTGCAAAGGCGGTTGACGAATATCTCATGGGATATACAAATATGTAAGTCAGGAGAATGATATATGTGTTCGATAATGTGTTATACGGGGACGGATATCTCCCCGGAAGAATTTAAAAAAGGCTTTGACAAAACAATTTCGCGCGGACCGGATGACAGCCGTATTTTAAATGTACCGGGCGGAGTGATGGCATTTCACCGGCTTGCGATTATGGGGTTGCATCCGGAGGGGATGCAGCCGTTTGAGCTTGACGGCAGTGCATGTATATGCAACGGCGAATTATACGGCTTCGAAAAAATGAAAAAGGAGCTTATAAGCAAGGGTTACAGCTTTGAAAGTGATTCGGACTGTGAAATTATTCTTCCGCTTTACCGAGAGTACAAAACAGATATGTTCAATATGCTTGACGCTGAATTTGCAATGGTTATATATGACGGGAAAAGCGGAAAATTCATTGCCGCGCGTGACCCGATCGGAATCCGTCCGCTGTTTTACGGATATGACAAAAGCGGAAAAATCATGTTTGCGAGCGAGGCGAAAAACCTTGTTTCACTGACGGATAAAATCATGCCGTTCCCTCCGGGACACTTTTATGACGGAGAAAAATTTGTGTGCTACTGCGATATAGCTGCCGTGGATAAGGTCATTGACGACGATGTGGAAACAATCTGCAAAAACATTCACGATAAGCTTACTGCAGGAATAAAGAAGCGCCTTGTTGCCGATGCGAAGGTGGGATTTCTTCTCAGCGGCGGACTTGACAGCTCGCTCGTTTGCTCCGTGGCGGCGGCAGAAAGCGACAAACCGATCCGCACATTTGCCATAGGTATGACAAATGACGCAATTGACCTCAAATATGCAAAAGAGGTTGCGGATTATATCGGCAGCGACCACACTGAAGTTATTATCTCAAAGGATGACGTTATAAACTCGCTTGAAAAGGTTATAAGTATTCTCGGCACTTACGATATTACAACGATCCGTGCAAGCATGGGAATGTATCTTGTGTGCAAGGCGATTCATGAAACAACCGATATCCGCGTTCTTTTGACGGGTGAAATTTCCGATGAACTTTTCGGCTACAAATATACTGATTTTGCTCCGAACGCTGATGAATTTCAGAAAGAGGCGCAGAAGCGTGTGCGCGAGCTGTATATGTATGATGTTCTCCGTGCCGACCGCTGCATAAGCGTGAACTCGCTTGAAGCGCGCGTTCCTTTCGGAGATCTTGATTTTGTTCATTATGTCATGGCGGTTAATCCCGAAAAGAAAATGAATGTATACAATAAAGGCAAATATCTGCTGCGCCATGCATTTGAGGGAGATTATCTGCCGCATGATATTCTGTATCGTGAAAAGGCGGCATTTTCCGATGCTGTCGGTCATTCTATGGTGGATTATCTCAAGGAGTATGCGGAAAGCGTTTATACGGACGATGAATTTGAAAGGCTTTGCAAAAAATATGATTTTGCGCGCCCGTTTACAAAGGAATCGCTTTTGTACCGCGAAATTTTTGAAAAGTATTATCCCGGTCAGGCAGAAATGGTTGCAGACTTCTGGATGCCGAACAAATCATGGGATGGCTGCAACGTGAACGATCCGTCCGCACGCGTTCTTTCGAACTACGGTGACAGCGGCAAATAAGGCTGCGCCTTAACTCATGACGCGCTGTAACGGAGTGCAGACACAGTGCACGCGGATCGGAGTATGCAGGAAAAGGCAACGGCGGCAAATAAGGCTGCGCCTTAACTCATGACGCGCTGTAATGGAGTGCAGACATGGCGTTCGGAGACGCGCAAAATTCTTAACACAGATAAATAAGCGATATAAAAGATACACCTATCCGGAATCGGATAGGTGTATCTTTTATATCGCTATCGTATTGTTCCGCCGCCTACGACGGTATCTCCGTCATAGAGGACAACTGCCTGACCGGAGGTTACGGCGCGCTGCGGCTCGTCAAATTCAATTTTGAGCGTGTTTTCATCGGTCTGAATAACCGTTGCCGGCTGCGCCGATTGCCTGTAGCGCACCTTTGCGGAAACGTGCATAGGTTCTTTGATTTCGGGAACGGATATAAGATTGATGTTATCTGCCGTAAGCGTTTTGGAATAAAGTTCAGCCTCGCGGCAAAGTACAACGGTGTTGTCGGACGGACGAATTTCCCTGACATAATACGATTCCTCGGAAGAGATACCGAGTCCGCGGCGCTGACCGACGGTATAGCAGATAATGCCCTTGTGCGTACCGAGAACATTGCCCGATGCGTCGATGAAATTTCCCGGCGGATAGTCTTTTCCGGTATGCTGCTTTATAAAGTCGGCATAAGAACCCTCCTGAACAAAGCAAATATCCTGGCTGTCGTGCTTTTTTGCATTGATAAATCCATGCTTTTCTGCAATTTCGCGCACTTCGGTTTTATGAAGTCCTCCGAGCGGCAAAAGGGTGTGGGCAAGCTGCTCCTGAGTCATTGAATAAAGAACATAGCTTTGATCCTTTGTTTCATCAACGGCTTTTTTCAGCACATAACGTTCGCCGTTTTTCTCGATTCTTGCATAATGCCCTGTTACAACGTAATCAAAGCCTATTTCGCGCGCACGGCGATACAGTTTGTCAAATTTTAAATATCTGTTGCAGTCGACGCACGGATTAGGCGTTCTGCCGTTTTCATAATCTGCAACAAACCTGTCAATAACGGCTGAGCGGAAATCATCGGAGAAATTAAAAACATAGTATTTCATTCCGAGCGATTGCGCAACGCTGCGCGCATCCTCAACATCGTCAAGCGAGCAGCATGACTTTTCGCGGCTTCTGCCAATGTCCTCATTATTAAAAAGCTTCATTGTTGCGCCGATGCACTCATAACCCCTGTTCTTTGTCAGAAGCGCCGCAACGCTTGAATCAACGCCGCCGCTCATGGCGATGACGGCTCTGGCATTATCCATCTAAACCAACCTCCGCGAAAAAAGAGGGATGCCTAAATCAGCGCATCCTCTTTTTCAAAATATTATTTTACAGGGCATTTCCCTCGCTGTCAAACAGCGGAAGCTTCTCAAGGAAAATTATATCGCCGCGCTCGGCGGCGTCACCCTCGGCAAGAATTGCCGCTTTTCCGCATATATTTCCGCCTGCCTTTGTGACAAGCTTTTCAAGTGCGGAAAGCGATTCACCGGTGCTTATAACATCGTCAACAATTAAAACGCGTCTGCCGCGCATAAGCTCCGCGTCATCGCCGCCCAGATAAAGTGTCTGAACGTTCTGCGTTGTAATTGACTTAACAGACACGCTCACAACATCGCGCATATATACTTTCATCGCTTTCCGCGCAATTATGTATTGATTTTCGCCCGACTGGCGCGCCAACTCGTGGATTAAAGGAATACTTTTTGCCTCTGCCGTTATCATGATGTCATGCGGCGGAAGCTTTTTTAAAAGCTCTGCAGCGCACCTTTCCGTCAGCTCAACATCCCCGAAAATGATGAAAGCCGCGATGCTGAGAGAATCATTTACCTTGAACAGCGGAAGGCTGCGGTGCAGACCCGCAACCTGTATATCATAAGCTGTTTTCATTATTCTGCCTCCTGTTTTTTTCTTCTGTTTTTTAGTATTCTATGAATTATAAATGCTGCCGCAATAATCGGTACTGCTATCGCCGCAAATATAAGCTTTTCATAAATCGGCGAAACGGTGTTTCGCGTACAATTGAGGTTTACCCAGCCGTATGTTCCGTTATATTCCGCATAACCCCATTTGCGCTTGCCCGTTGTAACAACGCGCGTTACATAAAGCGGCGTTGTAAGCGGAAGAAGATAGTAATCTGTTGATCCGCAGAGTTCGGAATATGTCGGCAGATTTTTAAAGCCTGTTTCATGCTTGATTCTGCAGTAAAAGCCTTTTTTGCTTTTTATGGATACGGCGGATTCATAGTCCGGAACGGTGTTTCCCTCAAGAGTAACCCAGCCGGCGGCATAATCATTGATAACATAGCTGTAGCCGTTATGCTCGGCAATGGCGTTAAGCTTTACCGTTTCGGGTACTGTGGCGCATTTTTTCCCGTTTCCGTCAGCTGAGGTGAGAAGCTGCAGTCCTTTTCCCTTTTGCGTTGCAACATATACTTCATAGGGGTCATGCGGCTGTATTATCTGCTTTTCGGTTTGCTGCCTTTCCTCAATCACTGAGGGGGCAAGCCAGCCGTATATACCGTTGTGATTCACCAGTCCCCACCCTGAAGCTGTTTTTCTGAGGATGAATACCGCCTCACCGTTTTTTACTGTGCCGATAATATTTCCGCTGTCTGTATTTACATCGGAAGGAACACTGTAAAGCCCGGCGTTTTTTCCGGGCGATACGACGGTATATTCCATATTCACGGCTTCTCCCGCATTCGACTGCGCATTTGTAAGTGATGAAGCCGTTTCCTTAAGATTTATCCAGCCGTTCAATCCGTTAAATGAGGTATATCCGAAATTTTTCTCTTTATTGCGCACTGTCAGCTTTGTGCAGTCGGGGATAATTGCGTACACGCCGCTTCCGCCCGGCTCATCTGTCAGACTGATTCCGCTGCCGCTGGCCGAAAGTACATACACATAATAAATTCCGTATTCACTGACATTCGTGTCGGGGTCTGCGTCATATTCCTTTGTGTCGCTCATTTTTACCCATGCATATTTTTTGTTCATAGTGACAAGTCCCCAGCCGTTATCTGTCTGCCGCGTCACATTAAGAACGGTATCGTTCGGAACGGTGTATTTAACACTGCTGCCGAGCAGCTCGTCCGATGACGGAACATTGTGGAGCGAGGTTTTTCCATGCTTGGAGCTGACCGTCACATTTTTTATGAAATCAAACCCGGTGTTCTTTGCCGCAAGACTGTAGCTTTCCGCCGTGAAGCTGAGGTTTATCCAACCGCTCTTGCGCCTGAAAACAACTCTGCCCCATGTGTCCTTGGTTTCAACAAGACGAAGCTTTGAGCAAGCGGGAATTTTTGTTATGACATAGCTGCTTTCGTCAGGTGAAATATGCAGCGACAGTTCCCCGGAGGCCGCAGCGGCATAGAGCGTTGTATCGGCAAATGCTGCCTGTGCAGGGAACATGAAAAGGACCGTTATAATAAATAAAAATATTTTTTTCATAAACAGTACTTCCTATCGTTTGATTATCTGCGGCGACGGCGGCGCTTGTTTTTGCGCTTCTGAACAGAGAAAATTACCGCCGCGGCAATTAAAACAAGTATGAGAGCTATCACAGCGTAAACAGCCGGAGAAATCTGATTGCTTTTAACGCTGCTCCACATTTCAAGCACTTTCTCATTGCGATCTCCGAAGTCTTCCATAATGCCGCAGCGCGCCGTAACATCCTCATCGGGATACTGCGTTGCAAGCTGACGGCGAAGCTCGTTTGTTTTTATTATAACCCGTCCGTCATTTTGTAATCTGTCACCGGAAAGAGTTCCGTCAAAGAAATATGTCAGATCATAGTCATATTTTCCGTTCTCATCGCCGTACTCCGCTTTAACCATATCGTAAATTTCATCGCCGGCAATAACGCTTGTGTAGCCGATATATTCCATGTTGTAGGCTGCAATTTCAGGCTTGCAGAGGAAATCCACAAAGTCCTGGGCAAGCTCCGTATTTGCCCCCTTGGGCATAATCCATCCGTCAAACCATATTGTACTTCCCTCGGACGGAACGTTAAATTCAAGCTTTTTGTTGTCTTCATCCTCGGCAAGGTTCATTGCATAGACAGCGTCGCCGCTCCATGCAAGGTTAGCGTCTATTTTGCCGGAAACAATATCGGTTTTCCCTGTGTCAACCTCAAAACCATAGATGTTTTTCTTCATCTCGGCAAGCGCCTTGCCGACTTTTTTTATTGTTTCGTCATCGGTGTTGTTGGCAATGGCGTTGACCTTTTTCTGAAGCTCATCGCGCGTAAGGCTGCCGTCATTGTACATATCCCTGTATTTGCAAAGCTCGTCCTTGAAAACGTGGAGTGCACCGATAACGTACGAATCGCGCGACACATCTTTGCACGTTATGCGGTTTTTATATGCCGTGTTCCAGAAAAGATCCCATGTATCCGCATCGGCAGCTTTAACGTCCTCGGGGTCATACAGGAAACCGACAGTTCCCCACATATAGCCGACTGCATAATCCGTCCAGCCGTTTTTTCCGAAAAGGTCGCTGATATAAGGCGAAACATACTTCTTATAATTTTCCATTTTGGAAATATCGTATTTTTCAACCGATATGGAGTCATCGCTTCCGCTTTCCGTTGCATTAATCATTTTCTGAATGATATAATCGGACGGGCAAACAAGGTCGTAGGTCGTTTTTCCCGTTTTCAGTGTGTTGAGCATGGTTTCATTGGTTTCAAATGTGTCGTACTGGACGCGCACCTTTTTGCCTGTGCGCTTCTCATAGTCCTTTTCCCACATTTCCATAACGGATTCGCCGACTGCGGCGCCATCGTCATCTTTACCTTCGTTGATATAATCCTGCCAGTTGTAAACGCGCAGCACCTCGGTTTCGCCCTCAGCTCCGCACGGAAAAGCAGCGCAGACGATAAGCGCACTTAGAATAATTGCAAAAAATCTTTTCATTTACGTTCTTTCTCCTTCTGAGTGTTGTTGTTTTTTAAATTAACGATTATCAGCACCGCAAGCGCAAGCAGCGTTATCACCGTTGTCAGTGCGCGCAGCGACGGCGGAAGAGTTCCTTTTTTACTGGTAACGCCGTAAACATACGTACTCAGCGTCTGAAATGCCGTGTCACGCGTGAATGCAGTAATTATATAATCGTCAAAGCTGAGCGTGATTGCTAGAATAAAGCCTGAGAACACGCCCGGCATTATTTCCGGAATAATTATTTTGCGCAGCGCCTTTTCGGGCGATGCGCCGAGATCGAGCGCTGCTTCGTAAATGTTCGGATCCATCTGCACAAGCTTCGGACGAACGGAGAGGACAACAAAAGGTACCGTCAGAACAACATGACCGGCAAGCAGCGTCAGAAAATTGAACTTAGCACCGGCAAACACAAACAGAATTGTCAGCGACAGCGCCGTAACAATTTCGGCATTCATAACCGGAATCTGACCGATGCTTTCCATAATCGCTTTTGTGCGCTTGCTGCTGTAGAAAATGCCGATTGCGCCGAGCGTTCCGAGCACGGTGGCAACAAATGCGGATGAAACCGCAACAATTAAGGTGTTTGCAAATGCCGTCATTATCTCCTTATCGCGGAAAAGAGCCTTATAAAGATGCAGACTGAAGCCGTTCCAGTTTCCGAGAAGTTTTGTGTTTGTGAAGCTGAACAGAATCAGCACCAGTATCGGGGCATACATGATAAAGAGCAGTATGCCTATATAAAAACGGCAGATAAATCCGGATATTTTCCCGTTTGACATTACCAAAGCCCTCCTCTCGGAGATTCCGTTTCGCCGGCGTCCGTGACGAACATCCCGGCAAGTATGAGCACAAGCATCAGAAGCGCCGCAAAGCTGCCCATATGCCAAAGTCCCTGGTCAAAATACAGCTGAATACTGTTTCCGATAAGCGATATTTTCCGCTCGCCCATAACATCGCTGATAACAAAGCTGCTCATTGTCGGCATAAAAACCATTGTTGCTGCGGAAATAACGCCCGGCATAACCATCGGCACAAGAGTTCGGAAAAATGTTTCCGTTTTATTCGCGCCGAGATCGTAGGAAGCCTCAATCAGACTTTTGTCAAGCTTTATCATGGTCGTGTAAAGCGGCAGAATAACAAACGGAAGATAATTATACACCATTCCGATCATTGTTGCAAGATACGGATGCTCTCCGCCGTTAAGACCGATCATATACAAAAGGTCGCGCGTTGCAGCTGTGCGCAGAACAAAGTTTATCCACATGGGCATAACAAAAAGCAAAATGGTTGCTTTTCCGAAACCCATTTCCTTTTTGGCAAGGATATATGCCGCCGGAAACCCGATAATCAGGCACAGCGCCGTATTGGCGAAGCCGATAAATACGCTTATCAGAAGCGTATTTATATTGTGAGCGCTTTCAAAAAATGATAAAAGGTTTGAAAGCGTCGGATGTCCGTAATTATCGGTAAATGCATAAAGCACAATAAGAATAAGCGGAACAACAACGAACAGCAGCATGAAAATACCGTAGGGAACGGCAAGCATTTTTCTTGAAAATATTTTGTTTTTGCGAATATTTGAAGCCATCGGATTCCCCTCCTTAAGGTATTTTTATTTGTTTGAGGAAACCTTGAACAGCGAAGCCTCGCCTTTAAGCGACAGCTTAATATCCTGCGGTTTTACGCGCAGTCCGACAAGATCGTTTTCATCGTAGGTATACTCCGTGTCAAGAACAAAGTCTTCATCATTTTCCGTGCGGATTGTCAGCTGATAGTGATCGCCCTTATATATAATCGAAACGATTTCGCCGCTGACAGTTCCCGCCTCGTCATCGTCAAGAATTTCAATGTCCGTAAGCGCAATCTCCGCGCGGACGTCCGCATCGGTAAAGTCATACCGTGTGCCGTCCGGGGAAACAACGTAATCATCGCTGTCGATATGCGAACCGGGGATAAGCTGTGTGACATCGCAGTCAAACGGCGCGTCCGCAATGACAACGCGGTTATTCTTGTCGATATATGCATCGTTATACACATTTGCGAGCAGCTCTTTCTTCATTATATGAATTCCGTCAGGCTCAATGCGGATTCCGACCTCCGCGTCACATTCAAGGTTGCGCGTGTCGCATATAACAAGCTCGTTTCTTCCTATCATCATTATATATTCATAGTGAATTCCCTTGAAAATTTTGCTGACGATTCTGCCCTTTGCCATGCCCTCCTCCGCACTTACGATGCGCACATCCTCCGGGCGGATAACAACATCAACCTTTTCGTTGAGCGGAAAATCGTCCACACATTCAAAAACGTGGTTGAGAAAACGCACTCTGCGCGTTCCTGTTATGGTGGCGCTGTAAATATTGCTTTCGCCGATGAAGTTGGCAACAAACGCATTTTCGGGTTCGTTATAGATTTTTTCGGGCGTTCCTATCTGCTGAATCGCGCCGTCTTTCATAACGACAACCGTGTCGGAAAGCGTGAGCGCCTCCTCCTGGTCATGCGTTACATATATAAAGGTAATTCCGAGCTTTTTATGCATTTCCTTAAGCTCAAGCTGCATATCCTTGCGCATTTTAAGGTCAAGCGCACCGAGCGGCTCGTCAAGCAGCAGAATTTCCGGTTCATTTACAATAGCGCGCGCTATTGCGATTCTTTGCTGCTGCCCGCCCGAAAGCGTTGAAATATCGCGCCACTCATATTCCTCAAGGTCAACTATTTTAAGAGCATTTTTGACCTTTGCGTCAATTTCATCCTTTGTAAGACGGCGCATTCTGCTCCCGTCCCGGATTTTTTTCAGCTTAAGTCCGAAAGCAACATTGTCGTATACATCCATATGCGGAAAAAGTGCATATTTCTGGAAAACCGTGTTTACAGGGCGCTTATACGGCGGAAGCATTGTAATATCTTTTCCGTTGAGCAAAATCTGCCCCTCCGTAGGAAGCTCAAAGCCGGCAATCATTCGCAGCGTTGTCGTTTTTCCGCAGCCGGACGGCCCCAAAAACGTGACAAATTCGCCCTTTTTCACGCATAAATTAAAATCATCGACAGCATATGTCTGATCAAAATGCTTGGATATGTTTTTCAGTTCAATTATAGCGTTTTCCGCCAATTATATACACCCCCGTATCATTCTCAATGAAATGCATTTTATACCATAAAACGGCTGTTGTCAATACTGTAAAAGCGCATTTTGGCGAAATAAGCATTAATTATTTATCTTTCGAAAAAAAAACTTGACTTTAGCGCGATAGAGTGGTAATATAGTGTAGCAAGAAATAAAACCTTAAAGGAGATTGTTGTTATGAAAAAAATATTATCTTTACTGACAGCGCTTGCACTCTGCGGAGCAATGTTTGCAGGCTGCGCAAAAAAGGGTGAGGGCGACGCCGATAAAAAGAGCGAAACGAAAACAGAGGCCGCAGCTTCCGATTACGAATACATAAAGGGAAACGGAAAAATGGTTATCGGCTACACGCTTTATAAACCCATGAACTATCTTGATGACAGCGGAAAGCTTGTCGGCTTTGACACTGAGCTTGCCGAGGCTGTCTGCGAAAAGCTCGGAATCGAGGCTGAATTTGTTGAAATCAGCTGGGATACAAAGGAAACAGAGCTTAAGGCAAAGAGCATTGACTGCATCTGGAACGGATTCACGATTAATGATGAAAGAAAAAAGAATCTTGAATTTTCAAGACCGTATATCGAGAACAAGCAGGTTGTTGTAATCAAAAAATCAAACGCGGATAAATATACCGACACAAAATCGCTTTCGGGCGCAAATCTTGTTGCCGAAACATCGTCTGCCGGTGAGGAAGCGATAGCTGATGACAAGAATCTTTCGAAGGCTTCGTATACTGCTGTCGGCAAGCAGACGGACGGACTTCTGGAGGTTAAGGCAGGAACGGCGGACGCAGTTGTTCTGGACTACACTCTTGCTGACGCAATGGTGGGCGAGGGAACGGATTTCAGCGATCTTTGCATGATTGACGGACTTGACCTCTGCGTTGAAGAATACGGCGTTGGCTTCAGAAAAGGCAGCGACATGGCTGAAAAAACAAACGAAACCTTTGACGAGCTTATTTCTGACGGAACGATGGATAAGCTTGCCGAAAAGTATGGCTTAAGCGCTATAATTATAAAATAAGCGGTAATTTTTATGAATATTTGGAATGTAACGATCTCATTGCTTGAGGGTTTCAAAGTAACGTTTTATATTTTTGCGGCAACGCTTGTTATGTCGCTTCCGCTCGGACTGGTGGTAACGTTCGGGTCGATGAGCCGCATCCGGCCGCTGAGGTGGCTTGTCCGCACACTTGTGTGGATTATCCGCGGCACACCGCTGATGCTCCAGGTAATAATTGTGTTTTACGGTCCCGGTCTTTTGTGGGAGGGTGACGCGCTGCCGCGCGTCACTGCGGTGCTGATTGCCTTTGTTATAAATTATGCGGCATATTTTTCGGAAATATTCCGCGGCGGCATTGAATCGATTCCGAAAGGACAGTACGAAGCCGGGCAGGTTCTCGGGATGACGAAAAGACAGGTGTTTTTCAAAGTTGTGCTTTTCCAGGTGTTCAAGCGCGTTGTTCCGCCGCTTGGCAATGAAATTATCACGCTTGTTAAAGACACATCGATTGCAAGGGTTATTGCCGTGCAGGAAATTATAATGGTTGCGCAGAATTTCACAAGCAAGGCTCTTATATGGCCGCTGTTCTATTCAGGATTATTCTATCTTGTGTTCTGCGGAGTGCTGACGGTTCTTTTCGGATTTATTGAGAAGAAATTAAATTATTACAGAGGTTAAGTTATGGCTATTCTTGAAGTTAAGAATTTATGTAAACGCTTCGGAAAAACGCAGGTGCTGCGCGGTGTGAGCTTTTCAATGGAAAAAGGCGAAGTTGTTGCGATAATAGGTTCTTCCGGCAGCGGAAAAACAACGCTTCTGCGCTGCATAAATTTTTTGGATGAGGCGGATAAAGGGACAATTACGGTGGATGGAGAAACCGTGTTTGACGGCGCTTCGGCAAAAAAGCTGTCAAATGCGCAGCTGCGGAAAAATCAGCTGAATTTCGGACTGGTATTTCAGTCGTTTAATCTTTTTCCGCAGTACAGCGCTCTTGAAAATGTGACGCTTGCGCCGCTGCTTCTTGCAAAGGAACAGCCGGATTACCGCGAAAAGAAAAAGGAATATATTCAAAAGATTAATGACGACGCGGTTGCGCTTCTTACAAGGGTCGGTCTTTCCGACAGGCTCGGAAATTATCCGTGTGAGCTGTCGGGCGGTCAGCAGCAGCGCGTTTCGATTGCGCGCGCGCTGATGAACAATCCGAAAGTTTTGTTCTTTGACGAGCCGACCTCCGCGCTTGACCCGGAGCTGACCGGGGAGATTCTGCGCGTTATCCGTGACCTTGCTGCAAAAAATGTTACTATGGTTATCGTAACGCATGAAATCGAATTTGCGAGAAACGTTGCCGACAGAATTATATTCATGTCCGACGGTGTTGTTCTGGAGGATGGTACACCGTCCGAAGTTATTGATAATCCGCAAAATGAAAAAACGCGTATGTTTTTGCAGAAAATGAATGAAAAATAGGCAGATTATATGCCTTAGATTCTGCGCTGAAAGGAATGATTAAAACGGAAAAACATTCAGATTTTAAAGCGCTCTATAATGCTGCACTTTCTTTGAAAACCGAGGAAGAGTGCAGAATATTCTTTGAGGATATATGCACGATTAAGGAGCTTGAAACAATGTCGCAGCGGCTTGATGTTGCAAAAATGCTCATCGGCGGCGCAACGTTTAATGAAATTGTTGCCGCAACCGGCGCGTCGACAACCACAATATCGCGCGTTAACCGATGCCTGCGTTACGGTGACGGCGGCTACAAACTGGTGCTTGACAGGGAGAAATGAGGTGGGTTATGTTTTTGATTGCCGGAACACGCGGCGGCTCGGCAGAGCTTCCCTATAGCGGCGGCATGAATATATGCCCCGGCTGCGGAGCATATTGCAGCTATAATGTTTTTGTGACGTATACGAGCATAACCTTGTTTTTCGTTCCGATTGTCAAGGTTGCGAGAAAGTACTATGTCCGCACCTCCTGCTGCGGAAGCATTTACAAGCTTTCCAAGGAAAAAGGAAGAATTTTGGAAAGGCACGGAGAGGCGGAGATAACGCCGGAGGATTTAACATTCGCCGGAAAATCTGCGCGCGTTTGTCCGCAGTGCGGAGCGCATATGCAGGACGGATTCGATTATTGTCCGAAATGCGGAATGAAATTATAATAATGACAATAGAGGTGCCGCAAAATGAAATCACATTTTGCGGCACCCGATCTTTGTTTAAAATTAAATATATGTGAAAAAATAAGATCAAAGGAGTTGTTTTTAATGAGCGATATAATGAAAAACATCAGCCGCGCGGAAACGCTGAAGCTGAAGGACGAAATCGTTTGCCAAAGCGGTCAGGTTGTGAGCAAAACGCTTGTGCAGAACGGCGCTGTCAGCATGACGCTGTTTGCATTTGCGGACGGGGAAGAAATCAGCACACACGAGTCGGGCGGCGATGCATTTGCGGTGTGCATTAACGGAAAAGGAATCATCACGATTGACGGCGCTCCGCATGAGCTTTGCGAGGGTGACGCGATTCTGATGCCGGCAAGGCATCCGCACGCGGTGCTTGGCAAGGAGGAGTTTAAAATGCTTCTCACGGTAGTATTTTAATGAACAACCGGTGTTCCGCAGTTTGATGCAGTGCGCCGGTTGTTTTAAAAAAGGAATGTTACAAATGTGTTACAAATTGTAACAGGAAAAGGATTGTACATATTCATGTCGAATAATGATATATGCGGGGTGATTTTGTGAAAAAAATTATGTTATTGATGATTTTGACCTTTTCAATATTTTTCGGCATCAATGCGCAGGCTGCACAGCTGTACTATAATGACGCCTACCATGAGTATGACGGCGGAGAAATTGCGCTGACAATTAACGGAAAAAAACTTTCGGCATCTTCGCTGCCGATGAATCCGGTTATAATTGACGGAAGAACAATGGTGCCTGTGCGCGAGGTGTTTGAGGCGCTCGGCAGCAGCGTTTTGTGGCATGATGACACCTGCCAGGTGGAAATAAACGACAACGGAATATCCGTACTTATAAAAATCGGCGACAGGACAACCTATGTCAACGGAAAACCGGTTCTGATAGCGGCGGATCAGCCGCTGCCGATGCTTATCGGAAAGGACGCGCAATCGCTTAAATCCATGGTGCCGGTGCGTTTCATTGCAGAAAAGCTGAACTACAGCGTCGGATGGGATGAGGCAACGCGGACGGTTGCAATTTCCAGAAAAACTTCGAACAGCGGGGGAAATATTGTTGATGACAACACACCGATTGCGGATGGTTACGGCAATTTTTCAGGAGTGCGCACCGCATCGGACGCAAATTACGACTATATTTATGTGAGAACGCGGTACGGTATATCGCCGTCAATCAGCCGTCTTTCAAATCCCGACAGGATTGTGTGTGATTTCCCGGGAGCATCGTTTAACACAAGCGGAGATACGCTTTCAATGAACGGCGGCTGCGTGAGTGAGGTGCGTTATGCGAATTATAACGGCGCGGCGCGCGTTGTTCTGGAATGTGCGCCGGATTCACAGATTATGGTTATGTCGAGCAGCAGCGGAATTCTGCTGCGTGTTCAGAAATCGGTCAATACGCAGATTATGTATGACGCATTTTCGCGCAGAGTGTATTTCGATAAGACATATAACGGAACGGGAAAGGCGGTTGGCAACGGATATATGGTAACATTTTCCGATTTGCCGCTTTCAACACAGAAAATCACTGTGAACGACGGCGTTATTTACGAGATAATTATTCAGAACACCGGCGGCGGCTGCACCGTCACCGTTGATGGCAGCAACGATTTGTCCTACACTCCGGCAGGGGGGATTGTGCGCGGCAGTGTTCCGGCACAAAACACTTCAAAACCGCCCGTTGCCGGAAATGTTGAGGGAAGAAAAACCGTTATAATAGACCCCGGACACGGCGGAAACGATCCCGGTGCAATCGGATATGCTTCAAGCGGAAAACCGGCGGCATACGAAAGTCTTATAAATCTTGCGATCGGAAAAAAGGTGCGCGACAAGCTGACAAGCGCAGGAGTGAATGTTATTATGACGCGCGATACGGATGTGTTTATTCCGCTTTCCGGACGTGCAGAGATTGAAAACAGCAGCAACTGTGACGCATTTGTAAGTATTCATTGCAATTCACTTGATAATTCGGCAGTCGGGGGAACACAGGTATATTATCATCCGTCATCGCCGCAGGGTACCGTGCTTGCAAATAATATTTACGATTCAATGGTGAAGCTTACCGGTCTTACCCCGAAAAAAACGCAGAACGGTTCGCATCTGTATGTTATCAGAACAACTAAAAGTCCGGCGGTACTTGTGGAAACTGCGTTTATCAGCAATCCGAGCGACAGAAACTATCTGCTCAGTGATTCGGGGCAGGATACAATTGCAAGGGCGATTGCTGAGGGGATTATTAAAACGCTTGGTGAAATATAACCCGGGGCTGTAAAAAAACGCACCGACCGCAAAAGGGCAACAGTAAAACGAGCCAAATGTATTTGCGGAATCAATAAATGCAATAAAAGATGGCTGCGGATTTCCGCAGCCATCTTTTATTGCATTTATTTCGCTTAGGTGACGAGGGCAACGGCGTGTGCTTCAACGCCCTCTCCGCGCCCGGTGAATCCCATGCGCTCATTTGTCTTAGCCTTAACGCTGACGCAGCCGATGTCAATTCCGAGTGTGCTTGAAATGTTTCTGCGCATTTCATCAACATAGGGCGCCATCTTCGGCTGCTGGATAATGATTGTTGCATCAATGTTGGAAACGGCAAATCCTTCATTTTTCAGAATATCGGCAGTTTTTTTCAGCAGTGCAAGGCTTGACGCGCCGCGATATTGCTCATCACTGTCGGGAAAATGAGATCCGATATTCCCGAGTGCGCATGCGCCGAACAGCGCATCAATAATTGCATGAATGAGCACGTCCGCATCGCTGTGTCCGTAAAGTCCTTTGCTGAATGGAATGTCAACACCGCCGATAATCAGCTTTCTTCCGGGTGTGAGTCTGTGCGAATCATAACCGCTTCCGATGCGCATATAGCATTTTCCTCCGTTTCGCCTGTTCAGAATCATTTCCGCACGGAGCAGATCATCAGGCGTTGTCAGCTTAATGTTTTCATAATCTCCCGCAGTGACATGAATATGTATGCCATGCCGCTCGGCAACTGAGCAGTCATCGGTATCCGTTGCCGGGTCATAGCTTTCGTATGCCTTTAAAATCTCACTGCGGCGGAAAATCTGCGGTGTTTGAATCAAAACAGCTTCGCTGCGCTGAACGGTTTGGGCAATAAAGCCGTTTTTGCATTTTTTCACAGTGTCTTTCGGTGTAACCCCAAGTGCGGCCGCACCGAAGTTTTCTGCATCGTCAATGCATTTTTCAATTCTTTCAGCCGGCACAAGCGGCCGTGCGCCGTCATGAATCAGCACTGTTTCGTTTTTTGCTCTTTTAATTCCGAGGAGCGAGCTTTCTCCGCGTGTGCTTCCGCCCTCTGTAATCTGAACCTCCGCGTTAAGGTTCGCCGTTTCCATAATACGGCGGATTGATTCAATATTATTTTGTGATGCAACGACTATTATTTCGTCAATGCGCGGAATGGATGCAAGCACCTCTGCCGTTCGCAGAATAACGGGTTTTCCGCAGAGCAGAGCAAGCATTTTGTCCGTACCCATGCGGCTGCCGCTGCCTGCCGCGGCAATAATTGCGCTTACGTTCATTATATCCCTCCAAAAAGTCGGCAGCCAATATGGCAATCGGCTGCCGACTAAACTTTATTCCGTTTTGGCTTCCCCCAGTTCATCGTCCACCATTTGTTCAAGCCGTTTTTCGATATCCTCATGATGTGTACCCGTTGCGACAACGATTTCACTTATCATAATCTGTTTTGCACTGCTGAGCATTTTCCGCTCGCCTGTGCTTAACCCCTTGCGCCTGTCACGCATCATAAGGCTCTTGACAACGGCGGCAACCTCCAAAATGTTACCGCTTTTGATCTTTTCCATATTATCACGGAAGCGTTTGTTCCAGTTCTGAATCACATCGGTTTCAACAGTTTTGAAAGCTGCAAGCACACGCTCGGCGGCAGCGCTGTCGATAACGTCCCTTATTCCGATTTGCGCCGCGGAAGCAAGCGGAATCATAACTTTCATATCGCCGATGGGCATACGCATAACATAGTATGACTGCTGCTTGCCCAATATTTCCTTTTGTTCAATTCCCTCAATTATTCCGGCGCCGTGCATGGGATAAACAACGCTGTCACCGATATTATACATGGAAAAACCTCCTCATGGGACTGCGAAAAAATCCCCTCTTTATATATTATAGCACCGATTGCGGATTTTGTCAAAGGCAAATTTTAAGGAAATGGGGGGCATCAAAATTCGCAGAACGCATAAAGCAAATGAAAAATCGGAATAAACAATCGGAAAAACAGGATGTATAAAAATGGTGCACGGCAAAATGAAACTGCATTTTGCCGTACACCATTTTCATATCTATCTGTAAAATCTTTCGATGATTTCGTTATATTTTCTTTCATTTTCGGAAAAGTCCATCGCGTCAATATAGTATTTTTCAAGCTCGTCATGAAGTGATTTTGCTTCGGCAACCGCGCCGCATGCCCTGTCGATCAGGCGCGATGCATCACCGAGCCTGCGTTCAAGCGCGGACTCATCCGGAATATCGCCGTACATTCCGTTGATAATCGCCGTTGCATCGCGGTGCGCACTGTGAAATGCATTTGCCGTGGTTATCGCAAAACCCTCCGTCGGGAAAATAATATGTTCAATCCGCTCAGGCAAAACGGAGCACCGACACGTTATAATATCTACACCGCTGCCCTTTGCACCCTCGCAGAGCAGCTGCATCAGATATGCCGCCGCTGCTCCCCAGCGGTCGTCAACCGCATAAATCCTGTCAGCAAGAACGCGGAGCGTATCTTCGAAAAAGACCGTTTCTCCGACTGACACGGCGCTCAGCAGCCGCTTATACTCCTCGCCGCTGCCGGAGAACCCGTTTTCGGAAATTGCCGATATAAGCTCGCTCGCAAATGAGAAAATTTCGCTGCGGCTGATATATCTTTCCGAAACGGTCATGTTTTCGCGGAGAAGTGCCGCCGCTGCGGAGATATAAGCTCCTGCGCTCTTATGACAGTCCGATATAAGAGATGAAACATTTTGTATTTCCGCTGCGTTTTCGGCAAGCTTTGTGCAGTTCCAGCCGTCACCTGTGTACATTATGTGCTGCTTTGCCCCGGGAAACAGCGGATCTGTCACATGCGGAGCGGTGCCGTCCATCATGGCGAATCCGCGCGTTTTATCAACAAATGCGTCGAGTGAATCGGGGTCGCTCGCGCATGGGATGTACTCAAGGTCGTTTCCGAGACCGCGCGCATATCCTGCAACGCGCTTCATCAGCGAGCTTTTTCCGCTGCCCGGCCCGCCCTTTAAAATGAGCAGCTGCAAATCATCGCTTGTGTGACTTTGCAGCTGCTCAAAATATGACACAAATCCTCTGTGTGAGTTCGCGCCGAGAAAATATTTTACCTTGTCATGCATGGTATCTGCCCCCTTTTAGTTTATAGTATGCAGATACCGAAAAATTGTATACAGAATTATTTCTCCGCAGAAGTAACGGTTACTTCTGCAGCGTCCTTATCCCATGTCACGGTTGCGCCTGTTGCACCCTCAATTGCCGCTGCCGGCACAAGAGTTCTGTCTCCGATAATCACGGGAGCTTTATCAAGTGCAATTACCTTGTCGTTTACAAAAATGTTCTTATTGCCGATTTGCATAACCGTTACGCTGTCACCCTTTTGGCAGAGTACCTGGCGGATTGCGAAGCTTTCGCTGTTATCCTCATACCAGCTCACGTTGGCGCCGAGCTTTTCCGCAATGAAGCGGAACGGCAGCAGAAGCTGATCTCCTTCGGTTACCGGCTGCTGGTCAAAAACAACCGTTTCGCCGTTTACCTTTACAGTGACATCCTGCGCAAGCGCTGCCGATGCCGTTGTCAGTACGGCGATTGCCGCCGCAAATGCTGCAAATTTCTTCATATTCCATCTACCTCCGTTAAATCATTTGTATTTTCATTTGAATTATTTCCTTTGTCGTCCTTTTTGGTTTCATCAGGCTGCGGTGCCGGAGCTTCAGCAGATGAGCTGCCGTTCACAGGCGGAATTTCCGCATCCGCACGAACGGTGAAAAATGTTCTTCCCTCATCGGTATTAACATACCATATTACCTTGCCGTCCGCAAAGATTGGCTTACAGCTCGGCGAAAGCCTTGCTGCCGTTCCCGACGCGGAGCGAATTAAGTCCGAAGTTATTAATGCTTCGCCCAACCCGTTTGTAATCGCATAGCGAATTCCGGCGCTGCGGTCGGAATCGCCTTTGAACTCCGCCCAAAGTACCATGAAGCCGCCGCTGTTAAGCTTCACAAGGTAGGGCGTACTTCCGGAGGAGTCCGTTCCGGTATATTTTGCAAGCAGCCGATGCCGCTGCTCCCACGTTTCGCGTTCTGCAAACAGCAGGTAAATGTCACGGTCATCACGGTCAAGTCCTTCAATTTCAAGGCTGTTAAACCCTGTCGGCGCGCTTTGGTCAATCGAGCTTATCGCTGTAAGATAACCCTCATCCGAGACTTCCATTCCGCCGATAGAAACACCTGTGCAGTTTGCCGCAAGCGCACCGGAAATATTAAACAGACTTTGCGTTCCGAGCACATTTCCCGAAAAATCAAGCGCGCGCAGAATAACGGCGCGCATCGGAGCAGCGTCCGAAAGGTCAACCGTTACAATCCGGTCAGAATCTATCCGTGCACATTCGCGCAGTGCATGGCTTGTGTGATTATACTGAAATTTTCCGAGCATATTGACAACCTGCCACGTCTGCTTGTCAATAATAACCGTGAGCTGCGTTTGCGGCCGTTCGCCGTTTTCCTCTTTGTATTGACTGCGCGATGTGTGCAGCACAAGATAGCGGTCATTCTCACACATATCGCCTATTGAAGCGTCAAACGGCAGCGCAGTTTTGCAGTTGTTTATGCTGACTTCGCTGATTTTCACAAAGTTTTTGTCATAAATGACTATCTTTATAACCTCGCGCGCGTTGTCCTCGCTGTAATTCGGCTGCCCGAACGCGACATAGTTATAATCCTTGCCGCATAACATTCCGCCGAAAATTTCAAGCTCTTTCGGAATTGCAAAGCTTGAAATATGGTTAAATGACGCGTCATATTTCTCAATATTAATATTGTCCGCAATTTCAACGGTGAAAAACGTTCCGTCCGAATTCCGGATAAGGTGAGATTTTGCCGGTTCTCCCCAGCGGAGAGATGAAACCGTGCGCGTCATTTCGGAAATATCCGCGCCCAGTCCGCGCTTTGCCTTAACTGCCGCAGTGCCGCTGTCGGTCAGCGGATCAAGGGTGATATTAACGCGCCTTTCCGCTTCAAGCCACTCATAGCTGCCGCAAAGCTTTGCAAGGTCATCGGTATAAATTGCCGTCATTCCGTCAACATTGAAGCTTTCAAGCTCTGTGCCTTCAACGAACGTTTTTATATCGGTATAGAGCACGTCCATATATCGCTTTCCAACGTCCTCAGGTTTAACCTCTTCGGCGGCAATTCCGCCGTTTTGACCGCTCACTTCGCTGTTCCGCGAAACCGTGAGCGTACGCGATGCTTCATCAAAGCTGACGCCGAAACCGTATCCGGCAAGATCCTGGGTTATAATTGCTGTCCGCCCGGCAATGTTGTAAGATTTTATCGGTTCGCCGTTAATATATGTTCGTATATCTGTAAGCAGCACCTCGCCGATAACGTCCCCGATTTGAAAAGCAGCCGCAAATGACGCGGGCAAAACCGCCGCAAGTATAACTGCCAGTGTTTTTTTCATAAATTTTTTCAGAGTGCACACCTCAGCTTTCTTCCTATATGATAGTATACCGGAATTATAGCACAATAATTCCGTTTAGTCAATACGGGGCGGCATTGTTTTTGCGGCATCCGTTTTTTCAAGGGGATAGGAAAAAAGCTTTGGAATTAACAAACTGAGCCAAAGCGTTAGCTTTGGGTTGAGGCATAAGA
>CAKSFM010000018.1 GCA_934454525.1 uncultured Clostridia bacterium
AAGAACGGCTGAGCGGAAATTTAACAAGCATTGGGCGCATGTGTTCGGATTCCTTATGCCTCTTCGACGGCGTACATCTCTCAGGGCTCCCAAAAACCAAAGGTTTTTGGGAAAAGGAGAAACAGCGTAATGAATGAGCAGTAAATTTTAATTTGCTGCGAATGATACAACGCTTGTTTCGACGCCCGAGCGGCGAAGTTTGTTGATAGCAAGAAAAGAAGTGATTCTTTGAAAAATCAAATTTTTGATTTTTCTACCTTTAATAAGAGCGAATTACAATAGCTATGCTGCCTGTAATATCTGCTTTTTTCCCTTTTCTTGCGTTCCGGAGTTTTTTAACATCCCCTGTCAGATTGTGCGGCTCAGCGAGCGGATATGACGGCGCAGCAGCTGCGCAATCCACAATGCAAGCGCAAGCTTTGCGCAGTCGGGGATTATGAACGGAACAACGCATTTTAAAAGCGCGGCGGAAAAGGTTATTCCTGCCGTGTTTTTTGTGTACAGAAAAACATACCATGCAGTTCCGAAAGCATAGCATGCGGCAAGCCCAAAGGCGAGCGCTGCCGTCTTAACCGCGGCTGAATTGCCGAACAGTTTCACAGCCGCCCAAAAAATAAGTCCCGTGAAAACAAAGCCGGCAATATAACCGCCGGTTGTTCCTGCAAGTACGCCGATTCCGCCGCGGAAACCCGAAAACACCGGTGCGCCGAGAGCACCGAGCATAATAAAGAGAAGTATGCTGCATGTTCCGAGCTTTCCGCCGAGCAGAAGCAGCGCGCAAAACACGCCGAATGTTTGCATTGTGAACGGCACCGCCCCGGGAACGGTTATCCACGAACAAACTGCAAGCAAAGCGGCAAACATTGCGGCATACGCCGCATTTCTGATTCTATCAGACGTATTCATTCCTGACACCCTTTCGGTTTTGACCCTTGACAGGGATTGTAAACGGTGCATTTTACAATCTCTGACGGAATGTATTGTATCAAAGATTAAATGGATTGTCAACTAAAAATTGAAAAATAGGTTGACAATTACGGCTTGTCAAGTCAAATTTAAAAAAAATGTTAAATTTCAGGTTGATATAATAAAAAAATAATCATATTTTTATGTAAACCTAACATTACATAAAAATTTCTGCGCTTTACACAAGTTGTTCCGATTTACCACCCCAAAACCACGAATTTATCGTTATTCACAGGGGTTTTTCACAGTTTCCACAGGTTTTGGGGGTAATTTAACCTTAGCCTGTGGAAAACTCCGATGCCGTTTTTACGCGGAAAATCAGGTTTACAAAATAATTTGTAAACATAAGGAAAAGGCAGCTTTAACAAAAGTATTACAAAAAAATTAAGACGAAAATATGTTCGCGTCAACTACGGAAAATTGATATAGCACAACTTTAATCGTCTATATCGACAAGCTTGTGAACAGGAACGCCCAAAACCCTCGAGAAAGTAAAAAGCGTTTTGATTGACGGACAGAAAAAGCAATTTGCCCCTTCAAGCTGCGACACATATCCTGCCGACAGATTGCAGCTTTCGGCAAGCTCTTCCTGCGTCATGCCGCGCAGCTTCCTGTAGTATGCGATTTTAAGTCCGATTTTTATCAGATTCATTTTAGCTTGTTCATCTCTCATAATTCTTCCTCCTTTATAATATAATTATAATTCATCCAAAGATGTAAAACCATATGACGGTTTATATGAAATCTTAGGCAGGATATAAGAAATTCCGTATACAATAATTGCTATTGTCACATTGAATAAAAAAATATAAAATATATGTAAAATATAGATGAAGAAAAAAGGCAAAAAAAGTGTGGAATGTTTTTTTGTTGTAAAATGACAATATATCAGATAAAAAATTTTGAAAATTTGTGCGTTTTTTCCCAAAACTATTTGACTGCAAGCCAATTTTTTGGTACAATATATTTTAATAAGAAGCTTATAAAGCATGGATTGAAAAAGGGGAATGACATGGCAGAGAAAAACAAAAAAAGCAAAAAACAGCAAAATCCGTTTATAAGCGGCGGACAGCTCGCAAGCTTTGCCCGCGGAGAGAATTTTTCGGGTTACGATTTTCTCGGCGCGCATCCTGCGGAGATTTATGCGGAATCGGGGTACAGCTTTGCTGTCTGGGCGCCGAATGCGCAGAGCGTGAGCGTTGTCGGCGATTTTAACGGATGGGATATTAACGCGGACGTAATGAATCCGCAGGGCAGCTCGGGCGTATGGCACTGTTTTATAAAGGGTGTGCGCGAGTTTCAGTGCTATAAATACTATATCAGAGCAAAGGACGGGAGCGCGTTCTACAAGGCTGACCCTTACGCATTTTTTGCGCAGGTTCGCCCGGAAACCGCTTCTGTGACATATGACATAAACGGCTTTAAGTGGAGCGATGAAAAATGGGTGAACGAAAGGAAAAGCACAGCTCCGTACGATAAGCCGATGCTTATATATGAGATGCACCTCGGAAGCTGGAAAAGGCACGAGGACGGCAGCTTCTATACTTATCGCGAAACAGCTGACGAGCTTGTTGACTATTTGTGCGAAATGAATTATACACATGTTGAGCTTATGCCTGTCACGGAGTATCCGTTTGACGGCAGCTGGGGATATCAGGTGACGGGATATTTTGCGGCAACCAGCCGTTACGGAAAACCGAAGGATTTTATGTATTTCGTTAATAAATGCCACCGCCGCGGCATAAGTGTTATAATGGACTGGGTGCCGGCGCATTTCCCGCGTGACGCGCACGGTCTTGCGCGTTTTGACGGAACGGCGGTTTACGAATATGCAAATCCGGCAAAAGGCGAGCATAAGGAATGGGGAACATATGTGTTTGACTACGGCAGACCGGAGGTTGTGTCGTTCCTGATTTCAAGCGCAATGTTCTGGATGGACAAATTCCATATTGACGGAATAAGGGTGGACGCGGTTTCGAGCATGCTTTATCTTGATTACGGGCGCACAGAATGGGTTCCGAACAAGTACGGCGGCAGGGAAAACCTTGAGGCGATTGAGTTCTTTAAAAAGCTCAACACGGCTATTTTTGAAAAATACCCCAATGCGCTGATGATTGCGGAGGAGTCCACCGCATGGCCGCTTGTCACAAAACCGGTGCAGGACGGAGGACTCGGCTTTAATTATAAATGGAATATGGGCTGGATGAACGACATGCTGCGCTATATGAGCATGGACCCGTATTTTCGGTGCGGCAACCATAATATTCTGACGTTTTCCATGATGTACGCTTTTTCGGAGAATTATATTCTGCCGCTTTCGCATGACGAGGTTGTGCACGGAAAGGGTTCGCTCATTCAGAAAATGTCCGGACTGTACGGGCAGAAGTTTGAATCGCTGAAAACCTTTCTTATGTACAAGATGGCGCACCCCGGAAAAAAGCTGCTGTTTATGGGCGGCGAAATCGCACAGTTCATCGAATGGCGGTATTATGAAAGCCTGGAATGGCATCTGCTTAATCAGGACAGGCACAGAAAATTTAAGGAATTTATGCGCTGCCTGAACGAGTTTTATGTTAAAAATAAAGCATTCTGGGAAATCGAGGACAGCTGGGACGGCTTTGAATGGATAAATCCGGACGATTGTGACCGCTCGGTAATATCCTTTGTGCGCAGGGGCAGAAAAAAACGTGATGAGGTTGTTGTTGTGTGCAACTTCACGCCGGTGCGCTACAATAAGTATGTGCTTGGTGCACCGTCCGCAGGAATTTATGCGGAGGTATTTTCAACGAATGACAGCGAATACGGCGGAAGCGGCCGCGAAAGAAAAGCGTACCGCGCAAAAAAAGGCGCGTTCCGCTCAATGCCATATACGCTTGAAATAGATCTTGAACCGATGAGCGCCGTTTATCTTAAACGCACATCGCCGGCAAAAAAGAAACAAGGGGGAGATAAGTGATGAAAACAACTGAATGTGTTGCGATGATTCTGGCAGGAGGGCAGGGCAGCAGACTCGGAGTTTTGACAAAACATGTTGCAAAGCCTGCTGTTCCTTTCGGAGGAAAATACAGAATTATAGATTTTACGCTCAGCAACTGCCTGCACTCCGGCATTGATACCGTCGGTGTGCTGACGCAGTATCAGCCGCTCGAGCTGAATACCTATATCGGAAACGGAAACCCGTGGGATCTTAACCGGAATTCGGGCGGTGTGTTCGTGCTGCCGCCGTATCAGAGCGCCGAAAAGGGCGAGTGGTATAAGGGTACGGCGAACGCAATTTTTCAGAATATCGAATTTGTGGATAAGTTTAATCCGAAATATATTGTTGTTCTTTCCGGCGACCATATCTATAAGATGGATTATTCCAAAATGCTCAAATTCCACAAGGAAAAGGGCGCTGACGCAACAATCGCCGTTATTGAAGTTCCGTGGGAGGAGGCAAGCCGCTTCGGCATTATGGCAACCGATTCCGAAAGCCGCATAACCGAGTTTGCGGAAAAGCCGGCAAAGCCGAAAAGCAACCTTGCTTCAATGGGAGTTTATGTGTTCACGTGGGATGTTCTGAAAAAATATCTTAAAAAGGATGAAAAAAATCCCGAAAGCGCAAACGATTTCGGAAAAAATATCATTCCCGAAATGCTTGGCGCAAAGGAAAAGCTGTTTGCATACGGATTTGAAGGATACTGGAAAGACGTCGGAACGGTTTACAGCCTTTGGGAGGCAAATATGGATCTTATCGCGCAGCCGCCGGCATTTGATTTGTATGACAAGGACTGGAGCATATTCTCCCGTAACCCCGTTAAACCGCCGCATTTCACGGCAAAGGGCGCAGTCGTTAAAGACAGCTGCGTGACAGAGGGATGCAATATTTACGGAACGGTTCGCCACAGCGTTCTTTTTGAGGGCGTGACGGTTGAAAAGGGTGCTGTTGTTGAGGATTCGATTGTATTCCCCGGCAGCGTTATCGGTGAAAATTCCGTAATCCGCAACGCTGTAATCGGCGAACAGGCAATAATCGGCAAGGATTGCATAGTCGGTGACGAGCACACATCGGACGAAAAGCTGAAAAGCAAGTACTGCACCGGCGGAATTTCGCTTGTCGGCGGCGGCGTTAAGCTGAGCGACGGTAAAAAAATCGGTGTTGAAGAAATGGTTTCACATTCAATGTAAGGGGTGATGAAGATGAGAGATGCAATGGGAATAATATTTGCCGATAACACGGAAATCCGATTAAACGAGCTGACGGAAACGCGCTCGGTTTCGGCGCTTCCTTTCGGCGGAAGATACAGGCTTATAGATTTCATTCTTTCGGGAATGGTTAACTCGGGAATAATCAATGTCGGCGTAACAACGCAGATAAACTATTCTTCGCTGATGGATCACCTCGGCAGCGGCGCTCCGTGGGATCTGAACCGAAAGCAGTACGGCTTGTTTATGCTGCCGCCGTATATCAGGGGCGGTGCAGGCAATGCCATCAGCGCAGGAAATGTTGACCAGCTTTACGGTGTGCTGACGTTTTTGCGCCGCAGCCGCCAGGAGGTTGTGGTTCTCGCAAGCGGAAACATTGTCTGCAACATGACCTTTAACGAGGCAATAGAAAAGCATATTGAAAATGAAGCCGATGTAACGGTTATTTATCACGACTGCGGAGAGTATGACGAGCAGCTCAGCCGCTCCACAGTTTATGAAGTTGACAAGAGCGGCAGGGTAACCGGCATTGAACATGCACCGCGCTGCCCGAAAACAACGCTCGCCGGCATGGAAATGTTCATTGTTGACCGCCTGCGCCTTATAAGCATGATTGAGGAAGCATATGCCGGCGGCAGCCATGATTTTATCCGCGACATTCTGCTTACCAAGCTCAACCGTCTGAATATTTACGGCTATGAATACAAAGGCTATGTCGGAAAGGTTGATTCTATAAAGAGCTATTATGCCGTGAGCATGGCAATGCTTGACGAAAAAATCCGCAAGGCAATTTTCGGCGCGGAGCAGCTTATATACACAAAGGTAAAGGATCAGGTGCCGACGAAGTACGGTTCGGAAGCATCGGTCAGCGACTCGCTCATTGCCGACGGATGCGTGATTAACGGAACTGTTGAGAACAGCATCATCTTCCGCGGCGTTCATATCGGAAAGGGAACAGTTATCAAAAACAGCATTGTAATGCAGAACAGCGTTGTTGAGGAAAACTGCGATATTGAAAATGTTGTAATCGATAAGGAGTGCACGCTTCGCCCGTCCAAAAGGCTTGTCGGTCAGCCGAGCTATCCCGTTATTCTTCAGAAGCGCACACTGTTATAATAATAGGGGATGTTAAAAACCCCGGAACGCAAGAAAAGGAGAAAAAGCGGAGGCTGTTTAAAAAGTCAATTGACTTTTTAAACAGCCCCTTATAGGAAAGGACATAAAAATATGAATATTTTATTTGCAGCAAGCGAATGTGTTCCGTTTATCAAAACGGGCGGTCTTGCGGATGTTGTCGGGGCGCTGCCGTCAGAGCTTTGCGCACAAGGGTGTGACGCGCGCGTTATAATTCCGAAATACGGTGCGATATCGCAGGAATATAAGGATAAAATGCGCTATATCAGCAATATCTATATTAAAATGGGATGGCGCAGCCAGTATTGCGGAGTGTTTGAGCTTTGTGAGGGCGGCGTAACATACTATTTTGTCGATAACGAGTTTTATTTCGGCTCACAGACGATTTACGGTTCAATGGCGGAGGATATTGAGCGCTTTGCCTTTTTCGACAAAGCAGTGCTTGCGCTTTTGCAGGTTATCGGCTTCTGGCCCGATGTGATTCACTGCAACGACTGGCAGACGGGAATGATCCCGGTGCTGCTGCGCGCACATTATCCTTATGACGAGCGTTACAGCAGAATTAAAACCGTGATGACGATTCACAATCTGAAATTCCAGGGTATTTACGATAAGGACACGATTGCCGATGTGTGCGAGCTGGACGACAGCTATTTCACATCGGACAAGCTTGAGTTCTATAAAGACGCAAGCTTTCTCAAGGGCGGTCTTGTGTATGCCGACTTTATAACAACCGTCAGTCCGACATATGCCCGCGAAATCATGACGGATTATTTCGGAGAACACCTTAACGGTTTGCTTGCGGCGCGCAGTGCAAGCGTTCGCGGAATAATCAACGGAATAAATTATGATGTGTGGAATCCGTCGTCAGACCCGATGATTCCGTTCCATTATGACGGGCGCAGCTTTGTTTCGCAGAAAAAGGAAAACAAGCTTGCCCTTCAGCGCGAAATCGGACTTGAAGAAAACGATTCAAAGTTCCTTGTCGGAATGGTAACGCGCCTTACGGGGCAAAAGGGCATGGATCTTGTGGAATGTGTTATGGACAATATTTTTGAGCACGGCGATATCCAGATGGTGTTCCTCGGCACAGGCGAGGCTCAGTATGAAAATATGCTCCGCCATTATGAGTGGAAATATAAAGGAACGGTTTCGTCCGTTATTCAATTTGACAACGCTTTAAGCCACCGCGTCTACGGCGCGTGCGATGCATTCCTGATGCCGTCGCTTTTCGAGCCGTGCGGACTCAGCCAGATGATTTCCATGCGCTACGGAACGCTTCCGATAGTGCGCGAAACGGGCGGACTTCGTGACAGCGTTGAACCATACAATGAATATGAAAACACCGGCACGGGTTTCAGCTTTGCCAACTATAATGCCCATGAAATGTTAGGAATAATAAATTATGCCAAGGCAACGTGGTATAATAACAAAAAAGCGTGGCAGTCTATGGTCAAAAGAGCAATGAAAGCTGATTTTTCATGGCGAAATTCAGCAAAAGAGTATATTGACGTATATAAGTCATTGTAGTATACTATTAGGTGTAGATTTCTATGGTTAGGAGAAATGGATAATGACTGTCAAGGCAAAGGAACTTACTGCTTCGCAGCAGAAAATTAAAGAAGAGATAATCGGAAAGCTGAATCGTCATTACGGAAGAACCTTGGATGATGCTACAAAGGAGCATATATATAAGGCAACTGCGCTGACGGTGCGCGATCGGATGATGGAAAAATGGACGGCTTACCGCCGCCAGCAGAGAACGGCGCAGCGCAAGGAGCTGTTTTACCTTTCGTTTGAGTTTCTTATGGGGCGCTCACTCGGAAATAACCTGCTGAATGCAGGACTTACGGAGGATTATGACAAGGTTCTGCGTTCAATGGGATGCAGCCTGGAAGAGATTTCTTCGCAGGAAAGGGATGCCGGTCTCGGAAACGGCGGACTCGGCAGACTGGCGGCGTGCTTCCTTGATTCTCTCGCAACACTTGAATATCCGGCGTTCGGCTGCTCAATCAGATATGAATACGGTTTGTTCAAGCAGCTTATTGTGGACGGAGAACAGGTTGAAACGCCCGACAACTGGCTTGAGGACGGCAGCGTGTGGGAGGTTGCGCGCCCGGAGGAGCAGGTAACGGTGCGCTTCGGCGGCAAGGTTAATACAGAGATGACAGACCGCGGCATGAAAGTAAGCTACAGCGACACAACGGATGTTATCGGTATTCCATATGATGTTCCGATAATCGGATATAATGCAAAAATCGTAAACACGCTCAGGCTTTGGTCGGCAAGCTCGAAAAAGGATCTTGACATGACGAGCTTTGCAGACGGAGATTATCTCCGCGCAGTTGAAGAAAAGGCGCTTGCAGAGGTTCTCAGCAAAGTGCTTTATCCCGAGGATAATCACCGCGAGGGCAAGGCGCTCCGCCTTCGTCAGCAGTATTTCTTCGTGTCGTGCACAATTCAGTGGATAATATCGCGCTTCAAGCGCCATCATCAGGGCATGGATCTTGACAGACTGCCGGATTATATAGCAATCCACATCAATGACACTCACCCGGCAATTGCAATTCCCGAGCTGATGCGCGTCCTTATGGATGATGAGGGCATGGGCTGGGATCAGGCATGGGATATTGTCTGCCGTGTGTTCGCTTATACAAACCACACGATCATGGCGGAAGCTCTTGAAAAATGGCCGATGGATATGTTCCAGACGCTTCTTCCGAGAATTTATATGATTGTCGATGAGATGAACCGCCGCCTTGTAAACGACCTTCATTCGCGTTACGGTGATGACTGGGGCAAAATCAATTATATGTCAATCATTGCTTATAATTATATCAGCATGGCAAATCTTTGCCTTGCAACCTGTCATAAGGTAAACGGTGTTTCGGCGCTGCACACGGAAATTCTCAAAAATGATGTTTTCCGTGACTATAATAACCTTATGCCCGATAAGTTTGTGTCAATAACAAACGGCATCACATACCGCCGCTGGCTTAAGCTTGCAAATCCCGGACTGAGCGAGCTTATTTCCTCGAAAATCGGCGATAAGTGGATAAAGGATGCAAAGGAGCTTGAAAAACTGCTTCCCCTTGCCGAAAAAGCTGATTTCCGCAAGGCATTTAAGGAAATCAAGCGCAGCAACAAGGTTGCCCTTGCGGAGTATATCAAAGAGCATAACCATGTTGAGGTTGACCCCGACAGCATTTTCGACGTTCAGGTTAAGCGCCTGCATGAATACAAACGCCAGCTTCTGAATGTGCTGCATATCCTCTATCTGTATGACAAGCTTAAAAACGATCCGTCTTTCGATATGTATCCGCACACGTTTATTTTCGGTGCAAAGGCTTCTCCGGGATATACCCGTGCAAAGCTCATTATCCGCCTTATAAACGATGTTGCCGCTCTTGTGAACAATGATCCGCGGATTAACGGAAAAATCAAGGTTGTCTTTATCGAAAATTATGGCGTGAGCCTTGCGCAGAAAATCATTCCGGCAGCCGATATCAGCGAGCAGATTTCAACAGCCGGCAAGGAAGCAAGCGGTACCGGCAACATGAAATTTATGGCGAACGGGGCGCTCACAATCGGAACGCTTGACGGCGCAAACGTTGAAATGCTTCAGTGCGTCGGCGATGACAATATCTTTATTTTCGGAATGAAAACTCCGGAGGTAAACCATGAGCTGCAATATGATCAGAATTCCGCACAGAGCATATATGCCGCAAATGCCGAGGTTCACAGAGTTATTGACATGCTCATTGACGGAACGGTGAATCCGGCAAATCCCAGACTGTACTACGATTTGTATCAGTCGCTTATTTTCGGTGATCACGGAAAGGCAGACACATATATGGTTGTGCGTGATTTCGAAGCATACTGCGCAATTCACCGCGTTGCGGAGCAGCAGTATAAAAATGAAGATTTGTGGGTTAAAAAGGCAATTATCAATGTTGCAAAGAGCGGATTCTTCTCAAGCGACAGAACAATCCACGAATATAACGATAAAATATGGCATCTCAAACAGTATAAATAATAAAATAAGACAGCAAAGTAGAAGCTGCCGCGTTAAGTGTGCGGGGAACGGGAAGTTGTCCCTGCAACGAAAAACGGAAAATCCGTTTGCGGTGGCAGCTTCGCATTCCGTTGCTGCAAAATCGTTCGGCATGAACCTTTCTGCAGCTTGCTGCAGAAAGGTTTTTGTTAATGATGAAAAATAATTCTTATTCCCTTAAAATAACAACTCACAAGCTTTGCGCCCTCGCCCTGCTGACGGCTGCAACAGTAATTTTAAGCATTTTCGGAACGTTCCGCGTTGGAAATCAGATTAAAATTCCGCTGAAATTTCTGACAGTATTTCTGACAGGTGCGCTCTACGGTCCCGTTGCCGGAGGCATTGTCGGCGCTGCCGGGGATATTTTAAATGCAGTGCTTATTCCTGTCGGTCCGCTGCTTCCGCAAATCACGGCGGTCGAGTTCCTTTACGGTGTGATCTTCGGTCTGTTCTTCTTTAAAGCGGAAAATAACGGCGCTTACTATATCCGCGCGGCGCTCTGCTCGCTTCTGCAATTTATTATCGGAATAACCGTAACAACATATATTCTTGTGGATGTCGGGTATTTCAGCTCTTTTCGCGCCGCAGTTATCATAAGGCTGCCGGCGGCAGTCGCAACGCTTGCAATGCACATCTTTTGTATATGCGTGATGAAAAAGTTTGTGTTTGCCGGGAAACGGAGGTTTCACCTTGAATAATTTCAAAGAATATGCCAACAGTTTTCAGGCTGTTTCCAATCTCAAACTGGACGGTGTGCGCCGCCTTGCCGAAAAGGTCGGAAATCCCCAGAAAAAGCTTAAATTCATCCATGTTGCAGGGACGAACGGAAAAGGTTCGGTGTGCGCTTTTTTGCAGTCAATTCTTACTATGGCAGGCATTAAAACGGGAAAGTTTATTTCGCCGAATATGCTTGATGTTTGTGAAAGAATCTCGGTCGACGGCGTGAATATATCGGAAAGCGAGATGGATGCCCTCATGCAGCGGCTGTCGGAAGCATCGCGCAGTGTGCATGAGGAAACCGGAAAACTTCCGACTCAGTTTGAAATATGGACGGTTGCCGCATTTATGTATTTTGCGGAAAAACGCTGCGGAGCGGTTGTCCTTGAAACGGGTCTTGGCGGCAGAATGGATGCAACAAATATTATTGAAAAGCCGTTGTTTTCAATTATAACGCGGATTGATATGGATCACATGAACTACCTCGGTAACACGATTGAGCGCATTGCCGCAGAAAAATGCGGGATAATTAAAGAATCCTGCCCTGTGATAACGCTCAGTGACGAGCGTGTGGCAGATGTGATTGAGAAAGCCGCAAACGATATGCACTCGCGGCTGATAATTGCAAAAAAGGCTCAAAGCCGCGGATTTTCCGATATGTCGGAGCTGTTTGACTACGGAAATATACACGGAATAAAATGCGGCTTGCCCGGTGTTCATCAGATTGAAAATGCTTCGCTTGCGATTGAGTGCGCACTTCAGATGGGGATTGACGAAAAAATTATTGCATGCGGAATCGAAAACGCGTCAAACCCCGGCAGACTGGAGCGGATTTCAGAAAATCCGACAGTCATTTTTGACGGCGCACATAACGGCAGCGGCATAGATACTCTTGCCTGTGCAATCAGGCGATATTTTCCGGATAGAGATGTAAGCTTCATTTTCGGAGCAATGGCGGATAAGGACTTAAATCCGACAATGCAGAGCTTTAAAAACCACGGTTTCGGAAAAAGCCGGTTTTATACAGTGGCGGTGGAAGACAATCCGCGTGCCGCGTCGCAATATGCCCTTGCGGATTCTTTTGCTGCGAACGGATTTTCGGCGCAGCCTTGTAAAAACATCGGGGAGGCTTATGAAAAAGCCGCGTCCGAAAACGGCGTAACAGTGATTTGCGGATCGCTTTATCTGTATAAAGATTTGGCAGATTATTTGAAAAATAAATAATTATATTAAAAATCATTAATAAAGTGTTGACTATTTGTGAAAAAAGCTGTATACTAATTCTAACAGTAATTTTGATAAGGAGCACTCAAATATGATCTCAAAAGAAATTGTTGTGCAGAACCAGGTTGGATTGCACGCACGTCCGGCAACATTTTTTATACAGAAAGCGAATGAATTTACATCCGGTATTTGGATATCAAAGGATGACAGAAAGGTGAATGCAAAAAGCCTGCTCGGTGTTCTCTCGCTTGGTGTTACAAGGGGAACAAGCATAACGGTGATTGCCGATGGCGCAGATGAAGAAGCTGCCGTGAATGAGCTTGCAAATCTTGTTGAATCGAATTTTGCGGAATAAGGCGCGTATCAAAAAGGGGGATGTAAAATTGTTTTACATCCCCAATATTTATTTTAGGGGAAACAGAGAAATGAAAAGGTTCAAACTGAAGCTGCTGTCGGTAATGCTTCTGTTAACGCTGCTGACGGCATGTGTGCCGCAGAACAATGGGGCGGAAAAAGGCAGCGGTTCTTTATCTCAATCTGAGCAGCGGTCTGCCGCGCCGAAAGCTCCTGCGAAAAGTACCGTGCAGCCGCAGGCGGCTGCTGAAGGCGAGCTTGTAATGCATTTTATCGATGTCGGTCAGGGTGACTGCATATTTTTGCAGACCGGAAAGGCGAATATGCTGATTGACAGCGGGAATCCTGAGGATGGTCCGGAGGTTTCGGATTATCTTTCTGCGCTTGGCGTGACGGAAATAAACGCATTTGTCGGTTCTCATCCGCATGAAGACCATCTCGGCGGTGCGGCAACGGTTGTCCGCAGTTTTGATATTGACGAAATGATTATGACGGATTGCGTTTCAACCTCGTTTTTCTTTGAAAAGCTCTTAAATGCGCTTGATGAAAGGAATGTGCCGGTGAATGAGCCGCCGATAGGCGGAGTTCGCAATATCGGTGATATGAGAGTGGAATTCCTTGCGCCCTTTGAGCTTGGCAGCGACACAAACAATAATTCAATTATAATGCGCGTAACATTCGGCGAAATTTCCGCACTTTTCACGGGTGACGCCGAAGAATCCGCAGAGCGTGAGCTGCTTTCGGAGAATGTAAATCTGAAGTCGGATATTTTGAAGGTGGGTCATCACGGCAGCAAATATTCTTCAAGCAGCGAATTTCTGAGCGCTGTTTCTCCGGAGATTGCAGTTATCCAGTCGGGAATCGGCAATTCTTACGGGCATCCGCACGATGAAGCGCTCAGCCGCCTTTTTGCATGCGGAGCGGATGTATACAGGTGCGATGAGCAGGGAACAATAGTTTTAAAGACTGACGGAAAAACGATCACACGCGGCAAACCTGCCGCACTGACCGAGGGCGCGGCAAGTCAAAGCGCTTACGTTGCAAATACGCGCAGTATGAAATTTCATGTTCCCTCATGCCGCGGACTGCCGGATATAAAAAACAGAAAATATTATGATAAACGCGCGGACGCCGTCAGTGACGGATATTCTCCGTGCGGAATCTGTAAGCCATAGGAGGGTTTGCGTTGATATATATAATAGACAGGTTTGAGGGAGAATATGCCGTTCTGGAGGAAGAAAGCGGCGCACACACTGATGTTTTCAGAAAGCTTTTGCCGCAGAACGCTGCGGAGGGCGATTTACTGAACTTTGACGGCACGGAGTTCAGCATTGACAAGGCAGCCACTGAAAGCAGAAAACGCATGATGGAGGAAAAAATGCGTAAAATCATGAAAAAATAAAAATATTTGTTGACAAAAAGCTTAAACAGGGGATAAAATATAATAGATGATGTGTGAGGAGAGGTGAAAAAAATGGACGCAGGAGGAAACAGCGGTGCGAGTTATGTCCGACGAAGTATCGGCATAGAACGCACAAATAATGCATTACTATGCCCGAAACGCAGCCTTCCGCGTTTGTTTTTGCGAAAGGCTCGGTAAACGTCGGCTTCGTGCCTGCTTCCGAAATTTAATGGAAGTAAGGAGGAAGATTTATGGCGGAGAACACAAAAAATTCTCTCGGAGAAACTCTTTCCCTGCTGATTGAGGGGAAGAAATATGCCGCCGCGCGCGATGTTCTGGAAACAATGCATCCGGCGGATATTGCGGCAATGCTTGAAGACACAAAGTCCGAAATTATTCCGCTTTTGTTCAGGCTGCTGCCGAAAGAGCTGGCAGCGGAAACCTTTGTTGAAATGGATGAGGATCAGCAGCAGCTGCTGATTCAAAGCTTCAGCGACAGTGAGCTTAAAGAGGTCGTTGACGAGCTTTATATGGATGATGCGGCGGACCTTGTCGGCGAAATGCCGGCAAATGTCGTAATGCGTATTCTGCGTCAGGCAGACCCTGAAATGCGCCACATGATTAATGAAATACTGAAATACCCGGAGGACAGCGCCGGCAGTATTATGACAACGGAGTATGTCAGCCTGCGCCCTGAAATGACTGTGGAGGACGCAATAAAGCGTATCCGCAGAACAGGTATTGATAAGGAAACAATCAATACCTGCTATGTAACAAACGATAATCGTCAGCTTATGGGTATTGTAACTGTTCGTGCGCTTCTCTTAAATGATGAAGACGAAATAATGGCGGATATAATGACGGATGACGTCATCAAGGCGCTCACCACCGAGGACCGTGAAACGGTTGCGATGAATTTCTCAAAATATGACCTTTCCGCAATGCCTGTTGTTGATGAGGAGAACCGTCTTGTCGGAATTGTGACGGTCGATGATGTTATCGACGTTATGCAGGAGGAAGCAACCGAGGATATTGAAAAGATGGCGGCTATCACTCCGCTTGATAAACCATATCTGAAAACCGCCGTCACAGATACCTATAAAAGCCGTATTCCATGGCTGCTGATTCTGATGATTTCGGCAACGTTTA
This sequence comes from uncultured Clostridia bacterium, assembly GCA_934454525.1. Lineage (GTDB taxonomy): Bacteria > Bacillota > Clostridia > UMGS1883 > UMGS1883 > UMGS1883. The sequence continues at coordinate 15,186 of CAKSFM010000018.1, forward strand.
CAGGACTTATTATAACAAAATTTGAAACGGCACTTGCAACTCAGATTGCACTTGCGGCTTGTATTCCCATGCTTATGGACACGGGCGGTAATGCCGGAAGCCAGGCGTCTGTCACGGTTATCCGCGGAATGTCAATCGGCGAAATTGAATTTTCGGATATTTTGCGTGTTATCTGGAAAGAGGTTCGTGTGGCAGCTCTCTGCGGTATAACGCTTGCGGCGGCAAATTTTGTAAAGCTGCTCGTTGTGGAGCGTGTTGGGATAATGGTTGCGGCAGTTGTGTGTATAACTCTTGCAATCGTTGTTCTTGTTGCAAAAATTGTCGGCTGCACGCTTCCCATGATTGCAAGCAAAATCGGATTTGACCCTGCGGTTATGGCAAGTCCGTTTATCACAACAATAGTCGATGCAATCTCTCTGTTTATCTATTTCGAAATTGCGACGGCGCTTTTGAAAATATAAAAATCTGAGCAGAAACTGCGGCAAAATGAGATTTCATTCAGCCGCAGTTTTTTGTGTTTTTATCTGATTCAGCGCCTTTTCGGCGATTCGGTGCAAGGCGTTTTAAACTAATATGAGCCAACAATTGACAAATACTGCGTTTTATGATAAACTGTAAACATAAGTATTTGAAAGGTGGATTGTTTTATGTTTTGTACCAAATGCGGAAAGCAAATCAGTGACGGAAATAAGTTCTGTGATCAGTGCGGCGCGCCGGTTGAAACGGACGGCGCGGCGGAGGCAGCCGCAGCGGCTGAAGCTGCAGAATCCGAACAGCCTTCCGAAATTGCGGAAACCGTGCCGGAAAGCTATTATAACGTCCCCCCCCAGCGCGGAACGGGAAAATTTAAAAAAGTGATTGCGGCAGTTGCTGCGGTTGCAGCAGTGGTCTGTATAACGGCAGCGGCGGCGCCGTATGTTTCCAATTTTGCATTTAAAACATTTATGCCGGCAGCAAAGTATTACAGGCATATTGAAACTAAGTCGATTAAGGACGGTATTGCCGGGATAAGCAACGGTGCGGACGAAATCGGCGGAGATTCAAACAGTGTGAGCGGAAAGCTTGAGCTTGAACTGAAAAATACGGATCTTCTTGAATCTATCGGTGATGTTTCAGATGTCTTTGACGTTATTGGAGACGCAAAAAGCGCGGCAATTTCCTTTGACGCAAAAATGAAGAATAATATATTCGGATTTAAAGGAAGCGGTAAGGTCAACAATACCGAAATTGCGGATGTGGAATGTATAGCGGATTCCAAAAGCGGCGATATCTACTTTGGGATTCCGACGCTTTCGAAGAAGTATCTGTCGGGTTCAATGGATTCGGCGAATATTGATTTTGAAGACGCATTCGGTTTTTCAAAGGCGCTTCCGGACGGAAAAACCGTCAGCAAGCTGCTTAATACATATGTTTCAACGGTTGTAAACGGCGTGAAAAAGGTTGATAAGTCAAAGGAAACGGTTAATATAGGTGAGATTTCCGCAAACTATACCGTTTTGAATGTGAATATCGACGGAGAAACCGCTGCAAGCGTTGCGAGGGCTGTATGCCTTAAGGCAAAGGACGATAAGGAGCTGAAAAAGCTTATCACCGATATTGCCGGTGCGGTTGAAGAATCAAGCGGAACAGACCCGGAGAGCGTGTTGGAGGAATTTGAAGACGGACTTGATGACGTGATTGATAATATCAGTGACGATGACATGGATCTGAACATTAAGTATAAGGTATATGTTGACGGTAAGGGTAACATTGTGGGAAGAAGCATAAAAAGCGATGACTTCGGCTTTTCGTATATATGTGCGCAGAAAGGCGGAAAATATGCATTTGAAGCTGCTGCAAGAGCAGACGGAATGAAAGTTGCTTCCATTGAAGGAAACGGCAAGAAAAGCTCGGACAGATTTACCGGGGATGTGTCTGTGGAAGTATACGGACAGGAAATTGTTGAAATGAGTCTTAAAAACTTTGTGTATGATATTAAAAATTGCAGATGCAAAGGTTCCGGCACAATTAAAATGTCTGACAGTGTTCAGGCGCTGCGCAACCTGGGACTTGATTCCGATATTTTAGAGTTCCTCTCATCGGTATCGCTTAGATTCAAGCTGGACAGCTCACTCAGCAAAAATGATACGGAGCTTTCATTTTGCAGCGGTAATGATGTGATTGCTTCACTGAAAATGTCGGTTAAAGATTCAAGCAGATATAATCCGTCCGTTCCGTCAAGCAGTATAGATATTAATGACAGCGACAAGATGGAAGAATACGCCGATAGTGTGGATTTCGGAAAAATTGTTGATAATCTGGAAAAAGCGGGAGTGTCAAACGATATTTGCGATGAACTCAGAGATAATCTCCCTGCGTAATTGTATATAAGAAAGTTATGAACATAGAAGTAAAAAACATATCAAAACGTTACGGAAAAAAACAAATCCTCCGGAATATATCGTTTGAAGTTCCGGAAGGAACAGCGGTCGGGATAGCCGGCACAAACGGCAGCGGAAAGTCAACGCTGCTCGGTGTGCTCGCCGGAACGATTAAAGCAGACAGCGGAAGCCTGATATATAACGGCAGCAACATACTCGGCAATGCCGGGTCGCTCAGCCCTGCGGTTGGTTATGTGCCGCAGGGCACACCGCTGTTTGAAGAACTGTCGGCAAAAGATAATTTGCTTTTGTGGTATACATCGGCTCAGCTCAAATATGAACTGGCAAACGGTGTGCTGGCAATGCTCGGCATCAGAGAGTTTTTAAACAAACGGGTTTCCAAAATGTCGGGGGGAATGAAAAAACGGCTGTCAATAGGCTGTTCCATGGCAGGGCATCCCCGGCTTTTGCTGCTTGATGAACCCACGGCGGCGCTTGATATTGTCTGCAAAAGGGAAATAACAAAATACCTTGACGAATTCCGGAAAAAAGGCGGCGTTGTTATTATCGCCACTCATGACGCCGAAGAGCTTAAAATGTGCGACAGTTTATATATTCTAAAAGGAGGCAGCCTTGTTCCATATTGCTTTGACGGCAATGTTGACAACTTGGTTGAAAAGCTGCAATGAGATATTTTATGCCGTATTTCATGCTGTGCCTGAAGAGGGTCGGAAAAAACAGCATTTCAGTATTAACAGTTATATTATTGCTGCTTTCCGGGTTGTTCCTTTTTGGGAAAGCGCTTGTGGACGCTAACGGCTCCGATATTTCCAAGCAAAGAATCAAGGTTGGTATGACGGGAGATACAAAGCAGTCATATTTCGGACTCGGTTTTTATGTTCTTGAGAATATTGACGATTCGAGATTTTCAATTGAATTTATTGAAACAACGGAAAAACGGGCGGAAAGGCTGCTCAGACGCGGAGAGATTAATGCATATATTGTTATCCCCGATGATTTTGTCAAATCTTTGGTGAACGGGGAAAATGAGCCGCTTTCACTGGTAGTGTCCAAGAGCGCGGCAGGTCTCGGAAATTATCTGATGAGAGAGATTGCGGATGATATATCCGTTTTGATTACGGAGTCCGAAAGCGGAATGTATGCCCTGCAGGAATACCGCACGGAAACGGGAGAAATAAGCGGCAAGGGCAAGCCTGTGGCAACAATGAGAAAAAAATATGCCGAATTGATTTTTTCAAGAACAAAGCTTACAACCCTGAATATTGTAGGATTTCAGGACTCTCTGTCAGTGATTGATTATTACATTTGCGGTATTCTGACGCTTTTTCTGCTTATTTTCGGCGTTTCATGCGGAAGCCTTTTCGCGGATAAAAATATTGCTCTCGGCAAGCTTCTCCAATCAAAAAGAACAAGCACTGCGGCAATTATTATGGGCGAGTATTCAGCCTTTTTTGCATTGTTTTGGCTTACGGCGATGCTTGTCGGTGTTTCTGTGGGATTTTTCATGCAAAATACCGATTTCAGCGGTTCGCTGTTTAATTTTATCGATCCGATGTCGGCAGTGCTGCTGACCGTGAAAATGCTGCCCTTTATTGCAATGCTTGCTGCTATGCAATTTTTCATTTTTGAACTGGCGAGCGGAATAATATCGGGGATTGTTATGCAGTTTCTGATCGGAATCGGAATGGCATATGTATCGGGATGCTTTTACCCGGGATATTTCTTTCCGGAAACGCTGCAGAAAGTTTCGGCGGCGCTTCCGTCGGGAATAGTGTTTAAGATAATCAGGCTTTTGGTTTCGGAGAAGAGCATCAGTAGCTATGTTGCGCCCTCGGTTTGTTACACGGTGTTATTTTTGCTGCTTGCACTTTTGTGCCGATGCCGCAGATTGCGGAGAGGTTGATGTATGAGAAAAATCAGAACGGCTTTTATATGGTTATTTATGATTAATAAAAGGTTGTATCGAAGAAAGGGATTTGTTCTTTTTCTGATTATGATACCTCTGCTTGCAGGACTTATTTCGGCTGCGGCGGGAAAAGAAAGCGCGTCACTGAATATTTCAGTATATGCGCCGAATGAAAAAGATCCGGTTATAAAGACAATTTTTAATAAGTTTGAAAACAGTAAGATAAAGTTTGAATTATGTACATCTGAAGAAGAGGCGAAAGAAACCGTCTTTAACGGAAAAAGCAATGCGGCATGGGTCTTTCCGGAAAATATGAAGCAGGCATTGGAAAACTACTCGGAAAACCGTGAGCCTGCGATACAGATATTTGAAAGAGAGGACACCGTGTTTCTGCGCCTTTCAAGAGAAAAGCTTTTTGCATATATTTACCCGTTTTTATCAAGAGTGTTTTATTATGATTACATGATAAACGATATGGGGCAGAAAGTCAGTTTTGAAACCCTTGACAGATATTATGACGCTACAGCGGTATACGATAAGCTGGTGAATCTGAAATTCTGCAACAGCTCGGAAACTGTGGGAAGCACGAATTTCCTGCTTTCGCCGCTGCGCGGTTTGCTTGCACTGCTTGTTCTGATATGCGCTGTTTCATCTGCCGCATACTTTAAAACTGACAGTGCAAAAGGTACATATGCATCGCTTCCGGTGAGAAAGCAAATTTATCCGGAGCTTTTAAATGCTTTTGCTTCAGCGGCAAACACCGCCGTTTTTGTTCTGGCAGCTCTTGCAGTGTGCGGACTTACCGGCAATATCCTTACGGAAATTGCAGCCATGCTCATGTATGTTATTATGTGCTCGGTATTCAGCGCGATAATCGGAAGAATACTGAAAAAGGTTTCACTCATAGTTGCGGTTATTCCGATTATTGCGATACTTTCGGTCGGAGTGTGCCCGGTGTTTATAGCTGTCAAAAGACTGAAAGCGGTAAAACTTATTTTGCCTTTGTACTATTATTTGAGTATGTGTTTCAATCCGATATTCTTTTTGTACGGAGCTGTATTTATTCTGTGCTGCGCTGTAGTTTGCGCTTTGCTTTGGAGAGGCGAGCTGCATTGATTTACTAAATATCAACAGACAAAAAAGGGGGGCATGCAATGACTGCATGCTCCCCTCAGACTGTCGAAAAAGTTGGTCAACCACAAGCAAACTATATTTTTATTACAATAATTAAATTAAAGAGTTATTTAAACAAACGTTAAAACAAAACCAGACATTTGATTAGATGACTTCTAACCCCCCGAAATTTCGGGGGGGTTGCTTGTTTCCGTCCGGCGCACCCTCTAACGTACCTTTGTACGCCGGCGAGTGCGCGCCGAACAGATTTACCTTCCTTTTTCAACGTCTGCCAGCGTGTCGATAGGTTTATCGACACGCTGAGGGGAGCATGCAATGACTGCATGCTCCCCTTTTTGTGCTGCAGATGTTATTAATAATTTTCCGCGTGAACTTCAAAATAGCTTTGCGGATGTGCGCATGTCGGACAAACATCGGGCGCTTTTGTTCCAACGATGATGTGACCGCAGTTTCTGCATTCCCACACCTTAACCTCGCTCTTTTCAAATACTTTTGCCGTTTCAACATTGGCAAGCAGTGCACGGTAACGCTCCTCGTGGTGTCTTTCAATTTCGCCGACAAGGCGGAATTTTGCCGCAAGCTCGGGAAAACCCTCCTCCTCGGCAGTTTTTGCAAAATCCTCGTACATATCTGTCCACTCGTAATTTTCCCCGTCTGCCGCAGCAGAAAGATTCTGTGCCGTGCCGCCTATTCCGCACAGCTCTTTAAACCACATTTTGGCGTGTTCCTTTTCGTTATCAGCCGTTTTGAGAAACAGGGCGGCAATTTGTTCAAACCCCTCTTTTTTCGCCTTGCTTGCAAAAAATGTGTATTTGTTGCGAGCCTGAGATTCGCCGGCAAATGCCGCTTCAAGATTTTTTTCCGTTTTTGTTCCCGCATATTTATTAGCCATATATTTCCCTCCGTTATAATTAGGATTTATAATTTATTTTAGCATTTTTTAAATACAATGTCAAGGTTAGGCCTAGACGCGGCTGAATTCAAAGCAGTAAGTACTGTCTTTACAGGCTGCTTTATCGGCAAATATAACATCACAGGAAAAAATGATAAATAAAAAGAAATATATGATAAATACAAATCTCTGTTGCTGTTATATAATAAAAATACGATAATGTTAACAAAAAATGAGATTTGGAGGTTTGGGGAAAAATGAATGTTCTGGCAGTGGGATGTCATCCCGATGATGTTGAAATTGCTTGCAGCGGAACACTTGCCAAATGCGTTAAACGCGGAGACAAGGTTACGGTTTGCCATGTGGCGAACGGAAATATGGGGCATGAGGTGATAATGCCCGATGAGCTGCGCATTATGCGTGCGGCGGAAGCAAAAAAGGCGGGTGCAATGGCAGGAATTGATGTTGTGACGCTTGACGTGGGCGATCTGCTCGTTGACGGTTCGTCAATAAAGCAGCGCGATGCGCTTGCAAAGCTCATAATCGATGTGCAGCCAGATTTTATAATAACGCACGGAAAAACGGATTATATGCCGGATCACGTTGCCGTTTCAAAGCTTGTTTTCGATGCATCGTTTGTTGCAAGCGTTCCGCGGTATAACGGCGGAAAAAAAGCTGAACTTACGCCGATTTACTATATGGACAATCTTGCCGGAGTGAACTTTGTTCCGACAGAATATGTTGACATATCCGGAGAGATTGACTTAAAGCTTAACATGCTTGAATGTCACGAAAGCCAGCTTAAATGGATGCGTGACCATGATAATATTGATTTTGCGGAATTTGTTAAAACCTGTTCGAGATACAGGGGACTTCAGTGCGGCGTTGACTATGCCGAAGGTTTCACGCAGGAGCTTGCATGGCCGAAGCTCTGTGCAAAAAGAATGCTTCCCTGAGTAAATTTATAAAGGAGAGATGTAAAATGGATTTTATGAGCACTGTTAAGGGCAGTCTGCTCGAGGGTTTTTATCCCGAGGGTTGGGATATGGCAAAAATCGATGCCTGCTGCGAAAAGGGTGTGAGCCGCGAAAGCTTCTGGAATGACAATTTTGCGCCGGTGGAATGTGAAACAATCGAAGAATTTGATACATACATGGGGCATGAAATTGCACTGCGGATAAAAGAGGCGCGCGATAAAGGAGAAAGGCTTGCTCTGATTCTGCCGGTGGGTCCGATGGGGATGTATCGCTGGGCGTCATTTTTCCTGAATGAATGGGGCGTTAAGTGCGATCATGTTTATACCTTTAACATGGATGAGTGGTCAGACGGAGAGGGAAACACACTTCCGAACACAAACAAGGCATCGTTTGAGTATAGCATGAAAGAAGCGTTTTTCAACAAGCTCGGTGAAAACACGGTTCCGCCGCAGCAGCGCAATTTTGCAACAAAGGAAAATCTTCCGACATATCCGGAAAAAATTGCAAAGCTTAAGGCTGAGGGCGTTAAGCTTGTGCTTGTGTACGGAATCGGAAGAATGTGCCACATTGCATTCTGGGAGCCGCATTTCGCAGCTGATTTTTCATCGGTTGAGGAATGGAAAAAGCAGCCTTACCGCTTGGGTGCAAAGCTGCATCCGCTCACAATTGAACAAAATGCGATAACGAGCTTTAAAAGCCGCACAACCCTTGTTCCGTGCCGCGCAAACACAATCGGTCCCGGTCTGTTTTTACAGGCTGATTATGCAATCGGCGGCGCCGACGGAGCGCTCAGCCGCGGTATGGGTTGGCAGGGAATGAGCTTTCTCACCACTCTGCATTACGGTCCGGATATGCATATCACGTCAACATTTATTCCCACGCTTCCCGGAAAGCTTTTCTATCTTAAAGAGCTTGCAGGTCCGCTCACTGCGGAATGTAACTGATTAATTATTAAGGAGGTAAATAAAATGGCTAAATCAACGGATTTCAGATATAACACAGGAGCAACCAAAGTTCCGTGGGCGGCTGTCGGTGAAAACTACAATGCCGCAGACCTTATGGAAATAATAAGATTCCTCATGCAGGGCGAGGGAGAGGAATATGACAACGCGATAAACGAAATATGGAAGCAGGTTAAAAAGCTCGGCGAGATAGCAACCCCTCCCGGAAAACTTTCCACAGGAAGCCAGGTTGAAGCGGCTGAGCAGGCATGCAATGAATATCTCGGCACAACAACTTCAACATTTGTGACAAACGCAACCTCCGGTTTTGAAATTGCATATAAATATGCAAATCTTAAAGAGGGTGACGAGGTTATCGTTCCGGCAATAACATTTGTTGCAACAATGGCATATCCGCTTGCCATCGGTGCAAAGCTTGTTTTTGCCGATGTTGACCCGCGCACGATTAACATGGATCCCAAGGATGTTGCAAGAAAGATAACCCCGAAAACAAAGATGATTGTTCCCGTTCATATCGGCGGTTATCCGGTTGACCTTGACCCGATTATGGAGCTTGCAAAAAAGCACGATATACTTGTGCTTGAGGATGCGGCACACGCTTTCGGAGCAATGTACAAGGGCAGACACATCGGCACAATCGGCGATTTTGCGGCATTCAGCTTCCATGAGGTTAAGAATATAACATCGTTCGGCGAGGGCGGCATAGCAACAACAACCATTCCCGGCTTCGGCGATGATATGAAGCGCGCCCGTTTCCTCGGTCTTGATTTTTCAGCTCCGATAAAGAATTGGCTTTATAACATCACTCCGATTCCCGGAAAGGAAAAGCCGTTTGTGGCGCTTAATTATTCCACAACGGAAATTCAGGGGCTCGGACTCAGGCTTCAGATTGCAAGAAACGATGAAATTATTGCAGAGCGCCGTGCAGCTGCCGAGTATCTCAACAGCAGATTTAAGGAAAACGATGCAATTATTCCGCAGGATCTCGGCGGTGATGATATTAAACCGACATTTCATCTGTATTTATTACAGATTGACCCGGCGAAAGCAGGCGGAGATGTGCAGGTTCTTAAACGCAAGCTGGATGAAAAGGGCGTTACAAATATTCCGCATTTCGGACCGCTTTACCGCTTCAAGGTTGTAAGCGATATGGGTTACGATTCCGAGGAAATTGCAAAGAGCTGCCCCGTGTGCGAGGAAGTGTTCTATCACCGTTTCACGCATCTTCCGCTTTACGGACTCAGTGACGAGCAGCTCCGCTACATGGCTGACGCAGTGCTTGAATCGGTTGCCGAAATGCAGAGCGGCAAATAATCAAAGGGGGAAACGCTATGAAAATCAAATGGGGCGTTATCGGCTGCGGAGGAATTGCCGACAGGCGCACGATTCCCGGAATAATGCTGTCGGAAAATGCATCGCTTGAAATTGTTATGGATTTAAACGGCGACCTTTGCAAAACCGTGGGCGAAAAATACGGAGTTAAATATACGACCGACATAGACGAGGTTCTGAAAAGCGATATTGACGCCGTTTATATTGCAACGCCCGTATTCTGCCATAAGGAGCAGGCAATTAAAGCGGCGCGTGCAAAAAAGCATATTCTGCTTGAAAAACCGATGGGACTTACCTGCGAAGAAGCCGAAGAAATTATGGAAGTTTGCCGCAATGAGGGAGTTAAGCTCACTGTCGGTCTGATGATGCGGTATCATGCTCACCATATGGAGATAAAGCGCCTGATTGAGCAGGGCACAATCGGAGACATTGTTTCCATGCGCGCACAGTTTACCTGCTGGTATCCCGATATCGACGGCGTTTGGCGGCAAAACAAAAAACTTTCGGGCGGCGGCGCTCTGATGGATTTGGGTGTGCACTGCATTGACCTTTTGAACTTTATCAGCGGCGATGTTCCACAGTCCGTTTCGGCAGTCTGCTCAACACAGACATTTTCCTATAACGTTGATGATACTGCGTCCGTTCTCATGAAAATGGCGAAGGGTGCACATGCGTTTGTTGACGTGAATTTTAATATTCCCGATGATGCAACCGTCGGCAAGCTTGAATTTTACGGAACGAAGGGCAGTATAATATCAACTGCAACTCTTGCCCAGGAGGAAACGGGAAAAACCACTGTTACAATATCCGAGCCGGGCGGCTATGACGCAATGCAAAACAGAACAGAGCTGAAATCCTATGAGCTTGCACCGGGCGGCGATAATATTTACAAAAAAGAAATTGACGCGTTTACTGACGCAATTATTAACGATACACCTGTTATAATAAAGCCGGAGGAGGCGCTGCTTGTTCAGAAAGTATGTGAAGCGGCGTATGAATCTTCTGAATCCGGAAAGTGCGTGGCGCTGAAATAAAATAATGCCGGCATAAAAAACGAAACGGAGAATATTTCCGTTTCGTTTTTTTTTGAAGCCTTTTCCGACATTACAGCACGTAAAGCACTTTTTTCTTGACTTTCGTCGATTTAATTGGTATTATATAATTGTATGTTTTTGCAATAAGGAAGTGTTAACATGGATATTGAAAATACAAAGGAACGTCAGCCGATAGGTTCGTCCGAACAGGCTCCGTCCGAACAGACTTCGCCTGAACAGACTTCGTCCGAACAGACTTCGCCTGAACAAGTTTCACCTGAACAAGTTTCACCTGAACAGGCTTCGCCTGAACAGGGTACGCACGAAGGGGCGGAAGCTGCCGTTACCGAAACTGATGAAGCGGAAAAGAAGCCGGATATTAAGCAGGACGACGCTGAACGGAAGTCCGAGGAAAAAAGCAGCGAGGAAAGCAAGGCTTTTATTTCCGATTTTGCACCTGAGCCGATTGTAATTCCGAATTACAATGCGGAAAAAGAGCATAAAAAACGCAGAAAAGAAAAGGCGCGTGATCAGAAAAAGCTGTCGCAGCGCAGGAAAAAAACGCGCAGAGTTGTGCGGAAAATTCTTTTTGCCGCGAGATGTATTCTGATGTTTGCACTGTTGTTTGCGGTGATGACAGCAACGCTTACGTCGCTTCTTGTGCGTGTGAACACCTCGGAATATGCAGTTGAAAATTCAATTAAGAACAATAATCCCGAAACGTTTGTAATAGGCAAAATTGATGATCCGACCGCGCTGAATATAAAGAAAAGTTCATCGCGCGCAGCTATAACCGATATTCTCAGAGACAATGCACGGGGAACGATTACATATGCCGATATTAAGCAGGCAGTTTCAAAATCATCATACGATGAGTTTATTGCGAAGCAGGCGCACGGAGTTATTGCATATCTGCTTTACGGAGAAGCGTACGGCGGTGTGCGCGGCAAGGATGTTGCAAAGGTTATGCGTGATAATATATCATATATTAAGCTTGTGACAGAGATTGAACTGGGTGAGAGTGCATGCGATGAATTCGGAGCATATGTGGACAAATCCTCCGCGTTGGATGAAATTAAACCTGCTGCACTTTCTAAAACAAAAGCGGCGCAGTACACGCAGACCACAACCGTTGCTTTTTCGCTGATGGTGCTTGTGTGCCTTGCAGTTGCAATGATGCTGCTGATTCTTGTTACGGCTGCTGCGTGCAGCGGAAAAGCGCACACAGTTATCGGATGGAGCGGTATGCTTTCGGGTTTGGCAGTCGGCATAGGAGGTTTTATGTTCAAACCTTCATTCGCCGCAAAAAGTCTTTTTGTGAGAGACGTGTTTAATGCACTTCTCAGAAGCTTTCATAGGACGGCAGTTTTTTACGGCGCTGTTATGTTCGGAATAAGTCTGCTGATCTTGCTCATCGGTCATGCTATGAGTGACAGCGATGAAGATATTGAAGAAAACTGATATATTTACAATAAGCTGCAGTAAAATGAGCTCATTTTGCTGCAGCTTATTATCGGGGAGGACAATTTGATGACAGAAAAAGAAATTAAGGAGCTGCGCCGCAGATTCAATGCGGAAAAAACGAATATGACAACCGTTCGCGGCTGCATGATTAACGAAAAGAAAGAGATTGTGACGAGATTCACGCAGTCAATAACGCTATCTGCACCGGAGGAATCCGCAAAGCTGATGGCAATAATGAAAAAATGCCTTTCCGGCAGCCGCGGAACGAATCTTATCGACATAGTTTTCAGGACTGAACAGGTGGTTAAAAGTGAGGAGCATGAGCTTTTAATGCGGCTGAAAACCTCGGCTCTTAAAGATGAGGAAGCTGTTGAGGCGCTTTATGCAAAAATTGCGGAAAATTATATCACGGATTCGAAATATATTGTGCTGCTGAGCAGTGAGAGCTACGATGTTTTCGGCTATCATGAGGACGGGAAGCGCAAGGAGGATTCCGATTGGACTTATTCTTACATCGTTTGCGCAATATGCCCGATGAAAACAACAAAACCGGAGCTTTCTTTCATTACATATGACAATGCATTCAAAACAGTATCGCCGAGCAGCGTTATAAGTTCTCCGAATGCCGGATTTTTATTTCCTGCATTTGATAACCGTGCCGAAAACATTTACAACGCTCTTTTTTATGCGCGGGATACGCACGGAGGGTATGACGAGCTTATTGATGCGCTCTTTAAAACCGAACCTCCGATGCCTGCCGCCGTTCAGGAGGAAACCTTTGCCGATTGCCTGAGAGAGACAGTCGGCAAAGAATACGGCATTGATATTATCCGTGCTGTGCATGAGCAGATTGAAGAGGTGCTTGAGGAGCATAAAATTTCACGCGAGGAAGATGAACCGGAGCTTTCCAGGGAAAATATTGCGCATATGCTCAAAAACGGCGGAGCTGAGGATAGAGCTGTTGAGGCATTTGAGCGGAAATATGACGAGGAGTTCGGAAGTGACGCGATGATAAAGCCGCAGAACATTGTGAATACGCGGCGCTTTGAGGTGGAAACTCCGGATGTAACAATTCGTGTGAATCCGCAGCGGCGCGACCTTGTTTCAACGCGCATAATTGACGGAACGAAATATATCCTTGTGCGCGCGGCGGAGGGCGTTTGCGTGAATGGCGTGGATATAGATATAAGCGAATAACAAAAAGGCTGTGACTAAAGTCAATTGACTTTAGCCACAGCCTTCGTTTTTTTCAAGCGGATAGGAAATTAACAATCCCCTTTTTTATTTGTCTTCAACCTTACCGTAAAGATTAAGTCTGAAAAGACGGCTTTCATCCTCTTCGTTTTCGCACTCTATCATAGCATGGCTGAGCTTACCGCCCTGAACAACGCTCATCAGTCCGACAACGCGGCAAAATGCCGACATAAGGTTAATGCGGTCACCGTCCGGAGTTGTCATCCAAACCTGCCCTTTGCAGTTATTGAGTTCCTTAACAAACGAGGAAACATCAAGGTCATGTATTTCAAAACTTCCCATAATTAAAACCTCCTGAATCAATATATGTATTCGGGGAACTTTATAACTTTCCCCTCTGCATATATCATAATCGAATTACAGGTAAATGTCAACATATTTAACAGAAATTTAACGTAAGAATTATCAGCCGTGCATCTTTTTCAGCCTGTTTGCTTCTTTCGCACGAAGATCGGTATCAAGAATACGCTTGCGGATGCGGAGAAAATTCGGCGTAACCTCCAAAAGCTCGTCATCGGCAAGAAATTCAATTGATTCCTCAAGACTCATAACCTTGGGAGTTGTAAGCCTGAGTGCGTCATCACTGCCGGCAGCGCGCATGTTCGTTGCCTGCTTGCGTTTGCAAACGTTTACCACAATATCCTCGCCGCGGCTGCATTCGCCCACAACCATACCCTGGTAAACCTTTTCGCCCGGCCCTATAAAGAGTGTTCCGCGGTCCTGCGAGTTAAACAGGCCGTATGCAACAGATTCGCCTGTTTCGTGCGCAACAAGGCTTCCGCGCGAACGCGTTGAGAAATCGCCGCGGAAGAACGGTTCAAACTTGTCAAACACGTGGTTCATAATACCGGTTCCCTTTGTCGCTGTCAGAAGTTCGCTGCGGTAACCGATAAGTCCGCGTGACGGAATGCTGAACTCAAGCCTTGTGTATCCCGTTGCGCCGGGAGCCATATTCGTAAGTGTGCCGTGTCTTGTACCGATTCCCTCCATGACAACGCCTGTAAATTCGTTCGGAACATCAATTGTCAGCGCTTCGTAAGGCTCGCACTCAACGCCGTCGATTACTTTATTAATCGTTTTCGGCTTGCTGACCTGAAATTCATATCCCTGGCGGCGCATTTCTTCAATAAGAACCGAAAGATGAAGTTCGCCGCGCCCGGAAACAACAAAACTGTCGGGAGAATCTGTTTCGGCAACTTTAAGTGCGATGTTGCTTTCAAGCTCTTTGAAAAGCCTGTCGCGCAGATGGCGGCTCGTCACATATTCACCGTCCTGCCCGGCAAACGGACTGTTGTTAACGCTGAATGTCATTGAAAGCACAGGCTCGTCAACGGGAGTAAACGGCAGCGGTTCTGCACAGCTCTGAGCACAAATGGTATCGCCTATATTAATCTTTTCAATGCCGCTTATTGCAACAATTTCACCGGCGCCTGCCTCGGCAATCGGCTGCTTGTTAAGATTGGTGTAGCAATAAAGCTTGGAAACATGAGCGTTGTATGAGTTTTCTCCGTCGCGGCAGACAGTTATCGGCATATTTGTTTTGACAATGCCCCGGTTTATTCTGCCGACAGCGATTCGTCCGGTGAAAGTGTCATAATCTATATTTGAAACAAGCATCTGAAAATCGCCCTCGCGCGTGTCTTTCGGCGCAGGGATATGACTCAGAATAAGGTCGAAAAGCACCTTTAAATCATCGGGGTGCTTGTCAGGCGAAAGGCTTGCCCAGCCATCGCGCCCGGAGACATATACAACGGGAGATTCAAGCTGCTCATCGGTTGCGTCAAGGTCGATAAACAGCTCTAAAAGCTCGTCCGTAACCTCATACGGGCGGGCGTTGGGGCGGTCAACCTTGTTGATTACCATTATAATTGAAAGATTAAGCGCCAGCGCCTTTTTCAGAACGAAACGCGTCTGCGGCATACAACCCTCGAACGCGTCAACAAGCAGCAGCACACCGTCCGCCATCTTAAGGCCGCGCTCAACCTCTCCGCCAAAATCGGCATGCCCCGGCGTGTCAATAATGTTTATTTTAACACCGTTGTGCATAAGGCTTGTGTTTTTTGCCAGAATCGTGATTCCGCGCTCACGCTCAATGTCGTTTGAATCCATAACGCGTTCTTCAACCTGCTCATTTTCGCGGAAAACGCCGCTCTGCTTAAGCATTGCGTCAACAAGCGTTGTCTTGCCGTGGTCAACGTGCGCAATTATGGCAATATTTCTTATATTCTGTGGTTCTATCATTTAATACATTCCTTTCTGATGCTTTTCCGTTACAAATGTGCTCCATGTGTCAGCATACTGCAAAAGCAGGAGCAGCGGAGTTTCTTTTGTGGCAACGCTTTTGTTATCATCAACGTACTGCCCGTCGTGATACATCACAGCCTGAACCTCGTCCTCACTGAGAGTGATAAGCGGCAGCGCAAGATACAGGCTTCTGAGCGGAACACTGAGATAAACAAGCTTATCATTCATGTGATACGGAACAGACGGACCAAAGCCGTATTGCTTCTGCCTTGCTGTCGGTTCATTCGGAATATACTGCGGTCTGCCGGGCATCCCCGCCTTGCCGAGGTCGTGAATAAGCGCTGTGATTATGCAGCTTTCCTCGTCAATTTCGGGAGCGAGAGCATTCCGCAGCCGAAGCATGTTTTCGCACACATTCACACTGTGCTCTAAAAGTCCCTGCCTGCGGCAAAGATGAAACCGTGTGCTTGCCGGACTGTTCATATAATCAGTTTGATTTTCCATGAAATCGGTAAGACGGAGAAATTCCTCCCGTCTTTTAACAACGCGCGCTTTCAGCGCATTGTAACGTTCAATAACGTCCATTATTAATCTCCTTTATTGTTTATCTGAAATATTATATACTAATGAAAGCTTTTTTTCAACATAATTATGTTCATATCTCAAAAAAACTTACTTAATATCAACTTTTTTCGTGTTTTTTTCGGAATGGGCGAAAGCGCAGCCTTGTTTTACGCTGCAATGTGCTGCCGGAGTCAGAAGCGTGTGGTGCGTTTGCACTATTTATCCTGCGCGGAACGGGTGAAGTCGCAGCCTTCCTTGCAGAACGCCGCTGCCGGACATTCTCCGCACTTCGGATTCCGCGCGGTGCAGAGAGCGCGCCCGTGGGTTACAAGCCTGTGGCAAAAGCTGCTTTGTTTTTCACGCGGAATAAGCTTTTCAGTGCTTTTTTCAACCTTGACAGGTTCTGTTTCCTCAGTCAGTCCGACACGGCGGAGAATTCTTTTTGCATGAGTGTCGATAACCATTCCGCCTTTTCCGAAAATATCGCCGAGCACAAGATTCGCCGTCTTTCTGCCAACGCCGTTAAGCTTTAACAGTTCTTCCATGCTGTCGGGAACAACACCGCCGTAATCCGCAATAAGCTTTTGGCAGCAGGCAATTATATTTTTCGCCTTATTGTGATAAAAACCCGTTGAACGGATGTCCGACTCAAGCTCGTGCAAATCAGCGTCTGCAAACGCATAAACATCGGTATATTTTACAAATAAATCCTTTGTGACAATATTTACGCGCGCATCGGTGCACTGCGCGGCAAGCTGCGTTGCAATAAGAAGCTGCAGCGGTTCTTTGTAGTCAAGTGTGCAGTCAGCATCAGGATACAGTGTTTGCAGGCAGTCATAAAATTTTTCGGCAAGCTCCTTTTTTGTCATATCCGTACACTCCTTTCGGGAAGTTCCGACAATTTATTCTATCATATTGTAACATAAGCCGTGACGAAAAAAAAGACCTGAAATTAATTTTTTTGCTCCGTATGTATTGACATTTTGAAAAACTGTGTTAGAATGTTTGTTACATGAATAAAATCTGCCACCGGGTAGAAAATGTTTGGCATATATAATGATTGCCGAAGCATTTGTCTGTACATCGTTAGGTCTTTGAAGATGTGCAAGCAAATGCTTTTTTGATTGAAAGGAAAGGTGCATTATGACAAAGTATTTCACAAAGACTGAACTGACGCTGTGGCTGTGCTCGGCGGCGGTTATCATAATATCGTTTTTTGTTCAGGGAGGCAGCGGCGCAGTTTCGCTTATAACATCGCTTGTCGGCGTGACGTCGCTTATCTTTGTTGCAAAGGGAAACCCCATCGGACAGGCGCTCGGAATCGTGTTTGCGCTTCTTTACGGTGCAATTTCGTATACCTTTGCGTATTACGGAGAGATGATAACGTATCTCGGAATGACAATGCCGATGGCGGTGTTTTCCCTCATCTCGTGGCTGCGCCATCCGTTCAACGGCAGCCATGCTGAGGTTGAAGTCGGCAGCATTTCAAAGCGCGAGCAGGGTTTTATGTGGATTCTTGCCGCCGCAGTTACAGTTGTGTTTTATTTCATTTTGAAGTATTTTAATACTGCAAACATTATTCCGAGCACCGTTTCTGTTACAACAAGCTTCCTCGCTGTGTATCTCACGTTCCGCAGAAGTCCGTATTATGCCGCAGCCTATGCCGCAAACGATATTGTCCTTATCGTTTTGTGGATTTTGGCTGCTATGAAAGATATTTCATATACTTCTGTTGTTATGTGCTTTGCGGCATTTCTCGCAAACGATATTTACGGCTTTATTAACTGGCGCAGAATGGGAAGGCGCCAAAAGCAAAGCTGAAAACACAAAGGGTGGTGCATCATTTTCATGACGCACCACCTGCTTTTTTTGAAAAAAATTCCGGTTCGACAAAGGTTCTTATTTTTTTTAACAAAATATATGGTAAAATATGTATGTATATAGTTGAAAGGAGTACGGAAATGGCAAAGCACTTTACGGTCTGCAAAAATGCGGCGCACGTATTGCTGTCGGGGGAACTTGACCAGTATGCGGCAGCGGCGCTGAAAAACAAAATTGATATTGAGGTGGAGGAATCGGGAAAAAATAATCTGATCATGGATCTTACCGATGTGAATTTTATGGATTCATCCGGAATCGGACTTATAATAGGAAGATACAAGGTTCTCCGCCCGCTCGGAGGCAGCGTTGCGGTGTGCGGTGCAAATCCGGGCGTGAGGCGTGTTATAGAACTGAGCGGAATAGAAAAGCTTATTCCGTATTTTAACACAGCCGATGAAGCGGCAAAATTTTTAGAGCGGAACACCTCAGGAAAGGAATGATACAAATGAACAACTATCTTAAAGCGGAGTTTGACGCACGCGGAATTAACGAGGGGCTGTCAAGAATTATTGTTTCGGGGTTTATTATGCCGCTTGACCCGACGATAGAACAGATGGCAGATATAAAAACAGCCGTTTCCGAAGCGGTTACAAATGCTATCATACACGGTTATGAAAACAGCGGGGGAACAGTTGTGCTCGAGCTTGAATCGGTTGACAGACTGGTGACCGTGCGCGTTTCGGACAGCGGCGTGGGAATTGAGGATATTGAACGCGCAAGAATGCCGCTGTTCACATCAAAACCCGAATGTGACAGAAGCGGAATGGGGTTTACGGTCATGGAAAGCTTTATGGACACGTTACATATCAGCAGTGAATCGGGAGCCGGAACAACCGTCACAATGACGAAACAACTGTAGAGGGATGTGTGCGCATGAAGCGTGAAATATATCAGCTTATAGAGAAAGCTCAGAATGGTGACCATGCGGCGCTCGAACGCCTGACGGCTGAAAATACGGGGCTTATATGGAGCGCTGTTAAAAAGTTTTCGGGCAGAGGAACTGACAGGGAGGATTTGTTTCAGATTGGTGCAATCGGGTTGATTAAGGCAATCAACAAATTTGACGCATCATTTAACGTTGAATTTTCAACATACGCAGTGCCGATGATAATGGGGGAAATCCGCCGTTTTCTGCGTGATGACGGACTCATAAAGGTCAGCCGGGGATTAAAGGAAACCGCGATAAAGGCAATGGCTGCTGCGGAGCGCATTTCATCCGGGGAGGGGCGCGATGCCGTCATCTCGGAAATTGCAGAGGAGATTGACTGTGACTGTGCAACCGTTGCACTTGCGCTTGAAGCGGCGCAGCCGCCGGAGTCAATATATAAGACCGTGGGAGATGATACGGGCGATTTACTCCTGATTGATAAGCTCCGCAGTCATGAAACAGGAGAGGAGGATGTGCTCAATTCAATCTCCCTGCGTGAGGCGCTTAAGAAGCTTGCACCGCGTGAGCGGCAGATAATGCTGCTTCGATATTACCGTGAAAAAACGCAGAGCGAGGTTGCACGCATTATGGGACTCAGCCAGGTTCAGATTTCGCGGCTGGAGAAAAAATCTCTCGGGGTTCTGCGCAAAAATATTGTTTAATGTTAAGACAAGGTTGTCCGTTATAGCAGCTTTTTATACAAAAACTCCCATAATTTATTAAAAATATTAATAAATTATTACCAAAGATTACGGTTTCATTAAAGATTTGCGCACAGTGTTGACAGAAAAATGCGCGGATGCTATAATGATAGCGTACATAGGAAAGGTATATAATTATTAGTAATTGGTTTAATAAAGGGGGCAAAAATCATGAAAAGACTAAGAAAGCTTATTTCGGCGGCGCTTGTGCTTGCAATGCTGCTCACATCGGCATCAATCGGTGCGCTGGCATATTCCGATGTGGATGAATCCTCATCGGTGAGCGAAGCGGTGGGAATTCTTTCAAACCTGAAAATTTTCACAGGCTTTGAGGATGGTACTTTCCGCCTTAACGACACAGTTACAAGAGCGCAGATGGCTGCAATAATATGCCGTATGCTCGGATATGAATCGCAGGCGGAAAGCAGCAGCGGTTCAACGGTGTTTACCGATGTTCCGGCAGATCACTGGGCTTCCGGTTATATCAATGTTGCTCAGCAGATGGGCATTATCAACGGATACGGCGGCGGTTTGTTCGGACCGGAGGATAAAGTCACGTATGAACAGGCTGTTAAAATGGTTGTTTGTGCACTCGGCTATGACATGGTTGCTCAGCGCAAGGGCGGTTATCCCACAGGATATCTCAGCGTGGCGTCGTCTGAGGGAATTACGAAGAATTCAAAGGGAACCGTAGGTGAACCGGCGAAGCGTTCAACGCTTGTAATGCTCGTTTACAATTCTCTTGAAGTGCGCCTGTTCGATCAGTCGAGCTGGACAATGGACGGCAGCGATGAGTATAAGAAAACAGATGACACCGTTCTTTCAAAATATCTCGGTGTTCAGCGCTGGGAAGGCGTTGTGACGGCTGTTCCTTACACAAGCTATGCCGACAGGGATTACAGAGCTAAGGACACCCCGTATATCACAATTGACGGTTTTTATAAAAAATATTCGAACGGCTCGGAAGTTAAAGTTGACGATGACAGTCCGAAACGCGCCGATTGCAGCCTTGTTGATGCAGGCAAGTATTTCGGCAAGAAAGTTATCGCATACATAGGTGATTCCGAGGATGATGACACCGGTCATTACATGGTATATGCAATCAGTGAAAAAACAAACGGAAACACTGTTACGAAGCTGTCAAGCACTCAGCTTGTCGATTCCTCGGATAAAGAGTGGAATACAAAGGGGCAGATAAGCTATCGTAAAGTAGGCTCAACGAAAGTATATGATCTTGATCTTGACAGCAATGTTAAGTTTTATGTAAACTATTCCAGAGAAACAAGACTTGATGATGAGTCATCAACCTCCAATCTGGAATCATACATCGAAAACGGCGGCAGCATAACAGCTGTGAGCAACGATAACGATGATGATATAGAGTATGTAATTGTCGAGGCATTTGACGAAGAGGGCGTTATCGAGTCGGTTAATAAGGACGGAAGTTACTATTCATATGACCTCTACACCGGTAATCTTGACGATATTGACACCGATGATGACGATGAGCTGACGGTTGTTTATAAGGACGGAAACCTTTCAAGCGTTTCAAAGCTTGATGACGGTGATACGGTTTCGACGGTTAAAATCGGAAAGAATGTAAGGCTGCTCTATGCGTCCTCAAAAACGGTTACGGGCAGTGTGACGGCATATGATAAGGATGACAACACTGTACACATAAGCGGCACGGATTACGACATTTCGCCGATGTTTAACAAGAGCGCATCTTCGCTTAAGGATGAGGAAGGCACTTTCTTCCTGAACGTGAACGGTCAGATTGCGTACAGTGAATCGGATTCCGTTTCGAGCGGAAATTACGGTTTTGTTCTTGCGGTTGATTACAGCAGCGGAATATCCGACGGATATGTTGTGCAGGTTGCGCTTGCTGACGGAACGATTGCCGAATATTACCTCAACTCAAAGGTTAAAATGTACGATGATGATGGCAGCACCTTAGCTTCAAACGATGAAAATGTTGCTGCAAAGCTTGCCGCTATGGCTGACGGAAATCCCTCCATAAAGGCAAGAACCTCTTACACAACGATTGGAAATGCCAAGGACATGGTATTCAAATTCACTGTTAAGAGCGGAAAAATATCTAAAATCAAAGAGCTACAGGGAGGCTCATATACCGGTTATCTTAAACCCAATACCAAGAAATACGATGCTGAGTCAATGTCGTACGGCAGCGTTGAATTTGACAAGGACACGGTTGTGTTCTCAATTGACCGCACATACGGCGAATCAAGCACACTGAAGATTAAAGACGATGACGTTTCAATCGGTAAGGTTTCGAAATTCTTCGGAGACGGTGACGACGGTTACACATTCGTTGCTCTTGATGAGGACGGCGGAATCTACGGTGCGGTTATCGGGTTCGGTCTTTCCGCAAGTGTTCCCGAGGACAGCGACGCTGTTATCGTCAAGACAATAAGAAGTGTGACATATAACGATGATGACGCTGTAAGGATTACAGGTCTTCGCGGAGGCAAGGATGTTGACTTCATTATCTATGACGAAAACGGCGACTATGCATGGAACGATGATCCCGAATCACTTGAGAAGGGTGATGTTATCCTCGTTTCGGCAGCAGACAGCGCTGACGTTGTAAGTGACTTTAAGGTTCTTTACAAAGCAAGCAAGTCCGGAATCGGAACGGTTACGGCGAATGCAAAGGCTGGCGACACCAAGGACGATATCTTCAATGCTGCAGGCAAGCTTAATAAGAGCAAAACTACTTCGTCAAAATTCTATCTTGATACTGACGTGAAAAACTCCGGTGAAGTATTTGCCGAAAAGAACGATGGTATATCAATGCGTTCTTCCGCAAACTACACTCTTGTTGATTATTCAGACAGCTTGAAGAATCCGGAAATTACAAGAAAATCCGCCGGAACGTCACTGTTCAGCACAAGTGCAAAATATAATTCGTTCGTATTTGTAAGAGTGTATGACGGTGTGCTTGCAGAGGCAGTTGTTTACAGGTTCAGCTCCGATACGGATGTTGTTAAGACTGTTTCCTCGCCGGTAATCACGATTGACGGCAACAAGGCAAGCATAACATGCGGCACGGCTGACGCGGATATTTATTACACAACAGACGGCAGCACCCCCAATGAAGCTTCGAATCTTTATAAAGAAGCAATAACGCTCGCACCCGGAACAACCGTTAAGGCAATCGCTGTAAGAGCAGGTTATGAGGACAGCAGCGTTGCGTCAAAGACATACACGGTTACTCTCACCGCGCCGAAGATTGAAATAGACAACAGCGGTAATGTGACAATCACATCGGCAGAGGG
>CAKSFM010000019.1 GCA_934454525.1 uncultured Clostridia bacterium
AGAAAAGGCAAAAGCGCAGTTAATAGTTTATCTATTAACGAGCATTTTAACGCATTATTGCGACAAATTTGCCTTTTTGAACCGCATGGGGTTCGAATCTGTTATGCCTAAGTTTTTTATCTGCCAGTCAATCGGCGATTTCAACTGTGAAATAAGCAGCTCGTTTGTCCGCCTGAAATGACCGCATCCCATGAAACCGCGCATTGCCGAAAGCGGACTCGGGTGCGGCGCTTCAAGCACAAAATGCTGCGGCGCTGTGATAAGCTCCTTTTTGGCGCGCGCATTGCTGCCCCATAACAGGAACACAATTCCGCTTTTCCGTTCGTTAAGGCGGCGGATGATTTCATCAGTGAATATTTCCCACCCTTTTCCGCGGTGGCTGTTCGCCTGCCCGGCGCGCACTGTCAGAACAGTGTTCAAAAGCAGAACTCCCTGCTGCGCCCATGGAACGAGATAGCCGTTATCCGGAATATAGCAGCCAAGCTCGTCATGCAGTTCTTTATAAATATTTAAAAGTGACGGCGGAATCGGAACACCGGGTTTGACGGAAAACGACATTCCGTGCGCCTGCCCCGGTTCATGATAAGGATCCTGCCCCAATATAACGACCTTAACGCTTGAATAGGGAGTTGCCTTAAGCGCGGAAAATAAATCGTACATATCGGGATAGACAGTGTGCGAACCATATTCCTCCTTCAGAAAACGGCGCAGCTGCAAATAGTAGTCCTTTTGAAATTCTCCTGCTATATAATTATCCCAATCGTTCTCCATACTAACCATGAAATTCACCCTTTGACAGTTCTTTTTTCATTATGGCATTCCGAAAATAGACTCCGCTGCGTTCCATAACGGAAATGCCGCTTTTTATATATCCCATGCGTTTGTAAAATCCCTCTGCGGTTCTGCTCGAATCAAGAGTCACAGAGTCCGCGCCGAGCCGTGCGGCGCAAATTTCGGCGCGGCGCAAAAGCTCTGCTCCGATGCCGCGTCCCTGAAAATTATTATGCACATAAAGCCGGTTAAGATACCCATCGCTTCCGATGCTTGCAAAGCCGATTATCGCTCCGCCCTCCACCGCAACAAAATTGCGGCTTTTAAGAAGCGTTTTGCAGAATTTTTTTAAATCCATATTTTCCGGCGCCCATGCGTCAAGCTCGGCGCGTGTGTAGTCTGCGGAGCAGGTTGTGTGCACAGTTCGGTATATCAGCGCAGCAACCGCACCGCATTCGCCTGCGTACATTTCTCTGATTTGCATAATTATCCTCCGGTGCATATTCGGGATAAAGCCTGTGCGCTCTGTGCATTTTTCCGCAGCGCATTTTGGCAGGAGAAGAATAGCGCAGAGCATATAACTTGACCCACATACACTTTTGTGCATGTGGGTCTGTTACGCATAGTCTGATTAAATTATTTGAATTTTCTCTTTCTTGCAGCTTCAGATTTTTTCTTACGTCTTACGCTGGGCTTTTCATAATGTTCTCTTTTTCTGACCTCGGACATTACGCCTGACTTAGCACAAGAACGCTTAAATCTTCTAAGGGCGCTATCTAAAGATTCATTATCTTTGACTCTGACCTCTGACATTTTTTACCCTCCCCTCGCAGCTCACCGGCAAACGAGTGCTGCATAAAGTAACATATTAATTATAGCATATTTCGCAAATCTGTCAATAGATTTTTTTAAAAATCTGCGAAAATAAGGCAAAACCCTTGATTTTCACCGCACATCAACCCGGAGGCCATGCAAGCGATCTTCCGCCGAGCATATGGAAATGCAGGTGTTTCACGGTTTGTCCGCCGTCCTCGCCGCAGTTATTGACAATTCTGTAGCCGCCGTCCGCAATTCCCTCCGCTTTTGCGATTTTTGCCGCAGTTGCGAATATATGCCCGACAACCGCGGCATTTTCATCGTTTAAATCGTTTGCGGAAGTGATGTGCGCTTTCGGAACAATAAGAACATGAACCGGAGCTTCCGGCGAGATATCGCGGAATGAGTAAACCGTGTCATCCTCGTAAACCTTTGCCGACGGAATTTCTCCGGCAATAATTTTGCAGAATAAGCAATCGTTTTCAGCCATCGGATATGCCTCCTTTAAGCGTTAATCTGTGCGGCGATAATTTCATCGACCGCCGCAAGTGCATTGTCAATTTTATCCGCCTGCTTGCCGCCGCCCTGTGCCGAATCGGGTTTTCCGCCGCCGGAGCCGCCTGCAATTGCAGTTATTTCCTTTATGATTTTACCGCAGTGAACGCCTTTCTTAACAGCGTCCTTTCCGGCTGTTGCCATAAATGTGATTTTTCCGTCGGTAAGAGCTGCAAACACGCACACGCAAAGCTGAGTTTTTTCCTTAATAGCATCGCCGAGCTTGCGCATTGCGTCAACCGTTGAACCGTCCATTTGTGTGATGAACACTTCCAGTCCGCCGATGTGCCTTACGCCTGCCATAACATTGTTTGCCGAAGCATGAGCAATTTTCTCGGAAATAACATCAATTTTGCGCTGCTGCTCACGGAGTTCCTCCATCACATTTTCGCAGCGGTGAACAAGCTCTCCCTCGGTTGTTTTAAGCGCTGCCGCCGAATCGGAAATAATTGCGTTCTTTTCCTCGATATATTTCAGAACGCCTTCGCCCGTCACAGCTTCAATTCTCCTTACGCCTGCCGCAACGCCGCCCTCGGAAACAATTTTGCAGAGTCCGGCTTCGCTTGTGTTTTTAAGATGGCAGCCGCCGCAGAATTCAATCGAGTATCCGCCCATATTGACAACGCGGACCGTGTCACCGTATTTTTCTCCGAAAAGTGCCATCGCGCCAAGTTTTTTAGCTTCATCGATCGACATTTGCTTTATTTCAATCGGATAAGCCGCAAGAATTGCCGCGTTAACACGCTTTTCAACGTCTGCAAGCTGTTCCGGCGTAACCGCCTGAAAATGCGAGAAGTCAAAGCGAAGCCTGTTTTCGTCAACCATGCTGCCTGCCTGCTCAATGTGGCTGCCGAGCACCTCGCGCAGCGCTTTCTGAAGCAGATGCGTTGCGCTGTGATTGCGCGCGGTTGCTTCCCTTTTCTTAACGTCATATGTCACTGTCACACTGTCGCCGACGGAGGCAGTACCCTCGTCAACCGTGACATGATGCAGAATTTTTCCGTCGCCGAGCTTTTTGGAATCGGTAACGGTCATTTTAAAGCCGCTGCCGCAAAGCGTTCCGCGGTCGCCCATCTGTCCGCCGCTTTCTCCGTAAATAACCGTTTTGTCAAGAATAACAACGGCGTCCTCACCATCCGAAACGCTGTCCGCAAGCTCTCCGTCCTTCACGATAACGGAAACGGTTGCCGTGCATTCCTTGTTGTCATAGCCGACAAATTCGGTTTTTATTTCCTTGCTGAGCGTCTGGTAAATATCTTCGCTCCATGCAGCCTCTTCTCCGACTTTTCTGCCCACGCGCGAGCGTTCTTTCTGCTGCTGCATCTGTGCATTGAATCCGTCGGTATCGGCCTCAAGTCCCTTTTCCTCAAGAATTTCAACGGTGAGGTCTATCGGGAAGCCGTATGTGTCATACAAACGGAAAGCATCCTCTCCGCTGAGAAGTTTTTCGCCGTTTTTCTCAAGCTCGGCAATCTTGCCCTCAAGAATCGAAAGTCCGCTGTCAATTGTTTCGCTGAAGCGTTCCTCCTCAATCTTTATAACGCGCTTAATATAATCGCGTTTTTCGGCAAGCTGCGGATATGCATTTTCCGATTCGCGGATAACGGTGTCCGCAATATTATAAAGGAACGTTCCTTTTATTCCGAGCAGTCTGCCGTGGCGCGCCGCACGGCGGAGCAGTCTGCGCAGAACATATCCGCGCCCCTCGTTTGAAGGGCAGACCCCGTCGCATACCATGAATGTTGTGCTGCGTATGTGGTCTGTTATAACGCGCAGAGAAACATCGCTTTTTTCGTCTTTTCCGTACTCAACTCCGGCAACGCGGCTGATTTCAAGCATAATGTTTCTCACGGTGTCAATCTCAAAAAGATTGTCAACATCCTGCATGATAACTGCCATTCTTTCAAGTCCCATGCCTGTATCAATATTCGGGTGCGCAAGTCTGTTGTACACTCCGTTTTCGTCCTTGTCAAACTGCGTAAACACAAGATTCCAGAACTCAACGAAACGGTCGCATTCGCATCCTACCTTGCAGTCGGGTTTGCCGCAGCCGTATTTTTCGCCGCGGTCAAAATAAATTTCGCTGCAGGGACCGCACGGTCCGGTTCCGATTTCCCAGAAGTTGTCCTCCTTGCCCATTCTCGAAATGTGCGAGGGGTCAACCCCGACCTCCTTTGTCCATATATCGAACGCTTCGTCATCATCCTCGTAAATCGTTACATAGAGCTTGTCCTCAGGGAATTTCAGATCCTTTGTTACAAACTCCCATGCCCATGACGTTGCTTCGTGCTTAAAATAATCACCGAAAGAAAAGTTTCCGAGCATCTCAAAAAATGTGCCGTGGCGCGCCGTTTTTCCAACCCTTTCAATATCCGGCGTGCGGATACATTTCTGGCACGTTGTAACGCGCTTCCTCGGCGGAATTTCCTTGCCGGTGAAGTAAGGCTTAAGCGGCGCCATGCCGGCATTTATAAGAAGCAGGCTGTTGTCATTCTGCGGAATAAGCGGAAATGACGGAAGCCTTAAATGCCCCTTGCTTTCAAAAAAGCTCAGAAATCTCTCGCGGATTTCATTAACACCCAGTTTATCCAACTCTACCACTCCTTCTGTATAAGGGAAAGGAGAATTTTGTGTCGTTTCCCTAATTATTTATTATACATAATCAGAATGTAAATGTCAACTGAATTTCACGGCGCAGATAATGTAATAAAAAATATTGACCTAAAACCGCTTGTATGGTATAATATATTGATACAAAATCAGTATTTGCAGACGGAAGGTATGATCCTATGATAAAAAGCATGACGGGTTACGGCTCGGAGGTATATTCCGATAACGGGAAAAAATACAGCGTTGAGATCAAATCCGTGAACAACCGCTACAGTGATATTTCCGTTAAAGCGCCGAGAATATACGGATTTTTGGAGGACGCGCTGCGTAAGCGCGCGGCGGAAAGAATCAGGCGCGGAAAAGCGGATATTTATGTGACGGTGGAAAACACCGGCGCGGAAGCAGGCTCGGTTTCGGTTGATATTTCGCTTGCCGCGCAGTATATGAAGGCATTTTCGCAGCTTTCGGATTCTCTCGGAATTCCGTGCAATATGAAATCTGAGGACTTTCTCCGAATCCAGGACGTTTTTCGGGTTGAAAAGGCGGAGGAAAATGAGGAAGAGGTAACTGCGGCGGCGAAAAAAGCGCTTGACGGCGCACTTGACAGGTTTGAGGAGATGCGCCTGCGCGAGGGTGAAAAAATGCTTGAGGATTTGCAGGCACATCTTGCCGTGATACAAAAGGAAACGGCGCGGATAGAAGCGCATGCGCCGGAAATTGTTGAACAGTACAGAAAAAGAATTGAGGAACGTGTGCGGGATATTCTCGGAGCAACACCGTATGACGAAGCACGGCTTCTGACGGAGGTTGCCGTCTTTTCCGACAGGGTGAATGTTAACGAGGAAATCGTAAGGCTGAAAAGCCATATTTCGCAGTTTTCGGAAATGCTTGCCTCCGATGAGCCTGTCGGAAGAAAAATTGATTTTCTGATTCAGGAGATGAACAGGGAGACAAACACAATCGGCTCCAAGTCGAATGACCTTGAAACATCGAAAATAATCATTAATATAAAGGCGGAAATCGAAAAGCTGCGCGAACAGATTCAGAATGTTGAATAAGGCGGAGGTGCAGGGGTGAAATTTGTTAATATAGGCTTCGGGAACATGGTTTCCGATTTGCGGCTTGTGTCGGTCATATCGCCGGAAAGCGCACCTGTTAAAAGACTGATTCAGGAAACGCGCGAAAAGGGGATGCTGATTGACGCAACCTACGGAAGAAAAACAAAAAGTGTGCTTGTGACAGACAGCGAGCACGTTATCCTGTCGGCAATAACGCCTGAGCAGATTGCCCTGCGCTATGACGGCAGCACGAAGATATGGGAGGAAACTGATGAACAGTAAAGGCTTGCTTGTGGTTGTGTCCGGTCCGTCCGGCGTCGGAAAAGGAACTGTGTGCGCCGAATATGTGAAAAAGCATGACGACTGCGCACTGTCCGTTTCCGCAACAACGCGCGCCGCGCGTGAGGGAGAAAAGGACGGAGTAAATTATTATTTTATCGGGGAAGATGAGTTTGTAAAGAAAATAAATGAGGGCGGTTTTCTTGAAAACGCCGTTTTCTGCGGAAACCGTTACGGAACGCCGAAAGAGCCCGTTCTGAAGCAGCTTGAAGAGGGAAAAGACGTTATCCTTGAAATTGAGGTGCAGGGGGCAATGCAGGTGCGAAGCTCCTATCCCGAGGGTGTGTTTGTGTTTGTGCTTCCGCCCGATATGAAAACGCTGGAGCAGCGTCTGCGCGGAAGAAATACCGAGAGTGACGAGGTGATTGAAAAGCGCCTGTCACGCGCAAAGGAAGAATTTAATTTTATTGAAAAATATAATTATGTGCTTGTGAACGACACTGTTAAAAATGCCGTGTGCAAGCTCGGAGAAATTATCAAAGCCGAAAAATGCGTAATGGCAAGAAATTACGAATATATCAAAAAAGAATTTTTAAGCTGACAGAAAGGAACATGAATTATGCTTTATCCTGAAGTTTCAAAACTTATGAAGGGAATGGATTCCCGTTACTCACTTGTAATCGCAACCGCGAAAAGAGCGCGCCAGCTCGCAGCCGATGTTTCGGATGACAAGCCCGTATCGCACGCAATTGCGGAAATTGCCGCAGGAAAAATAAAGTGCATTAAAAAGGGCGAGGCAGCATCGGCAGCGGAAGACGCTGATGCCGGGCAGGAAGTATCCGGGCAAGACGCTGAGTAAAAATGGTTGCGCAGGTATATATAAACACCGGGAGTGCGGCGCTTGACAAGCCGTTTGACTACAGTGTGCCGCCGCAGCTTGAAAAAAACATTGTCCGCGGAGTGCGCGTTAAGGTTCCGTTCGGCGGCGGTAATGTTCCCAAAGAGGCATATGTTTCGGAAGTGCTTGACAAAAGCACATATGACGAGCTGAAAGAGATACGTTCCGTTTCGGATGAATTCCCCGTTTTGTCGGAGAGGGCAATTGAGCTGTGTTTTTATATAAGAAAAAAATACTTCTGCACCTTTTCGGAGGCTGCGCGGATAATGCTGCCGCCCGGCTGCGGCACGGAGTTTGAGGAGTGGGTTTCGCTTTGCAGCGACTACCGCGAAAAAACAGATAATCTGCGCTCGCTGCGCGGTGAACAGATTATCCGATTGCTTGAAGAAAACGATGGAAGCGCTGAATTTACTCAGATAAAGTCGCAGATAGGGAAAAATGCCCGTGCGTCGCTTAATTCCCTTATAAAAAAAGGAATCTGCGAAAAAAGCTACCGCAGCAAGCGCCGCGTGAACGAGCGGTTTGTGCGCGTGGCATATTACAGCGGGGAAGAAAATCCGATGCTGCTTGCGGCGAGAATTGAGCGCCGTTCGCGCGGACAGGCGGAGGTTCTCAGGCTGCTTTCCGGTGGTGCAAGGCTTACCGTGCCGGATATTATCAGAGCGACGGGTGCAACGCGCAACGCGGTTGAAGCGCTGCATCTGAAAGGTCTTGTGGAATATGATGAGGCGGAGCTTCTCAGAAACCCCCTTAAAGACAAGGAAACGGGTGCAGCCGCCCCCGACCTGACGGAGGAACAGAAAAATGCAGTGAACACTGTCCGCCGCGGCGGACACGGAGCTTATCTGCTGCACGGGGTGACGGGCAGCGGCAAAACAGAAGTGTTCATGCGCCTTGTGCAGGAAGCGTTAAAACAAGGGAAACAGGCAATTGTTCTTGTTCCGGAAATATCGCTCACGCCTCAGATGACAGACCGTTTCTACAATCGCTTCGGCGATAGGGTTGCAGTGCTGCACAGCGCTCTCTCACTCGGTGAAAGGCTTGACGAGTGGAAACGTATCAAACGCGGTGAAGCTGCCGTTGTTGTCGGCGCAAGGAGCGCAATATTTGCCCCGTGCGACAACATCGGAATAATTATTATTGATGAGGAACACGAGCAGTCATACAAATCGGAATCATCTCCGCGGTATCATGCGCGTGATATCGCTGAATATATCGCTGCAAAATCGGATTGTCCGCTTTTGCTTGCGTCGGCCACTCCGTCTGTGGAAAGCTATTATAAAGCGGAGCGCGGCATATACCGGCTTATTGAAATGAAAGAGCGGTTTAATAAAAATCCGCTTCCGGAGGTTTTTCTGGAGGATATGCGGCGCGAACTTGCGGAAGGAAACAAAACAGTTCTCAGCCGCCGCCTGGCTTCGGAAATGCAGCAGAATCTGGTGCGCGGAGAACAGACGGTGCTTTTCCTTAACAGACGCGGATATTCAACGTTCGTTTCCTGCCGCGACTGCGGATTTGTGTTTGTCTGCCCGAGATGCAGCGTTTCGCTGACGTACCACAAGAGCGGAGAGTATCTTACCTGTCATTACTGCGGTTACCGCGAAAGAATGAAGACAAACTGCCCGAAATGCGGCAGCGCAAGGCTTAAGGAGTTTGGCAAGGGAACGCAGAAAGCACAGTCGCATATTGAAGAAATTTTTCCTGCGGCGTCGGTGCTTAGGATGGATGCCGACACAACAAGCGGAAAATGCGGTCATGAAAAGCTGCTGAAAAGATTTGCGGATGAAAAGAGTGATATTCTGCTCGGAACGCAGATGGTCACAAAAGGACTGGATTTTGAAAATGTTACTCTTGTAGGTGTGCTTGCGGCGGACGCATCGCTGAATGTTGACGATTTCCGTGCGCAGGAGCGAACCTTTAATCTGATTGCTCAGGTTTGCGGCAGAGCCGGCAGGGGGAAAAAGCGCGGCCGCGCTGTTGTTCAGACGTATATGCCCGATAATCCGACGCTTCAGCTCGCGTGCAGGCAGGATTATAAGGCTTTTTACCGGGAAGAAATAAAATATCGGGAGGAGTTTTTCTATCCTCCGTTCTGCGATATAATAAACATAATAATAAGCTCATCGGATGAAGAGGAGGCGCGGACTGCCGCATCCGTCATAGCGATGAAGCTGAAGACAGCGCTGCGAACCGAGGAGGGGTGCATACTTTATGAGCCGTCAAAAGCGCCGGTTTATAAAGTTCAGGACAGATACCGTTACCGCGTGTGGATAAAATGCAGAGCTGACGAAGAGATAACGGATTTGCTGCGGGAAACCGTGCATTGCAGATACGGAAAAAGGAAGTCTGATATTTCCGTAATTGCCGATGTTAATCCGTATAACATGAATTAAGCACACAGAAAGGCAAGGAATTGTTATGGCACTGAGGAAAATAAGAGAAATAGGCGACCCATGCCTGAAAAAGGTTTGCCGCGAGGTTGATAAGTTTGACAACAGACTGCATACGCTTCTTGACGATATGGCGGAAACGCTTATTGAGGCAAACGGCGTTGGTCTTGCAGCTCCGCAGGTCGGGATTCTCCGCCGCGTTGTCATCATTGACCGCGGCGAGGAGGACGGCGGAATAATCGAGCTTATAAACCCCGTTATAACAAAAACGGAGGGCAGCATTGTGGATATTGAGGGTTGTCTGAGCGTTCCCGGCAAAGCAGGCGAGGTTGAACGCCCGGAAAGGGCAACCGTCCGCGCATTTGACAGGAACGGAAACCCGATTGAATATATGGGAGAAGGACTTATGGCAAGATGCATCTGCCATGAATGTGACCACCTTGACGGAATTTTGTATGTTGAAAAAGTAATAAAATTTATTGAAGAAGACTGAACGGAGGAACGGAATGCGTATTCTTTTTATGGGCACCCCCGAATTTGCGCGCGAATCGCTTCGTGCAATGGTTGAGGCCGGCAGAGAGGTTGTCTGCGTTATAACTCAGCCGGACAAACCCAAGGGGCGCGGATATGAAACTGCCATGCCCGAGGTTAAAAAATATGCTTTGGAGCATAATATAGACGTATACCAGCCGCAGACGCTTAAGGATAACGCGATTTCCGGTATTCTTGAAAAATATTGCCCCGACATAATAATTGTTGTGGCATACGGAAAACTGCTGCCGGAGTATGTTCTCAATTATCCGAAATACGGCTGCATTAATATTCACGGGTCGCTGCTTCCCAAATACCGCGGTGCAGCACCGATTCAGCGCGCTGTGATGAACGGTGAAAAGGTGAGCGGCGTTACGAGTATGTATATGGAAAAAGGACTTGACACCGGGGATATGCTCTTAAAGGAAGAGCTTGAGATAACTCCCGATATGACGGCAGGAATGCTGCACGACGCGCTTGCGGCTGTCGGCGGCAGAGTGCTTTTGAAAACGCTTGACTGCGCCGAAAACGGAACGCTCAAGCCGCAGAAGCAGGATGATTCGCTTTCGTCATATGCTTCCATGCTTTCCAAAAAAGAGGGCGAAATTGACTGGGCCGATTCGGCGGAGCATATATATAACAGGGTGCGCGGACTGAATCCGTGGCCGGGAGCATACAGCTATCTTTGCGGCAAGCGCTTTATGATTGATTTTGCATATCCCGAAAAGGATTGCGGAAAACCGGGAGAGGTGCTTTGTGCGGATGACCGCGGTATACTCGTTGCGTGCGGCGCTGAATCCGTCAGAATAAAGAACGTTAAGTTTGACGGAAAAAAGAAAATGACGGTTTCGCAGTACCTTAACGGTCATAAAATTGAAAAAGGAACAGTTTTGGGAAAGGAATGATTTTCATGCCCGGATATTACTATGGAGGGTTTTACGGCGGAGGATATGCGCTTGTACTGATTGCGGCGCTGCTGTCGCTTCTTGCGTCGGCAAATGTTCAGATGACATTCAAGCGTTACAGCAACAGGAAAACATCGCGCAATATAACGGCTGAACAGGCAGCAAGAAAAATCCTTGACGAAAACGGATTATATAATGTAAGAATAGAATCGATTGCCGGCAACCTTACCGACCATTACGACCCTCGCTCAAATGTGATAAGACTGTCGGATTCCGTGCGGACATCAACCTCCGTGGCGGCTGTCGGCGTTGCCGCACATGAGGCCGGGCACGCGGTTCAGCATGCTGTCGGTTATCTTCCGATAAAGCTTCGCAACGCGCTTGTACCCGTTGCGAATTTCGGCTCAACGGCAGGACCGTACCTCATTATAATAGGTCTTTTGCTCAGCGGCGCATTCAGTGATTTTCTCGTTAATTTCGGAATATGGTTTTTCTCCGCCGCGGTACTTTTTCAGATTGTAACGCTTCCGGTTGAATTTAACGCGTCAAACAGAGCAATAAAAACGCTCTCGAACGGAATGTATCTGGAATCTGATGAGGTGCCTGCCGTTAAAAAGGTACTCGGCGCGGCTGCGATGACATATGTTGCGGCGGCAGCAGTCTCGGTTGCAAATCTGCTGAGATTTATCATGCTTGCCGGCTCCCGGCGGAGGCGCGACTGATGGAAAAACTTTCGGCGGCGCGGAATGCCGCACTTAAGGCTCTTTGCGAAACGGAGAAAAACGGCGCGTATCTCAATGCTGCGCTGCGGTTGGTTCTTGCCGGGGAAAAGCTTTCCGCGCGTGACAGCGCACTTGCAACGCAGCTTGCCGCAGGAGTGGAAAGAAACCGCCTTTATCTCGATAATATTATAAAAAATCTGTCGAGCATTAAAATGAAAAAAATATCGGTGCATATTTTAAATATTTTGCGCATCGGCATTTATTCGATAAAATTCCTTGACAAAATCCCCGTCAGTGCAACGGTGAACGAATGTGTGCGCCTGAGCCGCAGGTACGGACACAGCGCATCGGCAGGCTTCGTAAACGCTGTTTTGCGAAAGGCGGCGCAAACGGATGACTTTCTGCCGCCGCGCGGAAATACCGGGGAATATATATCCGTTAAATATTCCTGTCCTCCCTGGCTGGTCAATCTCTGGCTTTCGGAAGGGTACGGAGAACCGCTCTTTGAAGCGATGAACGGAATTCCGCCTGTTTTCGTAAGGCTGAACACGCTTAAAGCGTCGGCGCTCGGCAGCGGCTTTGTAAAGTCCTCCGCTGCGCCGGACGCATACATATTCACAGGCAGCGGCAGCGCGGAAAATACGGAGGAGTATAAAAACGGTTATATAACCGTTCAGGACGCGGCGTCTCAGCGCGCGGTGCGGATGCTTGCCCCGGAAGAAAATACTGCGGTGCTTGATCTGTGTGCCGCGCCCGGAGGGAAAACAACATATATTGCTCAGCTTATGAAAAACACGGGGCAACTGACTTCGTGCGATATTTATCCTCATAAGACAGAGCTTTTGAAAAAAAACATTGAAAGAATGGGTATTGCAAACACCCGCGTTATGCTTAATGACGCATCGGTATTTAACCAGG
The DNA here is from genome assembly GCA_934454525.1 of uncultured Clostridia bacterium. GTDB lineage: Bacteria > Bacillota > Clostridia > UMGS1883 > UMGS1883 > UMGS1883. Next base: position 12,454 of record CAKSFM010000019.1, read on the forward strand.
CGTTTGAAAACGGCTTTGACTGCGTACTTGCCGATGTCCCGTGCTCGGGACTCGGGATTCTGCGCAGGAAGCCTGATATAAAATGGAAGAAAAATCCCGATGAGCTTGACGCACTTGTGCCGCTGCAGCGGAAAATAATTGACAATGCGGTGCGGTATGTCAAAAAAGGCGGTCGGATTTTAATATCAACCTGCACCGTAAACAAAGCGGAAAATGAAGATAATATTTTGTATTTTCTTGATAAACACAGCGATTTTGCCCTTGCTGAACAGAAGCTCTTTCTTCCCGATAAGGACGGAACGGACGGTTTTTTTGCGGCGCTGCTTGAAAGGAAGTAAATTGTGAATCCCGGAGATTTAACGGCAGAGGAATTAACTGAATATGTGAAGATGCTGGGCGAAAAGCCGTTTAGGGCGAAACAGCTGTATTCATGGATTCATTCCGGAGCGGAAAGCTTTGATTCCATGACGAATATTCCCAAACCACTGCGTGAAAAGCTGAAAAGCGAGTGCGGTGCGCTGCTTCCGGAAATATGCAGAAAGTACGTTTCAAAGCTTGACGGAACGGTTAAATATCTTTTCAGGCTTGCGGACGGAAATATCATCGAATCCGTTGTGATGGACTATCACCACGGGAAAAGCATCTGCGTGTCAAGTCAGGTCGGCTGCAGAATGGGATGTTCGTTCTGCGCGTCAACGCTCGGCGGTCTTGTCCGCTCGCTGACACCGTTTGAAATCGAAGGGCAGCTGCAAAAGGCGCAGAATGACCTCGGCTGCAGAATTTCAAATATCGTTATAATGGGAATAGGCGAACCGCTCGATAACTATGAAAACGTGATGAAGTTTATCCGCAGCGTAAGCTCGGAGAATGGTCTTAATATCGGCTGCCGGCACATAACGCTTTCAACCTGCGGAATTGCCGATAAAATATATCGGCTTGCGGATGAGGGGCTGCCGTTCAATCTTGCAATTTCGCTTCATGCGCCGGCGGATGACCTGCGGCGCGAAATGATGCCCGTGGCACGGGCGTATCCGCTTGCGGAGCTTATGCGCGCATGCGATTACTGGTTTGAAAAAACTCATAGAAGAATAACCTTTGAATATGCACTCGTAAAAAACAAAAATTCGGACGCACACTGTGCCGCGCTTTTGGCAAAGCTTCTTCAGGGGAAGAACTGCCATGTTAATCTGATTCCCGTCAACCCGGTAACGGAACGGAAAAACGTCAGGACAAGCGCGGAGGAAACGGAAGCGTTTAAACGGGCGCTTGAACACTGCGGAATAAATGCAACTGTGCGCAGAGAGCTTGGCGCGGACATAAATGCGTCATGCGGACAGCTGCGCAACAATGAAATCGGAAAACAAGGAGGTGGTGAATGATGCAGTTCTTTTCTCAGTCGGATCGCGGCTCCGTCCGCGAAAATAATGAAGACAGCTGCTTTTCCGGGCGGGTCGGGCGGTATACCGTCATGATTGTTGCCGATGGAATGGGCGGCGCAAGCGGCGGCGAAATAGCAAGTGCGGCGGCGGTGAAAGCCGTGCGTGAATATATTGAGCAAAAAATTAAAAGAAGCTCATCCCCCGGTCAGATTCTTGAAATAATGCGCGGCGCGGTGCATCGCGCAAATCTTGATATCATGACCGTTGCCGCAGGCGACCGCAAGCTTGACGGAATGGGAACAACAGTCGATGTGTGCGTGATTGACGGATCAACCGCGTATATTGCGCATGTGGGTGACAGCCGCGTTTACCGCATTGACAAATCGGGAAAAGCAGTCCGCATCACAAAAGATCACAGCCTGATGGAATATATGCTTGATTCGGGCGTTATCACACCGGAGGAGGCGGAAACGCACCCTCAGCGCCATGTGATAACGCGCGCTCTCGGAACGGAACTTCATGTCGAGGCGGATACATATATAACGCCTTTTGAAAAGAATGATACGCTCCTTTTGTGCAGCGACGGACTGACGAATATGGTTTCGGACGAAAAGATTGCGGAAATAACGGCTTCCGCAAAGGATCCGGCACAGGCGGCAAACGAACTGATAAATGCCGCAAATGCCGCAGGCGGCACGGACAATATTACCGTTGTGCTTGCACGGAAGTAATTTCAATCGGAGGGGAAAATTTATGGAAGGAAAAATTCTCGGAAACAGATATGAGCTGCTTTGCCGCGTCGGAACGGGCGGCATGGCTGTTGTATATAAAGCTAAGGACAAAATTCTGAACCGCTTTGTTGCAGTAAAAATACTGCGCGAGGAATTTAAGGAAAACGAGGAGTTTATCCGCCGGTTCAACGTTGAATCGCAGGCTGCCGCAAGCCTGTCGCATCAGAATATTGTCCAGATATATGATGTCGGCGAGGAGGACGGACTGCACTATATCGTCATGGAATACCTTGAGGGAAAAACGCTTAAGGAGTACATGAACGAAAAGGGCGGCAAGCTCCCCTGGCGCGAGGCTGCAAATTTCTCAATGCAGATTTGCCGCGCGCTTGAGCACGCTCATTCAAAGCACGTTGTTCACCGCGATATAAAGCCGCAGAATATTATTATGACGGAGGAGGGCAAGCTTAAAGTTGCCGACTTCGGCATAGCGCGCGCCGCGAATAATACCACAACCGTCAATTCAACCTCGGCGGCTGTCGGAAGCGCACATTATCTTTCTCCCGAACAGGCGCGCGGAGGGTATACCGACTGCCGCAGCGATATATATTCGCTCGGAGTCGTAATGTATGAAATGTTCACCGGCAGGCTTCCGTTTGATGCCGATACGGGCGTTTCGGTAATCATGCAGCACCTGCATGAACAGCCTGAACCGCCGTGCAGCGTGAATCCCGATATTCCGCGCGGCATAGAAGCCATTATCCTGAAAGCCATGAATAAGGAGCAGCGCCTGCGCTATGAAAATGCAAAGGATATTCTCGATGATCTGATTGCCGTTTACCGCAATCCCAATATAAAGCTGTCAATGCTTCATATCGATGCAAGCGAGCTTCCGCAGACGCGCGGCGGCGAGCCGAGGAAAAAGCGCCCGCCCGAAGCTTCGGAGGACAGCGCACCGCGGAAGAAAAACCGCGGCAAAAAGAAAAAGAAAACGCATACGGCATTATTCGTGGGTATAATCTCCGTTCTGATTGCAGTTACGGTGCTTCTCTGCGGAGCGTATGTCTTGTTTTTCGGCACAGGGAGCGAGGTTAAAGTTCCGAAGCTTGTCGGAATGACATATGACGAAGCGGCGGCAGCCGTGCTTAATGCAAGCACCAAAAAGGTTGCTTTTGATATAACCGTTGAACGCACGGAGCACAGCGATAAGGATAAAAACGTTGTTATCAGCCAAACTCCGGCCGGCGGCAGCGCCGTGAAACGCTCGCGCGAAATCAAGGTTGTTGTCAGCTCCGGCCCTGTTGTTCTGGAGCTTGAGGATTATACAGGCAAAAATTATAAGACTGTCAGAAAAAAGCTTGAGGAAAAGGGAATCAAGGTTATCGAAAAGGAAGAAAACAGCGATACCTATTCCGAGGGAATAATCTTTAAACAAAATCCCAAGGAGGGCGCCGAAATGGCGGAGGGCGATGAGGTCACGCTCTATGTTTCGGCAGGAACGCAGAACACAGTCGTTCCGAATGTTGTCGGCAGTACGCTTGAAGATGCGGTTGTCGCAATTGAACGGAATAATCTTAAGGTCGGCACGGTTAAAAACGAAAATAAGAACGGCTTCCGCAAGGGCGAGGTGTTCAGGCAGAGCCGTGATGCATTTGAAACCGTTGCCGTGAATACCGTTGTCAATCTGTACGTTGCAACGGGCGAAAAGGAAACCCCGTCCGAAAATGACAGTGAAAATACGGATAAACCCTCGCAGAGCGAACCGCCGGCAGCAAAGCCGCAGAAGCACAATGTGCACCTCACACTTTCAAATCTGCCCAAGGACAGGGAAAAAGTCACCATCCGCCTTGTGTCGGACGGACAAACGTATTATGAAAAAGAATTTCCGACATCGGGCGGCAGCGCAAGCGTTTCGTTTGATATAACGGAATCGCTCAGCCTTGATGTTTACTATGACGGCGTTTATATAACAACGAAAGAGGTAAGATATTGAGCGAAGTATACCGCGAAGGGATCATAACAAAAGGCATCGGCGGATTTTACTATGTGGAATCCGCCGGGGAAATAACGGAGTGCCGCGCACGCGGAAAATTCCGCAAAATGGAGCTTACGCCGATTGTGGGCGACCGCGTTGTAGTGCGTGTGCCCGAAACGGGCGGAGCGGAGCTGTGCGAAATAAAGCCGCGGAAAAATTCGCTTGTGCGCCCCGGTGTGTCGAATGTGGACGCGGTTATGCTCGTGTCGGCAGCAAAATCCCCCATGCCCGACCTGTTTCTCACGGATAAAATGCTTGTCATTGCCGAAAGCAAGGGGATTCGGGGATATATCTGTCTGAACAAAACCGACCTTGCCGAATCCGATGAAGTGAAAGCATTCGCGTCCGTGTATGAACGCGCCGGGTATGAGGTTGTCATCGCAAGCGCAGCCACGGGAGAGGGGGTTGACCGCCTGCGCGAAATAATCTGCGGCAAAACGGTTGCGTTCGCAGGTCTGTCAGGCGTCGGCAAATCAAGCCTTCTGAGAAGAATCACCGGAAAAGAGCTTGAAACAGGTTCGGTCAGCCGCATTGAGCGCGGCAGGCACACAACGCGCCATGTGGAGCTTATGCAAGCCGCCGGCGGCTTTGTGTTCGACACTCCCGGCTTCTCGCGCCTTGAAGCGGATGCTGTGCGCGCCGCCGACTTATGGAATTATTTCCCCGAAATCCGCGCGCTTCACCAAAACTGCCGCTTTGCCGACTGCAACCATATAAAAGAACCCGGCTGCGCAGTGCTTGAAGCCGTGGCAGACGGCAGAATTGCCGAAAGCCGGCATCAAAGCTATGCGGCAATGTTTGAAAAACTTAAAGAAATTAAGGAATGGGAACGAAAGGATTGATTTTCAGTGATAAAAATAGCTCCGTCAATATTGTCGGCAGACTTCGGCGATCTCCGCAATCAGGTGAAAGCGGTTGAAGCGGCAGGCGCCGACCTGCTGCATATCGATATAATGGACGGGCACTTTGTGCCCAATCTCAGCATGGGTCCCGTTGTTGTAAAGTCGATAAGACAATCGAGCAAGCTGTTTTTCGACTGCCATCTCATGCTTGATAATCCGCTTGATTATGCTGAAGCCTTTGCCGCGGCAGGCGCGGATTTAATAACTGTTCATGCCGAGTGCGTTAAAGATCTGAAAGCCGCCGCCGATAAAATTCATTCGCTCGGCATAAAGGCGGCTGCCGCAATCAATCCGGCAACGGGAGCGGAAGCGGTTATCGACGCCGCAAAATATCTTGATATGATTCTCGTTATGAGCGTTGTTCCGGGATTCGGCGGTCAAAGCTTCATGCCGGAGGTGCTTGATAAAGTGCGGCAAATAAAAGCAGCGTGTGACATTCCCGTTGAAATTGACGGAGGAATCAATGCAAAAACCGCTCCCCTCGCTGCAAAAGCAGGGGTTGACATTTTTGTTGCCGGCAGCTCCGTTTTCGGTGCGCCGCCGTTTTCGGAAGCAATCGCACAAATCCGCACCGCCGCAGATTGTGGTTGACACGGAAAAAAAGTTGTGTTATTATTTAATAGCCTTTATGAGTAATCCGAACGGTCGCGGCGGCAATTTTTGCCGATGAGGAAAGTCCGAGCTTCGCAGGACAGGGTGCCGGAGAAATCCCGGTGGAGGCGACTCTAAGGAAAGTGCAACAGAAATAAACCGCCGCCCCTGCGGGCGGTAAGGGTGGAAAGGCGGGGTAAGAGCCCACCGACATTGCGGTAACGCTTTGTGCCATGTAAACCCCATCCGAAGCAACGCCGAATGGATTGGCTTGTCCGGCCGATAATCCGAAAGGCGGCTGGAGCCGCACAGAGATGTGCGGCGTAGACAGATGACCGTTTCGGGGCAGGGCATTTTGCCCTCGCTCTATGACAGAACTCGGCTTACAGGGTTACTCATAACCGCATTTTACTTAAAACGGTTAAAATACGGCTAAGACCTTGCCCGAAAAGGCAATTGGCTGTTGACAAAACCATGAGGAAACATTATAATGAATATACAAATCGGACGGAGGAAATGAAAATGAAAAATATTGTGCTCGCTGCCGGGTATGCAACGCGCCTCTATCCTTTGACGGAGAATTTCCCGAAACCGCTTCTGGAGGTTGCAGGGAAAACAATTCTTGACTGGCTGCTTGATGATATTGACACGCTTGATGAAATTGATTCGCATATTATCGTGTCAAACCACCGGTATGTGCAGCATTTTGAAAACTGGAAAAAAACCTGCCGCCTTAAAAAACCCGTAACAATTCTTGACGATGGCTCAACCTCGAACGAAACAAGAATCGGCGCGGTTAATGACATTCGTTTTGCAATTGATTCGCTCGGCATTGATGATGACATTCTGGTCGTTGCCGGCGATAATATGATTGATTATTCTTTCCGAAAACTCGTTGACCTTTTTAAGGAAAAGAACGCTGCCGTTGTCGTTTGCGACTATGAGGAGGATGTTGAAACCCTCCGCCGCTGCGGAGTTATGATTCCGGACAGTGATTTCCGCGTGATTTCAATGGAGGAAAAACCGCAGGACCCCAAATCCAACTGGTGCGTCGGACCGTTCTATATCTATAAAAAAGATCAGCTCGGTCTTATCGCGCAGGGCATTGCCGATGGCTGCGGAACGGACGCTCCGGGCAGCTTTGTCTGCTACCTGTGCCGCAAAGTTCCCGTGTATGCGCTTCATTCGGCAGGGAACCGGTACGATATCGGAACGCTTGAAAGCTATGAGCATGTTAAGCAGGTTTTCGGCGAAAAATAATTATTGCTATGTTATGTGAACGCCACCGGGCGCATGCCCGAACGCGTGAGCATTGATTCTATTATACGTATTCTTGACCTGGCAAACAGCCGCGGGGCAATCCGCGGCTGTTTGCTTTGTACCCGAACACTCCCACCCCGTGATGCTCATCGCCGCAGATTTAAAGGCAGCCTCCTTTTGCCCCCAAAAGAACGACACCTTGACAAATGCGCCGCAATATTATAATATTTATTCAAAGGGAGCGTTTTCATGATCACATTTAATATAAACAAAAACAGCTCGGGAATCCGTGCCGACAGATTCCTTTTTAAAGCGACAACCGCACCGTCCTCACTCATTTATAAAGCGTTTCGGAAAAAGGACGTAAAAATAAACGGCCGCTGGGTTCGGGAGGATTATGTTCTTTCCGAGGGCGAAAGGCTTGATATTTATATCAATTCGTCATTCCGCCGCGAACGCACCGCGGCAAAGTGCACTCTGACAGCGCCCGTTGTTTATGAGGACGGCGCAGTCGTTATTTTCAACAAGCCGCCGCAGCTTCCCTGCCAGCCGGACAGCCGCCATAAAACAGACACTCTTGCCGATATGCTTAAAAGCTATCTCGCCGAATCCGGCGCATATAACGCGGCGGAGGAAAACGCATTTGCCCCTGCCCTTTGTAACCGGCTTGATACGAACACAAGCGGACTTGTCATCGGTGCAAAAACTGCGGCGGCTCTGCGCGAAATGAATGAACATATCCGTGCACACCGCGTAAGAAAATTTTACAAATGCACCCTTGAGGGCGTTCCGCCCGAAAAATCCGCTCATGTGGAAGCATTTATCAGAAAGAATAATGCTGAAAACGTCAGCCGGATTTCTTCCTCCGGCAAGGAAATTTCAATGGATTACAGGGTTATCTCGTCCGATGGAAAACACACATCTGCGGAGGTCGAGCTGCACACCGGGCGCAGCCATCAGATAAGAGCGTATTTCTCATCGGTCGGCTGTCCTCTTGCCGGTGATAAAAAGTATGGCGCACTCTCCGGCGGCGGCCAGGCGCTGTGCGCCTATAAGATAATTTTTGACTTTGAACCCTGCGGTGCTCTTTCCGAAATCGCCGGAAAGACAATCATAATCTAAGAGTTTTGCAGTCCTAAAAGGCAATTGCCTTTTGCTGCACCTCTGTGTGCGCCTTTGCCGCCGTTTTGCGGCTTCGCCATGCGCAGCCGGAGCAAAGGCACGTTGTTTGTACCTTGTGAACCTATAAATACATGGCTGCATATGGCACAAACACATCACGCGGAGCGGAGCACAGAATCCGCAAAACAATAGCGCTCCCCCTGCCGCCAACACACGCCCATTGCAACTCTCGCCCCTGCGAGGTCGTTTAGGGGGCGCGGGGGAATCGAAACCCCCGCGTTTTTGGTTCTTTTGACTCCAAAAGAACATAACCGTTCGTTTCCGAACATCGCCCCCCCGATGCTCATCGGTATTAAAAAGGCAATCGCCTTTTGCGCGTTGCTGCGCTTTACAGAATCCGCAAAACAGCGGCAGCCGCCTTTTGCATGTTATTGCTTCGGCTTTGCTGCCGTGCAGTGGCTTTTTTCGGCACTTTTTTGGCTCTTTTGTATCAAAAAAATTGCACTTTCGTCATGCCGTTGTTGAACCTCAACAAACGGCAAAATCTTTATTTGAGCAAAAAAACGAAAAGTTTTTTTAACAAAGCTCTTGAAAATATGTCCGCCTGATGTTACAATAAATTCAGCATAAAGGATAGGCTTATGCTATTCTTGTGAAATCTATTCGATTTTACCAACATTCAATATCAATTTTAAATAATATATAACATATAAAATCAAGGAGGAAAAATTGATGAGAAAAATGTTTAAAGCAGCTGCTTCTCTTGCAGTTGGATGCGCAATTTTGTCAACATCGGCTTTCGCTGCGCTTACAGGTACGCCTGTGCTTAACGAAAATAAGGATGCTGTTAGTGTAACAGTCAGCGGTGTTGAGGCAGGAAAGGAGTCTACAATCCTTGTTCTTAAGGGTGCTTATACAGAAATGCCTGCAACAATAGCTGATTCCGATATCGTTTATATCAATCAGATGACCGCAACTGACGGCACGGCTACATATACAATGCCTTTCGGCACACGCCTGGGAGACGCTGAAGCTGTAACGGTATTTGCAGGTGCAACGAATGAAGCAACAGCAACACTGCTCGGAAGCTTAACGGTTGTTAACAAGGAGGATCGTGACTTCATCACGAAAGATGATACCACAAAGGCAACAATTAAAGTTGATAAGGCGAATGTAAGTAATGATAGCATGGGTCTTGTAAAAGGCTGCAATATTGTTTCTCTTGCTCTTGACACAACTGCTTACCCCAATGCAGGTAATGCTACGGCAGGATATGCAGTTGCTGTTGTTGATGCAGATGGTAATGCTATAGATGGTTCCGCTATCTTCTATTCGGCAGAACGTGCTAAATATGTTGCTGTTATTCCGACATCTGTAACTAATTACAAGTTTGAAGTACTTGGCGCAGATGCTGCAGCTAATGATGTTATTTCTAAATATGGTAACATGAATGAGGATAAGGCAGGCGCAATTAATGCATTGGATTTGATGCAGTTTACAAAGGTATATAAGAAAACAGCTGATTCTCCTGCGGCTACTTCTATGAAGAAAGCTTTAATTGCTGACGTAACTGGTGATGGTAATGTTAATGCATTAGACTTGATGCAGTTTACAAAAGCATATAAAAAGCAGGCTTATACATTTAACGTATTGACCAAATAATATTGGAGGTTTAATAACTATGAAGAAAATTGTATCGTTGCTTTTGGCAACGGCAGTTATATTCTGCTTGGGTATAACATCTTTTGCTTCTAATGTTGCTCCGTTCACTTTTGAGGGTGATAAGGAAATCGCTGTTGGAAGCGGCACAACGGATGTTACAATCAAGATGGGTATTGATTTAGACGAAGCAGCAAGTATAGGTATTGTTGCATTCACCTTTGATTTTGGTGGAGAAAAAGGAATAAAGGTAAAAGAAATTGCTGATTCTGCAATTACAAGTTACCTTCCGTTGTACACGGGCGGAACAGATATAGAGACTGGGTTGTTCACATATATGAAGGACGATGCTAGTGGTGTTGACATTCCTGCCGGAGTAATTGAAGTTCCTGTTACATTTACTGTAGATGACACAGCAGCAAAAGAGTATGCTGTCACTCTTACAACTGATTCAATGCTTGTAACTGCTGGTGGAGATGCTCTCAACGACTGTGAGACATATCCGACAGCGAAGATTGTTGTTAAAGAAGGTTCTGATGAGCCGTCTAATATAATTACAAAGACCGGTTCGCTTGCAGATACCGGATTCATCAATAACCTTAGGGTAATAGATGAAAAGGGTACGGAAACCAAAGGCTTCATTGGTGCTGCTGTAGGATTCAAGTTTGTAACTCCTGCAGATATCACTCTTGATGACAACATGATTTGGGCGCTTACAACTGCTGACGGTAAGGCTTATTCTCCGAAGTTTAACGCAGGTCTTTCTGCTCTTGGTAAGAACGCTGATGTAACAGTTGCTGCTACATTGACAACAGGTGTTGACGGCGTGAATACTGAAATCACTGCTGTAAACGGTATCTTCAAAGATGCTGCCAGCGACACATACTACTACACAGACGCTACTGATGCGCCGACAGAATAATTTTAGGAGGTAATGAAAAGATGAAAAAGTATAACACACCTGAAATCGAAGCATTAGCTCTTGAAACTATTGATGTTATTGCTACAAGCGGTGACGATGCAGCTCTCTACGCTCTTGAGTCGAATGCGGAATATGCGAATTATGCAGCAGCTGCTAAGAATGCAGCCGGAACTGCTAAAACCGCCGGAAAAATCTACGAGGACTTTACTAGTACATGGTCCTGGTAAGCAATTCATAATTCAAGAATTTAATAATTCGAATAAAAAAGCTGCGGCTCTGCCGCAGCTTTTCTTCATCTGTAAAATTAGTTGACACATATTATTTAATTTGGTATAATATCTTTCGTGGAAGTCTGCCGTTTTACTGTTGAGTTTCATTCTGTTTGTAAACGGTCGGACGGTTACAAAGGACGGTTGCCTTGTCATCCCGCTCGGGCGGAATGGAGGCGATGTATAAGCCCTTGACGGGAAATTTTTCTCGAATGGAGGCTGATACATATTACTTTATCTGAATTGGCAGCTATTTGTACTGTTTTGGGATTTGCTTTTGCAGTCGTTAAAGAGATAATAGCACACATAAAGAAAAAGTGAGCCGTCTGTCGCAACCAGATTGGCTCACTTGGCTTTGAGCGTTTAAACTCAAAGGCATTGTAGTAGTATGGTAGTGGCAACCGTCATTGGCTTCCACATTTTTATTATAGCATAAATTCAGAAAATGTCAAGCTTTTATTCCTTAAGCAGGTTTAGATTTTAACACATCTACTTAACCGACCAGACATCTTTAAAGTATCGTGCGCCCATGTTCTGCTTTTGCAGCTTAAGATTTTCGCGCTCCTTAATTGAAACGGAATCAAAAAATATTTTCCACATCCGTTTCATTTCCTTTTCATCTTCGGAAGCTTCCGGCGGAGTTATGCCCACCGACGATGTAATATACCACGACCGCGTGTTATAAACGGAACAAATATCATGCGTTAAATCATTTATTATGAACGGAATTGAATGAAGCCTTTTCAGAAAAAACGGCGTGATAATCGGCAGAATGTTGTTTTTCGGCACAATGCGCGCATAATGAACGCCGCCCTCCATAATGCTGAACCGCGTGAACTGACGGAACTTTTCCGCCTCGCGTGAGACATTCTGCGCCGCGTTGCAAGCCGCTGAAACCGTGTCGTCCGCAAGCGCGGAATTAACAATGCTTCCGTTTTTAAATCCGAGCATCATATATTTATATATTATGATTTCCTTGTCATCGGCGTCACTCAAAAAAACATAATAAAGCCGCTTCGCTCCGAACGAGCCGAGCTTGTCCGTCACAGCTTTCATCACGCGCGCTGCCTTTTCCGCTTCCGTAACAATATTTATATAACGTTCTCCGAAAGCAAGCTGCAGCTTGTCCGCCGGGAAAATATGCAGCGGGATTTTCCGCGAATAAACAGCTGTGAAAATGGCTGTCAAAAGTCCGTCGAACGTGCCGTCGTAAGTGTAGCATATATCGGAATTGTCCTGCTCGGCATTGTAATTCATAATGACCAACCTTTCTGTCATAACATGCAGGGAACGCCCTGCGCGTTGTTTTCCCGTGCGCCTTTGCCGCTGTTTTGCGGCTTCGCCATGCGCTTTTGCTGCCGTTTTGCAGCTTTTTCCTTTTGGCGTCAAAAGGGGGACGATGTTCTTTTGATGTCAAAAGAACCAAAAACATGGGGGTTTCGATTCCCCCATGCCCCCTAAACGACCTCGCAGGGGCGATAATTGCAACGGGCGTGCGTTGTCGGCAGGGAAGCGGTTTCGTTTTGCAGCTTTTTCGCTCCGCTCCGCGTGATGTGATTGTGCAGTGTGCGGCAAAGTGCGTTATATGCATGAAGTGCGAACAACGTGCCTTTGCTCCGGCTGCGCTTTGAAAAAGCTGCAAAACAGCAACATGGCGCGGCGTAAAAGTGCGCAGTTAGATTAAAATTGCCCGGTGATGGAGCTCAGCTTTTCCTGCGGTGCGGGCAAAAGCTGCGGCGAATCAAAAAACGAAAGCTGACCGCCGCCCTGCAGCTGCGGAAGCATGGACGTGTCGGCAGTGAGCGAATTATAAATAAAATCATAGCTCATTTTGAGCGCCGGAAACATATATTTTCCGCTGCATGTGATGAAGTATGCCGCGCGCTTTAAAACAACGCGCAGTTTTTTCAAATCCTCAAACGTAAGCCTGCCGGCGCGCCGTGCCGTAACAATCCGCTTTGCGGAAAGCACACCGATTCCCGGCACACGCAGCAGCGTTTCATAATCGGCGGTGTTAATCTCAACGGGAAAAAGGCCGATGTTGCGCATTGCCCAGCAGCATTTCGGGTCAAGAAGCGGATCAAGCAGAGGATTTTTCTCATCAAGTATTTCCGAAACGGAAAATCCGTAAAATCTCAGAAGCCAGTCCGCCTGGTAAAGCCTGTGTTCGCGCAGAAGCGGCGGCGGAACATCTTTCGGAAGCACCGGATGATTCCCCACGGGAACATATGCCGAAAAATAAACCCTTTTCAGTGAATAATTTCTGTAAAGTCCCTCCGTCAGCCGCAGAATCTGCAAATCACTGTCTTTCGTTGCGCCGATTATCATCTGCGTACTTTGCCCGGCAGGTACAAAATATTTTTTTGTTCTTGTCTTTTTTGATTCTTCCCCGGCAGCAACTATATTATTCCTGATAAACCGCATCGGTTCAAGAACGGACTGCTTCGTTTTCTGCGGAGCAAGGAGCTTAAGTCCGGATTCGCTCGGCAGCTCAATATTAACGCTCATTCTGTCAGCAAGCAAACCTATTTTTTCAAGCAAAGCATTGTCCGCTCCGGGAATTCCCTTAACGTGAATATATCCGTTGAATTTGTATTCACGGCGCAGAATCGTAAGAACCTCAAGCAGCTTTTCGGCAGTGTAATCCGGTGATTTAATGATTCCGCTGCTGAGAAACAACCCCTCGATATAATTCCGCCTGTAAAACGAAATGCACAAATCCGCCAGCTCGCGCGGAGTGAATGCGGCGCGCTCAATATCGTTCGAAACCCGGTTGTTGCAGTACTTGCAGTCATTGATGCAGTAGTTCGTATATAAAACCTTTAAAAGAGAAATACATCTCCCGTCCGCACTGAACGCATGGCAGCAGCCTGCCGCGGTCGGCGCACCGATTCCTCCGTAGGACGCGCGGCGGCTTCCGCTTGACGAACAGGACGCGTCATATTTTGCGCTGTCGGCGAGTATGCGCAGTTTTTCGGCAGTTTCCATAGCAAACTCCCCCTTTGCTTATTAGTATACCACATAAAAATAGAAAATGCAAACATTTGTTCGCATTTTCTATTGGGAAAATACAACATTTTTTATCATAAGCGCAAGCACCGGTCCGATGATAAGTCCGAGGATGCCGAAAAGCCTCATTCCGGCATAAATCGAAAAGATGGTTGCAAGAGGGTGCAGGCCGAGCTTCACGCCGATAATTTTCGGCTCACAGAGCTGCCTGGTGAGCAGGCACACGCCATAGAGCGACAAAAGACCCCAGCCGAGCGAGGGATTGTCGGAAAAAACGGAAAATACTGCCCAGGGAATCAGCACCGTTCCCGTTCCGAGAACCGGAACAGCGTCCACAACAGCGGTTATAAATGCGAACAGCAGCGCATATTTAACGCGCAGAATTACGAAACCGATAAGCAAAATAACAAAAATCAGCGCGCCGATGATGAGCTGTGCTTTAACATAGCACCCTGCTGCGCCGAATGCCGCTTTTTTCGCGCGGCTTAAAGCTCCGTAAACCCGTTCTCCGAGCACATGATAAAAAAATGCCGATATGAGCCTGCGATCCTTTAAAAAGAAAAATGCCGAAAAAAACGAAATGAATGAAATCAAAAGAATGTTCGGAATGTTCTTTGCGCACACAATCAAAAACGCTGTCAGTGAATTGACCGCCTCCGCAATGTGACCGCGGAGCGAATCGCCGAGCTTATCTGCCAGTGCGCGCAGCGCCGAATGGGAAACGGCGCTTCTTTTGGTGAGCGCACCCAGGCGTTCGGCAATGCTTTCGGCAGCCTCCGAGGAAGCCTTGTATATGTCGGAAAAGCTGTCCGCAAATGACAAAAGCTCTTTAACAACGCCGGCGAAAATAATTCTCACGGAAAGTGCAAAAACGAGAAATATAACAGCCAGGGCAAGCAGCGCCGCAGCAAAGCGCGGCAGGCGCAGTCTGCCGAAGAACAAAAACAGCGGTTTTGCAATCAGCGCGAGCAATCCGCCGATAACAAACGGCAGAAAAAGCCTGAACAAATAAGGAAAAACAAGCACAACTGCCGCAGCCGCCGCGGCAAAAAGCACAAAGCTCCGGCAAATATTTTTTACTTTGTCAAATGAAGTATCAGCCATAACAAAAAATCCTTTATGAAAGAATAAAATGAGGGGGAATGTCCTCTTTTTATTCTATTCATAAAGGATGAAATTTAAACCGCCGAATTTAAACAAATCATATTTCAAGGAATTTTCTCATAAGAAGCCAGCCGGTGTCAACCCGCTCACCGTATTTGCGCGCGTATTCCTCAGTGAACTTATGCCCTGTTTTGTTATCCATGCCCTTTTTATACATAACGCACGGAATACTTTCACGGCTGTGCGTTTTGGTTGATACGGGCGTGGGATGATCGGGCAGCACCATGAATGCATAATCCTCGCCAGATTCGTCAAGGCGCTTTTTGATATAACCGATGATTTTTTCATCGATAAGCTCAAGGCTGCGCGTCTTTCCCTGAGCGTCGCCCTGGTGACCGCATTCATCGGGCGCTTCAAGGTGAACATAAACAAGGTCGTTTTCGCCGCTTAAAAGTGCATCGGCTGCGGCTTTTGCCTTTCCGTCAAAATTTGTGTCGATATTCCCGGTTGCGCCCTCAACGTCAATGCTCTGCATTCCGGCAAGAATCGCAATGCCCTTTATCAAATCAACCGCGCTGACAACAGCCGCCTTTTTCCCGTAAACGCCGGAAAACGATTCAAGCGACGGGCGCGTTCCCTCGCCCCATATCCACATGGAGGTTGCGGGATTCTTCCCCTCCGCAATGCGTTTTTTATTAACAGGGTGGTCGCGCAGCAGCTTCTCACTCTCTTCCATCAGCTCAAGTATGCGCGGATCGGACGGCAGATAGTCCTTTATTTTCCTGTCGGAAATATCATGCGGCGGCGTCAGTGTGAAGCTTTTCGGCGCATTATCCCATACGAACAGATGGCGGTAGCTCACGCCGGGATAAAAATGGATATCTCCTCCGCCGAGCTTTTCCTCGATATATTCCATAAGCTCGCGGCTTTCGGCAGTTGAAATTTCGCCGGCGGAATAATCAAGCATTGTCTTATCCTCATAATTTTCCTCATCGGAAAGTGTGACGAGATTTGCGCGGAACGCCGTCTGCGAATCGGTCAGCTTAACGCCGATGCTTGCCGCTTCAAGCGGAGAACGCCCCGTGTAGCATTTTAACGGATCATACCCCATAACGGACAGATTTGCAACATCGCTGCCCGGTTTAAGAGATTCGGGAACGGTTTTCACAAGAAACAGCCTGCCCTTTTCCGCAAAATCGTCCATATTGGGTGTGCAGCTCTTTTCAAGCGGCGTAAGCCCTCCGAGCGATTCAATCGGCAAATCGGCACAGCCGTCCGTAAGTACAATTACATATTTCATATCTATCAGCCTCCCGAATATATTCTGATTCCTATTATATCAGCAAAAAATGCGCTTTTCAATAGATATTTTCAACAATTATAGTGCGGAGGGGGAAAACTGCGTTGCCAATATACATAAATCGCGCGCTGCGTTTATGTGGAATAAGCTAATTGACTTTCGCGGCATGGGGGTATATAGTAATTATATCTGACAGAAAGCTGCTTTTTTCGGCGGCTGACTGCAAGAAAGGGGAGAAAATAATGGCGGTTTACAATCCGAAATCGCTCAAGGCGGAGGAGTTTATAAATGATGAAGAAATCATGGAAACGCTCCGTTATGCGGAAGAAAACAAAAATAATATCGAACTGATTGACAGTATTCTTGAAAAGGCGCGCCCTGTTAAAACGGCGAACGGAACGCACTGCGCCGGACTTACTCATCGTGAGGCTTCGGTGCTGCTCGCATGTGAAATCCCGGAAAAAATTGAGGAAATGTACAAGCTTGCGGAGGAAATAAAGCTTGCGTTTTACGGGAACAGAATCGTGATTTTTGCGCCGCTGTATCTGTCAAATTACTGTGTGAACGGCTGTGTATACTGTCCGTACCACATGAAAAACAAGCATATTCCGCGGAAAAAGCTCACGCAGGACGAAGTGCGCGCCGAAGTGATTGCGCTTCAGGATATGGGGCACAAGCGCCTTGCCATTGAAGCCGGCGAGGATCCGAAAATGAACCCGATCGAATATATTCTCGAATGTATTGACACGATATATTCGATTAAGCACAAAAACGGCGCAATCCGCAGGGTGAATGTGAATATTGCCGCAACAACCGTTGAAAACTACCGCAGGCTTAAAGACGCCGGAATCGGAACATATATCCTTTTTCAGGAAACATATCATAAAAAAAGCTATCTGGAACTTCATCCCACAGGTCCGAAGCACGATTACGATTATCACACCGAAGCAATGGACAGGGCGATGGAGGGCGGCATTGACGATGTCGGACTTGGCGTCCTGTTCGGCCTTGAAAAATACAGATATGAATTTGCCGGACTTCTGATGCATGCAGAGCATCTGGAGGCGGTTCACGGTGTAGGTCCGCATACGATAAGCGTTCCGCGCGTGAAAAAAGCGGATGATATTGATCCGGATGTGTTTGATAATGGCATAAGCGATGAAATCTTTGAGAAAATCGCCGCCTGTATACGAATCGCCGTGCCGTACACGGGTATGATTATCTCAACGCGTGAAAGTGAAAAGGTTCGCGGTGAGATGCTGCGGCTCGGAGTGTCGCAGGTGAGCGGCGCATCGCGCACCTCAGTCGGGGGATATACGGAAAAGGAGCGTCCGCATGATACAGAGCAGTTCGATGTTTCCGACCAGCGCTCGCTTGACGATGTTGTCAACTGGCTTATTGAAATGGGTCACGTTCCGTCATTCTGCACAGCATGCTACCGCGAGGGCAGAACAGGCGACAGATTCATGAGCCTTTGCAAAAACGGGCAGATTCTCAACTGCTGCCACCCGAACGCGCTTATGACGCTTGCCGAGTATCTTGTTGACTATGCTTCGGAAAATACGCGTACGGCAGGGTTTAAGCTGATTGATGATGAGCTTAAAAAAATTCCCAATGAAAAAGTCAGGGCAATTGCGGAAAAGAATATTGAGGAAATAAAAAATTCGAACAAGCGCGATTTCAGATTTTAAAATAAGCTGCGGCAGGGTTGACTTCTTGCCGCGGCTTTTGTGACATTTCCGCGGATTTTTGTGAAAAAAAGCTTGCAATTTATGCGGATATATATTATAATATATATCCGTTACGGGGTGTAGCGCAGCTGGTAGCGCGCCTGCTTTGGGAGCAGGATGCCGTGGGTTCGAGTCCCGCCACTCCGACCAAAAAACCGATGCCGACCGATAGGGCGGTGTCGGTTTTTCAATTGGAAGGGACTCGAACCCTGAGAGGGCGAAAAGCGTGAAAAAAGCTGCCGGCGGCAGTTTTTTTAGCTTTTTGGTGCGCAGACGGGTACCGAAATGCGAAGCATTTGGGTCGTCAAGCAGTGGGGACGCGCAAAGCGCGGCGCCGTCCCGCCACTCCGACCATATAAGAACGAAAGTTATGATACCATTGGTATTGCAACTTTCGTTCTTTTTCTTTTTGCAAAAATCCTTGTTCCATAAGCCTTTTCGGTTTTTCTACATAAAAGATAAGTTTCAGCGTGGGAAATTTTCACCGCTCTTCGCTCTTTGAAAAACTGTAAAAAAGACGGAATTACGAACCCAAATACCACAATGAAACTATTCTCAAAATAGATTTGTTTCATTGTGGAGAAAAATTTCAGCGTAATGGTACACAAAGACAACAGAATACATTCTGATCCAAGAACGGAACGGACATCGAGGTTGGGGTTGAATAAACCCCGCCTTTTTTGTTTGGGTAGAAAAATTCATATTTATGTGATATAATCTGTTCGATAAATAAGAATTTGAAAGGTAGATTATAATGAAGAAAAAAATTTTTTTGATTTTAATGTTATCGTTATTTTTGATGACGGGGTGTTCTAAGGAAACTAAGTTTAAAAGTGTTGATAGAACAACTACTGGGTTTCATAAGGTAAATGTAGCAGAAAAAATTGATGATGGAATACTATATTTTAAAGGTGATAAAATTCTTTATGATAAGGATGGTACTGTTATTAAGATTGCCGATAAGGTTAGTTCTTTGTGGAGAGAAAATGATGATATTTACTATGATAGTAATAATGTGTTATATTCGTTTAATTTTGAAACTCAAAAAACAAATAAGCTTGTGGATAAACCACATAGAATATTAGGAAAATATAACAGAAATATTATAACTTATTATGGTAGGACTATCTATTCGATAAATGGTACAGAAAAAACAATATTATTTAAAGACGGATATTATTTAAATAAAGCGGTACTTTATTTAAATAAGGTATATGGAATACCCGCTAGTAATGTTTATGAATATAACCTAGACACCTTAAAAGTAAAAAAAATAACTAAAAATCCATATCTTTCAGACTTTGAAGTAATAAATGGGCAATTATATATAATAACAGAAGAAAAGAAAAAAGAAAGAATAAACTATACTTATTCTAAATTAACAGATGATGGTTTAGAAAAATTATTTGATATTAAAAATATAACATGGGTATCAGATAAAAAGACGGTTAAAGATGGAATGTTTCTGGTAACTTCTAAAAGTTATAGTGATTCTGTGAAAGGCAATCAATTACTATATGTTAAAGATGGTAGGAAGATAGTTGTAGATAAAAACTACGGTTATGATATAGTTGGTATTATTAATAATAAGTTATGCTATTATAAGAACAAATATAATTATGGAACCTATGACGAAAATTTAAAAACTTTTTATCTATATGATGGAAAGAAGAGTATAAAGGTTTTTGATTTGGATTTAGGTTTTTTTGAAGATATTATAGGTTACGAATATGATGGTGGGCTTGTAATCGAAGTTGCGTACGAATCTTCAACACGACTTTATAAATATGATGGTAAAGAGGTTTTAGTACTTGATACGCCAGAACATTTTTATAGTATTATGGGCTTAGATATAATAGATAATAAAGCGTATATTAAATATAGTGAAGGGGAAGAATCAATGGTTGCTTTGGGAACTATTATTGATTTAGACTAGAAAAATAAATATAAACAAATTACAATTTGTCGGTCGGTTGCATACACTTCTTGGGTTGCATTTCAATGCAACTTTGCAACCCAATGCAACCCGTATCGAAAATTGCGTTTGTTGCCACGTCGGAATGGACTTTGCTCCATTCCGATTTTTCTTTACAGAAAAATCGGTCATACGCGCCGTCATTCCTCCTTTGTCGCAAAAAGGCACACTCGGCTCGTCTGCTCGCTTCCGTTGCCGCATTTTTGCCAAAGTGTTCTTTCGGAATTTGCAGGGCAGCATAAATTTTCTCCGTAAAAATAATTGAAAAAAATATAGTAATTTACCTTGTGCTGTGATACAATAAAACGGAATAAAAGAAAAAGAGGCGCATAACATGATATTAAACGAATGGAAATTCAAGATGGATCTGCACGTTCATACGATGCCTGTCAGCCTGTGCGCAGAAATTGATGTTCCGACAACGGTTGCATATTATAAGGAGCGCGGCTATGACGGAATTGTAATCACCAATCATTTTAACCGCTCTTCATTTTCTGAGGACAAGCCGCGCGAAGAATGGGTTGAATATTATCTGAATGATTACCGCCTTGCAAAGAAGCTCGGTGAAAAATGCGGACTGCGCGTCTATCTCGGAATGGAAGCGAGATTTCCGGAGAATGTAAATGACTATCTCGTTTACGGAATTGATGAGGAGGGCGTTTACCGCGCATTCGACTACATTGACGGAAGCTATGAGGAGTTTTATAAAGGCTTTAAAAACGAAAAAAATGTGATTGTACAGGCGCATCCGTTCAGGAATTATATGGAACTGCAAAGGCTTGAACTGCTTGACGGAATTGAGGTTTATAACATGCATCCGAACCACAATTCGCGCGTCAGCATTGCGGCAAAGCTTGAAAGTGAGCATCCGGAAATGATTATCACCGGCGGCACGGATTTCCATCATGACGGTCATCAGGGAATGTGCGCGCTGAGAACAAAACAGCTGCCGGCTGATTCGTTCGGACTTGCGGAGGTCCTTAAAAGCGGAGATTACTTTTTTGATATTTGGGGTGACATTGTTTTGCCGCACCGCTGGCAGGAAATAAACGGATGAAAGGAGAAAATATGAGCGAAATAAATTGCAGTTTGGAATATCTGGAGCTTTTGTCGAAAGATTATCCGACGATTCAGGACGTTTGCTCGGAAATAATCAATTTGCAGGCAATTCTGAATCTTCCGAAAGGAACGGAGCATTTCATGAGTGATCTGCACGGGGAATATGAGGCGTTTTTGCATGTTCTTAAAAATGCATCGGGAGTTATAAAAACAAAAATTGATGATTTGTATTCAACAACCGTTTCCGAACGTGACAGAAAGCTTCTTGCAACGATTGTTTATTACCCTCAGCAGGAGCTTTATTATCTGAAACAGCAGGGATTTGCCGATAATGAGTGGTACAAGCTTACACTTTACCGCCTGGTGGAACTTTGCCGCGTGGTTGCTTCGAAATATACGCGTTCAAAGGTTAGAAAGGCAATGCCGAGGGAGTTTGCCTACATACTTGAAGAACTTCTGCACACCGTAAGCGATGAGGAAAACAAACACGATTATTATGCTCAGATTATAAACTCAATAATAAACATCGGCTGCGCCGACTCTTTTATTGTTGCGCTGGCAAATCTTATCAGAAGACTGACGATTGACCATCTGCATATTATCGGTGATGTTTTTGACCGCGGACCGAGAGCCGATATAATTATGGACGAGCTTATCAATTACCATTCAATTGATATGCAATGGGGGAATCATGACATTGTGTGGATCGGCGCTTCTGCCGGCAACAGCGCATGCATAGCGAATGTGGTCAGAAACAGTCTCAGATACAACAACTTTGATGTAATTGAAATAGGGTACGGAATAAACACGCGTCCGCTTGCAAATTTTGCTCTTGAAACCTACGGCGATGACCCGTGCGAACGCTTTATGCCGCTTGATTCGCATAAACATACGATAAAAAATCATGATGCGGTTCTTGCGGCAAAGATGCACAAGGCAATTTCAGTGATTCAGTTCAAGCTTGAGGGGCAGGCGATTGAACGCCACCCCGAATATAATATGAACGACCGCCGTCTGCTGAAAATGATAGACTATAAAAACAAACTGCTGCTGCTCGGAGGTAAGGAGTATCCTCTTGCGGACGCCCTGTTTCCAACGATTGACCCGGAGAATCCGCTTGAGCTGACGGACGGAGAGCGCGAGGTTATAGCACAGCTGCGCAGATCGTTCCTGCACAGCGAAAAGCTTCAGGAGCATATCCGCTTTATGATTAACAAGGGCGGAATGTATAAAATATTCAACGGAAATCTGCTGTTCCATGGCTGTATTCCGCTTGATGAAAGCGGAAAAATCGATAAGGTTGATTTCTTCGACCGCACTGTCGGAGGGAAAGCGTATCTTGATATGGCGGACAAATATGTCCGTGAAACGTATTATGCAGCGCACGGTAAAGAAGAGGAGGACACGGATTTCCTGTGGTATTTGTGGTGCGGAAGCAAGTCGCCGCTTTACGGAAAGGAACGTGCAACATCGTTTGAGGTCTATTTCACGGATGATGATGAAATAAAAAAAGAAAAGAAAAATTACTACTACCAATTTATCGAGCATGAGGAAACATGCGATATGCTGCTTGAGGAATTCGGTCTGGACAAACGTTCGGGGCATATAATAAACGGGCATGTTCCGGTGAGAACGGGGCGCGGAGAAAGCCCGGTAAAAGCGAACGGAAAGCTTTATGTGATTGACGGCGGCTTTTCAAAGCCGTATCAGGATACAACGGGGATTGCAGGATATACTCTTATAAATAATTCCTACGGTTTTTCGATTACCCAACATCAGCCGTTCACTTCCGTTACCGATGTTATAGAAAATGAGTTTGACCTTCATTCAAGCAAAATAATGATAGAACGCAATCTTACGCGCAGAAAGGTAAGAGATACCGATACCGGCAGAGAAATCAGCCGCCGCATTAAAATTCTGACGGAGCTTCTGAATGCCTACAGAAAAGGTTACGTTCACGAAAAATAAATCAGACTTATGCCGCTTTGTTACAAACAAAGCGGCTTCAGACTGTCGAAAAAGTCGGTCAACCACAAGCAAGCCATAGTTTTTATTTTTAAATAAGTTTTTATTAAAAAACAAATTACGCCCAAATCAGGCGCTTGTTTATATCAATCCCCAATCCCCGAAAATTCGGGGCTTTTGCTTGTTTCCGTTCGGTGCGCCCTCTAACGTACCTTTGTACGCCGACGAGTGCGCACCGAACAGATTTACCTTCCTTTTTCAACGTCTGCCGGCGTGTTGATAGCTTTATCGCCGCGCCGATGCCGCTTTGTTACAAACAAAGCGGCATATTTGTTACAAAAGCGGCATAAAATGTACTGTAAATTTTGAAAAGTGTTAAACGGCGATAAATGCCTGTATAATCGGAAATTTCAACGTTATTGGCATGAACTGTTTTCGTAATTGTTACAAAATTATAACGAAATTTCGCAAAAACACTTGACAAAATCGTTAAAATTGTTTATAATAGTGTCATAAAAGGATGTGACAATTAATCATGAATTACAGTGCAAAATTTAAATCGTTTATTGCTGCAGCCTCGGCAGCGGCAATGATTATAGTTGATTCAACAACTGCCGTTGCGGCGTCAATCAGTTACGGAAATGCTGACGATATAAGAGTGAAAGCGCTTAATGAGTATCTTTCCTCAGCGCCTGTCGTGCTTGCCTCAAACGACAGCGAGCCGACAATCGTCAAGCTTGCAAAGGACAGTCAGTCGCCCATAGGCAAAGTTACTTACGCTCCGGTTACGGAACGCGAGGAAGTAGCTTTCGATACTGTAAAAAGAAAAAATGATCAGCTTGAAAAAGGTCAGACGGTTACCGTTCGCGAAGGCGTTCCGGGAGTTAAGGTGAAAACATACAATGTCAAGTATGTTAACGGTGTTGAAACAGAAAGAGAACTTGCGGAGGAGTATGTTGAAACTGCTCCCGTTGATAAAATTGTAGAGTACGGAAATAAGGCGCAGCAGGCAGTTGCGGCAAACGGCGGCACGTTCACCTATAAGTATGTTCTTACGTGTGAAGCAACTGCTTACGATATGTCACCGGCGCAGAACGGCGGCTATGGCGGAATCACTGCAACGGGAGTTCCGCTTGACAAGGGCGTTATCGCCGTGGATCCCAAGGTTATCCCGCTCGGCTCGCGTGTTTATATAGAAGCGCTCGACGGAAGCTGGAGTTACGGATACGCTGTTGCGGCGGATACAGGCGGAGCAATCAAGGGCAACCGCGTTGACCTCTGCTATTACACTCGTGCCGAATGTATTCAGTTCGGGCGCAGAAAATGCCGCGTATATGTTCTTTAAAAT
This sequence comes from uncultured Clostridia bacterium, assembly GCA_934454525.1. Classification (GTDB taxonomy): domain Bacteria; phylum Bacillota; class Clostridia; order UMGS1883; family UMGS1883; genus UMGS1883. Next base: position 36,811 of record CAKSFM010000019.1, read on the forward strand.
AATGAAACCGCAGATTCGGAAGAATCTGCGGTTTTTCTGTGCCGAAATTCTTGACAAGCTTCAGTAATAAGTATCGACAAGCACTAACCGTACTTGTCGATTTTTTTGACGTACTGAACTTTTTAGATATATGACTGCGCCGGAGACACTTCCCTCGCAAAAGAGTGGTAGCGACTGTGAACCGTTGAGAGTGCGTTTGCAGGTAAGCAGATTTATCTTTCTTTACCAACGAAAGTCACAACCCGATAAGGAAGTATTGGTTTTGAAAGCCGTTTACTTGTCTAAATCTTAAATTCCGACCTTCAAAACTGCTTCGCACCCTGTAAACAATATTTTTTGATGAAGTTCAAGGCAAAAAAGCGAGTAATCCTGTCGGATTTCGAGCCTTTTTTAACGCTGAAATTCGCAAAAAAGATGTTTAGCAGAGCAATACTTCCTTATCTGGCTGTGACTTATGCCAGTACACTTAACATTTAATAACCACCTTTCGCTTAAATAGTAATTGTTCCAGCCACACCTATTACCATTCAGTTTAGTTGGTTACGCGGAAGCTATGTCCCTACCTGC
>CAKSFM010000020.1 GCA_934454525.1 uncultured Clostridia bacterium
GGAAGATATTTATTTCCTTTTCCTCTCCCTTTTTCAGTTCAACATCAAGCTGAAGCGCAAAGCACGGGTCGCCGCCGAACATGGTTGAATTTTCGCAGACTCCATTTTCGGCGTTTCGGGGGTTTTCCTCGCTGCGGTACGAACCGACGAACGAATCCCTGTCGCAGTCAAATGCCGCAACGGGCACATCGGCTGCAAAGTACACAAGCGGAGTTTCCTCCGGCTTGGGCTGATTTTCAACGCCATATTTATATACAAGAATGTCACCCATGTTATAGCACGAAAGCTGATGCTTGTTATAGCACTGCCACTGAAGCTCGCGCATAAATTCCATCATACCGAGCTCAACATAGGGAAAGATTTTGATTTTTCTGTCCGAATCCGACTTGATTTTCAGATTCCATATAAGAGCGTTTTCATATTTTCCGACAAAGTACGCCGCAGCGACGGAAAGTCCGTTTTTCTCCGCTTCAAAGCGCGTGTAACCCATGCCATGGGTAGACTGCCACTTGTCGGGTTTTGAGGGGCACGGCTCGTTTGTCGGGCACCAAAGATCCGCTCCGTCCTTTATATATGTGTAGAATCCGCTGCGGTCGGTCGGCAGATGAAAAAATCTGTAGTGATTTATCCGCCATATCTGTGGCGATTTATAGAATGCCACTCCGCCGCCTGCCTGCGAAATCATCGTGTGAAACGTTCCGTTCGAAAGATAGTTCATCCACGGCGTGGGCGTGTTGTATTTGTCAAAGGTTATTTCCCGTTTTTCGTTGTTAAATCTGTACATCGTTTTAATCCTCTTTATAAGTGTTTAATATTGAATAAATTATACACTTATACAGGGATGAAATCAATGTCAAAAAGTAAGTCTATGCGTAAGGGTGCGGACAGCCTTGTTATTCATTGCTGCGGTATTTTCCGGGTGTTATGCCGATGGCTTTTGTAAAAACACGGTTAAAGGTTTTTATACTGCTGTACCCGACACTTTGAGCAACCTCGCTTACAGTCATTTTGCTTTCCTTAAGCAGGCGGCATGCTTCCTGAGTTCTTATATGATTCAGATAATCCGACACACTTGCGCCGGACTGAGCCTTGAACAGCCGGAGAAAATAATCGCGGCTGAGTCCTAACTCATCGGCAATAAAAGTGCTTGAAAGATTGCAGTCCGTGTAGCGCTTGAGAATAATCTTTTTTGCGCGTTCACTGACGGAATCACAGTCGGAAATATTGTGCTCATCAAGATAGTGACAGAGCTTTTCCATGAAAGCACACAGCACATTCTTAATTTCGAGAAGATTGTTTGAATGCATGATTTCATCAATGGGATTATTGGTTTCGATGAAATCATTTATTCCGTGTGACGGGTGAATAGGTATATCCACGGCTGATTTAATAACCGAGCTTAAAATATCAAGCATAAAGCATTTGGAAATATTGAGGGGCAGACATTTTTTTGTAATATTAACTGTGTAAAGGTTTTCAACTATACACACTGCATTTTCTCCGTCGCCCTTTAATATGCAATCAATAAGCTTGCGCTCAATTTCCATCGGAAAGTAATATGATTTATCGTTTGAAAATGACAAATCATCGTAAAAGTAAACAACATCGGCAGGGTAGTTTGCCTTAAAAGTCATAACTTCCATTGCTTCGTTGTAAGCAGTGTTCATGTCATCGGCTGTGGTATGAACCGAAGAACAGCTGTAATCTATAGCAAACTGCTCAGGCGCAGCAGCCGAGACTATTTTGTCAATTGCGGAGGATATGTCGCTTTTGTAGTCCGATTCGGAGGATAGCTCCAGAATAGCGGCTGTTATATGATCAAATTCTATCATATTAACGGATAAAAAGATTTTTGAGAAGATATTTTCCATAAATCCGCGCAGAATTACTGCCGGATTGCCGCCATCCTTTTCATGTTGTATGCTGATAAGCAAAACCACAAAACCGTCTCCGCCGCAAAAATCGGAAATATCGGAATAATCCTTGGGAACTCTGCCATATAGCAGCCATTGGGAGAATATATATGATTGAATTAGCGTCTGCTGATTAATATATTGAAGATTCAGTTCGTTATTTTGCTGTTCAATATTTTTGATTCCGTTTTCAATAGAGTTATAGGAAAATTTGATTTTGTCTGTTTTAAGCTGGCGCTTTATGTAGCTGAGAATATTATTTATGTGCAGTGAATTATACGATATAAAAATCAGCATAAATAAAATACCAAGGATTATGCTTGCTGAATAAGATACAAACGTGACCGTTTTGTATGATTTCTGCACTGAGGAAATTTGTTCTATGTTATCAGTGTAGTAATAAGTCCAGGAGGGATTTACCTTTGATTTTACTGCCTGAAGCGCAAACCGGCTGCTGCCGCCCGTTTTTATTATCTTTTTCAGGTTGTTCCAATCGGTATTGCGCCCGGCGGCAAGCAGGCTTCCCTGCTCTGTAACGGCAAAACTTGCGCCCGATAAAAGGCTTTTATCGGTAACGCCCCTGTAATCGCTTATTATCATAATTTTGCCTATCGGAGCTGTATTTCCCTGCACGGAAAGCGGCTCTGTGTAAATAATCCTCGGTCCGGGTGAATAATCATCAAGAAATCTGAAGCCGGAATCCTTGCCTGCCGACAGCATTTTGTTAAAGTCGGAAAGCGTTGGAAAACATTCTGAAAAGTAACCGGAATAAAACTGCGACAATGTGCAGAAGCCGTTGTCATAGGTAACAATTCCGTTGTTTAAAATCAGCACAATATTTTCAATGCTTTCATTGCCTATTTTGAGCGAACGCAGATATTTGCTTATCTTCGCAGAAGCTTCCGTGACATCACCGTCTGAATTTGCAACGGCGGTACAAAGCATATTCATATCGCCGTCGGTTGAAATCTGAGAGGCGAGTTTTAGACTGACAAGCATCAGATGATCCATGTTTTTCGCTGTTATGCTTGCTGAAAGGCGAAAGTTTTCATCAATATATGAGCGAATGATTTTATTTCCGCTGATAAACGAAAATGTGCTTGCAATGAGGGGAAAAAGCATTATAACAATGTATGACATAAGCCATACAATTATAATCATGCACTTTGAAAGCCAGCTTTTGGTTTGTGAAAACATATTCTGCATCAGGCGTCCTTTCAGATGAATTGAATAAAGAATAGGTCTTAAAAACTGATAATATTATACAATAATGCTATATAAGTGTCAAGGAACAAAAGACGGACTAAAAGCTTTCGGGACCACGTAATTTGAGCTTTTTAAGGTCATTTTCCATTAAAAAGCAGTTTTTGTACCGAAATCACAGTAACTATCCGTTGAAAGATTGAATAAACAATGCTATGCTGAATTTGAAAACAGACACACAATATTTCGGGAAGGTGAAAATCACAATGAAAGTTTTCTCAATAATGAAGTCTGCCTGTGCTGCGGCAGCAGTATGTGCGCTGGCGGTTATGCCGGTAAATATAAATGCATCGGAGGTTAATGCCGATTCGGATGCATTATGGAAAGCAGAGCTTTTGAATGCCATCGGCGTGAGCGCCGTGTGCGGAGACGAATATATATCGCGCGGAGATTTTCTTGCCCTTGCAATGCAAACAGCCGATATAGAGCCTTCGGCAGACAGAACCTCTTTTACAGATGTTGATTTATCAAACGATACCGGAAGATACATAGCGGCGGCGGAACAGCTTGGTTATGTTTCAAAGGCGGCGGACGCAAGGTTTAACCCTGACAGACCGATAACACAGACAGAGGCTTCGGCATTTTGCCTTCGTATTCTCGGATATGAAAATGTTGCAGAGCTTGGCGGCGGTTATCCGAACGGATATGCAAAGCTTGCGGCAAGACAGCGCATGGGAAGCGGAGTGTCATCAAAGCCTGCAATGACTTTAAGCTGTGCGTGTGAAATGCTTTACAACATGCTTAATTCAAACTATGTTATAGAATCATATTCGCAGAGTAATGAAAAATATGCGGAAAGCAGCGATAAATATATGGAACACCTTTACGGACTTACAACCGTAAAAGGAACGGTGCAGGCCTTGCAAGGCATTTCGCTTAACACCTATGAAAACGCTTCCGACAGTGAAATGACGGTTGACGGAATCACGGCTTTCAATGCAAGCAATGCCGATTACAAATATCTTGGCAGAAAAGCAGAGTGCTATCTGAGAAACGGCAGCGATTCGGAAGCTGAATTTATATATGCCAGAACCCTTCGCGATGATGACAGCAAAATAATCACGGCGGGAGAGCTTGAAAATGTTTCTGGTTTCAGCGATAACGGAAAAAATACAGAAATATCATATAACGATGGCAAAAAGGGGCGCGCGGCTGCTGTTGACAGAGACGCTACAGTAATAATAAATATGGAAGAGTCGGCAGAGCTTGCCGATTCCGACTTAATGATTGAAAGCGGTGCACTGACGCTGAACGACAGTGACGGAGACGGAAGCTATGACGTTGTGATAGCGGAGAGCATAAGTTACTATTATGTTGAGGGTGTTGACAATGAAAATGAAAGCTTCACAGATAAATACGGAAAGGAAACAGTGTATACGCATGAATTTAAACACTGCTTTATAGAAAAGGACGGGAAAACTGCCGATTTTAAGAATATCGGAGAAAAAACCGCCGTCGGCGTTATATGCTCCTACAAAGATGACGGACGCATTGACACATCGAAAAGATTAAAACTGTTGATTCTGGGAGATTCGGTTAAGGGCATTGTGGATGGAATAGACTCGGACGGAGCAAAGGTTTATATTGACGGGGAAGAGTTTGATATTTCCGATTCGTTTACAGGGGAACTTTACAACGGATATGAAAATCTGTTCCTGCTCGGCTATGAGGGCGAAATCATTTTCATGGAGGATTATAATTTTAATTCTGACGGTGCAAAATACGGCTATCTTGTGAATATCGGCAAAGAAAAACGGCTTGATAAAACGCTGAAGCTTAAAATATTTACAACGGCAAATAAAATAGAAACCTTTAAGACGTCGGAGAAAATTTTATATAAAGGTATGCTCGGAGGAGTCTATAAGTCGGGGAAAAGGCTGGATGCGGACGATATTCTCGAAAATGTGAAGCCGCGCTCTCTTATTAAATACGCCGTTGACGAAAACGGCGTAATATCCGAGATTAACACACCATATGACCATACAGGCACCTTGGACTATGACGGATTTGACAACAGCCGTTTTTCGCTTGACTGCAAATCTGCGGCCGGCAGACTTTACAACGGCATAGCAACGGAAAATTATTTCTTTTCAACAAGCAGCCTTGTTTTTGTTGTTCCGGCATCGGGCGAAGACGAGAATCAATTTGCTGTGGGCAAGCAATCGGTTTACGGTGTGAATGTTGGCGGAGTGAAACTCGAGCTATATGATGCGAATGAGAAGATGGCGCCTGCCGCTGCCGTTGTGACGGCGGATAACGGGTTTGAATCGCTTATGAATTACAGTGATTTTTACGGTGAAACAAGGATTACCATCGTTAATAAAAAGAAAAACTACACAGATGAATACGGCGATGACAGGGTCAGGCTTTTCGGAATGTACAACAGGCTTAACGTTGAACTGACAGCGAGAAACGAGGAGCTGAAAGATTCGAAAACCACGAACTGGAAAGATGTGCCTGTGGAATATTTCCGTGATATTCAGCCGGGCGATATTATTCAATACAGAGCCGGAATGGACGGAAGCGTTGATTTGGTTCACATTCTATTTTCGTTTAAAAACAACGGCGGAGCGGCGGTATATACCGATGATGACGGCGCGGGATTCACAAGTCTGCTGAATACAACCGGCGGAAAGGTTACAAAATTTATTCCGGGAAGCTATTTCATGCTGGAGGGAAGTCCGACGAGAAAATTTCTCTATTCGCAATGCAGAAACTTTTATATATATAATCTGACCGATAACACGGTAAAGGCAGAAAAAACACTTGATTATCTTGATGAAAATGATTATGTGTTTGTTGCATGCAGAAGAAGCGTTGTCAATGATGTTGTTGTGTTCCGCAGATAGGAGGGAAGAATTATGAAAAAGCTTGTAACGGCGCTTGCCGCGTTATTTACCGTTGTAATGTGCGGAGTTTCCGCGCAGGCGTTTAATATTTTGGTAAACGACGATTTTGAATCGGGAACGCTCGAGGATTACAGTCCGACTGATGAATCGGCGTGTGAGATTGTGAAAGAGGGCGGAAATTCGTATGCAAGGATAAACAGAAACGGCGTAATACTGCAAAAAAGCTTTGCGGCAAGCACCGGAAGAATTTCGATTGATATAGATGCGTACGGTTCGCCCGAGGCAGTATTCAGAATTATAGAACTGTACGATTCGAGCGGAGCGGTTCGCGCACTCGCGCTTCAATCGGGTTACGGGAAGGTTTTCACAAAGAGTACGCCGGACGGAGCCGATGTCAGAAATCCCGTTGATTTGACAAAGTGGCATCATTACAGACTTATTGTTGACTACGAAAGCAAAACCTTTGATGTGTACATAGATTATAAGCTTTTAACGCAGGGGCGCGGTTTTTGCCAGGGCAATCCGCAGAACTTGGGCAGGATAAAGATATATGCCGACAAAGAGGGCGGAGCATTTGACAATCTGCGCGTTGCGGAGCTGAACAGCATTGAACTTGATGAAAAAATTCTTGAAGCTGAAATCATGATGAAAAATAAAAAGTGTGGTTATTCTGCCGGAGAATATCCGCAGTCGGCATTTGTGATGCTGTCCGATAAGCTTTCTGAAATTACGGAGAGATCTGCCGATGAAAATTTGACCGGCGATGAAGCGGAGCAGCTTGCAGAGGAGCTTTCGGCGGCAAGCGATGACTTCCTTTGCCGCGCTATCGAAAAAAACTCTGATTCACAGATATTTTATGACGACTTTGAAGCCTGCGCCGAAAATTCCGAGCTGACAGGTGATTACACCGTTAATAAAAATGTTTTTGTTAAAAAAGAGGGTGAATCAAAAGCGGCAATGCTTGAAAACAGCGGCGCGGCAGCCAGACTGATTAAAAGACTTTCAGAACCTGCTTCGGGATTGATTGAGGAATCGTTCAGATTTATGCAGCCTGCCGCTTTCGATATCACGCAGCTTTGGACTGTTTCGGACTATAGCGGCAAAAAAGTTGCTGCTGAGCTTTATACCGCGGACGGAAAGATATATTTCAGAAACCGGGACGGCAACGACGCTGAGATTTGCGGTTATCGGAGCGGCGAATGGTATAGAGTGAAGCTTGTGCTTGATACCAAAAATCAAACGGCGGATATTTATATAAACGGAGAGCTTGCAGCGGAAAAAATCGTGTTTATGAACGAAACGGACAGTATAAGCCGCCTGTTTGAAATAAGGCTGATGAACGAGGGGCAGCTTTATATCGATGATATTGATATTTGCTACAGCACAAGCGGCGGATCGGTGAATCATATTATATTCGGAGATGTTCCGCAGATTATAGCAACGGGCGGATTTTCCGGCGAACTGAATGTTGACGTTGCTGCCGAAGCATATGACAAAGCCGGTAATCCGTGTGCTGCTGATATGGAATATATTCTTATGTCGGCGCCCGACGGCGTTTCGCTGAACGGAAACGTTTTAACTGCCGCCTGCAAAACTGAGGGAACGGCAGTAATTAAGGCGGCGGAGAGCGGGGGAATTTACAATATCCTGTCCGTTCGTTTTATCGATTCGGCACAGGTTATGCTTCTTGACATTAAAACAGAGGACGGATGTGCAATAATAAAGGGAGAAATAGCAAATCCGAACAGTTTTGACGTGATAATTGAACTTAAGGGCGATTATACCGATGTTTCCGAAAAGGCAGAGCTAAAAGAAACAGAATCGGGGAAAGCGGCATTTGAGGTACGGATTCCGATTAATCAGAGCGAAAAAACGCAGTTTTTCACTTTGAAAATATCGGGTGAGGGCATATATGAAAGAACAGAAAGCTTCAGCTTTTTCGGGGCGGATGCAGACGACAGATTTCTTGAGGAAATAAATAATGCGGATGAAAACGCAGTCGGAGCAATTCTGGATAAATATGCTGATTATATCGAAATTAATTCCGAGTTGTACAAAAAATACGAAGATGAGATTTGTTCGGGAATTGCGGCAGCCGGCAGTTTTTCGGGAATCAATGAATTTAAAAGCCTTCTTCGGGAGCTTGAGGCATTTTATGCTGTTAAGAGCGCAACGCGTGAGAATGTGAAATCGCTGTTTGAACAATATGCCGATGTGTACTTGCTTCACGGATTGACGGATAAATATAACTCTTTGTCGGAAAAAAAGAAAAATTTGTTCTACACAAAGTCTATAGGAGTTACGGGCAGCTCATTGAGTGAGGTGTGCAGCAATCTTAATGCCATTATAAAAGAAATAACGGCAGAAGAAAGCAAATCCTCAGGCGGCGGAGGCGGTTCGGTCGGCAGGGGCGGCATATCAAAGCCGGATTACAGCGTAACGCCTGTTAAACCATCGGCGGCAGAGGATGCGGATAATGAATATATTGAGCCGTTTGCGGATATTCAAAGCGCAAAATGGGCAGAGGACGCTCTTTTGTATATGAAAAAAACCGGCGCAATGACAGGAACAAATAATTATGCCAATCCGAACGATTCGATTACAAGAGCGGAAATGATAAAGCTTGCTGTTTGTGCATTTTCATTTGACGGGGGAAAGGCGGTCAGCTTCAGTGATTCGGACGGTGAATGGTGGAGCGGTTATGCCGCATCTGCCGCAGAAGCCGGGATTGCGTCAGGCTATCCCGACGGCAGCTTTCGCGGAAACAGCAGAATCACGCGCGAGGACTCTGCCGTGATACTCAGCCGTATTATTGAAAAAAAGAATATCACCTTATATGAAAGCAATGCGGACGGTTTGTTTTCCGATGAGAGTGATATATCGGATTATGCATTAAGCGCCGTGAGAGAAATGAAAAGTTTTGGAATACTTTCGGGAATCGGGAAAAATCTTTTTGCACCGAAGAAAAATGTGACGCGTGCGGAAGCCGCTCAGATGATTTATAACATTATAAAGAAAGGACAGAGCTGATATGAGACTGCGGAAAATAATTGCACTTTTGCTTGCGGTGTTTATGCTGCCGATTCCGAACAGTTTCACAGCTTCTGCCGCCGGGTGTTTTGAAATACCGCTGACAGTTTGCGAACAGAACGGAATAGCCGTAAACGCATATTTTTCACGGCGCGGTATTCCGCTTGAACGCGGCGCTCTGTTCAGTGCTGATGACGCTTACATTATAAGCGCTGACGAAAGCGCATCGGCAGCGTTTACTGCGGAGGAATTTTATTCGGATGGAAGCATAAAGTGGCTGAATGCGGCAATCGTTACAGATTTGAAACCGAACGAATCAAAAAGATTTGTTGTTACAAACAGTCCGCAAAGCAGAACAAACGGCAAAGTGAGCTATAACAAGCGGAGCAAAATTCTTGAAAATCAAAAGCTTAAGGTTCAAATAGGGGCGCTGGGAATTGAAAGCATTGTATATGACGGAAACGAAATGCTGTCGCAGCCGATGAATATGTATGCCGTTTCTGACGGAAAAACATATCTGATGAAGCCGGAAAGCTATGAAGCGGTTAAATCAACGGATATATATGCAAGAATCAAGGTAAAAGGAAGAATTAACAGCGTTATCGACTGTGAGTATATTCTGACGCTTGCCGACAGAGCTGATATACTTGACGTTGAGTACAGAATAACGCCGCTTACGGATATAACGCTTCAGTCTGTCGGAATGACGCTTGAAACAAAAACGAAGCCTGACTGCGGTGACGGAATCAGCCGGCGCGAGTATGTACGCGCCGGGGCAGCCGCCGTTATTTCGCACGATAATGCAAGGTTTGCCGGAGCTGTCACAAGGGCGGTGAACACAGGCTTTGAAGCGGAAGGCAATGTGCTGCGAGTGTGCCCGATAGTAAATAATACAAGTTTTCTTTGGTATGACGGTGTTACAAGAACAAATCATCTGTATATAAGCTTTTCGGGAAAGCCGGACGACGCACTGCTGAATATAAAACGTCCGCCATCGGTAACGGTTGACACAAAGCAGTATGTAAAAGCCGGATTGATTGAAACTGACGAAATGTCACCCGTTGCAGAGCGGATGCTTGAGGGTGTTGAATGGCTTGACGGCAGGCTCGACGGGATATTTGACGCCGGCGCCGTTCCGTACCGCGTGGATATCTACAGCGATGTTATCGGAGTGAGAAACACGCGCCCCGGTGAGGTTGAGTATCACCTCGGATACGCATATATGGCCTCCGGCAGCGATAAGGTCTATAATATTATGCAGACCAGTGCTGAGGACTGGGCAGATGTTGAAATATATAAAGGCGGTCAGGATTTGATTGTCGGCGCAAACCGATATAAAACTGCGGACGGATACGGTTCGGACAGATATTTCATGAGCCATCCGTTCTACGGAGACCCGACAGGACTGTATATGGCATATGTTCTGAGCGGAAACGAATATCTGCGCGAGGTTTTTAAAACGTGCGTTGATTACATCTACAAAATTATGTATGCATATCCGAACAGCGGAGGAAATTATCCGCGCATGTTTGACTGGAACAGCAAAAAACCTAATCCGACGCGATACGCCGAGTGCCGCTATCTGATTCAGGCAAAGGGGCAGTACATAGCATATAATCTGTTTAAAAATCCGAAATACAGAGAAGCGTCACGCGCGATAGCGGAATGGGGCGAAAAAACGCAGTCGCCGCAGGGGTTTTTCTACCAGGCATATTATGATGACGGAACGCCTTTCATTCACGGCACACAGAGCAAGCCGCCGGTGAAAAACTATGTTATGCTTTACGGCTTCCGCGGAATAACGGATGTGTTTGAGTACGAAGTTTTCGATGTGTCAAAAAGAATTGCCGTAAAAGCTTCCGACTGGCTGTGCAGCGAGAATGAGACTTACGGACAGGGTCTTTGGCGGCCGTGCGGAAATACGGAGCTTTATCCGAGCGATGAGGACGGCGGACGAGGCAAAGAGGGAAAAACGGATATAATGGCGGTCAGCGTACTTTTTAACACATATCGGCAAACAAAAAACGAACGCTATCTGAAAAATATGCTCTCTCTTCTTGAAACCTTTATGTGCGAGCAAAGCTACGGAGGGATATGCCTTGACGCAAATTATACAAGAGATTGCAGCTACGGCGGAGGAATCGGCAATCTTTGCGGCGGCATGAATTACACACTTTTTAAGATTGCACCGTCAATAACAAAATTTGTGAGTGAAAACCGTGATTATATTATAAAGCTTGGGTATGAGGATATTGCGGTTGCTTTTTCACCTGCCGCAAAAAAGAGCGAAACCGTTATCAAACCAGTTAAATATGTGTGGCCCGAAATGAATGAATATGCTTATTCGGACGGAAAAGATGAAGTTCTGCTGAGCTACAACGTAAACGGTTTTGTCAACAGCGAGTATGATAAGCTCTATGAAACCGTTGCTTACACCCGTGAGCTGTGGCAGGGACCGATAAACAAAATTAAGTCGCCATACGAAAAAACACTCGCAAAATTCATGAAGCATTACGATTGCCTTGTATCAATAAAACGCCCCGTGTTTATCGACAGCCTGACAAATCCCGTTGAAGCTGAAATAAAAGAGTATAATGAAAACGGGATAATTCTTGAGGTGTCGGGCGAGGGCAAAATTGCACTCAGGATAGAATCGGGAAGATTCGAGGTGCTGCCGGGTGAAAAGTACGGCGTGAGCGCTGAAACACAGTCCGGAAAAACGACAATAACCGTCAAAAAAGGCGGCAATATAACGGCTGATCAGAGCGGCGCCGTGCGGGCTGAAATTTCACTTTCGGATATGCCGCAGGGCAGTGAAGTATCGGGCGTTTCGGAAATATCGGAGAATATAAAGAGCGTCACCGGAAATACTGTCACAATTTCGGAAAAACCATCATATGAGGAGCTTTCAAAAACACTTATTCCAATGCTTTATAAGGATAAAAAAGAGCTTTTGGATGCATATGGAATCAGCGGTGTGAGCTTTTGCATCCCGGCGCAGACTGAGAATACGGATGAAGAGCTCAAAAAGGCGGCGGATGCACTGATTCTTGACTGCACAGAGCCGCTGGAGGGCGATATGGAGCTGCCGCATGTGTCGCTTTATAACACGGCGGTGTCGTGGGAATCGGATAACCCGGGAATCCTTGCGGATGACGGAACGCTTAACCGTGCCGGAATCACAGACGAAAATTCCGTATCTCTGACGGCAACACTCAGAAAAAACGGTGCGGAGCTGAAAAAAACTTTTGACATTCCGCTGCGCCGCCCGAGCGATATACAATGGAATCCGAACGGAAACTTCCCCGATGCAAAGCACATGCTTTACCCGAAAAGCGGAGATTTTGAATGGAAGTTTACGCTGATTCCGAAATACGATTCAACGAATGCGCTGTTATCGATTACCGACACGGATTTACCGGCATCGGCAAATACTCACTGGCCTATAATTGTAAGACTGAATCCGAACGGGTATTTTGATGCATACAGCAGCACGGATTATGTGAAAGAAAACACTGTTAATTATATAAAATACAAGCCTTATGATTTCAGAGTTATAATCCGCCAGGAGGAAAAGCGCTATGATGTTTATGTCACGCCGGACGGAGGTGAGGAGATACTCCTTGCAAAGGACTGCGGCTTTCGTGAAACTGCCGGAACGGTAAGAGTTTTCGACGCCTGCTATCTTATTTCCAATGTGTCGTACAATGATTGCTTTGAGCTGACAGCATGCAATCTGGTTTATCCGACAAAGGGCAAAACGCGCACATTTGCTGAATACGATGATTTCGGACTGCTGTTTGGAAAATATGTTTCGGGCAACACTGTTGCACTGAAATATGCAAACGGACGCGGGCGCATAAATTGGATATGCGGAGAGGACGGCGCCGTTACGTCAGACGGAAGCGTCATACGCGGAAAAACGGATATGACTGTTACGATGTACGGACTTTCGGAAAGCAGCTTCCGCGAAGTAACTTTCACGGATTTTGCAAAGGCGCTTGAGCTTGCACCCAAGACCGCGAAGCCGGCCGATGTGCTGACCGATTCCGCAGCAGCGGAAATAATCAGAAAATTACAATATATTTATAAATGAAAGGATGGATAACATGAAAAAAGCATTTTGCATGACAATGGCAGCCGTAACGGCTGCGGCTGCACTCACGGGGTGCGGAAACCTCGGACTTAACGGAGGAAAGAAAAAAAGCGGAGAAAAGCTGACATATTGGATGACGCTTGACTCAAATATTAAAAGTCAGGTGTCTGGCTTTGAGGAAACTCCGTATGCTAAAAAGCTTATGGAGGAAACAGGGGTCGAGATAGAATATGTTTACCAGGAAAGCGATGAACAGTTTAATCTGATGATAGCGTCAAACGAGCTTCCCGATATAATCGAACATATATGGAAAGATTTTCCCGGAGGACCCGAAAAGGCAATTAAAGATAAAATTATAATACCGCTGAATGACTATATTAAGGATAAAGCTCCGAATCTTGCAAAGTATTACAAAGATCACCCTGAGATTGAAAAATCGGCAATGACGGACAGCGGAAATCAGTATATGTTTCCGTTTGTAAGGGGCGATGAAAAGCTGCTCACCTCGGCAGGTCCGATTGTCCGCCGTGACTGGCTTGATGAGCTTGGTATAAAGGAACCCGAAACAATAGACGACTGGTACAATATGCTTACCGAATTCAAAACCAGGAAAGGCGCTGAAACGCCGCTCACAATATTCGGATATCAGGGCGTTTTCGCATTCGGCTTCCTCAGCGGAGCTTACGGAACGCCGAAAACATTCTTTGTTGATAACGGAAAGGTTAAGTACGGTCCGATTGAGGACGGATACAAGGAATTTCTCATTGAAATGAACAAATGGTACAGAGAGGGACTGCTTGATAATAATTTTGTCGGAATTGATAACAAAATTGTTGACAGCAGTATTCTGAACGGAAAAGCCGGCGCAACTTTCGGTTCGCTCGGCAGCGGCATCGGCAAATGGCTTTCCGCGGCAACGGAAAAGGGGTATGACCTTGCCGGCGTGAAATACCCGGTTCTTAAAAAGGGTGACCGTGCTTTCTACAGCAGTATGCAGAACACCGTTCCGGGCGCGGGAGCAACAATCAGCACAAGCTGCAAAAAGCTTGATGAGGCATTTAAGGTTCTTGATTTTGCATACAGCGAAAAAGGAAAAATGCTGAACAATTTCGGAGTTGAAGGCGAAAGCTACGAAATGAAAAACGGATATCCCACTTATACAAAACATATTACGGAAAACAGCGACGGAACGCCCATGGCGAATATACTTTCGCTTTATGCGCGCGCAACCGGTCAGGGCCCGTTCGTTCAGGATGTGCGCTATATCGTGCAGTACGCTTCGCGCCCGCAGCAGCAGGAAGCGCTGAAAGCCTGGATTGACACTGATTGCGGAAAGCATCTGCTGCCGCTTGTTACTCCGACAAGCGAGGAAAGCTCAGAGCTTGGAAAACTTATCAACGAATGTACAACGTATGAGGACGAAAGCATGATTGGCTTTATAACGGGAAAAACCTCGTTTGACAAATGGGATGAATATGTCAGCCAGATGAAAACCCTCGGAATTGACAGAGCAATTGAAATTAACCAAAAAGCATACGACAGATATCAAAGCAGGTGAAATAATGACAAAAAAAACATTGCCCCGCAATGCTGCGGGTGAAAGCTTCGGGCGCAGACTTTGCAAGGATATTGTAAAGTACAGGAAAAGATATCTGCTGATTTTGCCGGTCATGGCATTTTACATTATTTTCTGCTATGCGCCGATGTATGGTGCAATCATAGCGTTTAAGGATTACACTCCGAATCTCGGTGTGCTGAAAAGTCCATGGGTCGGATTCAGGTATTTTAAGGAATTTTTCCAATCTTACTATTTTTGGCGGCTTCTCCGAAACACCGTGAGAATATGCCTTGCAAACCTTGTTTTCGGATTTCCGGCGCCGATTATACTTGCACTGCTGATTAACGAAATCAACAGCCGCCGTTTTGCAAAAACTGTTCAGACAATTACATACATTCCGCATTTTATATCATTGGTTGTAGTTTGCGGAATGATAAAGGAATTTACTATGGACAGCGGCGTAATCAATGACATAATTGCGGCATTCGGCGGGAAACGCATAACAATGCTCAATGAAGCAAGCTACTTTGTACCCGTTTATACGATTTCGGGTATATGGCAGGAAATCGGATGGGGATCAATTGTGTACCTTGCGGCGCTGCTCGGTGTTGATCCTGAGCTGTATAATGCAGCTTCGGTTGACGGCGCCGGCAGGCTGCGGCAGGTATTTTCAATAACGATTCCGTCAATAATGCCGACAATCATAATTATGTTTTTGCTGAAAATCGGCAGTATTATGAACGTTTCCTATGAAAAAATAATTCTTTTGTATAATGCTGCCACATATAAAACGGCAGATGTTATATCAACGTTTGTGTACAGAAAAGGATTGCAGAATTTTGACTGGAGCTATTCAACGGCTGTCGGACTGTTCAATTCAGTTATTAACTTTGTTCTGCTTCTTCTGGCAAATTATTTAAGCAAGCGTTACAGCGACACATCACTGTGGTAAGGGGGGATATTACATGAAAAAAAGTAAGGGAAGAATTGTGTTTGAAATTATAAACACTGTTATAATGCTGTTTCTGATTGTTGTATCCTTTTATCCGATTTACTATGTTATTGTGGCTTCACTTTCCAGAACATCACTTATCATGCAGCATACGGGGATACTTCTCAAGCCGCTGGGCCTGAGCTTTGCGGCTTACGAAAATATGTTTAAAACCAATAAAATTGTAAACGGATATGTCAATACGCTGACAATACTCGTAATCGGACTGATTCTTAACCTTGTGCTGACGATTATCGGGGCATATTTCTTTTCAAGAAAAGGGATGATGCTGCGCCGTCCGCTTATGGTTATTGTGATGATAACGATGTTTTTTAACGGCGGTCTGATTCCGTTTTACATGACGGTTTGCTCACTCGGTATTTATGACAGCCTTTGGGCGGTTATTCTGCCATCGGCAATAAATACCTTTAACCTTATTATTCTGAGGACATCGTTTGAATCAATTCCGGACAGCATGGAGGAATCGGCAATACTTGACGGCGCCGGAGAGCTGACAATAATTTTCAGAATAATCGTGCCTCTTTCCAAAGCTTCGCTTGCTGTGGTTCTTTTATACTATGCGGTGGGGCATTGGAACGCATGGTTTAACGCAATGATATTTTTGCGGACAAAGCAGCTTTATCCGCTGCAGCTTATCCTGAGAGAGTTTCTTATAGAAAACGAAACCGATGCAATGACAGGCGGCGCATCGGGAGATTACGAGGGGATTGCGGAAACGGTCAAATATGCGGTTATATGCGTTTCAACGCTGCCGATACTTTGCATTTATCCGTTTCTTCAGAAATACTTTGTTAAAGGCGTTATGATAGGCGCCGTAAAAGGCTGATAAAGAGAGGAAAAAAAATATGAACGGCAAAATTAAAACGGATGCTCTTGAGGTTGCAAGGCTTGCCTGCGACACTATGATGAAAAAATTTGACGCGCCGCAGCTTCCCCCTGAGGGGTGGTTTCATTATCATCAGGGAGTGTTCCTTTCGGGAATGATGAATATTTATAAGATTTGCGGCGATGAAAAATACTATGAGTATGTAAAAGCATGGGTTGACGCACGGGTTGCGGACGACGGCACGATAAGCATTTTGGACAGAACAAGGCTTGACGATATTCAGCCGGGCATACTTCTTTTCGATATATATGACAGAACAAAAAAAGAAAAATACAAAAAGGCGCTTGAAACGCTTATCGGTATTCTGCGCACATGGCATAAAAATGAAGCCGGCGGTTTTTGGCACAAGGAAATGCACCCGAACGAAATGTGGCTTGACGGCATTTACATGGCAGGCCCGATTCAGGCAGAGTACGGCATGCGCAGCGGAGAAAGCAGCCTGACTGACGAGGCTGCAAAGCAGGCGGTTATAATGTGGGAAAACATGCGCGATGAAAAAACCGGACTTTTGTATCACGCATGGGACTGCACCAAAAAAATTGACTGGGCGGATAAAAAAACAGGTCTTTCTTCAGCCTTTTGGGGAAGATCCGTCGGCTGGTACACTGTTGCGCTTCTTGACATTCTTTCGTTCACCGATAAAGAGAGCAGCTATTACAAGGTACTTTCCGATATTGAGCGTGAACTGCTTGAAAGCGTGATAAAATATCAAAGCGGCAGCAGCGGAATGTGGTATCAGGTTATAGATAAAACAGAGCGCAGCGACAACTGGTGCGAGGTTTCCTGCTCATGCCTGTTCACAGCATCAATTGCACGTGCCGTGAAAATGGGCATACTTCCGGAAAAATATCTTGTATATGCGGAAAAAGGCTTTAAGGGAGTTTATAACAGCCTTAAAACGGAGAACGGAAATCTTCTTATCGGAGGAGTTTGTGTGGGTACCGGAGTGTGCGATTACGCCGGATATGTTTCGCGCCCGACAAGCGTAAATGATTTGCACGGTGTGGGAGCATTTTTACTTATGTGCGCAGCTATTCTTAATATATAAAATATAAAGGAAGGGGATTATCATGAAAAAAAGGTTTGTATCATTACTTTTGGCGGCTGCAATGCTGCTTGGTCTTGGTTCATTTGCGGCGCTTGCACAAAGCGATATTCTCATTGAAAATTTTAACACAGCGACTGTGGGCAGCGAAGGCTTCGGAAGTTTTACCGGCGGAAAAATATATGCGTTTCCGTCCGAAACGAACAGGTCAATAGGCGGAACATCAAGTATTTTTAACACAATCACGCCTGTTTCATCCGGAAGCATGATAATATCATATGATTTTTATCTAACGGATTTTACGGCACAGAAAAGACTTTTTCAGATTTATGACAGCACAAAAAACGGTGATAAGCGTTCCGTTGTTATATATGCCGGCAGTGACGGAAAGGTTGAAACCAACATGGGCGGTGCAAGAACGCGCATTTCCGTTGGAAAATGGTTTAATATGACGCTCATATGCGATATTGACAACCGCGTTTTCGATGTTTATGTTGACAGAAAGCTCACAGG
This sequence comes from uncultured Clostridia bacterium, assembly GCA_934454525.1. GTDB lineage: Bacteria > Bacillota > Clostridia > UMGS1883 > UMGS1883 > UMGS1883. The sequence goes on from CAKSFM010000020.1 coordinate 18,166, forward strand.
TTCGGCACTGCCGTTTTTTAAAGGAACAGACGCGGATGAAATAGGAATTATTGAAACTTACTGTGCAGGTGCAATGACCTATATTGACAATGCATATATCCGGTCAGGCTTCGCTTCAAAGGATGATGCAGCAGAAGCTGCTGCTGCGCTGATGAATGAGAATATTTACACAAATCAGGCGCTTGATACCTGCGATACGAATACGAAAGCAAAGAATGTTCCGGGATTTTTGACTGATGGTACGGACAGCAACATTATTGTTGACGAATTTCCGTCCGCAAGCGACAAATCGTTTAAATTTGTCGGCGGAAACGGCGTGACATGGCTTTGGAATCAGCTCGGCGCGGATGTGAATAGCGGCGCACTTCTCATTTCCTATGATTTTTACCGTAAGTCAGCGGCGAGTGCGCGGTTGATGGAAGTTTACGGAGAACGGGGCAACGGCAACACACGCAGCGTTTACATAGGCATAAACGGAGATAATAAATTTACTGTAAACGAGGGTGTAAGGAGTGATATAAATACTGCACCGGTCGGCAAGTGGTTCAATGTGTCCGTCATATGTGACCTTAATGCAAAAAAATATTATGCATATATTGACGGCCGTTCAATCGACAGCAACGGTTTCGGATTTTTCAGAACCGCCGATGCTGTCCGCCTGATTAAAACGCATTATAATACTGCTCCGTCAGTCGGGGGAGAGATGTACGCTGACAATATGTATGCCGAAAGCTTTTCTTCGGTTGAGGATGCCGATGCGGTTCTGGCTGCAAGAAAAAGAATAAGCAGCTCCGGGTTCGGAATCAGCGACTATGAAGCAAAATATATGTCGGATGTTGAGGGCTGTATGTCGGATTATCGCGCAATCGGTGCGGACGAGCAGGTGCGCACGGCTGCAATGACTGAGCTGAAAGCGCTTAACGGCAGCTACATTGAATATCCCAAAACAGAAATATGGGCGGAAGATTTTGACGCGTTTGAGCAGGGAAAGGCTCTTGAAGCATCGGACGGATTTTCGGATGTCAGGGGAAATGTAACCGCAGCGGCGATAGGAGGAAGAAATGCCGTAAGCATTACAAACACGGGCAGCCGTTCGCGTTTTAACAGAGCATTCGGCAGTCTCGGCTCAACATCATACAGAGTGTCGTTTGATTTTATGCAGCAGGCAATAAGCGATGTTGATATGATTGCACGTTCCACCGAAAGAGGAGGAAACGGCGTTGCGGCACAGATTTATTCTGCGGACGGAAATATTCGTGTGAAATACGGTTTCGGCAAGGATGATAACGGCAGCGACCTGCAGTCCAGCGCGGTGATTGTTGAAAACTATGAAAAAAACCGCTGGTATCATATTGAGTATTTCGTTGATTTGCCATCTGAAACCTTTAATGTTAGCGTTGACGGCGTGAGAACAAGCTACACAAATTATCCGTTTATGTTTGAATTTGCTTCAAAATACGATAACATCGGCAGAGTGTTCGATACTTACACCGACCACAGCGGAACATATTTCTTGGATAATATTTGCGTTGCAGAGGACAAAATTGAAAATGAAATTGAACGCAAGTCGCTTCCGGATCTGGCACTGGAGGATTTCAGGCTTGATACGGCGGCTTCATCGGACGATTTTAAACTTGAATGGACATCTTCGGACAACAGTGTGCTTGATGCGGCAACAGGCAAGCTGAGTGTGCCCTCGGAGGGATATAAAAATGTCACTCTTACACTCACGGCAGTATATAAAAACAGCTTCAGCCTTTCAAGAACATTTGATTATAAGGTGAAAAGTCAGGCTCTGATTGATGAAGAGCTTCAGAATGAGTATGATTCGCTGACCATTGATTCGGTTATCACGGCGGACAAATACTATTTTCCGAAGCCGAGGAACAGCGAGCTTACGCTTACATGGCAGTGTGAAAATCCCGAGCTGATAGCATGGGACGGAACTGTGACGCATGGAAGCACAAATCAGCAAACTGTTGTATATGCCTATATTTCTTACGGAAGCAACACTCTCAAAAAGAAATTCACCGTTACAATAAGCGCGCTGTCACCGATGTCAATCGGCAGCATTTTATATGAAAACGGAGAACTTGAGGAAGTCACGGCCGTTCCGGCGGAGGGGCAGATTCTCAGCGTTGAAGTAAAACGCTCCGATGATTCCGCAGACGGAAAGCTTTATGTTGTGTTCTACGGAGAGAACGGAAATGTTATTTCACTGAAATCTTATGACACGGCAGGAAAAACAACGATTGATATTATGGAGGATATTGCCGCCAATGCAGAAAAAATAGGCTTTTTCATCTGGAACGGCGCAATTCCTCTCGGAAACGGTGTTATTGCCGAAATTCCGGCAGAATAACAGATAATTATGCGTCTGCCGGGTGATGGGCGGACTGTTCGCCTGTCACCCGGTGCAGGAGGATTTTTAAGCATGGTTAAGAGAATTATTTCGGCAATAGTTGCACAGGTGATGATTTTGGGACTTGTAATACTTCCGGCTAAAGCCGGCAGCGAAGTTTCCGTTCCGATAACGGTGGAAGAACGCAGCGGAAAAAAGCTTGAAAGCGTATTTATCCGGCGCGGCTTTGCACTTCCGGAAGGAATGTGCAGAGATGCGGCAGAGCTTGCACTGGTTTCGGGAAACGGGGAAATCACCGCCTGTGATTTTTCCGTGACGCAGCGTTATCCGGACGGAAGCATAAAATGGGGTCTTGCGGCATTTGTGTGCTCGCTTGCGGCAAATGAAAAAAAGAATTATACCATAACAGGCGGAAACTCCGCAGCCTCTGCAACAGCTGTTTTTTATTCGGAAAACGGAGTGTTTTCAAATGAAAATGTTGCTATGAAATGCGCTGAAAGCGGTATAGCGGATGTGGTGTTCGGAGGTAACACAGGGGTATCGGAATTAACACTGTTTGCCGATGACTCTTCCTTTAAAGCTACATCCGCGGAAATTTTATCCAATGGAAATCTTTATAAGAGAATAAAAATAAGCGGAACTGTCGGCGAATCCTTTCGTGCCGAAATAATCGCAGCTCTGTGGTCGGGAGCAAAATGCGCCGATATTGAATATCGGTTCACGGCGGTCAGTGATACAACCGTTGGCAGGCTCGGCGTCCGCGCTGTATGCAGCGATGATATTACATCCGGCGGAAGCGGCAGTGTGCTTAACAAGCCGTATATTGACGCCGGACTTTCAAACGGCGGAAAGGTATCGCTTTCATCCTTTGACAATGAACGGTTCAGCGGCGCACTGTGCAGTGCGGATGAAACAGGCTTTATTATTTCGGGAAATGAAATAATCAGCGTACCGCTTTTGAATAACGGCGAATTTCTGTGGCCGGACGGCATGAGCAGAACTTTTCATCTGACACTTTCGTTCGGAAACGGTGAGGAAAGTTATCGCCGTGAAAAATATAATCCGTTTGTCTCCGTTGCTCCGGAAAGCTTTGCTGCTGCGGGCATAATTGCAGCATGCGGAAGAAATGCGGTTACAGGCAGGATTGAAAAATCAGTGGAATATGCAATGGAAAGGAACGGCGGCTGTCTGGAGGCAGGCTATCTTCCGTCTGTAATCGATGAAGAACGCAAAAAAATTTCCGGCGCGGATATAAGACCCGGAGAGAATGAATATAACATTGCGGCGGCGCAGATGGCAACAGGCAGCGGTATTTTGTACAATGCGATAATGCAGAGCGCCGAGAGCTGGGCCGACACGGCGCAGTATAAAGGCGCAATAGCAGAGGTCTACGGCGCAAACCGCTACTACAGGGGCGCCGGCAATGCATATCAATCCACCCTTTCGCATCCGTATTACGGAGATTCGGACGGACTTTATGCAGCATATCTTCTGAGCGGCAACGAGTATTTCAGAGAATGTTTCAGGGCAGCTGCGGATAATATATGCGTAAATATGGAAAATTCGCCGAAAAATCTCGGGTTCAATTTTCCGCATATGGTTGATTGGGGCAGCGGAAAACCTGTATATACAAAATTTGCGGAAAGCCGCTATATTATTCAGGCGCGTCCGATGTATTCAGCCTATGAGCTTTTCGGAGAAGAAAAATACAAAAATGCAATGAACAGTATTATTGGCTGGTCGCAGGCAGCACAGACGGATGAGGGTTATTGGTATCAGGCATATTATGCTGACGGAACGCCGTATACTCATGCCGGGCAGAGCTGTCCGGCTGTGAAAAATTATATTTTTTTATATGGCACACGTGCGCTTTCCGGCCTTGCCGATAAGCTTGACAATGCAGTAATTGATTCGGTTTTAAATAAAGAAGCGGAGTTTCTCTGTTCGGAAATCAGCCGCTTCGGCGCAGGTCTTTGGAATCCCACGGGTGATTCGTCTCTTTATGAAACAAATGAGGACGGAAGCCGCGGAAAAGCGCCGAAGTCCGACATTATGGCGGCGGATATTCTTTTGCATGCATATCTGCACAGCGGCAATGAAAAATTTTTAAATGCCGCGGCGGATGAACTTAATATCTGGCTTTGTGCGCTTGGTTCGGGCGGTTTGCCGACAACGCTGAGCCTTGCAAAAGGTTATGGCAACGGAGCGGTTTCATCGGCAGAAGCACAGCAGAATCTGACGGTGTGTACTCTGAGTCCGGCAATCATGTCATTGATTAAAAACGGCACGTTCAACAAGGAAAACAACCGGTTCTGCGGAATTGCAGCGGCATTTTCCGAAGGCTCGGCAGCGTACGATGATAAGGATATTTTATATTATTCATATCCCGAAGTTACGCAAACGGTTTATGACGGCGGCGGAAGCTCAGTGCTTTATGCAATGAACGTCAATGGTGCGCAAAGTAACTATTATACAAAAAATTATGTTAAGGATGTTGAAACATCGGCACTATGGAGCGGCATGACAAACACTGTTTCCGCAGGCGGTAAAATAAGACTGTCAAAAACACTCGGCATTTATGAGGGGTGCTTTGCGGTTAAGCTTCCGGTTTATATCAGCGGGAACACATCAAAGCTGGTGTGCAATGTTGAGGAATATTCCGGGAGCGCGGTTGCTTTGAATATATCGGGAAGCGGCACGGCTGATCTGAAAATATGCAGCGGCATTTTCCCGGCAGAAAGCGGAAAAAGGTATTCATACGCCAAAACCGTGACAGAAAACGGAATCAGCGTTGCTATCCGTCCGTCAAAAAGCGGAGCTTTGCTTGCTACCGGTGATGAAATTAACATTCGGTTAAACATTTCGGAAACGGAGGATTGCTATGCAAAAGTCGTTTCCGAAAACAGGTTTGACGAATATGAAGACAACTCAATTTTAAATGAATGGGGAGGAACCGTTAAGGCGTTTCCGTCGGCGGAAAACAAATCACTGTATGCAACAGGCAGCATTTTCAACCGTTTTTCCCCGGTTAATTCAAAGACGGCGCTCTTTTCATATGATTATTATATATCTGACAGAAGCCGCGAACGCAGACTGATGCAGATTTATGACAGTGCGAAAACCGCAGCGAAAAGAACTGCTGTGATTTTTGCAAAAGCTGACGGCACATTAAATGCAAACGGAGGTAATTTCATAACGTATTATCCGAAAAATGAGTGGTTTAATCTAACGGTTGCCGCAGATATGGATAATAAGGAGATGGACATATATGTTGACCGCCGTTTATGTGCGGAAAATGTGCCGTTCTACAGCGGAGCAAACGCTGATGAAGCGGCTGTTATCGAAACCGTGTGCAGCGGAGGAGCCTTGGTGGATAACGCTTGTGTGCTTTCGGGATATTCTTCACTTGAGGAAGCAAAGGCAGAGATGAACGGTTTATTTGAAAATGCGTATCATCGTGTAACGGCTGACAGATATAAAGCAGGAGATGACGCACGGATTATAAAGGGAATGTCAATTACGGGAACGCCGTCAAATATTGTTATTGCCGATTTTCCGTCCGATGATAACAAATCGCTGAAATTTGCCGGCGGCGGAGGCGTCAGCTGGCTTTGGAACGCCCTTTCGGACAAAGTTTCGGACGGCAGCGTTATAATATCGCAGGATTTCTTTTTCAAATCTCCGGTCAGCGCAAGACTGATTGAGGTTTATTCCGAAATAAAGAACGGTGAAACGAGGAGCGTTTATATCGGCGCTGACGCGGGAGGAAGATTTACAGTTAATGAAAGTATAAGAAACGACTTTAAATACAGCTGCGGCAAATGGTACAATGTTACGGCGATTGCAAACATTGATACGGGAAAATACAGCGTTTATATAAACGGAACGCATATAGGGGAATTCCCGTTTTTCAGAGATGCGGATTCCGCGGCATTTGTAAAAACCACCTATAATGAAGCGCCGCCGCCGGGCGGAGAAATGTATACTGACAATATATACTGCGAGAGCTTTCCGTCATATGCTGCGGCAGAAACGGCGTTTAAGCTGCATTGGGGAAAGTATGCGGAAGCGGCGGAGTGTGCATTAATGCAGGGCAGAGGTTTTGCGCGGCAGGGAGAGAGCGAAAGCGTCTGCAGTGAGCTTGACAGCCTGAAAAACAAGCTCAGCGAAGAATTTCCGTGTGAAATTGACAAAGTTTTATATAATGAAAGCAATTCAAATCCCGTTCGGCTTTTGCCGCAGGGAGGAATTGTAAAGAAAGTTACATTCAGCCGGCAGCCGCCGGATGGAAGCAAATTGTATGCTGTTTTCTGCGGAAACGGAGAAATTAAACAAATCAAATCGGTCCGGGCCGATTTTGCAGACGCTGTTTTTGACTGCGAAATTCCGCCTGAAACGGAATATATAAGATTTTATTTGTGGAACGGGGAGAGTCTTGCCCCTGCATCGGAAACAAAAATATCGTGGTAAGGAGTTGTAAACAGGTGTTTTATGAGAAAAACAAGCTGCCGGAGCTGAGCGATGAGCTTTTCACAAATCCGACAAAGGAATACCGCGGAGCGCCGTTTTGGGCGTGGAACTGCAAACTTGACAGGGAGGTTTTACGCCGTCAGATTAAATATCTGCATGATATGGGTTTCGGCGGATTTCATATGCATTCAAGAACCGGCATGGCAACGCCGTATCTGTCGGACGATTTTATGAGCCTTGTCCGCTTTTGCGTTGATGAAGGGAAGAAAAACGATATGCTGCCGTATTTATATGATGAGGACAGATGGCCGAGCGGAGCGGCGGGCGGTCTTGTGACGAAGAATCCGCGTTATCGGGCAAAACGCATTGTATTTACGGATAAACCGCAGGAGCATTATTCGTTTGATGAGGCTGTCAGCGAGGGAAAACCGTATCTTCTCGGCGTGTTTGACATAGAATTTGATGCGGACGGAAAAATGCTCGGTTATAAACGCATTTCGGAAAAAGCTGCCGCAGAGAATGAAAAATGGTATGTTTATGTGAAAACACCGTTAAATAATCCGTGGTTTAACAATCAGACATATATTGACACGCTTGATCGCGAAGCTGTCGATAAATTTATAGAAATAACATATGAAGCATACAAAAAGGCTTTGGGGGATGAATTCGGAAAAAATATCAAATCGATATTTACCGATGAACCGGCGTTTTCACAAGGGTTTGTTGACAGTGACGAGCCTGCCGTTTTCGCATGGACACATTCGATTCCCGATGACTTTTATAAAAAATACGGCTATGATATTTGCGACAGGCTGCCTGAGCTTTACTGGGAAAATTCCGATGGCATGCCGCAAACAACGCGTTATCGCTATCATGATATGGTTGCGGAAAAATTTGCGTCTGCATTTGCCGACAATTGCGGCAGATGGTGCGAAAAAAACGGAATTGCGCTGACGGGGCATCTGGTTGAAGAACCGATGCTTTTCACGCAAACAAAAAGCATCGGTGAAGCGATGCGCCTTTACAGGGGATTCGGCATCCCGGGAATAGATATGCTTTGCAATGATATAGAGCTGACAACCGCAAAGCAATGCCAGTCGGCGGTGCATCAGTTCGGAAAGGACGCGATGGTTTCCGAACTTTACGGCGTTACAGGCTGGGATTTTGATTTCCGCGGACATAAATTTCAGGGTGACTGGCAGGCTGCGCTCGGAGTTACAATCCGTGTTCCGCATCTTTCGTGGGTTTCAATGGCAGGCGAGGCAAAGCGCGATTATCCGGCGTCAATCAATTATCAGTCGCCATGGTATAAGGAATACAGATACATAGAAAATCATTTTGCAAGGGTGAACACGGCGCTGACACGCGGAAAACCCGCAGTTACCGTGGCAGTGATACACCCGATTGAAAGCATGTGGCTGAACTACGGTATTAATAAGAACACGGCTGATACACGCCGCGAGCTTGATGAATCGTTCCAAAACATTACCGGATGGCTGCTGCTCGGAAGCATTGATTTTGATTATATCTGCGAATCAACGCTTGAATCACTTGCGGAAAGCGGAAAAGTGGGAGCAATGCAATATAATGCGGTTCTTGTGCCGGGGTGCCTTACTCTCAGAAAAACAACGGTTACTTTTCTTGAAAATTTCCGAAAGCTCGGCGGCAAGGTCATTTTTGCCGGAGCGCGCCCGAAATATATTGACGGAGAACTGTCGGATGGCTGCAACGGTCTTTATGAAAGCGCACAGCATTGTCAGTTGTCGCAAATAAGTATTCTGAATAAACTTAATCCGTTCAGAACCGTAAAAATATGCGATGAAACCGGAGCATTGACCGATAATCTTATATACAGTCTGAGAAAGGATAACGACTGCATGTGGCTTTTTGCGGCACATGCGAAAAAGCCCGAAACAAGTGAAAATGTTTTGCCGCAGAAGATAACGATAACTGTAAAGGGGAAATACTTTGCACAGCTGTACGATTCACTGACAGGAAAAATATATCCGGCAGATACAGTTCACAGCGGAGATAAAACGGAGATGCACTTTGATATTTACCAAAACGACAGCCTGCTGATAAAGCTTACGGAAACAGAGCAGCGGCGCGCTGAGGTGAAACCGAATTGCGGAAAATTAATTAAAACTCTCCGCAGGCTCGGCGCGGTTAACTATGAAAGAACAGAGCCGAACGTGCTGCTGTTAGACCGTGCCGAATATTCGCTTGACGGCGAAAATTTTCATGAAGAAGAGGAAATCCTGATTCTTGACAATAATTGCAGAAAAAAACTCGGCTGGCCGCTCCGCACAGACGCTTTTCCGCAGCCGTGGATTATCGGTGAAAGAAAACCCGGGCACAGCCTGGCGCTTAGATTTTCTTTTGAGAGCAAGACTGAACTGACAGGCGCTATGCTTGCCATTGAGGATGCCGAAAAGCTTGAAATAGCTTTAAACGGAGAACCTGTAAAAAATGAGATCAGCGGATATTACGTTGACGAAGCAATCAAAACAGTGCGGCTTCCGAAAATATTGCGCGGGAAGAACATACTCACCGTATCCATGCCGTTCGGTCTCGACACAAATACGGAATGGTGCTACATTCTCGGAGAATTCGGCGTGTCCGTCCGCGGCTCGGAAGCTGTGATAACCGAAAAAACGGATAAAATCGGATTTTCGGATATAACGGCGCAGGGGTTGCCTTTTTACGGAGGAAATCTGAGATACAGCTATGAAATAAATGTTTCGGAATGTGCCGCCGTGATGCAGTTAAGCTACTATCGGGGAGCAATGGTAAAGGTTTATGTTGACGGAGAGGAAAAGGGCATAATTGCATTTGCGCCCTACAGGCTTGAGCTTGGACATCTCAGTGAAGGACGCCATAAAATCGTGCTTGAGCTGTTCGGAAACCGCGCAAATACTTTCGGCGGTCTGCATAATATCCGTATGCCGCGCTGGATCGGCCCGACATATTGGAGGAGCGAGGGCGCCGAGTGGGGATATGAGTATAATTTCAAACAGACGGGTATACTCACATCTCCGATAATATCACTGTATGGAAAGGAATAAAAAATGAATACATATAACATTATTGATTTCGGAGCAAGACCGAACGCGGCAGAGCTTCAGACGAGCTTCTTCCAGGCTGCCGTTGACAAATGCGCGGCAGACGGAGGAGGATTTGTTGAAATTCCGGGCGGAAGCTATACGGTTGCAGGCATATATATGCGTTCAAATGTGACGCTGCGTCTTCTGAGCGGAGCGGTGCTGATTGGCAGCAGAAATCCCGAGGATTACAACTGCTGGAAAAAAGGCTGCCCGGATATAACCGAAGAGGAGCAGCATGTTCCGTGGGTGCAGAGCGAAGGCATTAACAATCTTGAAATACTCAGAATGCCGGGAGCAAGATTTCAGAACGGACTGATTAAGGCGATAAACTGCGAAAATATCGGTATTGTCGGAGAAAAGGACTCGTTTATTGACGGAGCGGATTGCTATGATCCGCTCGGTGAAGAACATTACCGCGGACCTCATGCAGTTAATATGCACGGATGCAGAAATATTACCTTTAAGGGATTTACCGTTAAAAGGAGTGCTGACTGGGCGTTTGCGCTGTTTAACTGTGTAAATACCGATATTGAGAATATATCTGTCTGCGGAGGTCATGACGGTGTTCATATAACCGGCTGCTTTAATACAAACATTGTAAAATGCGAATTTTATACGGGTGACGACTGTGTTGCAGGAGTGGACAATGTGAACACTTTTGTAAACGGCTGCATATTAAACACGGCGTGCAGCGCACTGCGGTTCGGCGGTTCAAACGTGCTTGTTTCGGACTGCCGGATTTACGGACCGGCAAAATATCCGTTTAGGCTCAGCCTTACGGATGAGGAAAAGAAAACAGGCACAATCGATTCCGAAAGAGAGCATCGCTTTAACATGCTGAGCGCATTCACATACTATGCGGATTTTTCGCGGATATACACCCGCACTCAGGGAAATATTGTGCTTGAAAACTGTAAAATAGAAAATGCAGACAGACTTGTTCATCTTAATTTTTCGGGCAATGAGTTCTGGCAGCGAAATAAACCCATGCATGACATCACGCTCAGAAATGTTTCGGCAGCAGGAATAACGATTCCGATTAATCTCTACGGCGAAAAAAGTGAACCTGTGTCGGCATTTTTTGAAAACGTTGATATAACGCTTAATGATTCGTTTCAAAAAGACAATGTCATTAGCCTGTGCAATTACAAAAGGCTTGTGCTTAATAACGTAAAAATTAACAATTTCAAAGGAAAAACCATAGTAAAAAGATGGAGCAGCGGGGCAGATATTGATATGTGCGGCGTGAGGTGCGATTCGGCCGCATCCGGAGTGGCCGATGCTGAAGAGCCGTTTGAAACGCAGTCAATTTAAAAGTCTGCATAAGGTGATAATATGAGCGACATATATTCGGAATATAAATTTAAACGTTCAAGAGCGGCATATACTGCACAGTGCGCATTTGAATATTTGATAACGCTGCTTGTTATGGACGCATTTCTGGCAAATCTGCTTTCATATATAGGCATAAGCGACGCTGTTACGGGAGTTATCTCATCATTTATTTCATTTGCATTTTTGTTCCAGCTTCTGTCGATTTTTCTTGTCCGCAGGATAAAAAACACAAAGCGGACGGTTATCATATACAACTGCCTGTCACAGCTTTTGTTTATGCTTATATATCTTATTCCGTTCGCACCGGTTTCGAAAGGCGCCAAAACGGCTATGGCAATTATTTTTATCATGCTTGCCTACATTTCGAACTATATGGTCAGCGGCGTACTGTTTAACTGGGCAAACTCCTTTGTGCGCCCTGCGGAGCGCGCCGAATATTCTTCGGTCAAGGAAATAATTTCGCTTGTGAGCGGAATTATTTTCACAATTGCCGTCGGATATATAATAGATCGCTTTCAGGATATCGGAAATATGGAGGGCGGGTTTCTGTTCAGTGCGTGCACGGTGTTTATTATTAATGTCTGCAATTTTATCTGTCTTTCTCTCATAGAAAGAAAAAGCGGCACCGAATGCAATGAAAGCAGCGGAGCTTCCGTGGCGGAAATCGTAAAAAATACGTTCGGAAACAAAAGCTTCCGCAGCGTGGTTGTGATGACCGTTATATGGTATGCTGCGCGCTACATGACGGAAGGTTTTCTCGGCACTTATAAAATAAAAGAGCTTGCAATCAGCGTCGGAGCAGTCCAGCTGATTAACATAATTGGAAATGCCGGAAGAATTGCCGTTTCTCTGCCGTTCGGAAAATTTTCGGACAGAAAATCCTATGCTGTCGGAATGAAGCTTGCATTTTTCATTCTGGCTGCGGCATATCTGAGCAGCGCGGTCACAGCTCCGAAAACACGCTGGCTTATCATTGCATATACTTTGCTTTACAATATGAGCATGGCAGGATTGAGCATGAATTCATTTAATATTGTTTACAGTTATGTTGACAGGCGGTATGTGGTTGAAGCAATGGCAATCAAAAACAGCATCGGCGGTCTGTGCGGATTTCTGATCTCAATAATCGCAGGGAGAATTCTTCATTATGTGCAGGCAGCCGGAAACACGTTTTTCGGATTACACATATACGGACAGCAGCTGTTATCGGCAATTTCCTTTATTCTGATGCTTTGCGCGGCGCTTTATGTGCGCCTTGTGATAGAAAAGCAGCATGTGATGCTTCAGTAAAGCTGTAAAAAGTCGCTTTTAAAGCTTGACAAGTGAAAATGCAAAGCGTATAATAACTTCTATATAAAAAAGAGTACAGTAAAAAAAGGGGTTGGGAAAATGAATATTGCCGTTCAGCTGGAGTACCTGTTCCGCATACTGCTTGCGGCTGTTTGCGGAATATTTATAGGCTACGAAAGGAAAAAGCGCGGTAAAGGCGCTGGAATAAGAACTCACCTTGTTGTGGCGCTTGCCTCATCGCTGATGATGATTATATCAAAATACGGATTTGCCGATATGACAATAGGGGAAAACGGCGTCCGCGGAGCTGACGGAGCGAGAATTGCCGCTCAGATTGTAAGCGGAGTCGGTTTCCTCGGCGCCGGAATGATATATTTTAACAAAAACAGTGTCCGCGGACTGACAACGGCAGCCGGGATATGGGCAACGGCAGGGTGCGGAATGGCGCTCGGAGCAGGAATGTACTTTATCGGAATAAGTGCATCGGCAGCAATTGTAATCGCGCAGATAATATTTCACAGGAATATCAGATGGCTGCATCTTGAAAACGAGGAACAGCTTGTGATTGTAATTGAAAACAGCGACGGTGCAAAGCAGAATGTGATAAATAGAATCAGCGAGCTTGGAATCCATATCGACGGCATGGAATACAGAGTTCTGTCAAACGGAGACGCTGAGCTGACGCTCGATGTCTTAATGCCGCAGAGTGTGGATTTTGAACATATCCTCAGGCTGACGTGCGGCGACAGCCTGATAAAAAGAATCAGCATATAAAAAAGAAGCTGCGGCTTCTTTTTTATATGCTGATTTTCTGTGCGCTTAGAAAGTTTGCGGAATCATACTTTGGGATGATGACAAAACCAAAAATAAATGCTATAATATATTTACGATGGTGATAGTGACGAAACCACGCACTGCCTTAAATGTGTATGCAGTGTGAAATCCGATAGCAGGGAAGCTCATGATTTCGCGTATACTCCCAACAGCGACATACTGACGCACCACCGTGCCTGCAAGGTTTGCGGCATTCGGATTAAAAACAGATGATGCAATTCTTTTATGCGTCTGGAGAATAGGCGCAGAACGCTGCACAGAATATTTTGACCTGTCTAAACGGGCGGGAGAGTACTCTGCAGCAGAACTTATTTATCCTGTCAATAATAAAACAATTTTTACATATGAAAATAAAAAGCTGACAGTAACCTTTGAAAAAGAATATATGGCAAGAAGCAGGGCAATCCCTCATTTTGTGTAAACCTCAAATTAGACTCCAAAATGATAATATAATCTAAGTGTTTTTTGTGGGCTGAGAGCCGGATTTTGGCTTTCAGCCCTTAACTGTAATTTAGCATGAAATTGCCGGCATGTCAAGGGCGCCCTCGC
>CAKSFM010000021.1 GCA_934454525.1 uncultured Clostridia bacterium
TTTATTATACATCGCCGCAAACCGTTTGTCAACACTTTTTTTCAACTTTTTTCAGTTTTTTTCGTGCCGCTCTCTTTGCTCTGCTTCCGCTCGTCCGATTCCCGCCGTGCAACGTATGCTATATTACCACCTTTTCCTCCTCTTGTCAACTACTTTCTTTCACTTTTTCGATATTTTTTTTATTTTTTGATATTTGCATAAAAATCATTGACACAAACATATGTCAGATATATAATGAAAGTGTGCAGAATCTGCACGAAAAAAATAAAAGGGGTGCTTGCTTTAAGCAGGCTGAGATTAAGCGTGTTTCCGCTTTGACCCTTGGGCCTTGCGCCCGTAACCTGATTTGGATAATGCCAACGTAGGGAAAGCAATGTAAGTTTATTCGGGTTATGTCACGCAGGCATGACCCGTTTTTTTGCTGTCATGTCAGATCAGGCATTTTATAAAGAAAGGAGGTTATTTTATGTCTTCAACAAAGAAAATAACGACAAGCGCACTTATGATTGCGCTGGCAGCGGTGCTTGCATGGGTATCCAAAATCATACCCGCACCGTGGATGCAGGGCGGTTCAATCACAATTGCAAGTATGGTGCCTATTATCGCCGTTTCAATCATGCTCGGAACAAAATGGGGTTTGGCGTCATCGCTTGTATACGCGCTGATTCAGATGGTTCAGGGATTTTATCCGCCGCCGACGCGCGATTTTATAAGCTATCTGCTTGTAATCGCACTCGATTACATAATTGCATTCGGAGTGCTTGGACTTGCCGGCCTGTTTTACGGACTTTTCGGCAAAACGCGTTTTGCCGCTGCCGCTTCAGCATTTATTGTTACGGCGCTGCGCTATGTGTGCCATATTCTGTCCGGAATTCTCATTTGGGGAGTATACGCAGAGAAAGGGCAGTCTGTATTTGCATATTCGCTTACATATAATGGCTCGTATATGATTCCCGAAATCATAATTTCCACTGTTGTGGTCTTTGCTCTCAGCAAATTCATCTGCGAAAAAACAGAATAATCACGTTCGAAAACCGCTGTAAATCAAAATGCTTTACAGCGGTTTTCTTTTTCTTAGAAAATGCCCTTTCAGCTTGTGAAGTCCTCAATTATTTGCAGCGCTTCCTCAAGAGATTCCGCCGCAATTCCATCCGCCAGTTCCTCCTTGTCCGCCCTTGGAAGCGCGGAAACATCGCTGTCATATTCCTCCCACACAAGCGGTGTTCCTTCCTCTGTTTTGCGGAAGAGAATAATTTTACCGTTTTTTTCTCCGACAATATATTCATTGCTCATTTTCGGGGAAAGCGGAGCAGCAGATTTTTCTGCGTTTGCCTTGGCTTCAATCGGAATTTTTGTTCCCTGCCTTATTCTTGCTCCGGACACATATCCCGAAAAAGTTCCGCAGAAAGTTACGGCGCAAAGGGCGGCGCCTGATGCCAATATTAATATTTTTTTCAAAAAACCCCTCCCTTTAATGCTATTCTTTGACGATATACGCATATTTATTCAATTATTTATGGCTTTGTAACACTTTTTTAATGTCTTTATGTTATAGTTTAATGTGGTTGAATTTATTGTTCTGCCATGTACAGACAAGGAGTGGATACATATGAGCAAAAAACGAAAACGGGCAAAAAAACCGATGAACATATTCCTCAAATCGCTGCTGGTAATTTTTCTTACCTTTTTTATATGCGGAATTGCGGTTGTGGGACTTGTTGCAGGCTCGCTGTTCGGATACGTTGAAAAAACGGATTTGGTTGACGTTGATAATCTCAGACTTAACCTGACATCGTTTATTTATGCAACGAATCCGGAAACCGGAGAAACGGAAGAGCTTGAAAGGCTGTATGACACGGAAAACAGAATCTGGGTCAGCAGCAGCGAGATTCCCGAATATCTCAAAAACGCTTTTATCGCTATTGAGGATGAGCGTTTTTACAGTCACTGCGGTTTCGACATAAAAAGGCTTGCCGGTGCAACGATTCAGTATGTTGCACACAAGGGTCACTCAAGCTACGGCGGAAGTACGATTACGCAGCAGCTGATAAAGAATCTCACGCAGGATGACGACTATTCCGTTAAGAGAAAAATCCAGGAAATATACCGTGCATATAATCTTGAAAAACAGCTGTCAAAGGATGAAATCCTGGAATATTACTTAAACACGATTTATCTCAGCCAGAAATGCAACGGCGTTGCGAGCGCCGCGCATGTGTATTTCAACAAAGAGGTTTCGGAGCTTTCACTTGCGGAATGTGCTTCAATTGCCGGTATCACAAAATTCCCGACAAAGTATGACCCGCTTGTAAATCCCGAAAATAATAAGGAACGTCAGCTTGTTATCCTTAAGAAGATGCTTGAACTGGGACTTATCACTGAGGATGAATATACAGAGGCAAAGGACGAGAAGCTTGTCTTTGCCGAATCAAACACCGATGAAAGCAAAAATAATCAGAGCTACTTTGTTGACGCAGCAATTGACCAGATTATAAAAGACCTGATGGATAAATATAATTATACCCGTGAGTTTGCCAGCAAGGTACTTTATAACGGCGGACTCAGGATATATCTTTCCATTGATTCCGATATTCAGGCAAAGCTGGACGCAGTTTACCGGGATGATTCGGCATTTCAGAAAGGGCGCGGAACGGTTCAGCCGCAATCTTCAATGGTTATAATGGATCCGTACACGGGACTTGTCAAGGCGCTTGTGGGCGGACGCGGAGAAAAGGAAGGCAAGCGTACGCTTAACCGTGCAACGCAGACTCTGCGACAGCCGGGTTCTTCAATCAAGCCGCTGTCGGTTTACTCTCCGGCGATCGAATACGGGCTTATAACACCCTCCACGATTGTAAACGATTCCAAAATCAGCTTCGGAGACTGGACGCCGCGCAATGACGACAGACGTTTCCTTGGCAAAATCACTGTGCGCGCGGCGCTCAGAGGTTCAAGAAATATTCCGGCGGTTAAGATTTGCGATTATCTCACGCCGGAGGCATCGTTTGACTTTCTGCGTGACAGGTATCATATTTCCTCGCTTGTCGAATCCGAAAAGAGGAACGGAAAAACTTTTACGGATATAGGTCTTTCGCAGATTGCGCTCGGAGGATTTACGGACGGTGTGACTGTGCTTGATATGTGTGCGGCATACTGCGTTTTTCCGAACGGCGGAACTTATATCACTCCGTCAACGTATACAAAAGTTCTTGATTCTAACGGAAAAGTTTTGCTTGAGCACAATAAAAAAGGGAAAATTGCAATAAGTGAATCAACAGCACGCGATATGGTAAGCATGATGACGGATGTTGTAACGGGCGGCACAGGGCGCGCGGCGGCAATTCCCGGTATGCGCGCTGCCGGCAAAACCGGCACCACCTCCAGCAATATGGACAGATGGTTTGTCGGATACACACCGTACTATGTCGGTGCAGTGTGGTTCGGATATGACCAGCAGGCATCGCTTAAAGGCTTCTCCCCGAATCCTGCCGCCGTTGCATGGCGCAAGGTCATGACAGAGGTCCATAAGGGTCTTAAAAATAAGGAATTTTTTGCAGATGATGATTCCAAAGAGCTTACCGTTATGGTTTGCGCGGACAGCGGACTTCCGTCAACACCGCTTTGTCCGAAAGTTAAAGCGAAGGTATTTGAAAAGGGCGACGTTCCGAAAAAGACATGTGACGAGCATCCTTATAAGTTCAATCAGAACAAGCTTTCGCACGGAGCCGCTCCCTCCAAATCCGGCGTAATTAAAAAGAACGAAGATGTTGCCGGGAATGTTCAGGATGAAGAAAACAGCGAATCAAACCACGGAACACAAAACGGCGGTTCTTCTTCAGCGAATACCGGCGGTTCTTCCGGAAACGGTTCATCGGGGAACGCATCATCACCATCACACGAACAGCACAATCCGGCTGAATCACAGGGCAGCGCCGGAACGGTGCTCAACTGAAAAGAAAGGATGGAAAAAATATTATGGCTTTTAAGGAATATATGATTAAAAGAGAGCTTTCGCCGCTTGACAGAATTGCAACTGTTTTGCTTTATGCAGCGGCAGCGGCTGTCAGCCTGGTTGTAATAGTCTTATTTATGCCCACTCCGTTTGCTTCAATTGCGCTTTTGGCAGTGTTCGGGCTTTTCTGGCTGGCACATTATCTTTCGGCGAGACTCAAGCGCGAATACGAGTATATCTGCACTGACGATTGCATAGATATAGATATGATAATGAATAAAAGCCGCAGAAAAAGGCTGATCTCGTTTGATATGAAAAACACCGAGCTTCTTGCTTCTGTCAGCGACCCCGACTACAACAATATTCTTGCATCGCAGTTTGACAAAACGATTGATGCGACAAGCGGCAGACGCGACGCGCAGGTGTACTTTGCCGTTGTTGATAAAAACGGGCGCATACTCGTAAAATTCGAGCCGACCTATAACATGCTTACGTTACTGCAGCAGTATGCCCGCAGCAAAGTGCATATTTACGAATAAAATCGGAACGGGGTTTTTTATATGCTGTTTTTATCCACTCAGATGATAAGGTCTGCCGAGGAGCAGACGATGAAAAATGTGCCGGAGCTTTGCCTTATTGAAAATGCTGCCGCTGCTTGCTTTAAGCGGCTGCAGCATTTTTCCTCTGTCTGCATATTCTGCGGAAAAGGCAACAACGGAAGCGACGGTTATGCAGCGGCGCTGCTGCTGCACAGAGCAGGCAAACGCGTTGAAATTGTACAGGCTGCCGAACCGGGCGCACCTTGCTGCATACGTCTTGCAGAGAAATGCGCTGCCGAGGGCATACCGGTCAGCGCCGCAGTGCCGATTGATATTGACGATTTTGAATGTATTCTTGACGCTATCTTCGGAATAGGGATTTCGGGAACTGTACCGCAGAATATTGAGCGGCTTATCGGAATTATCAACGCTTTTCACGGAACTGTAATATCGGCGGATGTGCCGAGCGGAATGAACGCCGACACCGGGGAGGTGTGCGGCGCCTGCGTCAGAGCTGACGAAACGCTTACCTTTACCGCGCCGAAAACAGGAATGCTTTCAAATGAAAGCGTTGACCTCTGCGGAGAAATAACCGTCTGTGAGGTTGGAATTCCCGTTAATTACAGTGAATTTTCCGAAAACACCTGTGTTCCGATTTGCGGCAAATCCGTGCGCGCGATGCTTCCCGAAAGAAGCCGCAGCGGACACAAGGGCACATTCGGCACAGCCGTTATGATATGCGGCAGCTTCGGCATGGCAGGAGCAGCGGCAATGGCAGCGCGCAGCGCATACAAAAGCGGCTGCGGACTTGTTAAGATTATCGCGCCGCGGTCAATTTGCCAGATACTGAATATAATGGCAGGGGAAGCAGTTGTAATCCCCTGCCCCGAAAAGGACGGGCGGCTGCTTCCCTCCCTCAGTGAAAGTGCATTATCCGCACTGCGGTGTGCCGATTCGGTGCTTATCGGCTGCGGATTGGGCGGCAGCGGTCATGCTGAGCTTATCAAAAATGCCCTTGACGCAACCGGCGCGAATGTTATCATAGACGCGGACGGCATTAATTCACTCTGCGGCAGACTTGATATTATCAGAAACAAAAATGTGCTTCTCACGCCGCATCCCCTTGAGTTTTCAAGGATAAGCGGTTTATCCGTTGACGAAATTGAGAAAAGCCGCATAGACGCAGCTGAAAGCTTCGCGAGAGAGTACGGAATAAGGCTGCTGCTCAAGGGCGCAAGAACGGTTATTGCATACGGCGGCAGCAATAAATATGTTTCACTGACGGCGACAAGCGCA
Source organism: uncultured Clostridia bacterium (assembly GCA_934454525.1). Taxonomy (GTDB): domain Bacteria; phylum Bacillota; class Clostridia; order UMGS1883; family UMGS1883; genus UMGS1883. Next base: position 5,788 of record CAKSFM010000021.1, read on the forward strand.
CTTGCAAAGGCAGGCTCAGGTGATATTCTGAGCGGAATAATCGCTTCGCTGTGTGCACAGGGACTGACGCTGACCGACAGCGCAGCAGCAGGCTGCTGTATACACGGAAACGCCGGACTGCTTGCCGAACGAAAAATCGGTGCGTACGGAGCGGACGCGGATGATATTATCGCAAATATCCCGTATGCAATAAAAAAAATTCTCAGCCGGGCAATGTAATTTTTCCTTTTTATGTATGCTGTTCTTGATTCTTGTGCATAATGAACTTGTAGACAGCACTGCCGTAACTTACATATATATTTTACGGCGCATTGGAATAAGTTACATTTGACCCGCCCCGTTATTTGTAGTATAATTATTACAGTATTTATATCAAGGGGGGCATGTCAGATGAAGGAACAGGCTCAGCGCAAAATTTCGGTCACGCTGCCCGGCTCGCTGATTGACGAGGCGGAGGCGGTTGCCCGTGCAGACAGGCACACCAGAAGTGAAATAATTGCGCTGGCAGTTAAACAATATCTTCGCGAAAAAAGGCGCATTGAGCTTAAAAATGCTATGCAGAGAGGTTATCTCGAAATGGGAACGCTCAATCTTGAAATTGCCGAAAAATCAATTGCATCCGATGAAAGTGCATATAAGGTCTACGAGGATTTTTTATCGGAGAGTGACGACAGTGATTGTAAAACGCGGTGACATTTTTTATGCCGATCTCAGCCCGGTTGTCGGCTCGGAGCAGGGAGGTATCAGACCCGTTCTGGTGGTTCAGAACGATGTTGGCAATAAATACAGTCCGACGGTGATAGCCGCTGCCATAACAAGCAAAATTAATAAGGCTAAACTTCCGACGCACATTGAAATAGACGCGCTTGATTACGGTTTGAGCAAGGACAGCGTTATCCTGCTTGAACAGGTGCGCACTATCGATAAGCAGCGGCTGCGCGAAAAAATCGGAAGGCTTGACGAAATACAGATGCTTAAGGTCAACAATGCGCTGTCAATCAGCTTTGGTCTTGCGGATGTATAATTGAAAGGATGTTTTACACATGAAAAAAAGAGTTGCATTGATACTCGGAGCGCTTTCCGCGTTTCTCATTCTCGGCTGTTTTGCCGCCGAACCGGGAACGGAGGGCGACCCTCTTGTTACGAAAAGCTATATTGAAAGTGTTGTTTACCCGAACATGAAATTTAACCTCGTTAATGTTCCCGCCGGAAAAAGCGTTATCTGCTCCTCCGGCACAGAGCTTGTTCTGCGAATGGGAACATGCAGCGTTATCGGAACGGCGAAAGGCGGACTCGGCGATGTTACCATGGGTTTTGACCTTGCCAACGGCACAGCGGTTCAAGGAAATCACCTGCTGCTTGTTCCCACCGATGACGGACGCGGAGTATATACGTCAACCGACTGCATACTTATGATTAAGGGGTCTTATACAATTAATTAATATAAATCAAAAAAGCTGAGAAAGCGACTTAAGCAAATCGCATTCTCAGCTTTTTAATATGACAAAATTATTTTGCGAGGATTGCTTCGAAAAGCTCTCTGCAAACACATTCATCATCGACAACCGAGTCTATCTGTGCAAGCGCAGCCGTTACACTGCCGTTTTCAATGCGTTCAAACAGCGCCCCCTTAGAATAGTTATCTATTTCCGCGCGGCAAAGAATTTCAAAGCAACGCTTTTTGTAATCGTTCGGAGCAACGTTCACGTTCTCATTAAATGCGATAACTGCTTCACCTTCAAATGCACCGAAGCTTACAATTACCGACTCATTATCGTACGAAACCTCTGCGCCAACAGCTCCGTTTTTATCCGTTACCGTCACATTTGTGCACTCGGAAAGCTTACGGAAACGAATTTCATAGGTTCTGTCGCCCGGGATAATTCCATCGGCATTTCCCGAAACTGACATTCTCAGCACGGGTTTGTCACCCCAGCTGAAGTCAAAGCTTGTGATGGCATAGCCGCCGTTTTCGTAATCCATCGTTGTGCCGTCATCTTCGTACATTTCAAAGCGTCCGTTATCCGACGGGAACACTTCAACCGCAAGCTTGTGCGGATTTTCCGTGCCGTTGCCGCCATCGCAGCTGAGCGGAATTATACCGCCTGCCTTGACAAAAACGGGATATTCATCAATTTCGCGGCAAACGCAGAGCATCTTTCCGCCGCTGTATTCATAACCTGTGAAGAAGTCGAACCATGTTCCGTTCGGGAAATATGTAAGAACCTCGCCCATACAGCCGCGCTTTGACTTTTTCGTTATGGGCGAAACAAGCATTTCCGTTCCGAAATAATACTCGTTTCTGAAATTATATGCAGCTTCCTCATTCGGATTCTCATAATACAGAGGTGTGATAAGCGGAATATTCTGCTCGGACGCACGGCGGTTCATCGAATAAAGGTACGGAATCATCGCATGGCGCAGGCGCATGAATTTGCCCATCAGTCCGCGGATAACAGCGTCGAACACCCAAGGTTCCTTATTCAGAAATTCGCTCTTTGAGCTGTGCAGACGCATAATCGGAGAAAATACGCCGTATTCCACCCAGCGCGCAAAAAGCTCGTTATCCTTTGCTCCGCACATATGACCACCGATGTCATGACTCCACCAGCCGTAACCGACGTTTGTCGCATTATTTGTGAAATACGGCTGAAAATCAAGCGATGCCCATGTTATATGTGTATCTCCGGAGAAGCCGATCGGGTAACGATGGCTTCCGATTCCGGCATAGCGCGAGAATATCATCGGACGGCGGTTATCCCTGCCGCTGTCTTTATAGTGCAGATAGTTCAGCATCCACAGCGGATCAAGTCCTTCCATAAGCGAGGATGTTCCCTGCTGCCAGTCCATCCACCAAAAATCCACTCCCTCGTCCTCAAAGGGGTGAATCAGAACGTCAAAATAATTTTTCATAAACTTGCGGGAGGTTGCGTCAAAAGGAACGGTTACCTCCGTTTTCGGGTCAATTCCCATGCGCTTTGCCATTTCTTCATACTGAACCTCGTGCGCGGCAACGCCCTCCGCCGGATGGAGATTCAGCGTTACGCGGAGCTTTCTGTCACGAAGATTTTTAAGAAACGCTCTGTAATCCGGGAAAAGGTCTTCATTCCATGTGTATCCCGTCCACCCGGAACCGTACTTCTCATCGATTTCTGTGACATGCCAGTCCATGTCGATAACTGCGACGGACAGCGGAATATTTTCCTTTTCAAAACAATCCAGCAGCTTCTCATAGCTTTCCTGTGTATATTCATAATATCTGCTCCACCAGTTACCGAGCACGTAGCGCGGAATGAGCGGCGTTTTTCCTGTCAGCATATAAAATGCATTGAGCGCATCCTTATATTCCGCACGGTAGCAGAAAAGATAAAAGTCCTCCTCCTTGTTTTCGCGCGGAGCAATCCAGCCGGTTTCATCGATTATAAGCGACGCGCTGTCATCAACAACGGCAAAATTGCGCCGGCACTGAATTCCGTCCTCAAGCGGAATTTCGCCGTTTGCGCGGTCAAGAGTGCGCGCAGTACCCTTGAGATTTTCACATTCTTTTCCATAGTACCAATCATCGCACCGTGCACCGCCGCACACGCGCGCCTGAAGCCCTCCCTTGGTAAACTTTCCCTTGTCATAGGAAATTTCAACCTGGCTTGTTTTAATTTTCAGAAAACCATTTTCTTCCCTCACGGTGTAGTCAACTTTCGGAAATTCTCTGTTAACAACGGACTGCGTTGCATGGTCTTCAAATATTCCGTTCTCACTGTATTCAATTCTGAACAAACAGTCGGTAAGTACGCTTATGCGGCAGTTTCCGCATACAACCATGCTTTCCGCCCTGCAAACGGGGTTTTCTTTTTTCATTGCATTATCCTCCAAACATTAAAATATCAGGGAAGCAAAATCCTTGCCTCCCTGATATAATATCATCTTATAATACCGAAAAATATCACAATAATTGCAACTTTTAGCACTATATTATCCTTTTTAATAAGCTCTGCCCCAATAAACAAGTTTCTTGGCAGGCTTTCCGCAGCAAACGCATTTTTCGGAAATTGTTTCCTGCTCAAAGGGCATGCAGCGCGCTGTTGCACCGGTATCCTCCTTGATTTTGTTTTCGCACTCAACATCGCCGCACCACATTGCCTTGATAAAACCGGGTTTAGTATCAACCGTCGTCTTAAACTCATCATAATCCGCTGCCGTATAAGTATGACTCTCACGGTGCGCGAGCGCCTTGTTAAACAGTGATGTCTGGATATCGTCAAGCAGCGCCGAAACGGTTTCTTCGATATTGTCAAGCGACGCCGTTATTTTCTCACCGCTGTCACGGCGCACAAGCACGCAGCTGTTATTTTCTATATCGCGCGGACCGATTTCAAGGCGAATCGGCACACCCTTCATTTCATACTCGGCAAACTTCCATCCGGGCGTTTTGTCCGAAAGGTCAATATCCGCACGGAACTGCTTTTTCAAACGTCCGCAAAGCTCGGACGCTTTTTCGGAAACGCCCTCCTTATGCATTGCAATCGGCACAATGACAAGCTGCTTCGGAGCGATTTTCGGCGGCAGAACAAGTCCGCTGTTATCGCCGTGAACCATGATGATTGCCCCGATAAGGCGCGTTGTAACACCCCACGAGGTCTGATGAACGTACTGAAGCTTATTATCCTTGTCGGAATACTGTATCCCGAAGGCTTTTGCAAATCCGTCCCCGAAGTTATGGCTTGTTCCCGACTGAAGCGCCTTCCCGTCATGCATAAGGCTTTCAACAGTATATGTCGCAACAGCTCCGGCAAATTTCTCCTTATCCGTCTTTCTTCCTTTTATAACGGGAATGGCAAGATATTTTTCACAGAAATCCGCATAAACGTTCAGCATGCGGATTGTTTCAGCCTGCGCTTCCTCCTCGGTTGCGTGAGCCGTGTGCCCCTCCTGCCACAAAAACTCCATGCTGCGCAAAAACGGACGCGTTGTCTTTTCCCACCTTACAACGCTGCACCACTGGTTGTAAAGCTTCGGCAAATCGCGGTGCGAGTGAATTATGTTTTTATAATGCTCACAGAAAAGGGTTTCACTTGTCGGGCGAACACACATCCGCTCGGAAAGCTTTTCGTTTCCTCCGTATGTGACCCACGCAACCTCGGGCGCAAAGCCTTCAACATGATCCTTTTCCTTTTCAAGCAGGCTTTCGGGAATAAACATCGGCAGATACACATTCTCATGCCCCAGCCGTTTAAATTCCGAATCGAGCGCATGCTGAATATTTTCCCATATCGCATAGGAATACGGGCGGAAAACGCAGCAGCCTTTTATGCTTGTATATTCGATCAGCTCCGCTTTTTTCACAATATCGGTATACCAACGGGCAAAATCCTCGTCCATTGATGTGATTTCTTCAACCGGCTTTTTATCTTTGCTCATTTTCAGGATCCTCTCATTCTTTTTCACTATGTAACTATTATTGTAACAAATCACAGTGCATTTGTCAAATTATTTCCTTTAATTAATCACAGTTCTTCGTCAAGAATTTCCGTCAGGCGGTAAATAAACTCTCTGCACTCGCTGTTTGCCATTAAAAGAGTCATTGCACGGCGCACCGCCGCAACAAACTCTCCGTCAAGGTCGCTGATTTTCATTGCGCGCGCCAGCGGGCACATACCTCGTCCGCGCGGATCCATAATTATTTGCAGCTTTTCTCCTCGGTGAGCATATGGAACAAGCGGAAAAATCATGCATGCCAGCGGGCGGCGGCTGCGTTCGCATTGTCCGCCGCAGGTGAAAAGCCGCGCAAAGCAGTCCGCCTTATATTCAAAATCCGTTTCGTAAATATGCGCCCACCCCGGAACAGGGAAATAGCGCATTCTTTCGCGCGGAAAAAGATACATTCCCGTTATTTCCTCCTCAACGGCACAGCAGGCGTTTTTGCAGAGCCTGCCGCAGTCAATTGAAAGCGGCGTTTTGCTGCCGATGATTTTTGCGGCAGCTGAGTAAAGTGCGTTGGGCGATATATAAGCGTTCATATTAATTCCTTTCCGAAATAAATTTCTTGCAATTATCTGATTTTGTGATATACTGGTATTATTGACCAAAGGGGGAAATCTCACATATGAAACCGTTAAAAAAACTCTTATGCATAGCCGCAGCGCTCAGCATCCTGCTTGCTGCATTTCCTGCGGCAGCGCTTAATGTCACATCCTACGGAGCGTGCGTTATGGACTGCGAATCGGGCGAAATCCTTTTTTCAAAGGATGGGCAGACAGCGCGCGTTCCTGCAAGCATGACGAAGATAATGACGCTTTATCTGCTTTTCGAAAGGCTTGCCGCAGGAGATATTTCCAAAAGCTCGGCAGTTTACATATCCGCAAATGCTGCGGCGCAGTCCTCAGAGCGCGGAATCTCAAACATTCCGCTGCGCCGAGGTGATTCCTACAGTGTTGAAGAAATGATAGACGCACTTGTCGTTCCGTCGGCATGCGCGGCAGGTGTTGCCGTGGCTGAATTTCTTTGCGGAAGTGAAGAAGAATTCGTCCGCCGGATGAATGAAAAGGCTTCCGAAATGGGGCTAACGGCATATTTTGCCGACACATCGGGTCTTTCCGACTATAACCGCATATCGCCCGAATCGGTTGCCGTGCTTGTGCGCAATTTTATCCTGAATTATCCCGACATACTTAATTACACGAAAAAAACCGGTGTTTACATCCGCGGAAAATATTATAAGGCAACCAATCTTCTGCTTAAGACAGACGATAAGCATTATTTCCCCGAAGCAGACGGATTCAAGACGGGAACAACCTCAATTGCCGGCAAATGCATTGCCGCAACCGCAATGCGCGGCGGCACACGGATTATCACCGTGACAATGCATTCATCAACCAATGATTCGCGATATACGGACACGAAAAAGATGCTTGAAAACGGCTTTGAACAGATGGCAGTGCGCACATCAAACGTTTTTTCGACAGACATAAGAGCATTCGTAAACGGAACGGAGATTCCGTGCTGCTACTACCTTGGCAGGCAGAAATCGCTTTTAATTATTGCAGAGAATCTCCGGAATTACGGCTTTGATGTAAACTATACCGCCGAGGACAACACTCTCCGCCTTGAGTACCGCGGAGGTGCGGCGGCAGGTGTGCCGCTGCCCGAGGTTAAAACGCCCGGCACAGCGCTTTACCCGATATACCAAAACAGCGGTCTGCGCGTGGCAGTTATTAAAAACGGCGAAACCACATATCTTAATACGGTTTACTCACTTAACGGACAGTGCTGCATCTCGCCCGATGAGCTTGGCGCACTGTATGAGCGCAGCTGGTCGGATGAAACACGGCAGTTCAGCATTACCGCCGCGTGACAAAAGGCTTCCGCTTCACATTAATTATACACTGATTTTTCTGATTTGGGAATAGCTGTTTCGAGCTATTCCCTTATTTTTTTAATCTGCAGTAATATTCCGAATCGGCGGGCATATGATTTACAGACAGAAATTTAAAGGAGCTGTGTTCATATGGCGTTAAAACGAATAGCCTGTCTGCTGATTGTACTTATCCTCCCCGTTTCGGCGGCGGCAGAGGATAACATCAGCTTTAACGCAAAATCCGTTATTCTCACGGAGGCTTCAACGGGAAAAACGCTTTTCGAAAGCAATTCGCATGAATCGCTTCCGCCGGCAAGCGTAACAAAAATAATGACAATGCTTCTGATTATGGAAGCAATTGACCGCGGAGAAATATCCTACGATACTGTTGTGACGGCAAGCGAACGCGCAAAAAGTATGGGCGGCAGCACAATTTTTCTTGATACAAACGAAAAAATGAGTGTTGAAGATTTGCTGAAAGGTATTGCCGTTGCAAGCGGAAACGATGCCTGCGTTGCAATGGCTGAGCATCTTTGCGGAAGCGAGGAAGCATTCGCCGCAAAAATGAATGAACGGGCGGCGCAGCTCGGCATGAAAGATACGCATTTTGTGAACTGCAACGGACTCGATGCTCCGGGGCATTATACAAGCGCGTACGACATTGCTCTTATGAGCCGCGAGCTGATGCGGCATAAGGATATTTTCAAATTCACGACAATATGGATGGATACACTTCGCGGAGGAAAATTCAATCTTGCAAACACCAATAAGCTGATACGGTTTTACAGCGGAGCAAACGGATTGAAAACAGGTTCAACTTCAGTTGCCGGCTGCTGCATAAGCGCTGCGGCAAAACGGGACGGCATGCAGCTGATAGCTGTTGTCCTCGGCGCACCGACAAGCAAGGAACGGTTCGCAGCCGCCTCCAATCTGCTTAATTACGGATTTGCAAATTACGGCGTGACACAGTTCGGAGAAAAAGGCAGCGAAATTCGCAGTGTTGCGGTCGAATCGGGGAAAAGCGATTCCGTGATGGCAATTGCAAAAGAAAGTTCATCGGCGCTGCTGCCGAAATCTCAGATAAAAAAAGCAAAAATGCATATTAATCTTCCGAAACGCGTTAAAGCGCCCGTAAAAAAAGGTGACTCTTTAGGAGAAATTATAATCACACTGGACGGAGAAACAATTGCAAGAACTGACATCATTGCGTCACACTCCGTCGGCAAAAAAGACTGCGCCGACTATATGTTCGGGTTCTTCCGCAGAATGGTGCTGGCATAAAAAGGGGCTGTAGCAAAATGCGCAGAACGCATAAAGCAAAGAGAAAATCGGAATAAACAGTTGGAAAATTAAATGTGGAAATTCGTTGTGCAACGAATTTCTATAAAAAACGCTTTATGCTACGAACAAACTTCACCTCTCGGAGTACCTATGTACGCCTTCGGGTTCAGTTTGTCCGTTCTGCGCTATTTTTCTTTCGCCCCAAAAGGGGCTGTAGCAAAATGGAATCGCATTTTGCTACAGCCCCTTTTGTTTACACTCCGCTGTATGCCGAAAATCCGCCGTCAACGGGAACGACAATTCCGGTTACAAAGCCTGACGCTTCATCGTTTGCAAGCCAGAGAAGCGTTCCGTTCAGCTCCTCCGCTTCGCCGAAACGGTTCATCGGCGTTGCCGCAAGAATTTTTCCTGTTCTGGGAGTGGGGTTTCCGTCGTTATCAAACAAAAGCGCTCTGTTTTGATTTGTCACAAAAAATCCCGGTGCAATTGCATTGACCCTTATCCCCGATCCTGCAAAATGCACGGCAAGCCATTGCGTGAAGTTCGAAACAGCAGCCTTTGCGCCGCTGTATGCCGGAATTTTCGTCAGCGGACGAAATGCATTCATTGATGAAATATTGATGATGTTTCCGTGCTTTTTCTCCGCCATATCGCGCGCAAAAACCTGCGTCGGGATAAGCGTTCCGAGGAAATTAAGGTTAAACACAAAGGAAATTCCGTCGGGGTCGAGGTCGAAGAACGTTACAAGGTCGCTGTCCTTTAAATCCTCGAGGTCAAAATATTCCTTTGTTGTTGTGCCTTTCGGATTGTTTCCGCCGGCACCGTTCAGAAGAAGATCGCACGTTCCGAAATCTTTTGCAATTTCATCGCGCACACGTTTCATATCATCGGGTTTTAAAACGTTTGCGGAATATCCCTTTGCTTTTCCGCCGTTTTTCACAATGTCATCTGCAACAAGCTTTGCCGCGTCCTCACGCAGGTCAAGCACTGCAACCGATGCGCCGAGCGCCCCGAGGGCGCGCGCAAACATTCCGCACAGCACTCCGCCGCCGCCCGTAACGACAACTGTTTTTCCTGTCAAATTAAAATCAGTCGGTAGTTTCATATCTGTCAATAGCCTCCCATAAACCGTTAATATACACTGCGCCGAGCGCTCTGTCATAAAGTCCGTAACCCGGGCGCCCGGTTTCGCCCCATATCATTCTTCCGTGGTCGGGGCGGATATAGCCGTCAAATCCGTTATCATGATAAGCCTTGACGATTCCGCAGATGTCAAGCGAGCCGCATTCGGTTTTGTGCGCGGATTCTTCAAAGCAGTGATCTCCCGTAATTTTTACGTTTCTGATATGCGCAAAATGTATTCTGTCACAAAATTCATTTACCATTGCAACAATATCGTTGTTCGGATCGGAGCCGAGCGAACCGCTGCAAAGAGTAAGTCCGTTGTACGGACTGTCGTACAGCTTTAAGAACCGCCTTATATTTTCGCTGTTCGTTATTATTCTCGGCAGTCCGAATATGCTCCACGGCGGATCATCCGGATGAATTGCCATTTTAATGCGGACCTCTTCCGCCGTTTTTATAACGCTTTTCAAAAAGTAAGCAAGGTTATTCCATAAATCCTCCTCACTTATATTTTTATATGCTTCAAGAAGTGCGCGCATATCCTCCTTAGTGTAGCTTGCATCCCATCCGGGAAGCGACAAATCCCCCGTCAGCGGATTCATTGCGCGCACCGTTTCCTCGCGGTAAATAAGTGCGTTTGAACCATCCTCAAGTTCATGGTGAAGCTCCGAACGCGTCCAGTCAAAAACCGGCATAAAGTTATAGCAAACGCAGTCTATCCCTGCCTTTGCAAGGTTGCGCAGCGTTTCGCAGTAATTTTTAATATACCTGTCGCGGTCACCGCACCCCATTTTAATGTCCTCATGAACGGGAACGCTCTCGATAACCGAAAGCGCAAGTCCCGCACTCTCAACCTCGCGCTTAAGCTCAGCTATGCGTTCAAGCGGCCAGACCTCACCCACGGGTATGTCATAAATTGCCGATACGATTCCGGTAACTCCCGGAATCTGCCTGATTTTTTCAAGCGTAACCGGGTCATCCTTTCCGTACCAGCGGAACGTCATTTTCACTTGGCCATTCCTCCTTTATAAAATTCAAACAGTGTTTCCATTGTCAGGCGCACATCCTCAAGATGAACATAATCATCGCCGCCGTTTTGAAGTGCGCTGTAAAACCTGCGTATCGCAGTTTTATGTCCGCGCCCCCAGTAAGGCTTGCCCTCGGGCGTTTCGGTATCGTCACGCTCTATGATCTCCTCGCCGCTTTCGGTTATTTTTGCAAGCCGCGCGTCACTGTAGCGGTATGTGCAATCCCTGTAATTAATCTCAAGCATAAAGCTTGTATTTTCGCCGTAAAGATTGGTTGCCGTGAATACACCGCGAACACCGCTTTTATAGAAAATCACTGCGTCCGCCGTGTCCTCAACTTCAATCTCCGGGATTCCGCGGTTTGAAATTGAAGCTTTCACTTCTTCCGCTTCTCCTCCGGCAAGGCACATCATGTCAAGCAGATGAATTGCCTGATTGATCATCAGTCCGCCGCCCTCGGTTGCCCATTTTCCGCGCCATTCTGCCGACTTGTAATACTCCGCATTTCTGCTCCAGCGCATGTTTGCGAATATACCGATTGGCTTTTCACCGGAGCTTTTAACAATTTCCGCAAGCTTTTTCACGCACGGATTTTCCCTGTTCTGCACTATGGCACACACGCTTGCACCGCTTTCCCTTTCGAGAGCGCAAAGTGCGTCAAAATCCTCCCGGTTCATTGCCGCAGGCTTCTCAAGAACAACATTTTTACCGCTTTTAAGCGCCGCGGCCGCCATCGGATAATGAAGATAATGCGGTGTGCAGATATGAACAACATCAACGTTTTCATCACGCAGAACATCATTAATATCATAAAATGCACGGCAGCCGTGCTTTTCCGCAAGGGCATCGGCACGGGCGCGGTCAATGTCACACACTCCGTAAAGTGCTGCGCCGTCAATTGCATTTAAAGCGGAAGCATGAATCGGCGCAATTGCACCGCAGCCGATTATAACGCCGTTCATCAGCAAAATCCCTTTCCCGAAAGATAATCATAGCTCATTTTCAGCGATTCAAACGGGTCACGGCGGCAGATATCCTGCTCAACAAGCGCATATTCAACGTTCGCATCCTCACAGGCAGCGATAACATCATCCCAATCAATATTGCCGAAGCCAACCTCAAACATTTCAACATTCTTGTCGATTATACCGATATCCTTGAAGTGCACACAAGCAATCCTGTCCTTATATTTGCGGATGAATTTTGCCGGATTGATTCCCGAATAGCTGAGCCAGTAAACATCGAGAATAAACTTGAATTTTTCGGGGTCAGTGTTTTCGGCAATGATATCGAAAATATATTTACCGCCGCGTTTTTCAAACTCAAGGTGATGATTATGATACGCGAAAACAAGCCCGTTTTCATAAAGCTTTTCCGAAATGGGATTGTATTTTTCAAGGAAGGTTTTCACATTTTCCTCATCGGCGGAAAATCCCGGAATTGCGCCGAGTCCGGCAATTTTGCAGCCGACTGTTTTATGAAACTCAATCGAATAATCAAGTCTGTTTTCGTATTCATCGCCGGAGCGGTGTGTGCAAACGGCTTCAAGCGAATATTTATCAAGAACCGCTTTAACGTCCGCCGGTTTAAAATCGCCGATTGCCGAAAGCTGCACCGTTTTATATCCGATATCACTCACATTTTTGCATGACGCGTCAAAATCCTCAAGCGTTTTGCAAAAATCCCTTATTGTATAATACTGTGCGCCGATTCTTTTATCCATTAATATGTCCCCTCCGTTCCCGTTGTCATCTGGCATTCTTTTTTAACGACTGTTGAACGCTTAATTTTATCCTGCAGTAGCTCGTAAAATTCATCGTGCGGAAAATGCGTAACGTCTGCCCACGTATTTTTCCATGCTGAATAATGAATGGCATTGGAAATGGTAAGTCCCTTTATTCCGTCATAACCCGAAGCGAGAAGCTCGCCGCCGTGAAGCATAACTTTTGTGAAATCCTTGAGTATTCCCACATGCTGCTCGCCCGGTGCGCCGGGTGTCGGAATATCGCAGTTCCAGTATTCGGGGTTGCCGAAAATGCCCTTAAAGGTTTTGTTGAATTCACGCTCCGAAACCTCGTTGCGGTTAAATATCAGCTTGTTGTTTTCAACCACAATGCGCCCCATATCGCAGGCAATTTCAAGGCGGTTTGTTCCGGGTGTTTCTCCCGTTGATGTGATATATGTACCGGTAAGTCCGTTATCGTACTGCAAAAATGCGGTAACATCGTCCTCAACTTCAATATCGTAATACTTTCCGAACGAAACGTGCGACATGATTTTTGACGGCATCCCGAACATCCACTGCCACAAGTCAAGCTGATGCGGATTCTGATTGATGAGCGCCCCGCCGCCCTCCGTTTTCCATGTTGAGCGCCATGTGCAGCTGTCGTGATAATTCTGCGGACGGTACCAGTCGGTTATTGTCCACTGAATTCTCTTCAGCTCTCCAAGCTCGCCTTTTTCAATAAGCGATTTTATTTTGCGGTAAATCGGATTTGTTCGCTGATTATACATAATTCCGAACAGCTTGCCGCTCTTTTTTGCAGCTTCGTTCATTTCAAGCACCTGGCGCGTGTAAACTCCGGCAGGCTTTTCCGTGATAACATTTAACCCGTTCGCAAAAGCATCGATTGCGATTTTCGCATGGTCATAATGCGGAACGGAAATAAGCACAACGTCAACAAGTCCGCTGCGGATAAGCTCCTCTGATGTGTCAAAAAACGCAATGTCGGGATATGTTTCTTTACAATAATTTTTTCTCACCTCAGCAATATCGCAGAGAGCAGTCAGTTCCATATGCGGAACTTTTCCGCCGGTTACGTTCTGCGCATGACTCGTACCCATGTTGCCGACGCCGATTATGCCAAGTCTTACCTTATCCATTATTTACTCCTCCTCCAAAACATTCATAAACGATCGGTATGCCAGAGTAAAAGTACCCTCACCGCCCTCGGGCAGCTTCTCCATAGTATCGTCAAGCTCAAGATCCGCAAGTCCCTCAAAACTGCCGAGGTGCGGTTCAAGGCTATAAAATCCTTTGTAGCCATCCTTTTTAAGCTCCGATACAATCTCGCGGATGTGTCCGTCGCCCATGCCTGACGGAACAACTCTGCCGCTTCCCGAAATTGCGTCCTTAATATGCATATATTCAATATAGGGTTTCAGCATTTCAAATGCATGCGGATATGTTTCAGCTCCGCACTGAACAAAGTTTGCCATATCGAATACGGCGCGCAAACACGGCGAATTAACGGTTTCCAGAATATCCTTGCAGCGTTCCGGAATATCGCCGTATATGCCCTTCTCATTCTCATGCAGCAGCATAACGCCTTCTTTTCCGGCAAGCTCCGTCATTTTCTTCATTCTGTCCATAACCTCTCCGCGATACTCATCATATCTGCCGTCCGGAATATAGAAGCTGAACATACGAATGTATGCTGACCCGAGGATTTTCGCAGTTCTGATTGTCTGCGCAAGCTTTTCCATGTGCGGTGCAAAATCATCCGTTATCTGAATCTTCCCTATCGGAGAGCCTATTGACGAAACGCTTATCCCCGCCTTATCCATCTTCCGGCGCAGCAAGCGCGCCTCATCGTCCGTCAGATCGGAAATATTCTTTCCGTCAATCCCTCTCGGTTCAAAATATTTTATTCCGAGTTTATTAAGTACCTCAAACTGAATATCGGTTGCCGGAGAAATCTCATCGGCAAATCCGCTTATTTTATACATAATTCAGCCCCCTTTTTCTTCATTATAGCAAACACAAGGCAATAAAACTATGTAAATATTGATAAAAACATTGCGTATATTGATTTTTTATGATAAAATACAAACGGTGATAATTATGAGATCTTTTACAATCGGATTCACGCGGCAGAATCCCTCCCGCGAGAGATTTATTCTGCATAGTCATGATAATTATGAAATACTTTACTTTCTGAGCGGTGACAGCGACTATATTGTTGAGGGTGCCGTTTATCCGCTGCATCCGCATGACATGATTCTGATTCGTCCGCAGGAGATGCACCGCATCTATCACAAGAGCGATGCGCTTTATTCGCGTATTGTCATAAACATTGAAAAAAGATTCTTCGAGCAGGAGGAATGTTCTCAGTACTGCCGCGTTTTTCTTGACCGTGAAAGCGGAACGCATAACCACATTTCTTCGGGAACGGTTTCGGAAAGCGGCATCGGCGAGCTTTTTGAACGCATGAAAAAGTATACCGGGGGGTACGCAAGCTTCTCCTCTCCTGTTATCCGCGGTGAAATTATTGAGCTGCTGCATCTTTTAAATAATGTCGACATTTCCGATTCTCCCCACGGGAACAGAGTGCAGGAGGTTATAGCATACATAAACAGCAATTACCAAAATCCCGTTTCGCTCTCCACGATTGCCGAATCGTTTTATATTTCAAAGGCACACTTGTCGAGAATGTTTAAAAAAAGCACAGGCTATACGGTCAGCGGATATGTCAATCACAAACGCATTGCAGCTGTCGGCGAAAGCTGCCGCCGCGGAATGACTCTCGGCGACGCATGCATGCGCGCAGGCTTCAATGATTATACCGCGTTTTACAGAGCCTTTCGCCGCGAACACGGCACAAGTCCGCGCGAATGGATTTCGAATAACATATAAAATCAGCTTTTTTATATTGACAATGACGCTGTTTATTATATAATTAATAGCAGAAATTAACGGAAGAGAGTGTGCATATCATGAAAATAACCGAAAGATTAAAAGAAAAGGCTTCAAACCTCTTTGGGTCGGCTCCCGTAGTTTTCAGCTTTATCGGAGACAGCGTAACTCACGGCTGCTTTGAGATATATCGTACCTCCGATACCGGAATTGAAACTGAATTCCGCTCAACAAAGGCATATCACTTCAAGCTGCGCCAAATGCTCGAAACCGTTTTCCCGCCGGTATGTATAAATGTGATTAATGCCGGTATCAGCGGCGACTGTGCGATAACCGCACAAAACAGAATTGAGCGCGATGTTATATCGTATCACCCGGATCTCTGCATTATGTGCTTCGGTCTGAATGATGCGAACCGCGGAATTGAAGCGATTGACGATTATGCGAACGCACTTGCGGCAATGTTCGGCAAGCTTGAAAAAGCAGGAATTGAAACAATATTTATGACGCCGAACATGATGAGTACGCGCGTTGTTGCAGATGAGCCGGACGAACTGCTGAGAAAAGTTATCGGCAGCGTCACACAAAAACAGACGGACGGAACATTTGATAAATTCATTGAAAGAGCGCGCGAGGTCTGCCGCGAGCATAATGTTCCCGTCTGTGATTGTTATGCCAAATGGAAGAAGCTTGAGGAAAACGGAGCTGATGTTACCCGCCTGCTTGCAAACCGGGTTAATCATCCTCTTGAGGAAATGCACAATCTTTTTGCATATTCCCTGTTTGAAATGATAATGGGATTTTAGAATATGACAGCGTTCTATCTTTTGAAAATATGCTTCTGCATCCACGGCAAAAATGCCTTGACAACATAATAACGGAAAGATATAATTAACAGAGATGATTATTTTAAAGCAAACAGCCGCGTCAGATAAACATGGGAATATGGTGCAGCATATGAGTCATATAAATGTAGTATGACCGGTTTCTGCGGCGATGGTCTGACATTGTGTGCTCAATCGGTCCGGAACTGAATAAAGATATCAAAAAGGGTGATCAGATGGCCGCTGCGCACCCTTTTATATATTTTGCAATTAAAGCGGGGTGCCTCATGACAGAAAACACAAAAAAGCCTTCATTCCTGATGAATGTGCTTACGATTATTTTTGCCCAGATAGCCGTAAAACTACTGGGATTCGCTTACCGCATGGTAATAACGAATGTTCCCGGTTTCGGAGATATCGGCAACGGTTACTACAATTTCGGTTACCAGATTTACACGCTGCTGCTTGCGATAAGCTCAATAGGTATCCCGAACGCGATATCAAAGCTTGTCGCTGAACGGTGTGCGCTTGATGATTACCGCGGCGCAATGAAAATATTCAAAACGGCGCTTGTTCTTTTCACTTTTGTCGGATTGTTTTTCGGCAGCGTAATGTTTTTCTGTGCCGATTTTATTGCCGATGTTGTGTTCGACACTCCGCCCACTGCATATACTATCCGCGCACTTTCACCGGCGATTATATTTGTGTCGGTTTCAAGCGTAATCCGCGGATTCTTTGCCGGGCAGCAGAATATGCATGCAACAAACACCAGCCAGGTACTTGAGCAGTTTTTAAAAAGCGTGTCAACAATTCTGATTGTGCTTGCAATGGCAGGTGCCAAGCCTGAATATATGGCTGCCGGCGCAACGCTTTCAACAACGCTTTCAACATTTTTGAGCTGCGCATACCTGTTTTGTTTCCTCGGAGCGCACAAGAAATCCATTTCCGAAAACATAAAGGCGGCGCCGCCGGTCAAAATAAAAACAAACGCACTCAGCACCGCAAAAACAATTCTCATGGTTTCGATTCCCATTTCTCTCGGGTCGATAGTTGCATCACTCAACCGCGTTATAGACATTGTGACAGTTGTCCGCGGCGTTAAAACGGCGCTTTCCGCATCGTTTCCGAATGCGGCAAAGCTCGGCGAGGAAGCCGTGCGCCTGAGCGGAATCCTCAGCAAAACAGATATTCTGGTTAATCTTCCGCTTGCCCTGAACACAGCGTTTGCAACGGTTCTTGTGCCGACTGTTGCCGCTGCGCTTGCATTGCATGATAATGAAACGGCGCGTTCCAAGGTTTCGTTCTCGATGCTTATATCGGTGGTAATTGCAGCTCCGTGCACAGCCGGATATATAGCGCTTGCGCAGCCGATACTCAGCATGATTTATCCCGCCGCAAGCGATGGCGGACTGATTTTTGCAATGGTTGCGCCAACGGTATTCTTCTCCGCGCTCAGCCAAACGATGTATGGCAGTCTGCAGGGAATGGGCAAAATATTCACACCGGCGCTCAGCGTTTTGTGCGGCGGAATTGCAAAGCTCATTTTAAACCTTGTGCTGATTCCGATTCCGTCAATCAATATTTACGGTGCTCCGATCGGCAGCGTTGTCTGCCAGGCAGTCGCATTTTTTGTAAGCTTCACAGTTCTGCGCAAAAACCTTAAGGTTAAGCTTGACCCCATGCGATACTTCGTCAAGCCGTTTATCGCGTCCGCCGTTATGGGTGTGTGCGCATTCGGCACGGAAAAGCTGCTTCGTGCCTTTATGGGGCGCGCGGCAACGCTCGGCGCAATTGCCGTCGGTGCGGTTGTCTACTTTGCAATGATTGCTCTCCTCCGCGTGTTCAGGCGCGAGGAGCTCAGCGCAATTCCGTTTATCGGAAAACGCTTTAAAAAAGTATAAATATAGAAAAACCCGAAGTCGTTCCGACTTCGGGTTTTTCTATATTCATTACACCAAAGCTTTTGCAAGTTTTTCAAGCTGTTCCGTGCTTTCGCTGTCAAGCGCGGACTTTATATGTACCTCTTCATCAATAAGCTTCAGATTCTTAGATGATGACAGCATTTGCTTCATAACTTTTGCTGCCATCGGCGCCCAGCTGCCGTTCTCGATGAACGCAACCGTCCTGTTTTGGAAATTGCGTTCGGCAAGACTTAAAATAAAATTGCGCATTGCCGGAAACACATCCGCATTATAGGTTACGGACGCGAGAACCAGTCTGTTGTACCTGAAAGCGTCCTCAACGGCTTCTGCCATGTCATCACGCGTCAGGTCTGTCAGAACAACATTTGCACATCCGTTCTCTTTCAGCATTGCCCCAAGCTTTTCTGCTGCGCTTTCAGTTCCTCCGTACACCGAGGCATAGGCGATAACAACTCCGTCCGATTCCGGTCGGTATGATGACCATGTGTCATACAGCCCGATATAATATCCGATGTTATCCGAAAGCACAGGACCGTGCAGGGGGCAGATTTGTTCAATCTCATATTCCGAAACCTTTTTCAGAAGATTCTGAACCTGCGCACCGTATTTCCCGACTATACCGAAATAGTAGCGTCTGGCTTCACATGCCCAGTCTTCTTCCGCGTCGGCTGCGCCGAACTTTCCGAATCCATCAGCAGAGAACAGAACTTTGCCGCAGCTGTCATATGTTACAATAACCTCCGGCCAATGCACCATCGGCGCAGTTATAAATGTCAGTGTATGTTTTCCGAGAGAAAGCGTGGTTTTTTCGCCGGCGGTTATCTGCCTGTCCGCAAAATCCGTTCCGAAAAACTGCTTCATCATTGCAAATGCCTTTGCGGAAGCAACAACTTCCGCTTTCGGGTATTTATCGGCAAACAGCCTGATGTTCGCGGAATGATCCGGCTCCATATGCTGCACAACGATATAATCAGGCGTTCTTCCATCTGCAGCTTTCTCAATGTTTGAAAGCCATTCTTCGCCGAACCCGGCGGCAACGCTGTCTATCACGGCAATTTTATCATCAAGAATCACATATGAATTGTATGCCATGCCATTTGCAACAGCGTATTGCCCTTCAAACAGCTTAATATCATAATCGTTTACTCCAACAGAAGCTATATCCTTTGTTATTTTCATTTATTTTCTCCCCCTCTGCTTCGGGCGTGATTATTCAACAGTAACCGACTTTGCAAGGTTACGCGGTTTGTCAATGTCGCATCCGCGGTAGAGTGCCGCATAGTAAGCCAGATACTGTGTGGGTACAACAGACACAAGCGGAGTCAGAAGCTCGTTCACATCGCCGATGACAATATTGTCACTGTGTGCGCTCAGCTTTTTGGATGCAATCGTAAGCACCTTTGCACCTCGCGCCGCAACTTCCCTCACATTTCCGCGCGTATTAAGATTTATGCGGTCCTGTGTGATTATTGCAACAACCGGCGTGTCTTTTTCAATGAGCGCAATCGTTCCGTGTTTAAGCTCACCGGCAGCAAAACCCTCCGTCTGGATATATGAAATCTCCTTAAGCTTCAGAGAAGCCTCCATGCACACATAATAGTCCATTGCCCTGCCGATATAGAAGCAGTTTCTTGTTGTGCCGAGATATTCCTTTGCAAGTTCATTAAAATCATCACGCTGGCTGCAAAGGCTTTCCATAACAGTTGCAACAAGCGCAAGCTCGTAACGAAGATTCATCGCATTTTTCGCAAGCGCATTTGCAACAACGGCAAGCACGGCAATCTGTGCCGTGTATGCCTTTGTGGAAGCAACGGCTATTTCAGGACCTGCATAAAGCAGAAGTGTGTGGTCAGCCTCACGGGAAAGTGTCGATCCTTTAACATTTGTTATCGTGAGCGATTTATAACCCATTTCCTTAACCTTTACAAGAACCGCGCGCGAATCCGCCGTTTCGCCGCTTTGCGAAATAAACACAAAGAACGGCTTTTTTGTCAGAAGCGGCATATTATAAACAAACTCGCTTGCGATGCATGTGGTTGCCGGCTTGCCGGCAAGCTTTTCAAGGAAATTCTGTCCGATCAGTCCGGCATGATAGCTTGTTCCGCAGGCTATTATATAAATGTGGTCACATTCCTTAAGGTCATGCAGAATATCCTTATTAATAACAAGGTTTCCGTCATTGTCCGAATATTCCTTCATAATGCGGCGGATAACAAACGGCTGTTCCTCAATTTCCTTAAGCATGAAATGAGGATATGTTCCCTTTTCCGTGTCTGACAGGTCAATCTCTGCATGAAAAGGCTCGCGCTCAACGCGCTTTGCATATGCAGTGAATATTTCCACGCTTTCGCGCGTGACAACGGCGAACTCACCATCATGAATCTCATAAAAACAATCAGTGTGAGCAAGCATCGCCATCGCGTCGCTGCCAATCATATTGAAACCGTCACCCTTGCCGATAAGCAGCGGTGACTTGTTTTTAACCGCATACATTGTATCAGGGTCATCCGCATCAATAATCGCAAGACCGTAAGACCCCTCAAGCTCTGACATAAGGTGCTGAATCGCAACCGTAACACTTTCATTGTCATCGGTAAACTTCTGAAGAAGCTGAACGATTACCTCCGTGTCAGTATCACTGTAGAAGTCAGCGCCGCTTAGATATTTCTTTTTCAGTTCTGCTTCGTTCTCAATAATTCCGTTGTGAACAAGCGCAAACCTTTTACTGTGATGCGGGTGAGCATTTGCTTCTGTCGGTTTGCCGTGCGTTGCCCAACGTGTGTGCCCGATTCCGGGATTTCCGTGCAGGCTCTTTCCCCCGTCTGTTTTCTCAATAAGGTTGGAAAGCTTGCCGACAGCCTTTTCAATGGCTATTTTCCCGTTGTCGTATACTGCTATTCCGGCGGAGTCGTAACCTCTGTATTCAAGTCTTGACAGTCCGTCAAGCAAAATCGGGGCAGCATCCTCCGTGCCGATGTAGCCAACTATTCCGCACATATTTTTTCTCCTCTCAAATTTTCTTGGTATAAGTCTACTACATTCGGAGGATTTTTTCAATACATTTTTGCATTTTTTATTAAAATGCGGATTTTTTTGCACTGCATATGAATGATATTCTGATACTTTCTACGACACCTTTTCAATTCTCGTTATCGAAAGTTCATATGCCGTCCGCACCTCAATTTCCGTATCGGAAATTTTTTTGTTGTAATTTCTCGACTGAAGCCGTCCCCAGACCATAACATTGCTTCCAACCTCGAGGGATTCGGAAAAAACGGCGTTTCTCCCCCATGCTATCGCCGGGATATAGTCCGAGCGGTTAAATGCGCGGTTGACCGCAACAATCAGGTCGGTAATCTCGCGCCCGAACGGCGTTTTTCTGTAAACCGGCGATTTGCAGATAAACCCGTTTATATAGATTTCGTTCGGGTCATCCTCGTCCTCTTCTGTGGGAACGTCTATCGCCTTGGCAAAAACCGTCAGTATGAGATGTGTTTTCGTTTCCGTATATTTATTATAGCTTCTGAGCTGCCCGCTCACCTTAACGGACGTTCCCGTGTGCAGAACTTCCGGATTATACAGTTTTTCGGAAACTGTTACCGGCAGCACATCCTCAGTTTCGGAAAGGCGCGGCACACGCAGCATAAAAATATAGAAATTTTCATCAAGGACGCGGTGACTGAGCTGAGGCTCGGATTCAACCGTTCCCGTAAGTGTTATAACATTATTTTCCAAGGCTTACAACTCCTTTTTATGTACTGTGATTCTAAAACAGTATATTCGGAAAAACGCAATTCTATTACAAGTTTTAAAAATAAATGAATATGTAAATCTTTGCCGCCGTATATTTTATTATAAAATATAGAAAGAGGCGGTGTTCGTTTGATCTTTGTTGTAAAGCGCAGAGCCGTAATAATTGCCGCCGCTGCGGCTGCGGTTTCAGCTGCGGTGCTGCCGCTGTTTTTGTCCGCGCGAACCGAGGTGATTTCACAAAATATGACAAAAACGGTTATTATTGATGCCGGTCACGGATTTCCCGACGGGGGCGCTGTCGGCACACACGGAAGCGTTGAAAGCACATTGAATCTGAAAATAGCAAAAAAAACAGAAAAATTGCTTAAAGATAAAGGACTGCATGTTATTATGACGCGGCGGAAAGAGGACGGCATACATTCATGTGAGGGAAGCGTTGCACAAAAAAAGAAAGACGACATGCACAAGCGTCTTGAAATTATAAACTCAGGAAATGCTGATATTTTCATCAGTATTCATATGAACAAATTTACCGATGCCCGTTACCGCGGCGCACAGGTGATATATTCGCGAAACTTTGAAGAGTCGGAGGAACTTGCGCGCTTGCTTCAATCCTCCCTTTGGCGCATTGACAAATCAAAGGCTCACCGTGAAGCATTGTGCGCTCCGCCGGGAATATTTCTTTTAAAAAATGCGCGTATTCCGGCAGTTGTTGTAGAATGCGGGTTTCTTTCCAACGCGGATGACGAACAGCTGCTCTGCACCGACAGCTATCGCACTGCCGTTGCACAGGCAATTGCGGATGGGATTGAACAGTATTACAAGGAATCGGAGGTAAAACAATAAAAATCTTTGCGTCAGAGGCGCATACAGAACTGCAGCTTTTTTTAATGATATCAAACAGAGAGGCAGACTTTAAATCTGCCTCTCTGTTTGATATATTGGTTGTTGTTTGATTATTCAAATTTATTATCTATTGGTTTTGAACATTCCCATTTAATGAGTTTCAAACTATACCTATC
>CAKSFM010000022.1 GCA_934454525.1 uncultured Clostridia bacterium
AACCTCCAAAATGATATTTTTATTATATATCATCTTGGAGGTTTCGTAAAGACTTTACACAAAATTCGGGGTTGACTCGAATAATTCTCGGTTGTGCGGCTCTTTCATACAGACAGCGAAAGGCATATCAAAATGCTCATCGCTATCTTATATTTTTTAATAACAACCCGCTCTTGCCGCAAAGCCAAAGCCGCTGTTTGTTGTTATAGTGACATTGTTTCTGACGCTTGAACAATGAATAACAAGAATGTTTCCGTCAGCGTCCACTCCGGCAATGATTCCAATGTGCGATAAAGCACCGTTAAAAGGCTAAATCTCCGGCTTGAGTGTTGCTCCAAGATATTCCGGCTGCACTTTGCGATTTTCCCTTGTGTTCCGTGTCCTCATCTGCAAATTTCATTGTTATTTCGTGATTTCCTTATTATATAACTTATGAACACCGCATTTCCAGCACAGCACCATTCCGGCAACTGCACCGACAACTGCCTGTAATATCTGATAAGGCAATTTCATAACAGCATATTCAGGGGTGCTGTAAATAAATGCTCTGCCGAGCGAATAGCCGACAACCATAATCACTGCCCCGATTGCCACACCGATTCCCGAAGATAACACAGGGCGCTTTTTTAAAATGTGATGCGAAAATACTGAAATGATAACTGCCTGCAGCCCATGAGTAACCAAAGAAACAAACATCGGCGCCGGGTAAAATAATAAGTCGCCCAAGAAAGCACCGACTCCGCCTACCATAAACGCTGCAAACGGGTCTAATAAAATCGCGGCGGTACAGATAACAACATCATTGATATAAAGATGCCCGCCCGGAACAGGAATTCCAAATGAGCTCATTGCAACATTAAGCGCCATAAACATGGCGGCAGTGCATAACCATACCGTTGTTTTCTTCTTTTGCATATCAATTCCCCCTTGACATTTGATTAATAGTATTATACAATTGCAGCTGATGATACACAATAGTCAGAATAGGAGAAATAAATATAACCAGATGAACTATATAATCAACAAAACCGAGCAGCCGCTTTATTTAAGCATTTATATACATATACGGGATGATATTATTGCAGGCGTATTCCCATACGGCAGCAAGCTTCCCTCAAAGAGATTGCTTGCCGATGAAATCGGCGTCAGCACAATAACGATAGAACATGCCTATTCCCTTTTATGTGATGAAGGATACGCAGAAGCGCGCGAACGCAGCGGTTATTTTGTTACATTCAAGCCAATTGATGGATTTGCCTCTGCATACAATCCGCCCGTTCAGCCTGTAAACCACAAAATCTCCGCATCATCTTATCCTGTTTTTTCAATCTCTGTGCTAAGCAAAACGATGCGTAAGGTTCTGTCTGAATACTATGACGTTATCTTGGATAAATCGCCAAACACCGGCTGCCCGGAACTGCGGAATGCAATAAAACAGTATCTTATGCGCAACAGGGCAATGAATATAGATGCCGGACAAATTGTAATCGGCTCGGGGGCAGAATATTTGTATACGCTGATTGTCGATTTGCTCGGCAAAGATAAGACATTTGCTATTGAAAATCCGTCTTATGAGAAAATCGGGCAAATTTACTCTATGGCAGGGGTAAAATATGAGTTGCTGCCTTTAGCGAAAGACGGAATCGAAAGTAAGGCTCTTTCCATGTCAAAAGCTGATGTTTTACATACCACACCGTATCAAAGCTTTCCGAGCGGAGTTACGGCGTCGGCATCCAAGCGGCACGAATATATAAAATGGGCAAAAAACGGAGAACGCATCATTATAGAATCCGATTACGGCTCTGAATTTTCCGTGTCCTCACAGCCGATGGAAACGCTTTTTAAGCTTTCAGGCAGCGATAACGTGATATATTTAAATACATTTTCAAAAACGATTTCTTCTTCAATGCGTATTGGGTACATGGTGCTTCCGCATAAACTGACAGATACTTTTCAGAAAAAACTCGGTTTTTATTCCTGCACCGTTCCAACCTTTGAACAATACGTATTGGCAGAATTACTGAACAGCGGTGCCTTTGAAAGACACATTAACCGTGTTCGCAGAAACAAAAGAAAGGAATTGCGGAAATAGATTTATTGAAATATTTGTGATTATAAAAGTCAAGAGGGTTGCGGCAAAATGAAATCATTTTGCCGCAACCCTCTTGACTGTCAAATGTCTGTTTAATATTACCGGCACACCGGTCTGATTCTCTTTGCTTCCATATAGAAACGTTTTTCATTTGCTTCGCCCATCGAAAATGTTTTTCTCGGAAGCGCGCCGTCCTTTATAACCGTTTCGAACAGTGCGTCCTTTTCGGGTTTCGGGAGCAAAAAACCCACTGCGCCCGGTTTCTTCGAAAGTTCGCTTACAACGTTCTCTCCGTGAATATAATCAACCTCGCACTTTTCATTATCAAGAAATTTTTGAAGCGTTCCAACGGAAAGCGGAGTTGTTTTATTATTCATGTAATAATCGGTGCGCTTACCGTCAATCACAACGGAAACATACTGACCGCCGTTGTTTTCGGTTGTGCAGGCACATTCTTTTACAAACTTCTCCGTAAAATCTTTTTTATCAACATTAAATACAATGCGGTGAATCGGCTCAAATTCAAGCACCTTGTCATAAATATTTTCAATTTCGACAAGGCAGAATCTTGCCGGATGCGTCAGCCGTTCCTGTTCAGTGAGAGAATCCTTTATATTATCCCAGCAGGTTTTTGCCGTTGCCAGTGAATGATTTCCGTCACCCACAGCAAAAACAAGTCCGTCCTCCGCAGTCTGCGCGAAAGCGTCAACGGCTGCAATCACACTGTCCGCCCTGTTTCCGTCAAGAAGATATCCCGATAAATGCCCCCCGTTTTCCATCAGGTCAAAATCATAGAGCATCTTTCCTTTTGAAACGCTTGAAAAAATAACATCCTCGGGGTCATCGGCAAGCAGCATAACATGCGGAAGCTCAAGCGGAGCATTTTCACGGATTTTAACGCGCGGAGGAATTCTGCTCATGACAGTTCCCTCGGTTGCTCTGATTGCGCTTTTTGCACCTTTGCGGAAATCATAACACTCAAGATCCACCGCCCCGACTATTCCGCGGCGAACTCTTCCGCCGGGAAGCGTTCTTTCAACATAAATAAGGCAATCCTTATACTCATTGAATAATCCCTGTTCCATATATTTATTCATAGCAGAATTTATTTTTTTTATTCTTTCCTCTCCCTCACTGAGAAAGGCTTCGGGATAAACAAGATTCAGTGTGCTCGGAGCATCGCCGACAAATTTTTTAACGCGTTCCCAATATTCAGGCTGCGATGTATACTGATCGCATGCCACAACGCTCCATTTTTCCGGTTCATTTGTTATAGGAAGCATTATGTCCGCCCTGTTCAAAATACCCATTGTCATTCTCTCCTTTATGATTTTTCCGATATGCTCTGCGCATACCGAAACACTGTAATTATCAATGTTAAAGGTTAATGTTTCCGCCAAACTCTCGCTGCGGTAATTTGTAATTCCGCAGCCCTCGTATTTAACACGGCTCTCAAATTCGGTCCACATGGAAATAAAATCATCGGCTTCGCATAATTTGCAATTCAGAAACCGTTTTGCTATTTTATCTGCATTTTTAACCGCTCTGCGCTTTTCTGCATCCGCTCCGACAGGCAATGTGCTGACTGCGCAAACCATAAGTCCGTCAGTATGCGAAAGTGAGAAATATAAATTTTTTTCTTTAACATACGGCTTTTTACCGCTTTCTCTGATTATCTTAAAACTGCCTTTTTTGCCTGTAAAACGAACCAGGGCGCTGTTGATAAACGAATCGCTGTCAAATGAACCGAATGAATAATAAAGCGCAATCATTCCATGTCACCAAGTTCATACAGCGAAACGGCAGCAACTGCCAGTCCTGCAGTTTCGGTACGAAGAATCCGTTTGCCGAGTGTGACAGGAATAACGGAATTTTCCGCTGCAAGCCGGATTTCACTTTCATCAAATCCGCCCTCCGGCCCTATCATAACCGAAAGCGATGTTATGTTTTTACCGCGCAGAACATTTTTCAGCGAATTTTCCGTTTCTTCTTCATAAGGAATAATTGCAAGCTCGTCTGCTGCCGCAAGGCTGACTGCTTCTTTAAAGCTGACAGGTTCTGATATTTCCGGCACTATTCCGCGCTTGCACTGCTTTGCCGCTTCACGCGCAATTTTGCGCAGACGGTCAAGCTTGGACGCTTTTTCAAGCTTTGCGACTGTGCGCGCAGTGTTCATTGGAACAATGCGCACCACACCGATTTCGGTTGCTTTCTGAACAATCAGCTCAAGCTTTGCAGCTTTCGGCGCACCCTGATAAAGCGTTATGCTGAGCTTAGGCTCGCTCGGTGCGCGGTAAACATCCTCAATTTCAGCTGTTACGGTATTATCGTCAAACTCACACAGACGGGCATTGTAGAACATACCGCTGCCGTCGCAAAGAACAACACTGTCCCCCGTTTTCATGCGAAGAACGCGGCTGATATGCCTTGCCTCTTCTCCGTCAATAACTGCCTTTCCGTCCGAAATCTGCGATTTATCTATATAAAAATTCGCCATTATTTTCACCCTTCGGTCGATATTATGCAATACCAATCGTTTTCATTTTCAATATGTTTAATTCTGAATCCTGCATTTTCTATTGCAGCCTTAACCTCACCGAGCCGCGGTTCAATTATTCCGCAGGCGATAAACACGCCGTTCTTTTTCATATAACGGCGCACATCCCCGGAAAGCGGAATAATAACATCAGCCACGATATTGGCAACAACAATGTCATACGGTCCGCTTTCCTCAGTCTGTTTTTTCAGAGTTTCATCCGTTATAATATTTCCGTCAAGCACGGTATAGACATCGCTTCCGATTGAATTGAGCGCTGCATTGGAATATGCAATTTTTTTGCAGTTGGGATCAATATCAATTGCCCTGGCATACGATGCGCCCAGCATAAGCGAAATTATCGACAATATTCCGCTGCCGCAGCCGAGGTCAAGAACCTTATCGCCTTTTTTAACAAGGCGGTCAAGAGCTTCAACGCACAGGCGCGTTGTTTCATGCTGACCGCTGCCGAAAGTCATCCCCGGATCAATGTTGAAAACAATTTTCCCGTCACCGTCATCAATCGTTTCCCATTCGGGTTTTATAACAAGCCTGTCACCGACATAAATCGGTTTAAAATACTGCTTCCAGTTATTCTCCCAATCCTCCTCACGCAGCGACTGCATTTCAATTCTGAGTGAACCGAATTTATTTTCTGCGTCAAGTCCTTTCAATGCCGTGAGTTCATCGCGGACATGCATTAAAAGCCTGTGACCGTGTTCATTGTTGCTCACATAGATTTTAACGCACGTTTCTCCGTTCATTTCCTCGCGCAGGCGCTCGTCAACATAATCCCAGTATTGTTTGTTGTTTTCAAGAAAGTCCTCAAATTCGTCCTTATCCTTGATTTCAACACCTGTAACACCTATATTGTACAATCTGCCGCAAATCGGATCAATTCCGGCATTGGTTGTATAAATGCTTACCTCAAGCCACTCCATTTGTTTATTCCTTTCGGTTTATTTGAAATAGTCCTTTATTTTATCCGTAAACTTTTTTCGCTGATTATAGTTTTTCTCATTGCTTTCCTTTGCAAATTCCTGAAGAATGTCACGCTGGCGCTGAGTAAGATTTTTCGGAATTTCAACCACAACGCGCACATACTGATCTCCGCGCGCACCTCCGCGGATGCTCGGAATACCTTTTCCTTTCAGTCGGAACTTTGTACCATGCTGCGTACCCTCCGGGAAGCGCTGCGTGACCTTGCCGTCAATCGTCGGGATTTCAATTTCGCAGCCGAGCGCTGCCTGAACAAACGTAATCGGAACATCAACATAGACATTGTTCCCCTCACGCGTGAACACATTGTTTTTCTTTATATAAACCGTTATCAGCAAATCTCCGGACGGACCGCCTTTCTGACCTGCTTCTCCCTGACCGCGGACCGATACTGTCTGACCGTGGTCAATGCCTGCCGGTATGTTTACATCGATTTTATGCGTTTTTCTGATTCGTCCGCTGCCGCCGCAATCCGGACACGGGTCGCTGATTGTTGTTCCCCGTCCGCCGCAGGCGTTACATGTGCTTGTTGACGCGAACTGACCGAACGGCGTGTTCTGCACGGTACGCATCTGCCCTGTGCCGCCGCACTTGGAGCACTTAACGGGGCTTGTTCCGGGCTTTGCGCCGCTGCCGTTACATTTCGGGCAGTTTTCCATGCGCGTTACCGTTATTGTCTTTTTGCATCCGAAAGCTGCTTCTTCGAATGTAAGCTCTATCGCCTGCTGTATGTCACGGCCGCGAACCGGCCCGTTTCTTCTGCGCGAACTTCCGCCGAAGCCGCTGCCGCCGAAAAAGCTGCCGAAAATATCTCCCAAATCATCCATACCGAAGCCGCCGAAACCGCCGGAATATGAACCGCCGCCGCCAAAGCCTGCATTCGGATCAACACCGGCATGACCGAACTGGTCATAACGGCTTCTTTTTTCGGAATTGCTTAAAACATCATAGGCTTCCGCTGCTTCTTTAAATTTTTCCGCTGCTTCGGGATTGTCCTTATTCAAATCGGGGTGATATTTTTTTGCAAGCTTTCTGTATGCTTTTTTTATCTCATCGTCCGTGGCGCTTTTGCTCACGCCGAGGACTTCATAATAATCTCTTTTTTCTGCCATATACGCACACCTCAATTAAACGCAGTCAAAGGGGTTGCCGATAATAAAGCAGCCCCTTGAGTGCCCGTTTGATTACTTATTGTCGTTATTCTCCGTGAAATCGGCGTCATACACATTTTCACCGTTCTGAGCCTGACCTGCATCTGCCCCGGGAGCGCCCTGCGCACCGCTTTGAGCCTGCTGCTGATAAAGCTTGGAGCTTATTTCGTAAAACTTCTTCTGAAGTTCTTCCGTTGCTGCTTTAATCGCATCTGTGTCACTGCCCTTAAGAGCCTCCTTAACTTTGTCAACCTCTGCCTGAACAGCCGATTTTTCGGATTCATCAATCTTACCATCTAGCTCTCCGAGCGCCTTTTCGCTCTGATATACAAGCTGATCGGCATTGTTTCTTACCTCAATTTCTTCCTTGCGCTTCTTATCTTCTTCGGCATACTGCTCAGCTTCCTTAACAGCCTTGTCAATGTCTTCTTCGCTGAGGTTTGAGGACGCCGTGATGGTTATCTTCTGCTCCTGACCTGTTCCGAGGTCTTTCGCGCTTACGTTTACGATACCGTTTGCATCGATGTCGAACGAAACTTCAATCTGCGGAACTCCGCGCGGAGCGGGAGCAATGCCGGAAAGCATGAAGTTGCCGAGTGTTTTATTATCCTTTGCCATTTCACGCTCACCCTGGAGGACATGAATATCAACGCTTGTCTGACCGTCTGCGGCAGTGGAGAAAATCTGGCTCTTCTTTGTGGGGATGGTGGTATTTCTCTCAATAAGCTTTGTGCAAACGCCGCCCATTGTTTCGATACCGAGTGAAAGAGGTGTTACATCAAGAAGAACGATGTCCTTAACGTCGCCGCCGAGCACACCTGCCTGAATAGCTGCACCGATTGCAACACATTCATCGGGGTTGATTCCCTTATGCGGCTCTTTCCCGATAAGCTTGCTTACCGCGTCATTAACAGCCGGGATACGGCTCGAACCGCCGACCATAAGAACCTTGTCAATATCATTCGTTGTAAGACCTGCATCGCTGAGGGCCTTCTTTGTCGGGATAATTGTTCTCTGAACAAGATCAGCCGTAAGCTCATCGAATTTCGCTCTTGTAAGAGTGATGTCAAGGTGTTTGGGACCTGTTGCGTCAGCAGTGATGAACGGAAGATTAATGTTGCTCGTCATAACTCCGCTCAGCTCAATCTTAGCTTTTTCGGCAGCTTCCTTAAGGCGCTGCATAGCCTGGCGGTCACCCGAAAGGTCAATGCCGCTTTCTTTCTTAAACTCGCTTACAAGATAATCGATAATCTTGTTATCAAAGTCATCGCCGCCGAGACGTGTGTCGCCGTTTGTTGCCAAAACCTCGAACACGCCATCGCCGATGTCAAGTATAGACACATCGAACGTACCGCCGCCGAGGTCATAAACCATAACTTTCTGATCGGTTTCCTTATCCATTCCGTAAGCAAATGCCGCAGCCGTAGGTTCGTTAATTATACGCAGAACCTCAAGACCTGCAATTTTGCCGGCGTCTTTCGTTGCCTGACGCTGTGAATCGCTGAAATATGCCGGAACTGTGATAACTGCCTGTGATACCTTTTCGCCGAGATAGCTTTCCGCATCTGCCTTAAGCTTTGCAAGAATCATTGCGCTTATCTCCGGAGGAGTATAGCTCTTATCGTCAATGTTTACCTTATAATTTGTTCCCATTTCTCTCTTTATGGAAATAACGGTTCTGTCGGGATTTGCAACTGCCTGGCGCTTTGCCACCTGACCGACAAGCCTTTCACCTGTTTTTGTAAATGCCACAACCGACGGGGTTGTTCTTGCACCCTCTGCGTTTGCAATAACGGTCGGTTCGCCGCCTTCCATTACAGCTACGCATGAGTTTGTTGTACCTAAATCAATACCTATAATCTTAGACATAATTAATTACCTCCGTAAATATTTTACTTAATCAGTTGGCAACCTTAACCATACTGTGGCGGACTACGCGGTCACCGATGCGGTAGCCCTTCCTGAATTCCTCGGCTATCATATTTTCACCGAGCGATTCATCGTCAATATGCATTACAGCCTCGTGAACAGACGGGTCAAAGCTTTCGCCGTCTGCCGCTATCTGTTCAACTCCGAGCGCCGCAAGCACATCGTCCATTTGCTTTTTAACGAGGCTTACACCCTCGTACAGCGGATCTTCTGCCTGCGCACTTTGAAGAGCACGCTCCAGATTATCCAGAACCGCAAGAAATTTTTCAACAACAACCGCTTTTGCTTCGGGATAAATGCTTTCCTTTTCCTTTATGGTGCGCTTTCTGTAATTATCGTATTCAGCGAGCACACGCATATATTTATCAGTCATTTCCCTGCATTTTTCTTCGAGTTTTTTATAATCCTCTTCGTTTACCGAATCGGATTTTTCCGCGGTCGGTTCGTTCTTTTGCGGAGCTTCGGAAGTCTCCTGTGCGCCTACCTCTTCTTTTTCGGCTTCGGGAGCTGTTTTTTCATCCTTATCCTTTGCCATGAACCTCTTCCTTTCTCTAACAAGCCTACTCGTCTCCGTAGAGCATACGGCTCAGTATTTCGCTTAATTTATCATTAATAAGCTCAAGCGAGGAAACCACTCTCGCGTAATTCATCCGCTTGGGACCTATAATGCCGATTTTACCATGGAGCTTATCACCCACCTTGTAGTTTGCAACAACAAGGCTTGTGTCGCGCATTTCGGGAGCACCGTTCTCACTGCCTATCTTAATGCTTATGTCATCCTTGTCATTCGCAAGAACATCAAGCATTTTTGCAATGTTTTCCTTTCTGTCGATAAACGACAAAAACTCACGCGCACGGTCAATATTTTCAAATTCCGGGTTATTTAATATATTCGATGCGCCGCCCACATATACAAGATTTTCGGGATTTTCAAGACATTCAATCACAAAGCCGACAACTGTTTTAAGAAAATCGCCGTAATCTGACATTGCCTTGTAAATAAGCATCAGCCGTGCCGATGTGAAATCGTCCGCACTGAGTCCGGCAAGCTGTGCCGACAGAAAATCCGAAATTGAATCAACAACCTCATATCCGATTGATTCATCGACTTTCATGCGTTTGTTCCTGACAACGCCTGCATCAGTGATGACCACAATCAGCACAAGTCCTTTTTCAATCAGAAGCATTTTAACATTGCGCAAACGGCTTTTCTGCTCAGCCGGAAGCTCAACAATCGCAGGATAATGCGTTGCCTTTGATATTATATCCGAAATTTCGGAGATAACATTTTCAAGCTGATTATACTTCCTGTCCATACTGCTCTGAAGTCCGGCAATTTCTTCAATTGTCATGCTGTAGCGCTGCATAAGAGAGTCCACATAAAACCTGTACCCCATTTCGGACGGGATTCTTCCTGCCGAGGTATGCGGCTTGTCAAGATAACCCATGTCCTCAAGGTCAGCCATTTCGTTGCGGATCGTTGCCGCGCTTAAACCGAGGTTATGATTTTTTGCTATATTGCGTGAGCCGACAGGTTCCGCCGTTGAAATATAATCCTCCACAATTGCCTGAAGTATTGTTCTTTTTCTGTCCGACAGTTCCATTTGCTCACCCCCTGTTTTCTTTGTTAGCACTCAACCTCTCTGAGTGCTAACAATAATGTACCACCATTATTGCCGTTTGTCAAGTATTATTTTGAAAATTTTTTAAAATTTTTTAACGGTACAAAAACGGCGGCAAAACAATCTGTTTCACCGCCGTTTATATAATTATCCGAAATATTCCGATGCCGATTCAAACAGCCTCATATCATAATTACCTGCAACGTTTTGATAAAGTCCGCTTCCGATACGTTCCGAATGACCCATTTTGCCGAGCACTCTTCCGTCCGGCGACAAAATTCCCTCAACGGCGCAGCATGAACCGTTCGGATTGTAACGGATGTCCATTGTCGGTTTTCCGTCAAAGTCAACATACTGCGTGAGAATCTGACCGTTTTGCGCAAGCTTTGCAATCAGTGCTTCATCAGCAAGGAATCTGCCCTCACCATGTGATATCGGAACGGTGAATATTTCTCCGACCGCAGCATGACTCATCCATGGTGATTTATTCGATGAAACACGTGTGCGGACAAGCTTGGACTGATGACGCGCAATAGTATTAAATGTCAGCGTCGGGCAGTCTTCGTCCGTATCAATTATTTTGCCGTACGGTACAAGTCCGAGTTTTATAAGCGCCTGAAATCCGTTGCATATACCTGCCATAAGTCCGTCGCGCTTTTCAAGCAGCTCGGATACGGCTTCTTTAATTTCCGCATTTCTGAAAAATGCGGTTATCAGCTTTCCGCTTCCGTCTGGTTCGTCGCCGCCGGAAAAACCACCGGGAATAAATACTATCTGACTTTCGCGAACTTTTTTCGCAAATGCTTCAACAGACTCTGAAACTGCCGATGCCGAAAGATTGTTAATGACAAATATTTCGGGGTCGCAGCCGCCGTGCGCCGCAGCCTTTGCCGTGTCATATTCGCAGTTTGTTCCGGGGAAAACCGGAATAAGCACACGCGGTTTTGCCGCATTAACACGGCTGTGATAAGCCGCCGCAGAATCATGCGAAAAAATCGGAACCGACTTTTCACCGCTCTTTATATTGCAAGGATAAACGCTCTCCAGCCTGTCCTCATAAAGGGAATAAAGCTCACTGCACGATATTTTTTCATCAGCGAATGTGAAGCTTTCCGTATCGCACACATTTCCAATGCAGACGCCGCCGCTAAGTTCTTCGCTTGCTTCCGCAATGAATGAACCGTAATTAAGAGAGAAAATCTCATCCTTTGAAATGTTATCGGAAAATTCAAAACCGAATCCGTTGCCCATGGACATTTTAAGCACTGCTTCGGCAATGCCGCCTTTTGTGAGCGCACTGCACGAAACGATTTTTTTCGCGCGCATAAGCTCCGTAAGGCTTTTGAACACCGAAAGCAGCGAATTTGTTTCCGGTAATCCGTTTTCATCCGTTTCGGATTTGAAAAGGTAGACGCGGCTGCCGCTTTTCTTGAATTCCGGTGTTACAACATTATTTATATTATCGGTGGTAACGGCAAACGAAACAAGCGTCGGAGGAACATCAATATTTTCGAAAGTCCCGCTCATGGAATCCTTTCCGCCGATTGCACCTATGCCAAGGTTCATCTGCGCGTCAAAGGCTCCGAGCAGCGCCGCAAGCGGTTTGCCCCAGCGTTTCGGGTCAGTTTTCGGTTTTTCAAAATATTCCTGAAATGTCAGATAAACGCCCTCGAATGATGCGCCGGAAGCAACAAGCTTTGACACAGACTCCACAACCGCAAGATATGCGCCGTGATACGGACTTTTTTCCGATACAAACGGGTCAAACCCCCATGCCATAAAGCTGCATGTTGTTGTGTCACCTTTTTCAACCGAAACTTTGTTTACCATCGCCTGCGTGGGAGTGAGCTGATATTTTCCGCCGAACGGCATTACAACGCTGCCTGCGCCGATTGTTGAATCAAAACGCTCCGAAAGACCGCGCTTTGAACAAATGTTAAGGTCAGACGCGATTTTTCTGTAATTATCCGAAAATGATCCTGCCGTATTTCGTGCGAAGCGTTCAATTTTTGCCGCTGAAACTTCAATGTGCTTTTCCGCACCGTTTGAATTAAGAAATTCTCGCGAAATATTTACAATATTTTTTCCGTTCCAGTTCATCACAAGGTACGGCTTTGCGGTGACAACGGCAACAATTGTTGCTTCAAGATTTTCTGAGTATGCGATTTTGCAGAAGCGTTCCGCATCCTCCGCGGCAACAACCACCGCCATTCTTTCCTGCGACTCGCTTATTGCAAGCTCAGTGCCGTCAAGTCCTTCATATTTTTTCGGTACTTTATTAAGGTCAATTTCAAGTCCGTCGGCAAGTTCTCCGATTGCAACCGACACGCCGCCTGCGCCGAAATCATTGCAGCGTTTTATAAGACGGGCCGCGTCGCCGTTTCTGAAAAGGCGCTGAAGCTTTCTCTCCTCCGGCGCGTTTCCTTTCTGCACCTCAGCGCCGCAGCTTTCAAGCGATGTAAGGCTGTGCGATTTTGATGAACCTGTTGCTCCGCCGCAGCCATCGCGTCCTGTCTTTCCGCCGAGCAGAATAACAACATCTCCCGGCGTCGGACACTCCCTGCGAACATTTTTCTGCGGCGCCGCTCCGATAACCGCACCTATTTCCATTCGTTTTGCAACATATCCGCTGTGGTAAATTTCATCAACCTGTCCTGTGGCAAGTCCTATTTGGTTTCCGTACGAACTGTAACCGTTGGCAGCCGTTGCCACGATTTTACGCTGCGGAAGCTTGCCCTTAAGCGTCTGCGAAACAGGAACTGTCGGGTCAGCCGCACCTGTCACACGCATTGCCGCGTAAACATAGCTTCTGCCTGAAAGCGGATCGCGGATTGCGCCGCCGATGCATGTTGCAGCGCCGCCGAACGGCTCAATTTCCGTAGGATGATTATGTGTTTCATTTTTAAAGAGCAGCAGCCATTTTTCCGTCCTGCCGTCAACATCAACGTCCATTTTAACGGTGCAGGCGTTAATTTCATCCGATTCATCAAGCTTATCAAGCTTGCCGTGCTTTTTGAGATATTTAACGGCAATTGTTGCAATATCCATAAGATTTACCGGCTTTGTGCGCCCAAGCTCGCTGCGCACAGCTATATAGCGGTCATATGCTTTTCGCAGAACCTCGTCCTCAAACCGAACGCTGTCAACCGTTGTTAAAAATGTGGTATGGCGGCAATGATCCGACCAATAAGTATCAATCATTTTAATTTCCGTAATTGTCGGGTCGCGCTGCTCTTTTATAAAATAGCTTTGGCAGAACGCAAGATCGTCAATATCCATCGCCAAACCGCGGTTTTGAAGAAATGTTTCAAGCTCTTGCCGCGAAAGAGTGCGGAATCCGTCAATTGTTTCAACCTCTGTCGGAACAGTGTAATCATTTTTCAGCGTGTCAGGTAATTCCATTGATGCCTCACGCGCTTCAACGGGATTGATGACATATTTTTTTACCGCTTCGGCAGTCTCCGCCGAAATATTTCCGCCGAGAACATATACCTTCGCCGTTTTCACTGCCGGGCGGTCACCCTTTGATATAATCTGAATACATTCCGCAGCCGATGCGGCGCGCTGGTCAAACTGACCCGGAAGATATTCAACCGCAAAAACGCAGTCGCCTGTCGGGGCGTCACTTGCTGCGCTGTCAAGCTGCGGCTCGGAAAATACGGTTTTTACAGCGTAATCAAAAAGTTCTTTGGAAATATTTTCAACATCATAACGATTGAATATTCGCACCGATTCCACCGATTTAAGCTGCAAAAGCTCGTTTAAATCCTTTTTAAGCGCGCGAGCCTCATTGTCCAAACCTTTCTTTTTTTCGACATAAATTCTGAAAACCATGCGTCAGTTCCTTTCTGCCTCAAGCGCCTTTTTTCCGATGTCTTTTCTGTAATATGCATTTGTAAAATGCACTTGCTTTACAGTTTCATAAGCCTTGTCAATCGCTTCGGAAAGAGTTTTTCCCGTTTCCGTTACTCCGAGCACTCTTCCTCCCGAGGTAAGAAGAGTTCCGTTTTCCGCTTTTGCTCCGGCAACATAAATATTCTTATCTGCCGGCATTGAAATTTCAAAGCCGGTTTCGTATTTCTGCGGGTATCCGCTTGACGCCATGACAACGCAGCATGCACAGCCGCTTTCAAATTCAACCGCAGCCTTGTCCAGTGTTTTATCATATATATGAAGCATAATCTCAAGCAAATCACTTTTTAAAAGCGGAAGCACAACCTGCGTTTCCGGATCTCCGAAGCGGCAGTTATATTCGATTACCTTTGGACCGTTCTCAGTGAGCATAAGTCCGAAATACAGGCAGCCGGAAAAGCTCCTCCCCTCTTTATTCATTGCCTCAACCGTGGGAATAAAAATCTTTTCCATACATTCTTTTGCAACATCATCCGTATAGTACGGATTCGGTGCAATCGTTCCCATTCCCCCGGTATTTAACCCCTCATCATTGTCAAGCGCGCGCTTGTGATCCATTGAAGAAACCATCGGTACAATTGTTTTCCCGTCCGTGAACGTAAGAACCGAAACCTCGGGACCTGTAAGAAATTCCTCAATCACAACGCTGCTGCCGCTTTCACCGAAAATCCTGTCACCCATAATTGTCTTCACGGCATTTTTCGCTTCTTCGCGCGTTTGAGCTATTATAACGCCTTTTCCGAGCGCAAGTCCGTCCGCCTTGACAACCATCGGTGCAGCTGCGCTTTCAACATATGCAAGCGCTTTCTCCATATCGGAAAAGCTCTCATATGCGGCAGTGGGAATCCCATACTTTTTCATAAGCTGCTTTGAAAATACCTTGCTGCCCTCAATTATTGCCGCTTTTTTGTCAGGTCCGAAAGTTTTTATTCCCTTGGCGTTCAGTGCGTCAACCGCGCCGAGCACAAGCGGATCATCGGGTGCGACAACGGCAAAGTCAATATTATTTTCAACGGCAAAATTCACAATACCCTCAATGTCCTTTGCGCCTATCGGCACACACTCCGCATCCGCGGCAATTCCGCCGTTTCCGGGAAGGGCATATATTTTCTCCGCCTTGGGACTTTCCTTAAGCTTTTTTATAATTGCGTGCTCACGGCCTCCGCC
Source organism: uncultured Clostridia bacterium (assembly GCA_934454525.1). Classification (GTDB taxonomy): domain Bacteria; phylum Bacillota; class Clostridia; order UMGS1883; family UMGS1883; genus UMGS1883. Next base: position 15,409 of record CAKSFM010000022.1, read on the forward strand.
GCCGACAACCATTATCCTCATATGTTCCCCTCCTATTAATGATGAAACAGGCGCATTCCCGTCATTGCCATAACCATGTTATGCTTGTTGCAGCATTCAATAACATTATCGTCACGGATTGAGCCGCCGGGCTGTGCAATATAGCTCACGCCGCTTTTTGCCGCGCGTTCGATGTTATCTCCGAACGGGAAAAACGCGTCCGATCCGAGCGCCACGCCTGAAAGTGATGCAAGATATTCACGCTGCTGCGCTCTTGTGAACGGTTCGGGGCGCTTTGTGAAAAGTGTTTGCCAGTTTCCGTCCGCCAGAACATCGTCCGAGTCCTCTGAAAGATATATATCGATTGCATTGTCGCGGTCGGGACGGCGGATTTCTTCCTTGAAAGGCAGGTTCAGCACTTTTTCATGCTGCCTGAGATGCCATAAATCTGCCTTGTTTCCGGCAAGGCGTGTGCAGTGAATACGTGACTGCTGCCCTGCGCCGACGCCGATTGCCTGACCGTCCGCCGCAAAACACACCGAGTTTGACTGAGTGTATTTAAGTGTTATGAGGGATATTATTAAATCACGCACTGCCGATTCGGGCATATTTTTGTTATCCGTTACAATATTTCCGAGCAGTTCGCGGTTAATTTTAAAGTTATTTCTCCCCTGTTCAAACGTTATTCCGAACACATCCTTATGCTCTGTCGGCTCCGGAACATACGATGGGTCAATTTTAACGATATTGTATGCACCCTTTTTCTTGGATTTAAGGATTTCAAGCGCTTCAGCATCATAATCCGGTGCGATTATTCCGTCCGAAACCTCGCGCGCAATCAGACGTGCGCAGACTGCGTCACACTTATCGGAAAGCGCAATCCAGTCACCGAATGAGCTCATTCTGTCAGTTCCTCGCGCACGGGCATATGCAGTGGCAAGCGGAGAGGAATCCAAATCATCAATATCATCAACAAAACACGCTTTTTTAAGTTCATCGCTCATTTTCACACCGACAGCCGCCGATGTTGGACTGACATGCTTAAATGATGTTGCCGCGCACATACCGAGCGCTTCTTTAAGCTCCTTTACAAGCTGCCAGCTGTTAAGTGCATCGAGAAAATTTATGTATCCCGGTCTGCCGTTAAGTATCTCAATCGGAAGCTCGCCGTTTTTCATATATATACGGGCAGGCTTCTGATTGGGATTGCAGCCGTACTTTAATTCAAATTCGTGCATTGCTTTTCCTCCTTACACATTCAGAACTGCTTTGATTTCTTCCTTACAGTACTTATCTATAACAGGCTTTGCTATATCCGCAAGAAATTCTTCAACCTGCGAAACGCTTCTGCCGACATAAAGCTTCGGATCAAGCTCGGACTTTATTTCCTCAAGCGTTACGGGGAACGCGTCGTCTGCGGCGATACGTTCAATAAGGTCATTTTTTCCGCCCTCAAGCTTCACCTTTGCGGCTGCGGCATGGGAGTGAACGCGCAGCTTTTCATGAAGCTCCTGGCGGTTTCCGCCCTTTTTCACTGCCTGCATCATAATATTTTCCGTTGCCATAAACGGCAGCTTTTCCATAATGCGGCGATGAATAACCTTGTCATACACAACAAGTCCACCCGTCACATTAATATAAATATTCAGAATTGCGTCAACTGCCAGAAATGCCTCTGCAACCGAAATTCGCTTGTTTGCGGAATCGTCCAGCGTACGCTCAAACCACTGTGTTCCCGCAGTAAATGCCGGGTTTAATGAATCGCAGATAACATAACGCGCAAGCGAGGAAATACGCTCGGAACGCATGGGGTTGCGTTTGTAAGGCATTGCCGATGAACCAATCTGATTTTTTTCAAACGGCTCTTCCATTTCCTCAAACGACTGAAGAATTCTCAAATCGTTTGAAAACTTGTATGCGCTCTGCGCAAATCCGGAAAGTACGGAAAGGAAATACGCATCGGTCTTTCTTGAATATGTCTGCCCCGAAACGGCAACGCAGCTTTCAAATCCCATGTCCTCTGCAATCAGCGCTTCAAGCTTTTTAACCTTTTCTTCATTGCCCGAAAAAAGCTCCATAAAGCTCGCCTGAGTTCCCGTTGTTCCCTTTGAACCGAGAAGTTTTAAATTTGTTATTCTGTGTTCCAGCTCCTCAATATCCGAGATAAGCTCGTACATCCAGAGTGTTGCGCGCTTTCCGACAGTTGTGAGCTGCGCTGGCTGCAGATGCGTGTAAGCAAGGCAGGGAAGCGCCTTGTATTCCTCAGCAAATTCGGCAAGATTCTTTACAACCTGTGCTGCTTTTGCAAGGATTATCCCGGACGCTTCTTTCATTATTATAACATCCGTGTTATCGCCGACATAGCAGCTTGTTGCGCCGAGATGAATAATCGGCTCTGCCTTGGGGCACTGCTGACCGTAGGCATAAACATGGCTCATAACATCATGGCGGACAAGCTTTTCGCGTTCCTGAGCAACCTCAAAGTTAATATCATCTTTAAATTTTTCCATTTCGGCAATCTGCTCGTCAGTTATATCAAGTCCGAGCTGCTTTTCCGCTTTTGCAAGCGCTATCCACAATCTGCGCCATGTTTTAAACTTAAACTCTTCGGAGAACACATGCTGCATTTCATCGGAAGCATAGCGCGTTGAAAACGGGGAAATATATTTTTTCTTTGAATTATCCATGTCAGTCTCCTTATTTATTCTTGTTAATCATCCTGTTTTCCGTTTCGCCGGTTTCAATGTCAGTATATCTCACATAAAGTGAAACACGGTTATTTTCATCAAGATTATTCCAAATGTCATCTGTAAATTCATCAATTGAATCGGGAATTGACACGCGTTCCGGCTCTCCGGTGAAAGACGGAATCGGATTGCCGTCACAGTTATAAGTGTGAATAAAATGCCCGAGTCCGCTGACTGCCGGATAGCTGAAAGTAAAGCGCGAGCAGGCGCTTCCGTTTTCGTCAATACTCTTTAAGATACTCATATCATATGAAAAGTTATTCTTATCAAATGTCAGCATTGCGCTTATCCGCGGCGTGAAGTTCGGCTTATCGGGTTCAAAGCCGCGCGTGTTAAGCGCCTGAATAAAATTGCGCTTTGTTTTAAGGAAGTTGCATATAGTGTCCGTCTGGTCGCCGTTTGTTACAATAAGCCTGTTGTCAAGCTTTCTTATCGGAGAATAAATAATAAGCGACGGGTCTTCAACCTTTGACTCATCAAACGGGAATATTGTGACGTCATCGCCGCTTTCCGCAAATATTCTGTTGCGCGAATTTTCACTTCTGCCCATGATGAAATATGCCGCAGCGGCATATTTTCCGCCTGCGCTTTTTCCGACTGCAATTCCGCGCCCGACATAAGAATTGCCTTTTATTCTTTCGCCCATGGATTTTATTTCATAAACGTTCATTTTCTCTCTCCTTTTATAATATTTTCACAAACAAGCTGTGCTGCCTGCGGCAGTATTTTCCACTCGGCAATTTTCATAACACGTTTCTGAAGTGACTGCGGAGTATCGGTTTTAAGAATTTTCACAGCCTTCTGCATAATTATTTCACCGCCGTCCGGTATTTCGTTTACAAAGTGAACCGTTGCCCCCGTGACCTTAACTCCGCGGCTGAGCGCCGCCTCGTGGACGCGGAGTCCATAGAAGCCTTTTCCGCAGAATGACGGAATCAGCGACGGATGCACATTTATGATTCGTTTCGGATAACGCGATGTAAAGTTTTCGCTGAGAATACTCATAAACCCGGCAAGAACGATTAAGTCAATCGCGTTATTCTCAAGCAGTGCGGATATTTCAGATTCAAAAGCTGACTGACTGCCGCCGTTTCTTTTAACAACCGCAGTTTTAATTCCGTTTTCCTTTGCTCGCGTGAGCGCGTATGCATTTTCGTTATTTGAAATGACAAGCACTATTTCTCCGCTTGATATTATGCCGCTTTTCTGCGCATCAATAAGTGCCTGCAGGTTTGTGCCGCCGCCGGAAACCAAAACGGCAATCTTTGCCCTCAGCATATTGTCACGCTTTCATCGGACTTTATTATTTCGCCGACAATATAGGCGTCCTCTCCGTTTGCACCGAGAATCTCAAGCGCTTTGTCAGCATCGTTTTTGCTGACAACAACGCTCATTCCCACGCCCATATTAAAGGTGTTAAACATATCGTGTTCGTCAATATTTCCCGTTTTTGCGAGCAGCTCAAAAACCGGCAGCACTTTCACGGCGCTGCGTTCTATCTTTGCGCCGAAACCGCCGGGCAGGCTGCGCGGAATATTTTCGTAAAAACCTCCGCCGGTAATATGTGAAACTCCTTTAACATTAATTTTATCAAAAAGCGCAAGCATTGGTTTAACATATATTTTTGTAGGAGTGAGCAGCGTTTCCCCGAGTGATTTTCCGCCGAGGAAATCAACAGGTGATGTTATATCGCTGTTTTCAACATCAAAAACCTTTCTGACAAGCGAAAATCCGTTTGAATGAACTCCGCTTGAAGCAAGCGCAATAATAACATCGCCCTCAGCCACCGAAGTTTTATCAAGTATTTTTGATTTGTCAACAACACCAACGCTGAAGCCGGCAAGGTCATATTCCGCAGGGTCGTAAAAACCGGGCATTTCGGCAGTTTCGCCGCCGATAAGCTCGCAGCCGGACTGCACACAGCCCTCCGCAATTCCGGAAACTATCTCCGCAATTTTTTCGGGATGATTCTTTCCGCACGCAATATAGTCGAGGAAAAACAATGGCTTTGCGCCGCAGCAGATTATATCGTTGACGCACATTGCAACGCAGTCGATTCCCACTGTATCGTGCTTGTCAAGCAGAAATGCAAGCTTAAGCTTCGTACCGACTCCGTCCGTTCCGCTCACCAAAACGGGTTTTTCTATCCCTGTCATATCAAGCTCAAACAGACCGCCGAATCCGCCTATATCGGAAGATTTTCCGCTGAGCATGGTGCGCGCGATGTGCTTTTTCATAAGCTCAACCGCACGGTAGCCTGCCGTTATGTCAACACCTGCATTTTTATATGTTTCACTGCTGCTTTTCATTTACTTTCTCCTTTTCGCTTAATTTTGATTCAAAACGGTCCTTTTTGCCCTCTGTCGGAACATCTGTCGGATAATTATTATCAAAGCATGCGCTGCAATAACCGCATTTGTCAGCCGTTCCGATAAGCATGGACAGATGATTCACATCCAGGAACCCGAGGCTGTCAACGCCTATCATTTTCTCCATTTCCTCATGCGTGTAGTTGCATGCTATAAGATTTTCCCTTGAATCAATATCCGTTCCGTAATAGCACGGATTGAGGAACGGCGGCGCCGAAACGCGCATATGTACCTCTTTTGCGCCGGCATCGCGCAAAAGCTTAACAATGCGTGCGCTCGTTGTTCCGCGGACAATTGAATCGTCAATCAAAACAACGCGCTTTCCGCGAACGGTTTCAACAATCGGGTTGAGCTTGATTCTGACTTTGTTTTCCCGTGACTTCTGCCCCGGTGAAATAAAGGTTCTGCCTATATATTTATTTTTGATAAATCCCATCTCATAAGGTATGCCGGACTGACGTGAATATCCGATTGCGGCGTCAATTCCGCTGTCGGGAACTCCGATTACAACATCTGCAAAAACAGGATGTTCCATTGCAAGGCAGCTGCCGGCGCGGATTCTCGCCTCATGCACACTGCGTCCGTCCATTGTGGAATCGGGGCGCGCAAAGTAAATATATTCAAAAATGCACATAGTCGGCTTTTTCTTTCCGCAGTGCGTTTCAACGGAGCGAACTCCGTTCTTGTCAAACACAACAATTTCTCCCGGCTTTACATCGCGGATAAATTCTGCTCCGACTGCGTCAAGCGCACAGCTTTCCGATGCAACAACATAGCTTCCGTCAGCGGTTTTTCCGTAACACAACGGACGGAAACCGTTTTCATCCCTCACTGCCATCAGTTTTGACGGCGACATGATGACAAGCGAATATGCACCCTTGATTTTATCCATTGCACGGCTCACAGCTTCTTCAATTGAGCCGGATGAGATTCTTTCCTTTGTGATTATGTAGGAAATAACCTCTGTGTCACTCGTTGTGTGAAATATTGACCCCTGAAGCTCAAGCTCACGCCGAAGCTCCAGTGAATTGACAAGATTTCCGTTATGTGCAAGCGCCATGTGTCCCTTTATGTGATTAACCACAATCGGCTGCGCATTAAGCCTGCCGTCGTTGCCTGTTGTTGAATAACGCACATGACCGACAGCAATATTTCCTTCGCCGAGCCGCGCCAGTTTGTCGTGCGTGAAAACATCGTTAACCAGTCCGGTGTCCTTATATGCGGCAAAAACGCCGTCATCGTTCACAACGATTCCGCAGCTTTCCTGCCCCCTGTGCTGAAGCGCATACAGACCGTAATACACATCTGACGCAACGTCTGCTTTCTCCTGTGCAAACACGCCGAAAACTCCACATTCTTCATGTAATTTGTTCATTATGCAACTCCTATTAATTATTCACCGAGCAGTCTTCTCATTACCTCATTATACGCATCCTCAACTCCGCCGAGGTCACGTCTGAATCTGTCCTTATCAAGCTTTTCATTTGTTTCAATATCCCACAGGCGGCAGGTGTCGGGCGATATTTCATCGGCGAGAATGATTGTGCCATCGGCAGTTTTTCCGAATTCAAGCTTGAAGTCAACAAGTCTGATTCCGAGCGTCCTGAAATAATCCTTTAAAACCTCGTTGATGGAAAATGCCATTTTTTTAATATTTTCTATTTCCTCTTTCGTTGCAAGCTTAAGTGCAAGCGCATGATAGGAATTAAGCAGCGGATCGTGCAGGTCATCGTTTTTGTAGGAAAATTCAATTGTGGGTTCGTCAAAAACAATCCCCTCTTCAACTCCGTACTTTTTGGAAAATGATCCTGCGGAAACATTCCTTATAATAACTTCGAGCGGAACAATCGAAACCTTTTTCACAACTGTTTCGCGGTCGCCCAGTTCCTCAACAAAGTGCGTTGGTATTCCCTTTTTTTCAAGCAGCTGCATAAGCATGTTCGACATTCTGTTGTTAATTGAGCCTTTTCCCGAAATTGTGCCTTTTTTAAGTCCGTCAAATGCGGTTGCGTCATCTTTGTATGACACGATTACCATTTCCGGATTGTCCGTTGCGAAAACCTGCTTTGCTTTTCCCTCGTACAATTGCTCTTTTTTCTGAATGCTCATAATAAAACTCCTCCGCTCTTATATGTTGAATTTTTCTTCTATCGCTTTGTTTTTTTCTAAAACTTTTTGCGCAGCAGCTGCCCGTGCAGCCGTGATTTTTTCGGCAAGTCCGCTGTCTGTCACGGAAAGTATCTGAATACAGAGAAGCGCCGCATTAACCGCACCGTCAATTGCAACCGTTGCAACCGGAATTCCCGAAGGCATCTGCACTGTCGACAAAAGTGCGTCCATCCCGTCTAAATTAGACGATTTTATCGGAATTCCGATAACCGGAAGTGTTGTATTTGCCGCAATTGCACCTGCAAGATGCGCGGCTTTGCCTGCCGCCGCAATAATTGCGCCGAAACCGTTTTCACGTGCCGATTTGGCAAAGCCTGCCGCTTCAACAGGTGTTCTGTGCGCCGAAAAAACATGCATTTCAAACGGAACACCGTATTCGCGCAGCGTTTCAGCCGCTTTTTCAACAACCTTAAGGTCACTGTCCGACCCCATAACAATACCGATTTTTTTCATAATTATAACTCCGTTCCGCCGCTGCAGGCATAACAGCCTCGAACCCATGCGGCTAAAATAATAATTGCGGATGTCCGCGTTTTTTCAACTAAAAAGGGCGCACTGCTCCCCGAAGAAACAGCGGCGCCCAGACGGTCGGCAACGACACGCTTTCTGCTCCCCCGCGGTAATCCGCATTTTCCGTCAGTCACAAAAAGCTCATATTCTCATATTGCTATTATATCAATCAACATGAAACTTTGTCAAGCTAAAAACAAGCAAAATCAGCATTTATTTTTCACTTTTTATGCGCCGCTTGCAAATATCGGTCCGACGCTTATACAAAATCCGGGCGAAGCCGCACCGGCTCCGCCCGTTCAGAGTATTGACATGCACTGAAAAAGAAAGTTAAATCCGTTCGGCGTCAGGCATAACAAATTCCTGCATTAGACTCGTTAAATCATTTCCGTATCCATGCCTCAAACGCGGAAGCTTCATTCCACGTTTTGCCGGCAGACGCATAATCTATCATTTTAAACGAAGAATCACCGATTTTAACATTGAACATACATCTGCAATTAATGCTGTCTGAATCTGTTTTTGTTATTTCAGCCGTTAAATTATCCGCTTTAACAGGTTCTCCGACATATGAAATGCGCGCATCTCTGGCGAGAACAAGCGGACCGTACATAACCGCAAAGTAATCTGCACCGCTGTCAATCACACGGGGATTCATGTCAATGTCAAGCAAAATGACATCGCCCTTTTTCCAATCACCCGAAACTGAAAAATACTCACCGGCATTCGGGAGATACTCTTTACCGCCGCATACAACACGCGTTTTCCGGGAAAACTCAGGAATTCTGAGCTTGATTTCTCCGCTGAATGAATCTTTCAGCGTGATTGTTACAGCACCGTCCGCCGGATATTTTGTTTCAATTTCAAAACCGACGCTGCGTCCGTTAACATTCAGCTCGCAGCTTCCGTTCATATAGAAATTGAACACAGCGGAATTATCAAAACTCACTGCGCTGTAAATCATCGGCAAGGCAAGTCCCGCGCCCGAAATCACAATGCAGCAGCCGGAGTACTTGGTGTTATCCTCCATCGGTCTGAATCCTCCGACAGCACAGCCGCGCTCCCCGAGCATTACCGGACTGTAGCTGTCAAATGCCTGTCCGCCGCCGTTTATATGTGTTCTTCTGCTTGTATAAATTGCATAAACGTCCTTAAAAAACTCAAAGTCAAACGTTGCTTTCGGGTTGCATATTCTTCCCTCTGTATTAACAGCGCCGTGCATTGCATTGTACGATGATTTTTCAATCTGATGAATATATTTTATATCGCCCGTCAGAGAATAGAGCTTTGCACAAAGCTTCATCCATGTAACCGTCACACAGGTTTCCTGCATCAGTCCGTTATATTCGGGATTGAACTGCATCACGGACGAATGATTGAAACATTCGTGTTTGCAGCCCGCTGCACCGATTATGGTGATTTCCGAGCTTATAATTCTGTCGGCAAATTTAATCGCCGCCGTTTTATACTTTTCAATTCCTGTTGCACGGTAATATTCAATAAGCCCCTCAAAGCACGACATCATTTCATATCCCTTTGTAACCGGATACTCGCACGGGTTCATTTTATCCTCAAGTGCATACTCAAAAAGATTAAATTCCTTTGCCGCTCCGCGTTCCACAATATATTTTGCAAAATCAAGGTATTTTTTGTCATCTGTCATGAAGTAAAGCTTAACTGCCGGTTCAAGAATTGAGCTTGAATTAACGCCCTGCCAGAAATCAGATGTTTCCGTTATGTCAATACCATCTTTCCCTATTTCGGAAATTATGTAATCAAGCTGTTTTTTCATGCACCCGGTTATTTCCGCTTTTAATTCTTCATCTTTGCATATGAGAGAAAAATAGTAAAATCCGAGAAGAACATATTTCCGTGACCACATATCCCAGCCGCTGAATTCCGTCAGCGGACTGTAGGAAGTGATTACTTCGCGTTCTTTTCCCGTTTCAAGGAGCTTTTTAATATATTTTTGCAAAACATCATAAAGTTTTTCATTTTTACTGTACATATATACCATGGAACCGCTCCGCATAAGCTTTCCCCAGTATTCGCCCCTCCAGCCAAGGTCATGCGCATCAGCATATCCCTCAAACTGATGGGTAACAAGCTCCCATGTGTCTTCACACAGCAGCTGCATATTTTCAGCAAATTTGATTAATTCGTTCTCATATCCGTTATAGCAAAAGCTTCCCGCCGGAATTATTTTGTTATCTATCATAAAGTGCACTCTCCGTTTTATTTATTTTGTTCATCTGAATTTTCCTGCTGCAAGGAATTGCTTCAATCTTCATTATATATTTTTTCCAAGCTTGTCAAGTTTAAATTTATTCAACAGCCATGATAATTTTCTCCGCTCATCCGACAGTCGTTTTTGACCGCTCCGGGATTCATAAATAAACGCTAAAACAAAACCGGACATTTGATTGGATGACTCCTAAACCCCCCCCCTGAATTTCGGGGGGTTTGCTTGTTTCCGTCCGGCGTGTCCTCTAACGTACCCTTGTAACACGCCGAACAGATTTACCTTCCTTTTTCAACGTTTGCCGGAGGTTATTTTATGCCTGCGTCTTTCCTTTGTTTGTTTTTATACATTTCACGGTCAGCCTGTTCAATCGCATCGGCAAACGGTTTGCAGCCGTAAACTCCGCCAATGCTGACGCTCAGCTCAATATCCGGATATTTCGGAATTCTCGAAGAAGCAACATTCTTTTTTATCGCGTCCATGTATTCAAAAAATGATAATTCCGGTACTTCATAAAAAACAAGCAGAAATTCATCCCCGCCGTAACGAATAAGAATATCGTTATCACGAACAGACGATATGATAATTCCCGATATATATTCCAGAACCACATCTCCGACCGGGTGTCCGCAGGCGTCATTAATTTGTTTGAATCTGTCAACATCAATAATCGCAACCGCATCGGCGTTTTCAAAATTGCTTCTGAAATCCTCAAGATACATCCGCGAATATGCGTTTGTAAGCGCGTCACGGTAAAAATCAAGAAAAAGTAGATTGGCGCGACCGGGAAAATGGCTTTGCCCGGTCGTTTCAATACTGTCATTCACACAAAAAGCAATCTCTATCGCGCAGTCACGGTCAGCCGTTTTAATCCGTTTTGAGATGACCGAATAAAGCCTGCCGTTCATCACTTCGAGCTTGGTTATCCATGTCTTTTCGGATAATGCCTGAAGCGATGTGCAGTTGCTGCAGCAGTCGCACCGTCCCCATATGCCGAAGCATTTTTCGCCGGTTTTAACAGCTTCACCGTTTTCGTTTATTTTCAGAACGCACGAATCATGAGGGTCGACAAGGCGCACAATGTCAAACAGCTTCGTCATTGTTTTATAAACCCATTCAATGCTTTCTCCGTTTTCCAAAACGTTTCTGAGTCCGGAATTTGTTATTTTATCATGAATATCTGTGAACTGACCGAGCGCCGATATGTATTCCGTTCCGCGAACCGGCCAGACGGTGCGCGCCGTCAGTCTGTGCCAGCGATATGCTCCGTTCACCGGAATGAGCACGTCCATCGTTGTATAGGGCTGCTCCCGTGTGGTCTGCGCAAGCCTGCTTATAAACCTTTTCCAGTCCTCCGGAGATAAAAGGCTTAGATCATCGCCATCACTCAGCGTCAGAATTGTATTCACCGGGTTGGATTCATACCAGTTTTTATAAATAACTCTTTGCAGAACAGCGTCGTATTCAAATTGAATACCGCCTGCCTGCTGTTTGAAGAATTCCTTTTTTGTTTCTTCATTTACAAAAAGTCTCCGGGAACGGTCATCAACCGGCAGCTTCATGCCGCTGAGCGTTTCTGCGGCAAGGCGGTGCGCCTCCTGCACATAGTCGAACCTCTTTGCATTTGCTTTCATTATATTTCCGAGCTGTTTCTCAACGTCTCTCAGGCACGAAATCAGCAGCGGGTTAAACTGACCGCACTCTCCGTTGCATATCATATATACAGCGTGTTCATGTGAGTATGCCTTTTTATAGCAGCGGTCACTCGTCAGCGCGTCATAAACATCAGCCATGGCAACAACCTGAGCAGAAACCGGAATTTCATCCCTCTTAAGTCCGTCCGGGTAACCTCCGCCGTCCCACCTTTCATGATGCCAGCGGCAAATCTCATGCGCGGTTTTCATCAGCACATCACTCTGTATAACGGGCGCGCTGTAAAGCATCTCGTCACCGTAGGTGGTATGTGTTTTCATTATTTTCCATTCTTCGGCGGTCAGTTTGCCGGGTTTATTAAGAATTTTCTCCGGAATCGCAATTTTACCTATATCATGCAGAGCGGAAAGTGTTATTATGTTTGATATATCGCTCTCCGACAAATCGTAGCGGTCACTGATTTCCACAAGGCGGTGAAGCAAAAGTTCCGATATTGCCCGCATATGCAGCGTGTGACTTCCGGCTTCGTTATTTCTCATCTCAATAACATGGCTGAAAATGTTTATCATGGCGGTATTGATTTTTTCACGCTCGTAAACCTGATTTTCAACAAGCTGAACAAGCTGCCTTTGCTTTGCATACAGCGTCAGCGTATTTTTCACGCAATGCCGGATTACAAGCTCGGAAAAAAGATGCATATAGGCGCTTGCCCCGAGTTCGTATGCTTTCCGCTGAAATTCCGGACTGATTTCCGAAGATATAATAATGACGGGAATTTCTTCAATCCAACACCGCTTGTTCATAATTTCAAGCACTTCAAGTCCGTTAATTACCGGCATGTTTATGTTGAGCAGAATTATATCCGCGGAAATTCCGCTGCTCAGCATTTCAATCAGCTCAGCGCCGTTTTCCGCAAAAAGATAGCTGTAATCCGCACCAAGAATTTTCATCAGCTGTTCACGGTTTTTCGCTTCATAGTCGGCAATCAGTACTTTAAAGTTCATTTATTTAACTCCATTATCAGTTTTTAACGGTTATGCACATGTTCCCCTATCGTTAATAATTATAGTATACAAATTGCACCATGTCAACTTTTTTCGGGTTAGGCAGATGTGTTAATATCCGAACCCGCTCAAAAAGCCTGAAAATCGTCTTTTTCTGTGTTGTCGGGCTTGATATA
>CAKSFM010000023.1 GCA_934454525.1 uncultured Clostridia bacterium
GAAAGCTCGGATAATCCTAATGATATAGGGATTTTGATTTGCCTTTACACAGGTATCAGAATCGGAGAATTATGTGCGTTGGAATGGAAAAATATTGACTTAAAAAGAGGTGTTATATCTATAAATGGAAATGTCAATAAAAGTGCAGTCGAAATTTACGGGGCAATTCCTCATTTTGTGTAAACCCAAAATTTACTCCAAAATGATCATATAATCTAAGTGTTTTTTGTGGGCCGAAAGCCGGATTTCGGCTTTCAGCCCCTAGCTGTAATTTAGCATGAAATTGCCGGCATGTCAAGGGCGCCCTCTTGCGAGGGCGTTTATTTCACCCTTGATTTGCCGGCTGTTTTATGCCCTAAAAGGCTGACAAATAGCTGGAATAATTTCTCTGATATACAGGAATAACAAACTGGCATCCTGTTCTGGACATCAATAAATTCATTAGTCCGGCTCTTCTTGGTTCACTCATTCTAGTCTCACTTTCCTTTATCGGTTTTGTATATTTTATAAATACCAAATCATTTTCGAATTAAAATTCATTTGCCAACGGCGCGGTTTTCCCGTCCGGAATATCATTTGTCTATTTCTATGCGCTCTACCGCAAATTCGATACACATTTGAATAACTTCATTTTTGTTTCTTCCCGTTGCATTGCAAATATCCTCCAGCCGCTTTATTAAATCCACCGGAAGCCGTGCTGACACAACGGCGCTTTCTCCAACGTACTTTTTCGCTGTAATTATTAATTTGTCCTCCGCCATGTTATCACCTCAAAATATTTTATAAGCCTGCAATCATGTCTGCAAGCGAATTTGCCTGTTCCGGCGAAAAGCTCCCCTGTATAATCACTCGTTCGCTGTCGATTTTTTCGGTTACATGAGGAGCAGTGATTACGCTTCCGTTCAGAATTACGGATATATAATCATTATTCGGTTCTTTTGAAATTTTGTCGGTTGCTTCCGAAAATAATCTCTGCCCCTCGGATGTCAGCACGAGCTCAACATAATAACCGGAATCATCATAACCAACGCCAACCTCCGCGATATGTTCCTTTGTCAAAATTGTGTTATTATCAGCGTCTGCAAACACAATATTTCCTGCTGCTTTTTTATAATGCGTATTAAAATATGATATCATATCATCAAAAAAATCTTTATCTGTGTTTACGTTATTCAATATATCATCACTGCATAATATATTCACTGTCGAATCGGCACTGTTCCATTCAACGCTTGCCCCCAAAGCTTCACACACCGCTCTGACGGGAAGAAGTGTCCGCCCGTTGAATATAATAGGGAACACGTCCATTTCGATAATGTTTTCTCCTGACATATCCATAAACTCTTTGGCGCTTTTGCAGCTAACCTTTATTAACAGGTTTGAGTACGGCTTTAACCTCAGCTTTGTATCATTTTTAACAATATACACTGATTCATGCGTGTCATCCCAGTAAACATCGGCTCCCAAAGCTTCGCAAACGTTTCTGATCGGAACAAAGGTTCTGTCTTCAAATATAATGGGATCGGTATCAAAGGACAGCGTTTGTTCATTCACCTTAACTGCAATCTTGCCATTATCTGCTGACGCAGAGCCGCCTGCGGATATAAGCATTATAAAAACAGCAGCCAGGGATATTATTTTTTTCATCTGAATTCCTCCTTCAAAGGTACAATTACACATTTACATTATATAACATTTGTTTACAAAAGTCAACGGTTTTGCTGCACTGTTAGAAAAAAAGAGGAAAACAGTCGGAAAAGATTGCTTTTCTGCTGCATATGAGTTATAATATTTGTAAATTCCGAGGATTGTAATTTATCGGGGGAAGGTGTTGGGGATGAATATTGCAATATGTGACGATCAAAAAGATGAACTGGAGAATATCAGGCAAACTGTGTCTGAATATGTGAAAAAATATTCAGGACTTTCGTTTGAGATCAGATGTTTCTCAAATCCCTTTGATATGTTGGATGATACGGGCAGAAATGGTGTTCCGGATATTGCGCTGCTTGATATTTGTATGCCGGGGGTTCTGGGAACTGAAATTGCAAAGGAAATTCAAAGTAAAAGCGGCAGCAGCACAGACATAATTTTTTTGACAACAAGTTCTGATTTTGCTGTTGAAGCGTTTGCTCTGCATGTGGATGACTATCTGACAAAACCATTCACAAAAGAAAGACTTGCAGGCACACTTGACAGAGTCATTGATAAAAGGAGAAAACGTTTATTTGTGCCGGTAATCTGCGGGCGGGAAATACATCGCATAGATTTATATCAGGTGCTGTATATGGAATCGAAGAATCATAACGTTGAAATATACTTAAGAACGGGTAAAAGCGTCAGAACACGCACATCTCTGGCGGATATGAAGAATCTTCTGTCCGAATCCCATGGTTTTGTTCCGGTCGGCGCTTCGTATATTGTGAATTTAAGATGTGTGCAAAGTATTCTCCAAACCGAGCTTATTATGATAAACGGGCAGAATATACCTGTTCCGAGACGTCTGAGAAATGAAGTTAAGGAGCAATATTTTGATTTTTATCGGGAGGAGGCAATAAAAAAATGATACATATGCTTGCGGCATGGGTATTGCTGGGTATTTCGCATTTGCTTTCCTTTTGGGCAATGACTGAACCGAAATACTCCGTGCGGAAAACAGTGCTCATCTATTCGGTATTCTGCGCTGCGTTCGTGTGCATTATATCACTTGCTTATATTATTCTCGGCGATAATTCCGCGTATTATGCGGCGGCATTTACGAGCACGGTTGTCATGGCGCTTTTTGTCTTTATAATGACCTCTGCGGATTCGGTCTGTAAAAAGATTTTTCTGTTCATCAGCTATGCGAATGTGTTCAGTATGTTCGTATGTATTTCACTTATATTATGCAGCGTTTTTTTTAAAGGAGCATCGGAAATCACAGTATATTATGCAAGGAACATTATAAGAACCGTTCTGTTTGTTCCGATGGCTTATATATATATCCGCTTTTTGCGCCCGTTTGTGAGAGCAGTACCCGGAAAACGCCGCAAAACGTGGTATTCCATATCAATTGTTTCGGTTCTGTTTCTGGCGATATTTGCTTTGTTTTTGGTAATATTTCATTCCGAATACGGCCGCTTCGGCAAATATATTCCGTTTTTTGCTGTTTCTGTTTTAATTTACATATCGATTTTGTGGGTTATCTTCGGTACAATTCAATCAATGATAGATGAAAGCAATGCAGAATTAATTAACCGAAACATAGCCTATTTGCAGGGGCAGCTTAAAACAGCCAGGGAAAATGAATTGTCGGCAAAAACAGTTCGCCATGATTTCAGGCATCATAATCGGAATATTGCATCGATGCTTAAAAAAGGTGAAGTTCTGGAGGCTTTGAACTATATTGAGCAATATGACAGCAGCCTGGACGCGCCAAAATTGAGCGATTTTTGCCCGAATATAACGGTGAATGCCATTTTGAACAGCTTTTGCGCAAAAGCACAAAATGCCGGAATTTCGATTTTTGCCGAAGCAGATACTCAGGAGAATACGCCGGTATCCGATATGGATTTTGTGGCTGTTTTATCAAATGTTTTGGAAAATGCGGTGAACGGCTGTGCCGAATGTCAGTCTGACGGGGAAATCAGGGTTAATATTCGGACAGTTGCGGATAAAACCGTTATTGTTTGCAGCAATCCCTGCTCAAAAAATATTTCCATAGAGAATAATATGATTAAGAACCGCGGCATTGGAATAGCAAGTATGCTTTCGGCGGTACGGAAGTATAACGGTGACGTCAGGTACAGCCTTGACGGCGGAAGATTAACCGTTTGCATTGTGTTAAATTCCTGAGTTCCGAAAAAGACCAATTACGCTTAAAAAAGAACCAATTGCGGTCAAAACCATCCGAAAGGGTGGTTTTTTTGTTATGCTTATAATGCAATCGGCTGCCGGGAGGTGAAAACGTGTTTTTCAGAAAGAAAAAAGTAACATTTGATACGGTGGCAAGGTTTAACTATGAGCTTGATACCAACGAAAATCTGAAAGAGCAGCTTAAAAACCTTGCATTATGCAGAAATGATATGTCAAAGGCCGAATACCTGTCGGAAATACTGTCATTGTTCAGCAAAGAAGGTCTTGACATTACTCTCAAAGAGCTTGATATGCTTCTTTTGCTGAGGAATAAAACAGATCAGCTGCTTTTGGAAAAAGCGATTGACGCCAAAATGTACAGCTGAACGGAAAGGATGATTTGCAGAATGAAAAAAAGGTTTATATCGTTTATTATGGCGCTGTGTTTTGCGGTGTTTGCCTTGCCGCCGCTTGAACGCCCCGCTTTTGCGCAGTTGACCAAAAGGGAGGATTGGAACGGAAAGCAGCGCACATCGAATTTAATTCCGAAACTGAAAGAAGGAGACACCCTCACTGCAGTGGGATGGAAAAACATCGGCGATCAGATTACTCTGACGGCGTTTAATATCGATAACGGAAATTATAACAATCAGTTCGGTATTCGTGCAAGGACTCTTTCCGATGATATAGGGAACAAGGATTATACCGGCGGAGTTTACTGGCAGGTTAATTTTTCCGATGAAGATAAGGTTAAAATCAATAAGGGCGATATTTATCTGAATGCCGCGGCAAGATATTGGTTTGCAGCTTCAACGCACCATTATATTTCCCTGAGGTTTGAATTTTTTGATGCAAACAATGTTACATCAGGTGATTCATATAAGAAAACATTTAACGAATATTATGTGTTCCAAACGGATGTTTATATGCAGACTTCCAAGGTTAAAATCCCCGAGAATACTGCTTATGTGAAAATATGGTTTTCGAACTGGGGATCAACTTCTGCCAGACCGTTCATAGGCGATATGTCGGCGCGCCTTTTTGATGAAACCGCTCCGAAGCCGGTCGGAACGCCGTCTGAATACTCTGTTAACGGGAGTACGGCACTGCCTTTGTATACCGTGCCGGGCGATAAGGTAACATACGCGCTTAAATTTGATGAAGCAGTGACAGTTTCCAATGTTCCGACATTGGGCTTGTCAACCGGAAGCGGCGTCAGCTGCGATGTTACATATTCGGCTGACAGGCAGACGGTGTATTTGACGGCTGCACTTGCAAACACGGGAAAAAATGAAGATTTGAAGCTTAAAAAGATTTCAGGTCTGTCTGTCGCGGATGATTCCGGAAACGTGTTTAATTACTCGAATTCAAGTCTTAACATCGGCAGTCTTTCGTATAAGTCCGTTTTTAATGTAACGGGCAGGCTGACGAATATGCAGCTTTCCGGTGCGGCAGCGGCACGGTACGGTGAGGATTATCAGGCTTTGCTGAAACCTTCGGCAGGCTACAAGGTGCCGGATAATGTATCGGTTAAGGTTAAGGGAGTTTCCGTATCCGGCTATACATATGATAAACTGACGGGTAAAATTTTAATCAAGGCATCCGAAATATGCGGCGACATTGAAATTGCCGCTTCAGCCGTGCCGCAAACATATACCGTTACATTTGATATGCAGGGCGGCAGCGGAGGAACAAACAAAGTAAGCGCGGCATACCTGCAGGCAATGCCTGCCGTTACGCCGCCGTCAAAGGCCGGATATACTTTCGGGGGTTACTTCACGGAAACCGGCGGAGGCGGAATCCGGTACTACAATTATGACGGTAAAGCAACAAGAAATTATGATAAACCCTCAGATGTGACTCTCTATGCAAAGTGGAGCGCCAGGGAATATACCGTTACTTTAGATGCAGCCGGCGGCACCGGCAGCGGCACTGTTACGGCGGTGTATGACGCTGACATGCCTTCTATCGTGAAACCGGTTAAAAAAGGGTATACATTTTTAGGATATTTCACGCAGCAGAACGGAGGGGGAGAGAGGTATTACAATGCTGACGGAACATCGGCAAAGCGATATGACAAAACAGACGGACTTATGCTTTATGCCGGATGGAGTGCAAACAGCTATACCGTTACATTTGATATGCAGGGCGGCAGCGGCGGTACTGCAAGCACAGACGTTGTATATGATAATAATATGCCGTCTGTTACGCCGCCATCAAGAACCGGCTACACATTCGCCGGATATTTTGAAAAGGCGGACGGCGGTGCGCAGTACTATTATGCAAACGGCGAAGGTACTTGCCTTTATGATAAGGACGCTTCATGCACTCTTTATGCGCATTGGACGGCGAATACTTATGACGTTGTATTAAATGCGCAGGGCGGCAGCGGCGGATCTGCTTTTACGGCGGTTTTCGGCAGCGATATGCCGGTGATTGCCGCTCCCGATAAGCCGGGATATTTGTTCGGCGGATATTTTGAGAAAGAGAACGGCGGAGGAACAAAGTACTATAATGCTGACTGCTCTTCTGCAAGCGTCTATAATAAAGCAGAGGGAATGACGCTTTATGCATTGTGGACTCCGATCACATATAATATTCAGCTGTACAGCAAGGGCGAAAATGTGGGAACGCTGAAAGATGTTGTTTACGGCGAGCTTCGTGTGCCGTCTGCCGAGGAACTCGGAATTTCATACCCCAATCACAGGTTCGTGGGATGGAATATGTATGATGAGCAAAACTGGGCTATGTACACGGCAGGCAGAACCTACGCTGCGGGACTTGTCACCGAGCAGGGAAAGACGGCATATGTGTATGCTGCGTGGCTGGAAAAAGATAAATATACTGTGACATATGACGCAAACGGAGGTGAAGGCGCGCCTTCTGCCGTGGAAGTTCATGCCGATGAAACAATCAGACTGAGTTCGGCCGTACCGGCGAGAAAAGACTATACCTTTGTCGGATGGTCAGAAAATTCCGTGTCTGATTCCGCGCAGTATCAGCCGAACGACAGCTTCACGATGGGGAACTCTCTTGTAACGCTTTTTGCGATATGGAGAAAAAATCCCGAACTGTCTTACAATGCCAACGGCGGTGTTTTCAGCACATATGCAGGAGTATCATACCCGGCTGCCGGCAGCTTGGTGACGCTTACCGGGGCAGTGCCGCAGAGAAACGGATATATATTCCGCGGCTGGGCGGAGAGCAAAACGGCAACAGTTGCGGAAATTGTACATTCGCCGTATACAATGCCGGACAGTGACACTGTTCTCTACGCTGTTTTTGAGCCTGTCAGATACACAGTGAATGTGTTTGCGGCGGAGGGATATTCCGTTTCGGGAATAGATGCAGACGGCTATATGCTCGGCGAGTATGCAGAGTTTACTGTCAGCGGTGCAGCGCCTAAGGTCTATATAAACGGTGCTTTGGCGCAGCCGTTAAACGGAAAGTACAGATTTGAGATAAGAGATAATTCATCAGTAACGGTTTCCGATACTTCGGCTTTGAATGTTATATACAATGCCAACGGCGGTGTAAATGCGCCGGTTGATATGCGTATTTACGCAAACGGAGAGATGGCGTCGGTTAAAACCGAAAAACCCGTCAGAACAGGGTATACATTCATCGGATGGGCCGCAGGGGCGGATTTGGGATATGCGCAGTATACCGGCGGTGAAAATATTCCTGTTACCGCAGAAGATATTGTTCTTTATGCAGTATGGGAACCGGTAAGCTATAGAATTAAATACGACGCAGGCGGCGGCAGCGGTGATATGGCGGCAACGGAGGCTGTTTATGACCGTGAATTAACGCTTTCTCCGAATCTTTTTGCAAAAACGGGATGCCAGTTTGCAGGATGGTCATATGACGCAGGCGGCGAGCTTGCTTATGCGGGCGGTGCAAAGGTAAAAAATCTTACCGATGTTCAGAATGGTGAAATAACTCTTTATGCAGTTTGGAACGGTGCAAAAACAAAAATTAATTTTAATTTTGAGGGAGGGTCATCAGGAACGCCTTTCTGCGTGGCAGAGTACGGAAATCCGCTGCCGGCGGACAAGCTTGCCGCACCCTGCAGATACGGGTATATATTTGCAGGTTATTACACTTTAAAAAATAAGGGCGGAAATTTAGTATATAATGCAGATATGACTCCGGCGGATTCTTACAGGGTTAATCCGTGGAACAGCGTTGCCAATGAATTTGACTTATATGCGGCGTGGGAACCGGTTTCCTATACAGTTGCATTTGTGAACGGAACGGAAACGCTGAATACACTGCCGGCTGTATACGGCGATATATTCCGTCTGCCGACGGCGGAATCGCTCGGAATTTCTGTTCCGAACGGATATTCGTTTGACGGATGGTCGGTTGCAGCGGGAAGTGATACGGTTTATTATCGTGACGGACAGGAGATTGCAGCCGGGCTTGCAGGTGAGAACGGAGCGGTTGTCTGCCTGTATGCGGTCATTCGGAGAAATGAGAGCTTTACGGTGACGCTTCCTTCTCCGCAGAAGGGATATAAGATATATTATAATAATCTCGAGGTGACATCGCAGAAAGATATAACCGTCAGCCGCGGAGATGATATTTCATTTACAGTGTGCATTGAGGACGGATACTCCTCAGACAAAATGACCGTTTCGGCAAACGGAATTATGCTCGGTGCAGTGCAGATAAACGGCAGCAATTACACTTATAACATAAAACATATATCTGCCGACACGAGCGTTAATATTTATCATGTGAAAAAGGAGACTTTCCGTATCATGCTTAATGACGGCACCGGGTACAGTATATCACCGAAAAACACGGTTGTCGAAAACGGAGACAGCTTTTCATTTACGGTCACATTGGCGGACGGATATAAAACGGCCGCTCCTGTGGTGTTTGTTAACGGGAACACATTAACCGGAACAAGAAACGGTGACGCATTTACCTATACGGTTCCGGATATAACCTCGCAGCCTGTCATTTCGGTTGCGGTTGCAAAAAGACCTCAGCACACCGTCACGTTTATCAGCAACGGCAGCATATATTCAATTGCTGCCGTTGAGGAAAACATGAAGATAGTGCAGCCGGGTACACCGGAGAGAAGCGGATATACTTTCGGCGGATGGTATAAGGACGCAGCCTGCATCTATCCGTATGATTTTCAGACGGGAGCGGCAGAAGATATAAAGCTTTATGCGAAATGGACTGCCGATACCTATGCCGTGGAGTACAATAAAAACACAGATGATAACGTTGCGGTTCCGTCGGGACAAACAAAAAAGCATGACAGTGTGCTTATATTAAATCCGCAGATACCGTCACGTACGGGATATAACTTTGCGGCATGGAACACAAAGGCGGACGGAACGGGAACAAGCTATGCAGCAGGGAGCGAATTAAGCGTCAATGCGGATATCACGCTTTATGCACAGTGGAAGATAAAGAAATTTGCGGTATCGTTTATTACCGGCGAGGGTGTGTCGGGTACAATCAGCGCAAATGAGGCTGAGTATAACGGAACTGTAACCGTAACCGCCGTAAGCGGAAGCGGCTTTGGAGCACTGTCCGTAAACGCGATTCCCGAAGAGAACGCAGAGCTGATTTCCGAGGGGGTATATCGGATAACCGGTGCAGTTTCCTTTGTTGCGTCCGCAACGGTTAAGGAAATATTTACGGCGAACTTCTATTATGACAACGGACTTTACTATACGCAGTCCGCTCTCGATGGAAGCGCGGCGGCTCTTGTGCTTCCGAATCCTCCGTCAAAGCCGGGATACAGCTTTATAGGCTGGTACACGGAACAGACAGGCGGAATCAAAATTGACGAAACAATGATTATTGACAAAAATCTGTCGGTTTATGCAAGGTTTGCGGCAAACACACTGAATGTTATTCCTGCGCAGAGCGGTGAGGGGTACACTGTGGAATCAGCCGACAGTACAACGGTACATTACGGCGGTGAATACTCTTTCACAATAACAATGGCAGAACATTACAATGCAGATAATATGAAGGTATACGCAAACGGAATACTGCTTTCGGGAAACGCAGACGGAGGAGTTTATTCCTATTCCATCAAAAATATTACGGCAGATCAGGTCATTACGGTAACGGGAACGGAGCTTGACAAACATACGATAACTTACATGTTCGAAGGTCAGGTTTACTTAACGGTGCAGTCGGATTACAATTCATTTCTTACAGAGCCGGTTTCGCCTGCAAAACAGGGGGAAGTTTTTAAAGGCTGGTCGGACGGGCAGCGTTTCTGGAATTTTTCTGAGGATAGGGTAACCTCTGATATGACTCTTTGCCCCATATGGGAAAGCGGAATTCTGAGTGTTACTCCTGCGCAGAGCGGCGAGGGGTACACGGTGGAATCACCCGACAGCACAACGGTAAATTACGGCGGTGAATATACTTTCACGATAACGGTTGCAGATCATTACAATGCGGATAATATGAGGGTATATGCAAACGGAATACTGCTTGTACCCGAAGTAAACGGACGCGTTTATAAATTTGCGGTAAGGAATATTGCCGATGATGTTGTGATTTTCGTATATGGTGTAAAGGCGGATATATACACTGTCAGGTACATTGCGGACGGTGAAGCTTATTACTCCGAAAAAGTGGCTTACGGCGATAGGGCGCAAAAGCCGAAAACACCTGTGAAAGAAGGGCATATATTTGCCGGCTGGTTTGCGGGTGAAAATGAATGGGATTTTGCGTCAGGGGTTGAGCGTGATTTGGAGCTTGAAGCAAAATTCGAAACACTTGCATATTACGTAACAGTTCCGGGCAACAGAGATGAATTTACAGTTGACGCTGCATCGGCAAATCCGGTTGAACACGGCGGCAGCTTCAAATTCAGCATTACTGTGGCAGACGGATATAATGCCGCGGATCTGATGGTGTACGCAAACGGCGCTCTGCTTGAAAAAACTGCCGAAAACGGCAGCACCGTATATTACGAATTATTAAATATTACCGAGGCAAAGGTTATAACCGTGAGAGGAATCGGGCAAAATACATATTCCGTTGCGTACAGTGCAAATATAGCGGAGTATGTCGGGAATATGCCCCAAAATACAGTAAAGGCATACGGCGCTGACATAAATATATCGGATATGATCCCCGAAAGATACGGCTATGATTTTGAAGGATGGTCAACGGAAAAGGACGGTGCCGTTCAATATTCCGGAGGAGAAATATATTCCGAAAATGCTGACATTAAGCTTTATGCCGTATGGAAAGCAAAGAAATTTGCGGTTGCTTTTGAAACAAACGGGGGAGTTATAAATTCGGGAGAAATTGCGGAGTATTCCTACGGAACGGGCGCACGGCTTCCGGAGGATGTTTCAAAGAACGGCTATACTTTTGCGGGATGGTACGAAGATGAGCTTATGCAGGGTGTGCGCGTATATGAGATTAAGGATAACGACTTCGGAGATAAAACATATTATGCAGCATATACCATGGCGAATGTTAATGTGTGCGGTTACACCGGAGAGTATGACGGAAGTGCGCACGATATTTCATACACGCTCGCGGATAATCTGTCCGTTGAAAAATATCAGTGGTATTTTGTGCCGGGCGGCTCGGATGACGCCGTGCCGGTTTCATCGGCGGCATATAATACATATTCAGTTAAAAATGCGGCGGAGAGCGGCGAATACTATTGCTATGTTGAAGCGCTGCTTGACGGTTATGTAATTCGGTTCTTTACTGAAAGAGCAACGGTTGCAATCAGCAGAAAGCCTGTTTGTGTGAAAGCCGCAGACGGCAGCAAGGTATATGACGCAAAGCCGCTCACCGCAGGCGGAACGGAACTTGCCGGCGGATGCAGCACGGTTGACGGTCACAGAATAACCGCCGTTATGACCTCTGACAGCACAATAACAAATACAGGTACGGCGGAGAATAAAATAGAGCGGATTGTTATTTCGGACAGTGACAATGCGGATGTGACGGATAATTATGAAATCACAATGCAGAACGGTACACTGAGCATTACGCCGCTTGCTCTGACTGCCGTACCGAAAAATATAAGAGCCGGTGCAGGATCTGTTCTTGATGAAAACAGTTTGTATGAGGTAAGCGGTGCACTGGGCAATGAAAAGCTCACCCTTGCAAATGTTTCCGTGACGGCTGAAAATGAGAACGGGGAAGGTATTTCATTTAAAGACGTTACAAAAAGCTCGGGAACATACACGGTTACGATAAACTACAGCGGTTTTAACGGCGATGGCAGCGAAAACTACAGCGGCAGCGGCACTGTTGCAGCCACAGTTACAGTTTACAGGCAAAGCGGCGGCGGAGGAGGCGGCGGCAGAGTGACAGCGTCGGAGTACAGGATTGATTTCGATACCAACGGCGGCAGCAAGGTCGAAAGCCAAAGCGTAAAAAGCGGCGGACAGGCGAAAGTGCCGCAAACGCCCGAAATGAGCGGGTATATCTTCGGCGGATGGTACAGTGACAAGGCTTTAACCGAGGAATTTGACTTTAATTCAAAGATTACAAAAAGCATCACACTCTATGCAAAATGGACGGAGATTAAACAAAACGAAGAGAATCCGTCCGCAGCCGATCCGGCAAAGACGGGAGTTTCAAAAATGCTTGAAACGGAAAAACATTTCGGTTATATGAACGGATACGAGAACAATACTTTCAGACCCGAAAACAATATGACAAGAGCGGAAGCGGCGCAGATGTTTTATAATTTGCTGCTTGACAAGAATATATCGGGCGAAAAGGCGTTTGATGATGTAAACCCTGGCGCATGGTATTGCGATGCTGTTGAAGCGCTTGCAAATCTGGGAATTTTAAAAGGAATCGGGGAAAACCGCTTTAATCCCGGCGGTGAAATAACGAGAGCGGAATTTATTGCAGCGGCAATGAGATTTGTTGATATTGACGCAGTCGGTTCCGAAACGTTTTCCGACGTTTCGCAGGATCACTGGGCGGCAAAGGATATTTCGGCAGCGGCTTCCCTGGGATGGATATCGGGAAATGACGACGGTACATTTGCCCCGGACGCCTTTATCAGCCGTGCATCAGCCGCGAAAATTGTTAATAATATGCTTGGAAGAAGCGCGGACGCTGAATATATAAAATCGCACAGTGACGAAATAACGCTGTTCAGCGATGTTTCACCGCAGGCTTGGTACTATGAAGATGTGGCTGAAGCGGCAAATACGCATGAATACGAAAAAAACAGCGGCATTGAAAGCTGGAAATAACATTAAATGCTGACGTTTGTAAAAAAATGTTGACATTGAGGAAAACCTGTGGTAATATTAAAATATAGATTTAGTAGGAGATAAGCTATGAGTATTCTTATTTTTGCAGCTGCATATTATTACTTTTACTTTATTAGTGAGAGAAGTAAAAGTGATTTCTGCTGCAATTAAGATTACGGTGCGGATTTGATTCGGCCCGGCAGTGAAATCACTGCCGGGTTTGTTTTTTTCTGCGGAAAGAGTGAAAAATGTTGACATTTTGAACCGTGTTTGATACAATTATAATGCACTTTAATGCTCTGCAACTGCACAGTGTTAAAGCGAAAGCGGCAATAAACATTATAGAATTCAGCGGTAATGATGTTTGCTTTAAACACAATATGTGATAAAATAAAGGAAATTGTCTGTATCGGGCAATTTCTCAAAATAAAGTGAGGTATTTGAAATGGGCTTTTTTCAGAAAGAAATTGAAACGATGCCGAGAAAGGAAATTGAAAAGCTTCAGCTTGAGCGGCTGAAAGAAACGGTTGCTTATTGCTACAACAATGTGCCGTTCTATCACAAAAAACTGACGGACGCAGGAATAGGCGATGGGAGCAAAATCAGGCAGCTTTCCGATATTGAGTATATTCCTTTCACCACAAAGGATGATTTCCGCGACAATTACCCGTTCGGAATGGCGGCATGTTCAATGCGCGATGTTGTGCGGATTCATGCATCATCGGGTACAACGGGCAAGCCGACGGTCGGTGTTTATACGAAAGATGATATTGATATATGGAGCGATTGCGTTGCCCGCGTGGCAGCTGCCGGCGGAGTCAGCGACAATGATATAATTCAGATTTCGTTCGGTTACGGATTGTTTACGGGCGCGCTGGGATTGCATTACGGTCTTGAAAAACTCGGTGCAACGGTTATTCCGGCGTCATCGGGAAACACTGAAAAGCAAATGATGATGATGCGCGACTTCGGCGTTACGGGACTTGTTGCCACCCCGTCATATGCGCTTTATCTGAGCGAATCTATCAAGGAAGCGCCTTATCCGCTTTCGGACTACAGCCTTAAGCTCGGAATTTTGGGAAGCGAGCCTTGCACACCCGAAATGCGCGATACAATAGAAAAAAATCTTAATATATATGTTTCCGATAACTACGGAATGACGGAGCTTGGCGGTCCGGGAGTGAGCGGAGACTGCGAAATGCGTGACGGTATGCACTTTGCCGAAGATCATTTTCTGCCGGAGATAATTGATGCGGACGGAAACCGCCTTGGGGAAAACACGGCAGGCGAGCTTGTTGTGACAACGCTTACAAGGCGCGGAATGCCGGTGCTTCGTTACCGCACAAAGGATATAACGAAAATTACATATGAACCTTGCAAATGCGGAAGAACACACGCAAGAATGGCAAAAACAATGGGAAGAACGGATGACATGCTGATCATCAAGGGCGTTAACGTTTTCCCGACGCAGATTGAAAGCGCGCTTATCACGGTGGATAAAATCGGTCCGCATTATCAGCTGATTATCCGCCGCAAAAACTTTAAGGATACGCTTGAAATCAAGGTTGAGCTTGTGGACGCAAGTGTGCTTGAAAGCTTCGGGGAACTTGAAAGCCTGCAGAAAAAGGTTCAGGAGAAGCTGAAAAGTGTGCTCGGACTTCAGACGAAGGTCACGCTTGTTCAGCCGAAAACGCTCGAACGGTTTCAGGGAAAGGCAAAGAGAATACTCGATTTGAGAAATGAAGGAGAATGATTATGAAACAGCTGCTTATAGGAAATGCCGCGGTTGCGCGCGGACTTTATGAGGCTGGCTGCTCCGTTATATCAAGCTACCCGGGTACGCCAAGCACGGAGATAACGGAGTTTGCCGCAAAAAATGATGAAATCTACTGTGAATGGGCACCGAATGAAAAGGTTGCCATGGAGGTTGCTTTCGGTGCGTCGCTGCGCGGTGTGCGCAGCTGCTGTGCAATGAAGCATGTCGGATTAAATGTTGCGGCAGACCCGCTTTTCACGCTTTCGTATACCGGTGTGAACGGCGGACTGGTTGTGTGCGTTGCAGATGACCCCGGTATGCATTCCTCGCAGAATGAGCAGGATTCAAGGCATTATGCAATCGGTGCAAAAGTGCCGATGCTTGAACCGGCCGACTCAGCCGAAGCTTACGAATTTGCAAAGGCTGCATTTGAGCTTTCGGAAAAATATGACACACCTGTGCTGCTCAGAATGTGCACAAGAATTGCACACTCGCAGAGCATTGCTGAAACAGGTGAGCGCGGCGAAGTGAAAAATATTCCTTATGAAAAGAACGGCGAAAAATACATTATGATGCCCGGCAATGCAAAAAAACGCCACCCTGTTGTTGAGGAAAGAACAAGAAAGCTTATTGAGCTTTCGGAAAAATGCGCATTTAACAAAATTGAGAAGAACAGCTCCGAAACAGGAATAATCACATCCGGAACGTGCTATCAGTATGTTAAGGAGGTTTTCGGTGACAGTGTGAGCGTTTTCAAGCTTGGCATGGTGAATCCGCTGCCCGAAAAGAGCCTTCGCGATTTTGCTGCGTCTGTCAAAAAGCTTTATGTTGTTGAAGAGCTTGACCCGATTATTGAAAATCACTGCAAGGCACTCGGATTGTCGGTTGAGGGAAAGAGTATGTTTTCTATGCTCGGCGAATTTTCGCAGGAAACGATTGCGGAGGCATTTGGACATGAAAAGCCGGAGACATACGAAAATAAAACTCCGATTCCCGTTCGCCCACCGATGATGTGCGCCGGATGCCCCCACAGAGGAATGTATTATGTCCTTTCGAAAAACCATATCACGGTGCTCGGAGATATAGGCTGCTACACGCTTGGTGCACAGGCGCCGCTGTTTGCGCTTGATTCAACGCTTTGTATGGGAGCGTCGGTTTCCGGGCTGCATGGATTCAATAAAGCCGGCGGCAGCGGGAGCGAGGGAAAGAGCGTTTGCGTTATAGGTGATTCAACATTCATGCATTCGGGTGTGACGGGACTAATTAATATAGCGTACAACGGTTCAAATTCAACCGTTATCATACTTGACAATTCGATAACAGGTATGACCGGGCATCAGCAGAATCCCACCACAGGATATAACATAAAAGGTGACCCTGCCGGAAAAATTGACCTTGAATCACTTTGCCGCGCCGTTGGGATTAACAGAATCCGCGTTGTTGACCCGTATGACCTTGATGCGTGTGAAAAGGCGCTTCGCGAGGAGCTTGCGGCAAACGAACCGTCGGTTATCATTTCGCGCCGTCCGTGTGTTCTGCTTAAGTATGTTAAGCCGAAAACACCGCTTGAGGTTGACCACGAAAAATGCAGAGGCTGCAAAAAGTGCATGAAGTTCGGCTGCCCTGCAATCAGCATACACAACGGAAAGGCTGCAATTGATAAAACGCTGTGCATCGGCTGTGAAGTCTGTACGCAGCTGTGCGGATTCGGTGCTATCGGAAACGGGGGGAACGAATAATGGAAACTAAAAACATTATGATTGTCGGCGTTGGCGGACAGGGATCGCTTTTGGCAAGCAAGCTGCTCGGAAAGCTGCTCGTTTCTGAGGGATTTGATGTGAAGGTGTCCGAAGTTCACGGAATGAGTCAGCGCGGAGGATCCGTTGTAACATATGTGCGCTTCGGTGATAAGGTTTACTCTCCGATTATAACGGACGGTGAAGCTGATTTTATAGTATCGTTCGAAAAAATTGAAGCAGCAAGATGGCTTCCGTGCCTTAAAAAAGGCGGAACGATTGTTGTGAACACTCAGCAGATAGATCCTATGCCAGTCATAATCGGTAAGGCGGATTATCCCGGACATGTTTTGGAAGAAATAAAGGACGAGGGAGCACATGTTGACGCTGTTGACGCACTTTCGCTCGCGGAAGAGGCAGGCTCTGTCAAAGCGGTAAACATTGTGCTGATGGCTCGCCTTGCAAGATATTTTGATATTCCGTATGATTCGTGGATCAGGGCAATTGAAAACACGGTTGCGCCGAAATTTGCGGAAATGAATAAAAAGGCCTTTGAGTTGGGCTATAATCTCTGAGCAAAGGAATGATTGCAATGGAAAACTATTATCAGAAAGAAATTGAAACAGCTTCGCTTGATGAAATCAGGGCGATTCAGAATGAGCGGCTTGTAAACACAGTTAACCGTGTTTACAAAAACAATGAATACTACCGCAAGCTTATGCAGGAAAAAGGTGTGACTCCCGATGACATTAAGTCGGTTGACGATCTGCACAAGCTGCCGTTTCTTACAAAGGATGACCTTCGCAAGGCATATCCCTACGGACTGATGTCGGCTCCGCTTTCGGAATGTGTGCGGATTCAGTCAACAAGCGGAACAACCGGCAAGCGCGTTGTTGCATTCTACACTCAGCATGATATTGACCTCTGGGAGGACTGCTGCGCGCGCGCAATTGTTGCTGCCGGCGGTACAAAAGAGGATGTTTGCCAGGTGTGCTACGGTTACGGACTTTTCACCGGCGGTGCGGGATTGCACGGCGGTTCACACAAGGTCGGCTGCCTTACGCTCCCTATGTCCTCAGGCAACACCGAGCGCCAGATTCAGTTCATGACTGATCTCCATTCAACCATTCTCTGCTGCACACCGTCATATGCCGCATATCTTGCAGAAAGCATTATTGAGGGCGGTATGCGCGATAAAATAAGCCTTAAGGCAGGAATATTCGGCGCGGAGGCGTGGACGGAGCAGATGCGCCGTGATATTGAGGACAAGCTTGGACTTAAGGCATACGATATTTACGGACTGACAGAGATTTGCGGACCGGGTGTTGCATACGAATGCAGCGAGCAGAGCGGAATGCATATTAATGAAGATCACTTTATCCCGGAAATTATCAATCCCGAGACGGGTGAGGTTCTGCCGGAAGGGGAAAAAGGCGAGCTTGTGTTCACATGCATATCCAAGGAAGCATTCCCGGTTATCAGATATCGCACCCGCGATATATGCGTACTGTCGAGAAAGAAATGCTCATGCGGAAGAACGCATATTAAAATGGCAAAGCCGATGGGCAGAAGCGATGATATGCTGATTGTCAAGGGTGTTAATGTGTTCCCGTCACAGATTGAGATGGTTTTGCTTAAGCAGGGTCTTACATCGAACTATCAGATAATAGTTGACCGCAGCAATAACAGTGATACAATTGAGGTTAAGGTTGAAATGACGCCGGAATTGTTCTCAGATACGGTTAATCACCTTGAACGCAAGGAAAAAGAGATCACGGCTGCGCTGAAATCGGTTCTCGGTATATATGCAAAAGTCAGCATTGTTGAGCCGAAATCAATTGTCCGCAGTGAGGGCAAGGCAGTGCGCGTTATTGATCGCCGCAAACTTTATAATAACTAAAAAGCGGGACTGAAGTGAAATGAAATCCATTTTACTTCAGTCCCCTTTTAATCTGCGTGAATTCTTTTTTTTGCGTTTTGAACACGCTCTTCGCTTGGCGGATTAATTCCCTCAAGCGAATATTTTATACCGAGATTTTCCCATTTAAATTTACCGAGTGTGTGATACGGCAGCACTTCAACGCGCTGCACATTTGAAAGCGTTTCAACAAATGCGCCGAGAGCGTCCAGGTCATCGTCAAAATCGCTGTGTCCGGGAACAAGCACGTGCCTTATCCAGACGGGTTTTCCAATATCGGAAAGATAACGCGCCATATCGAGAATATTGGAATTTTCAAATCCCGTTAAGTCCTTGTGGCGAAGAGGATTTATTTCCTTTATATCAAGCATGAGTAAATCGGTATATTCCATAAGTTCGTTAAACTTTGAGAAAAAAGGCTCTTCGCGCGTGAAAGGATTGCCGGCAGTGTCAATAACAGTGTTAACTCCCTGTGCCTTGGCTTTTTTAAAGAGATCGATAAGAAAATCAATCTGCAGAAGCGGTTCTCCGCCGCTGACAGTGATTCCGCCGCCGTTTTTCCAGTACGTTTTATATCTGAGAGCCTTTTTCAGCAGTTCATCGGCAGTCATTTCCTCACCGCCGCCGATTTTCCATGTGTCGGGATTATGGCAGTAGCGGCAGCGCATGCGGCAGCCTTGTGTAAAAATTACAAATCTTACTCCCGGTCCGTCAGCTGCGCCGAAGCTTTCGGTTGAATGAATATGCCCGATGATTTTTGTTTCAGGTGCGTCCATGATAATGCTCCTCCGAAGTTTTATTTTCTTATTATATGCTTAGATATGCCTAAAAAACAAACGGGTGTAAAAAAGTGATTTTTACACCCGCAGCAATCTATTAAATTATACGGATGCAGCGGATTATTTCCTTCTGCTGCCGCGCTTTGACTCAACATTGCGCTTTATATCAAGCATACGCGCATCGCTCGACTGCTTGAAGCTTGCCATCATGTCCTCGAAAGACATATCAGACTGATTGTTGCCGGAATTCCAGTCAATTTCAGCCGGCTTTCCGCTGAACGGAACATTCTGACGGCGCGGCGAATAGTCCTGAGCTTTCTTAATCGAAAGGCTGATTTTCCCCTTTTCATTAAGCGACAGAACCTTAACCTTAACCGTTTGATTCATTTTCAGATGGTCATTAATGTCCTTTACATAATTACGTGCCACCTCAGAGATGTGCACAAGACCTGTTTCTCCGCCCGGTAAGTCAATAAATGCACCAAACCCTGTTATTCCCGAAACCTTGCCCTCAACTATCTGTCCTGCTTCCAAAGCCATAAAGGTATATTACCCCTTTCAATATGTAAAAATATATATCAGCATGATATTCATGCAATTGTATCAGTTTCCGACAACGAATACTGTTTCATCTTTTCCGACATATCCCTCATCGCGTGCCTTTTCTTCATAATACTCGTCTGAGGAATTATGCTTTTTCTTTTCGTCAAGACGGGCGCTTTTGTCCTTTTGAACAGCAATTTCCTTTCTTGTGTCAGCCGTTTCGCGGCGGATGCTGACAAGCTTAATCTGCTGCATTGTAAGCGTATACAAAAATCCGCCTATCAAAACGGCAAAAATAAGAATTCTGATGTAATCGCCCCGGCTTCTTTTTCTTTTGCGCTTTGCGGATTTTGCCACATTTCTCACCTCTACTCTATATAGTATAGCTTAAAGAGATTGATTTGTAAAGATTTTTTTATAAGTTTTTTAAAGCTTTTTAGTTTTTTTGAATATAAAAATGCAAAATTTAAACGGGATTCCTGTATCTGAGCGGAGAAATGCCATAGCAGGCGCAGGATGATGCATACCGCTATTTCAGAAGCGCGGCATATATGGATTTGGCAGATTTCAAGCATAATACATCATGCGGATTGCAAATGGCTTGTCTCGGCGGCGTTTGGATGAGCATTGCAAACAGATGTCTCGGTATGCGTGACTATGACGGCGGATTGCAGTTTAATCCTCAGTGTCCTCCGGAATGGAACAGCTACGAGCTTGACATATTGTACCGCGGAAGCCGGATTCATATTTTTGTTGACAAAGAACATGCAGAATTTACGCTTACGGACGGAGAACCGGTGCGGTTTTTCTGCGATGGAAAGGAATATACACTCGATTCGAAGCGAAGCATTGACATCTGAATATAAAAAAGGGGATGTAAAAAAACTCCGGAACGCAAGAAAAGGAGAAAAAGCAGATATTACATACAGTATAGCTATTGTAATTCGCTTTTATTAAAGGTGGAAAAATCAAAAATTGAGTCAACCCCGAGTCAACCCCAAATTTTGTGTAAAGTCTTTACGAGACCTCCAGTTGTGTTATATGCAATGCTGAAAACAGGTATATACTATAATGATCATAATATGCTTGAATATGCGGAAAATCATATAAACAGCGCCGCAAGGATGCAGAAAATATCAGAGTGGCAGTATAAAAATACCGAATTTCCTACTGTTAACAGGCAATTAACAATGATGGATTGTCTTGATGACTGCGGTTCGTTCGGAAATGCGATTCTGAAAAAAATTGCACTTATCGGTGATAACGGGGAAGAACGGAAAATCGCTGACAAGATTGCTGCTTATATATCAGAAAAACAGGAACGAACCGACAATCGGATGTTTTGCCGCCGCCGAGAGGGCTATAAGTATAATAATACAATCTGGGCAGACGATATATATGTCAGTGCCTTTTTTATGCGGATACTATAGGCTTACGGGAAGTGATAAGTATCTTGAGGAAGCAATAAGGCAGATTAAATGTTATTACGAGCTTCTATTTATGCCGCAGACAGGATTGCTCAGTCATGTTTACAATATGGACTACGGCTGTAAAACATATATCCCATGGGGCAGAGGCAACGGATGGGTTCTCTTTTCATTATCCGAGCTGCTTGAGATTATGCCGGAAACGCATCCGGAGCGCAGAAAAATGACCGATATATTCCGTGAATTATGCGGCAGTGTGAAAAAACGGCAGGATGAATCGGAAATGTGGCATCAGGTGCTTGACGATCTGTCATCATACATTGAAACTTCATGCACCGCGATGTTCGTATATGCATTTGCAAAAGGTGCGCGCAGCAGCTGGATTGAAAGGGAATATGCGCAAAATGCGGTCCGCAGCTGGCAGACGTTGAAAAAGGAAGGTAAATCTGTTCGGCGCGTACTCGTTGACGTACAAGGGTACGTTAGAGGGCGCGCCGGACGGAAGCAAGCAAACCCCCCGATATTTCGGGGGGTTTAGGGGGCATCCAATTAAATGTCAGGTCTTGTTTTAGCGTTTGTTTGGATAACTATTTAATTTAATTATTGTAATAAAAACATAGTTTGCTTGTGGTTGACCGACTTTTTCGGCAGTCTGGGCGGCAGCAAGAATTATCTTGCTGCCGCTCAGATTTATTTCTTAAAAATGTATTGACAATAACGCAAGGCGGTTGTATACTAATCTTAGTTAGAAGTGACTAACCAAGGATGGGGGTGTTTTATATGGCTAACGCCATTATAGTTTGCGTTTTGGTTATAATAGCGGTTTTTTCAATAAAAAGTTATATGAAAAAGCTGCGTTCAGGCTGCTGCGGCGGAGGAGGAGATGAAGCTGTCAAGCCATCCGATACGAACGAGCAGCATTATCCCTACAATGCTGTGATAAAAGTAACAGGGATGACATGCGGAGGATGCACCCGCCGCGTGGAAAATGCGCTTAACCGGCAAAGCGGCGTTTGGGCAAGAGCGGACCTTAAATCGGGGTCGGTAAATATTCTGCTGAAAACAAGACTTTCAGACACGGTTTTGCGCGGATGCATTATCAGATCCGGGTATGGTGTTGAAAGTATTATTTGGAGGAAATAGCCGGAATTTTGTCAGCATATGAAAAATTTTTCAATATTGTATTGACAATCAAAGTTAGTTGTGCTAAACTAACCGTTGGAAGTTAGTTAGGGTAAACTAATCGTATTGCTGGAATGGGGGGGTTAACATGATGCCTTTAACACTTGCAAACATCGGCGAAGATAACACAATCAAAAAGATAGGCGGAAAGCCTGAGGTTCGGAAGCATCTCGAAAATCTGGGGTTTGTTGTCGGGGGAAACGTTAATGTCATCACAAAGCTCGGCGGAAATGTAATTGTCAATGTTAAAGAAGCGCGTATAGCCATCAGTGAAGAAATGGCTCAGCGTATAATGATATGATAGAGGAGGATTTCGGTATGCAGACATTAAAGGATACTAAAATCGGTCAGACAGTGAAAGTTGTGAAACTACACGGCGAAGGAGCAATCAAACGGAGAATTATGGACATGGGAATAACCAAGGGGATTGAAGTTCATGTCCGCAAGGTTGCACCGCTCGGCGATCCGATTGAAGTCACTGTCCGCGGTTATGAGCTTTCGCTTCGTAAAGCCGATGCGGAAATGATTGAAGTTGAGTGAGAATTCTTTTGAAAGAGAGGAATAAATAATGGATATCAGAATTGCGCTTGCAGGTAACCCAAACTGCGGCAAAACAACGCTTTTCAATGCGCTGACCGGTTCTAACCAGTTTGTCGGAAACTGGCCCGGCGTTACCGTTGAGAAAAAAGAGGGTAAGCTTAAGAAGCATCCCGGTGTTACAATTACCGACCTTCCGGGTATATATTCTCTTTCTCCGTACACACTTGAAGAGGTAGTTGCAAGAAATTATCTTATCGGTGAGCGTCCGGACGCGATACTTAACATTATCGACGGAACAAACCTTGAAAGAAACCTTTATCTTACAACGCAGCTTACAGAGCTTGGAATTCCGGTTGTTGTTGCAATCAACATGATGGATGTTGTAAAGAAGAATGGTGATAAGATTAACACTGCGGAGCTTTCGCGCGAGCTTGGCTGCGAGGTTATTGAAATATCTGCGCTGAAAGGTACGGGAATTGTTCTTGCTGCCGAAACTGCCGTTGAGGCTGCAAAACACGGCAAGACTGTTCCGATGCACACATTCTCCGGCACTGTTGAACATGCAATTGCTCACATTGAGGAAGCAGCGCTTCATGATATGCCCGAGGAGCAGCAAAGATGGTTTGCGATCAAGATATTTGAGCGCGATGAAAAAATAATCGAGCAGCTCAATATCGATAAAAACATTCTTAGTCATATTGAAACAGATATCAAAGCCGCTGAAGATGAACTTGATGATGACGCTGAAAGCATTATAACAAACGAACGCTATATCTACATATCGCAGATTATAAAAGGCTGCTACAAAAAGAAAAATGCCGGCGGTCTTTCAACCTCCGATAAGATAGATAAGGTTGTTACAAACCGTTGGCTCGGACTTCCGATTTTCGCGGTTATTATGTTCCTTGTTTATTATATTTCAATGGTTGGTATCGGTTCTGCCGCAACAGACTGGGCAAACGATGGTTTGTTCGGAGATGGCTGGCATCTGTTCGGAATCGGAAGCAGCCAATATGAAGAGGTTGCCGATGAGTTTTCCGGCGCTGCTGAAGTTGTAAACGGATATATCGAAGCGGCAGCAGATAAGGGAATTGACACAGCGGAGGTTAAGAAAGCTCTTGACACAGAAAGAGATGATTTCGATTACGAAAATGCAAAAACCTCGCTTGACAAATTTGTTGAAGAGGTTAAATCAATCGGAAAAGTAACATATACTGTTGTTGATGAAGAAACAATGGCAGATGAAAAAGTTAAAGCATCCTACAATGATTTGCTTGATGCCGTGACAGTTTATGACAAATATGATTGTCAGGCTCCCGATCCTGCCGATTACGGAGTATGGGTTCCCGGTATTCCGGTGCTTGTATCAGACGGTCTGAAAGCTGCAAACTGCGCTAAATGGCTTTCCGGTCTTATTAACAATGGTATCGTTGCCGGCGTCGGTGCTGTATTGGGATTCGTTCCGCAGATGCTTGTTCTGTTTCTGCTCCTCGCATTCCTTGAGGCCTGCGGATATATGGCAAGAATCGCATTTGTCCTTGACCGTATCTTCAGAAAATTCGGTCTTTCGGGTAAATCTTTCATTCCCATGCTCATCGGTACAGGCTGCGGCGTTCCCGGCATAATGGCATCAAGAACAATTGAGAATGACCGCGACCGCAAGATGACAATTATGACGACAACGTTTATCCCCTGCGGTGCAAAGGTTCCGTTCATTGCAATGATTGCCGGAGCAATATTCCATGGCAGTGCATGGGTTGCAACATCAGCTTATTTCATTGGTATGGCTGCAATCATTGTTTCGGGTATCATGCTTAAGAAAACCAAGATGTTCTCGGGAGATCCGGCGCCTTTCGTTATGGAGCTTCCGGCATACCATATGCCGACGCTGCTCAATGTTCTGCGCAGCATGTGGGAACGCGGATGGTCATTCATCAAAAAAGCAGGTACAATCATTCTTCTTTCAACCATATTCGTTTGGTTTACAACGTATTTCGGATTTATTGACGGAAAGTTCGGAATGCTTACGGAGGAACAGATTGGTTCCAGTATTCTTGCCACCATCGGCGGAGCAATCGCTTGGATATTCAAGCCTCTCGGATGGGGTAACTGGCAGGCAACCGTTGCGTCGATTACAGGTCTTGTTGCAAAAGAAAACATCGTTGGTACAATGGGTATTCTTTATGGCGGCGAGGGAACGGTTTACGCTAACCTTGCACATACGTTTACCGGCATAACAGCTTATTCGTTCCTTGTGTTCAACCTTCTGTGCGCACCCTGCTTTGCCGCAATCGGTGCAATTAAGCGCGAAATGAACAATACTAAATGGACGTGGTTTGCAATCGGTTATCAGTGCGTATTTGCTTATGCGGTTGCGCTTATGATATGCCAGTTCGGTAATATGTTTGCAGGAAAAGCAAATATAGTCGGCGTTATAGCTGCTGCTGCTGTTCTCGTGTTCATAGTTTATATGCTGTTTAAACCCTATAAGGAAGCTAAAACCTTGAAGTAAATAGTTAAGTTTAAAACAGGGAGGAAGCGATAAATATGAAATGGCTGTTTGAGAATTTATCCACAATTATTATTTTCGCTGTACTTGCCGCAGTTATTGTTCTTATAATCAAGTCAATGCGAAAAGACAAAAAAAGCGGAAAATCCTCCTGTGGCTGCAATTGCGCAAGCTGTGCCTTGAGTAAAAACTGCCACGAAAGAAAGCATTAGGCGCATGTGTTCGAGTCTGCCTAGGCATAAGAAAACGGAGTGTACCGCATAATTCGGTATACTCCGTTTCTTTAATATTACAGGGAGATGATTTAAAATGAGTATTGTGATTGTCGGCGGACATGACAGAATGCATTGCCGCTATAAGGAAATATGCAAAAAACACGGCTGCAAATGCAAGGTATTCACTCAATGTCCGGCGGATTTCAAAAACCAAATAGGTTCACCCGATTTAATAGTTGTATTCACCGGCACTGTTGCGCACAAAATGCTGAATGTTGCATCAGCGCAGGCTGAAAAATCCGGCGCATGTATTGTGCACTGCAATTCATCAAGTGCATGTGCGCTTAATGAAAAACTGAATGAATATTTTTCTAATGTGGGTTGATTTTTGCGCATGAGTTAGCTTTATCTAACTCATGCGCAGTTGTAAATTGAAATAGTGTGTTATAATACCGGGGATGCACAGCCTTGCATCTCCGGTATTTATATATAAAACAGCTTGAAAATCTGCTTTAGGACGGTGCTTGTTAGAAAACTGTCAGAAAGTTTGATTTTAAAACTTACGTTAAAACAAAAAAATCGCCTGACCATAGAGATATTTGTGCCACAGGCACATTCGCAAAAAGGCGTGCCTTTTTGCGAAAAAGGAGGAGCAAGGAAGCGGGCGGATGTTTTTCTGCATAGCAAAACGGAGCAAAGTGAACTTTGCTCCGACGTGGTGTGCTTGAAGGGATGTTGCCGACCCAAATGCATTGCATTTCGGTACCCGGCGTCGCACCAAAAAGCTAAAAAACAGCCACCGGCAGTTTTTATAACGCTTTTTGCCCTCTCAGGGTTCGAATCTCCGATGGCTCACCAAACGAAGAACCGTAGTATGGGCAATCCCTCATTTTGTGTAAACCTCAAATTAGGCTCCAAAATGATCATATAATCTAAGTGTTTTTTTGTGGGTTGAGAGCCGGATTTCGGCTTTCAGTCCCTAGCTGTAATTTAGCATGAAATTGCCGGCATGTCAAGGACGCCCTCGCAAGAGGGCGTTTATTTCACCCTTGACTTGCCGGCTGTTTTATGCTACTGCGGTAATCTATCGGCAAAGAATATTTCAAGCTGTGAGTGGATTTGCCCCCAGTCTTTGCGCTTG
>CAKSFM010000024.1 GCA_934454525.1 uncultured Clostridia bacterium
GCTCATTCATTACGCTGTTTCTCCTTTTCCCAAAAACCTTTGGTTTTCGGGAAACCTGAGTGATGTACGCCGTCGAAAAGGCATAAGGAACCCGAACCTCATGCGGTTCAAAAAGGCAAATTTTCCGCAATAATACGTTAAAATGCTCGTTAATAGACAAACTATTAACTGCGCTTTTGCCTTTTCTTGCAAAAAATTTGCTCTTTTTGAACTTGCAGACCCAATGCGCCGAAAAATTTTTGTTCAGCTGTTCTTGCAGGGTGAAGCAAGGCTATCGCCTTGCAAATCCCGAAAGAACGGATGAGCGGAAATTTAACAAGCATTGGGCGCATGTGCTCGGGTTCCTTATGCCTCAACCCAAAGCTAACGCTTTGGCTCAGTTTGTTAATTCCAAAGCTTTTTTCCTATCCCCTTGAAAAAGCGGAGGCTGTTTAAAAAGTCAATTGACTTTTTTAAACAGCCTCTTTTTTGCGCTTTTTATTTACCTGTTTCGAGAAATCTTTGCAGAATTGCGGCAATTTCCGCTCTTGTCGCATTTTCAGACGGATTGATGGTGGATTCTGTTCTTCCTTTCATCAATCCTGCGCCCACTGCGTACATAACGGCAGGAACTGCATATTCGGAAATGCTTTCCGCATCGGTATAAGAAAGAATATTTGTGTTTTCTCCAACAGACACATCGTAACCCTTATACTGCGCAAAACGATACAGAATGGCTGCAATCTGTTCGCGCGTGACAGTGTTATCGGGTGCAAATTCACTTTCGGAAACACCGTTTACAATACCGTTCTGCTTTGCCCAAAGAACTGCATTTGCATAGTATGCGTCAGCCGGCACATCAGCAAAGGACTTTTCACCGCTTACAGGCGGTTCACCCTCCGTGCGATAGAGCACGGTGACGAGCATTGCCCTTGTTGCCGCAGTGTTCGGCGAGAACAAATCGGCGCTTGTTCCGTTGAACAAGCCGTTTTTAGCAGCATATTCAACATTTTTAAAGAACCAGTCATTTTCCGAAACATCAGCAAACGGATTTTTCCATTCACCGGACGCGTTTTCAATCCATTTTGCATAAAGCGTGAAGCTCTTTGTCACGCTGCTTTCAAAATCATACGGAGCGGTCAGCTGCTTATCGGTATACCAGCCGTCAAAGGCGAATCCGTCTTTCACGGGATTTTCAGGTTTAACAGCCTTATTGCCCGATTGCAGCCTTTGGCTTTCAATGCGGCTGCCGCCGTTTGCGTTGAACGCAACAGTATAGTAAGCGTTTCTGCTGCCCGAGGATGATCCGCGGGATTTTGTTTCAAGTGCGGCAATTGCATTTGAAACTGCCGTTGCGGCATTGTCAATATCACTTTGCGCTGCGCCTGCCGCTGAAAGAAGCTGCTCTGCGCCGTCTATGGCATTTTGCAGATTGTTCCAGCTTTCGTTTGTATAACCATCGTTTGTGATTTGCTTTGCCTCGGCTATAATCTTTTTCAAATCCTCGTAATTAAGAGATTTGTCAGTCGTTTCGACAACGATGCCGTCCGTCAATGCCTCGTTTCCGCCGAGAGCAAATGCGGCGCGGATAAGTGACTGCCCGGCAAGACCTGCCGTGACGGTTGTTCCGCTGAGCGACGCTGCCGTTCCGCCGGCTATTTCAATCGATGTTGACTTAAGCTCCGTGATATCGATTTTCTCACTGCCTGAAATTCCGAACACGCCGATTTCAGCGTTTTCACCCTCGGAGAGTGCAAGTTTTCCGTCCGTTATCGGTTTATCCGAAGAGAATACTTCAATCGAAGTTATTTCGGAAATTTTCCGATTCAGAAGCGATATTGTTTTAACGGTTTCATTCCCTGCTTTATCTCTTGCGATGATTTCTATCTCTGCTTTTGCAAGCTTTGCGGCATCGCCGAGCGGAAGCGTTGCTTTCATAAGTCCGTCCGCAAAGATGTCCTGCTCCTGCGGCAAAGCATTTTTACCGTTGATTTTAAAGAAGTAGTCCGCGCTGCTGTCAGCCATTGCGCTGATTGTCACGCTGCTGCCGCCGAATGTGCTGCCGTTCTTCGGAGATGCGAGCATCACTGTCGGCGCGGTTGTGTCAATGCTGATTATGTTCTGCACAATAACGCTGTCGTTTTCTTCATCAACGGCGTGAAATTCAACATTGTAATCACCGTCCGCAAGTGAAACGGCTTGCGTGATTTCGGTGCTTTTATCCTTAAATTCGTACCATTTTCCGTTGGCGGTTTGTGAATTGATATACAATTCTCCGCTTACCGGAACATCGGATTCAATTCTGATTGCACCGGAGGATTTATCATATTCAAGGTTTACTTCCGGCGGTGTTGACGCTTTCAGAGCAACGCTGTCCGATGTTTTGCAAGCGCTGCACCAATAAATTTCGTTACCCTCCGAATCCTTTGCAATGTTACAAAGTCTGACCTTAGCGGTGTACTGCTTTCCGGGAGTGTAGCCGACTGTTGTGCTTCTGCCTGTCGGCTTTCCGTCCTCGTCCATAACGGGCATTTCATATCTTCCGCCGACGATGATTTCCTCACCTTTTTTAAAGTACAGACCTGCATCGGCAAGCTTTCCGTCCTCATATACTTCAACCATATATCCGTCAAAGCTTGTTTCGTTTGTATTTGCAGTGATTTTCAGCATATCGTTTCCGCAGTTTTCAATCAGAACGCTTTCGCATCCCTGCGGCGCTTTCGCATTTGCAACCGTAATTTTACCGGCATCAATGCTGCTGAACGCTGTTTCTTCATCACTGAGCGAAATTTTAACGCTGTATTCTCCGCTTGCAAGCTTTTCCGGAATTGCAATATCCGCGGTTTTTGCATTTGCCGATATTTCCTTTTCGTTCAGAACAACATCGCCGTTTTCGCCGCCATCGCTTACGGAAACGATAATTTTCGCGGTATCGGTAATATTTGTTCCGTTCCAGTTCACTGTGAGGATGTTTCCGCTGAGCTGTGCATCTGCCGAAGTAAGTTCGCTTATCGGCTTAACCTCAATTGCACTGACGTCATATGCATTTCCGTCGGAAAAATCAATCAGAATACTATCCGCCGTGCGCGTTTTCGGGATTGCAATATATGCTGCATTCCCCGTAATATTGATATTTGCTTTTTTGAGCGCCGCCGTCTTTTCCGCATCGGAAGCGTTGTGGCCGGGCGCGTT
Organism: uncultured Clostridia bacterium; assembly: GCA_934454525.1. GTDB lineage: Bacteria > Bacillota > Clostridia > UMGS1883 > UMGS1883 > UMGS1883. The sequence goes on from CAKSFM010000024.1 coordinate 3,172, forward strand.
ATAGTAATTCAAGCCAAAATCGCTGCCGCCCTGTGTGACAGACATAATTCTTTTAAGCTCCGCTTCGGAAAGCTCTTTTCCGTCGGCACGGCTTACGGAGAGAATGTAATCGGTTTGTTTGCCGAAGCTTACCAAATGGCTTGTGCGTTCGTTATTGGTAAATATTTCGGTTTTTCCATTGTCAAGGCTCATCAAGCTTATGCCGGCAGACTGTGCTTTTTTCTCCCTTTCGGCAAAGTCGGGAACTGCCGTGCTTCCGGCGCTATAGGAAAGGTTTCCTCCGACGGAGGCAAACTGCACCTCGCCTGTTGCGCTGTCCTTGCCCACTTCGACAGGCTTTAGCATTTCGTTAAACATCACTTTTGTTCTTCTCACGCCTGCATCATCCGCAGCCGACAGTGTTGAGAAATCCTGACTGCCGCTCGGATTTCCGTGCGTGAATTCAATGCTGCCGCCCCAGTAATATGTGAATCCGACTTTGATAAGGCTGAGCACCTCCATCGAACCCCAAACCTTTTGACTGCCGCCGCCAAGCTCTGCCGAAGCAAGCTCCATACCGCCGACAATCGGGATATAATCCGGAAGTCCGATTGCAACATTAAGCACAAACTGAACAAAATCGGCTGTGTCACGCCCTGCCGCTGCCGTTATGGTCATTCTGCCTTTCATTATCTGCAAAAAATTTACCCCTGCCGACAAATTCATGTTAAAGTTCGGATACCAGCCGACCGCGATTTCACCGCCGTCAAGAAACTTTGCGTTTTTAAGCATTTTCAGGCTGAGGTCATCAAATGATATTTTCATTGAACGCAGCGAAAGCTCCAGATCTGCACTTCCGGTCATGATTTTTGTTATATCGAACTCAACGTGCAGCAAAAGCGTGAGCGGCGGTATTCCGTCTTTTCCGTAAATTGTGTCGTAAAGCTGATCAAATCCGCCTCCGCCGCCGGTTATCCATACAACGCCGAGTCCGTCAACATTGAATCCCGGTTCAAAGCCGCCGATTGTGAAGTAAAGCTTGTCGGGAATCGGCGCACCGGACGGAGATTCTTTTACTACAAGGGATAAAGCCATGGAAAGATTTGCAAGCTCAACATCTGCGTCCACACCGACATTGTAGCTGCCGATTGTGTTTATGCTTAAATCGCCCTCGATTTTATTCGGGAGGAATTTAACTATCTGCGGCAGTGTAACATGCGCACTCATATTAATTCCGAGATAGCCGGGGTTTTTACCGCCGTAGAGAACATCATGAATTGACGCTCCGAGTTCAACGCGGCTTGCCTCCTCATTTGTCGGGGGAACGTCCTTTTCCTTAGTCTGTGACCTGAACTCTCCGGTATCTTCGTCGAATGTCAGTCCAAAGGTATACCCGTCGTCACTGTCGTCATACTGAATTTCCTCCGCGCGTGTCGTCCATCTTGCGCCGGCAGCTGTATTCTGCCTTACGGCTGCCGCGCCGCCCGGCGTCATAAATCCGAGATCAAGGCTTCCGCCGAATGATATTATGTCAGACTTTGTATTATCATCATTCTGAATTTTTCCGAGAACGCCGTACTTCATATCAATCAGGAATCCGCCGACTGTCGTCAGTACATCAAATGCGTTATCCCATTTAAGCTCGATGAAATCCTGACCGGCAGTCAGCTCCCCGTTTTCCAGAACCTCACCGTCGGAGCTATACTCCGGAATGAGATACTCCGTGCCGCCGTTTAAGCGAAACGCCGCAGTGCCGCTGCGCACCGTTGTGTTTGCACCGACAGTTGTTATTTTCCCGTCCATGAGAACCGCAACGCTGCCGTCCGCCTTTTCTTCAAGGCTCAGATCATTTCCGTGATAGTTTAAGATATGGTTTATATTCACATCTTTATCCTTGCCCGTCAAACGGTAGAAGTTTTTATTTTCATTGTCCCGGGAAATGTCACCTCTGAAAGTGAGGAGCAAATCATCCTCGCTAAGCTTCGCTTTTTCAAACGCTTCTTCTGTTCTGTATGGCACAATCTTATATTTATTATCCTTATCGCGCTGCACCGTGACAACGCCGTAGAACGCATTTGCATATTTTTTGTCGGCTGAAATGCGCACAGTCATGCCATCCGATGTAAAGTCCTGCGGAAGTCCGTGAAGCGCAATTCCGGCATTTTTCATGCTGCTCTGAAGCACCGGCTCACCCGTGCCGCTTTTCCAAAGAAAGTGCAGCTGATATTCGCCGGGTTCCATATAATCCTCGAGCATCATTGTAACACCGGAGGAAGGATCCTCCCCGTCGTACATCAGATTCTCTGTCGGAATTTCATAGCTTTTTCCGCTTTCACCGCGGAGATATATTTTATCCAGCAAATCGCTTCTGAAAAATTCTGTGCCGCGCCCCGAAACGGTTATGTATCGAATATCCTGATTATAGACGGTTTCCGGAGCAAGACCTGTGAGTGTGATTGCCGGAAGGCTTGCGTTCCTGCCGGGGAGAATGATGTGGTTTTCCGCTGCGGCAAGGCAATATTCCTCGGCATAGTGCCCAAGTTCGTTGACGCTTTCATCCATATCAAAAACCTTGATGATAAATGAACCGAGCTGCGAACGCTCCTGCGGGGTGAATTTGAAATCAAAATATGTTACTCGGTTCTCACCGCTTCCGAAATCAAGAATATCGGTATAAACCGGGTCGGTGTTATCATATGTGATCCAGCTTCCGCTGTCCGTTTGCCGCTGAGTTTCAAATCCGAGTGCATATGCGACAACGGCAAGGCTTTTATAATTCTTTCCGGCATATTGAGGATTTGTGAGATTTACATTTATGCGGACAACATTGTCCGTTCCCTCCGAACCCATGTACGCTGTGCGCGAGTCATCCTTGAAGCTCAGCTTTGACGGCGCAGTTGTGTTTATAATCACATTGTTTTCTTTATTTTTCAGATTCGCCGTGACCCCGTAATAGGTTGAGAACGACTTTTCTCCCCCGGCTGCAACAGTGCCGAGGTCATAGTAAAGCGCAGCGGCGCTGTCTGCCGTTTTCTTGTTATTCAGGCTGTTCGTGAAGTTCAGCGTTTCATCAGGATCATAGTCAAACACGGTTGCCGCAATGTTCGCCCAGTGAGCAAACGTCATTTTATATGGCTTTTGCTCCGTGAAAACGCTGTTCACTCCGTACGCAACAATGTCAGATGAATAAGGATTATCCCTTACAAAATAGTCTGACGGCATTCTGATTGAAGAATCCTTTGATGAATCCCATGTTCTTTCAAACTCGAAATATTCATATCCCTGACCGAGATTCTGCTTCGGAACTTCATAATAGCCGTAATCCTTTTCGCCGAGCTGTGTGTCGATAAGCACACGGCTTTTAATCCTTTTATCACCCGATGAGGTGTTTCTCACTGTGTAGGTTATCATTGCCGTGCCGAGCTGCTCGGAGGAATCGTTGTTCACAAGCGAAATATTCTGTTCAACCTCGAAATCCTCTGCGCTCCATGTGCTTTTTATATAGTTGCCCTCGGGGTCCGTCTCCGTCACAACCTCCCGGCTGCTGCCGAGGATTCCATACTTCTCCCCGAAAACATATTCCTTTCCGTCCGCCTGAAACGAGGTGAATGATGTGTCATAATTTTCTCCGCGGTGCGTGAGCATGGCATTATTATCGCTCTTTTTGAGAATGTCACCCTCGCGCGTTGAGATTACATATCCGCCGTTTTTATTGTTGACAACGACTTTTATATATTGGTTTGAAATTTCAGTTGTGCCGTCCTCCTGCGCGGCAAAAGCCGATTGCAGCGGAGCTAATGAAAGCGCCAGTGAAACTGCCAGCATTACTGACAAAAAACGTTTAATCATAATATTTTCACACCTCCGTTTATCAGTTTACATACACATAAAGCAGGTACATCTTTCGTCCCTCTTCCTGTGCAAGAACAGTGTAATATCCCTTGTGCGGCGCGTCAAAACCATCGGCTGCGTCAAAGCCTTTGGCATACTTCATCTGCGCCGCGGTTTTATATCCCTGCGCATAATAAAGCTTTGCGGTTTTGCCTGCGTTCAGGATTCTGATTTTTCCCGCCGCCGTTGTGTACACATCGTTGGCATAAACGGATGTGCCGTTTACGTTGAATTGATAAATATCTTTCAGAACAACAACCGAGCACTTCTTTTCGGCAGCGTTTCCGAGCCTGTCTGCCGCGGTAATTTTCGCCGTGTATGTACCCTCTTTTTCAAGGTTTACAGCTCCGAGATCTATTGTCAGTTTCACGCCGCCGTTCACTTCTCCGAACTTATCTCCTATCGGAGCGTTTGCTCCGGACTGCGTGTCGGCTGCTTCAATTACCTCTTCAATTTCGGCAATTGCTTCCTCCCTGCCGGTTCCTGCTTTCAGAACAATGCTGCCGCCGAGCTTCACCGCCGGGGGCGTTCTGTCAATAACAGACACATTCGTTTCAACCGAATTTTCATGCCCCCATTTATCAGCCGCCGTCACCTGATAAGAACCGTTTTCGGAAACAATGACGCTGTAATTATATGTCTTTCCGTTTGATTCAACCTTTTCTGCCGTAACGGCAATCGGAGCGCCCGACTTTGTTTTCGCCGTCACTTTGATTCCGTCAGCCGTTTCATCGGTAACATTTAAGAGGATTCGTACATCCTTATTTGTATAGAAATTGCCTGCCTTATAGCTGTCATTGCCGGAAAGTTCCGAACCGCTGCCCACATAATCAACGCTCATTTTTATGTTGGGCGCCAGATCGTCAATATCCGTTATTACGGGATAATCGGAAAATACGTTTCCTGCTCTGTCCGCAAAATTGAGTGTTTGTGTGCCGTTTTCGGAAACTGTGACAATATGGCTGTTTTTATATCCGTCCTCATGGCTTTGAAGCAGCATAACCTCCTCGCCGCCTTCAAAGACATATTCAAGCTTAACGGTGTTTCCGTCTTTCGTGCGCTTCGGATATCCCTCCGAAAGTTTCGGAATATCCCTGTCAATAACGCTTATCGGACCGTCCTCCGGCCGCCACAGAACGCTTGCATTATCGCGCAAATCGTAAACCGTGAGCATTGCAAGGCAGTTTTGTTTAAACTCAACCGTGAGCGTTGTTCCGCTCGTCACAGCCGTGACATAATCCCCTGTCGGATGAAGTTCTTCTTTTTTTCCGCTGTCCTTATATGCCTTGACCTCTGCCCCCTTAAGCTGCTCGTTAAATGTTATGAACAGCTTTATTGTGCTGTTTGTCGGTGTGCTGAGAAGTTCTTTTATTGCTTCCTCCGTTTTTGCGTCGATAACGCTCTGCCATCCCTCCGAAACAACCTGCGGCGGCTCTTTATCGATTGTGAGAACAGCAATTGCAACCGTTCCGACATTTCCTGCCTTATCCGTCAGAACGAATTTTCCGACGCCGTTTAAATCAAGCTCTGTGTAGTAACCGTTTTCGTCCGATTTAAGCTCAAACGCTTTTCCGTCCGTTTTTGTTCCTGTTACATACACTCCGTTTTCAGCCAAATCGGTATCTTTAGTCACTAAGTATGCCTTAACCGTATTTCCGTCGGCTCTGTAATTCACTGTGCCTGTCGGCGCGGTTAAATCAATTGTATCCGCCGGAAGAAGAACTGCCGCACTGATTGAATTTCCGCTGCCGTTTCCGCTGATTGTCAGATTCACCGCTCTGTCAGCGCTGCTTTCGGAGGTAAACATAACAAGCTTTTCTTTTGCATAAACTTTTGCGCCGTCCGGAATATCCCCGTTTACCGAAACGGAGGACGGAACAACCTCGCCGTTTTTGTTCAGCGCTTCAATTTTTACAGATACTGCGCGGTTTACAAGTTCAATATCTATATTATCATTTGAACCGAAACGCCCGATTGTTCTGAATCCGTTACCGTCCGCAGCCTGATATGTCAGGCGATAGTCCGCTATAATATTATCCGTTCTTTGCGCAAATGCAATTTCAGACGCGTCGGCAGTATATGAACCTTCGTTCCCTGCCTCGTCACGGAATCGGAAAGTATATTCAAAGCTCCCGGAGGCGCTGTCAAACGTAACGCTTGACGGAGCCGCACCGTCCGCAGACGGAATAAGAGTTACACCGTCCTCGCTGAAACCCTCGATTGAATATGTCGCTGAATAGATATTCTGCTCACCCGTTTCAATGTTCTGCTCGCTTTCGGCATGGAAGCTGACAATTGCTTCCGGCGCCGTTTTATCAATATTTATTACGGGAATTCTGAATCTTTTCGTTTCACCGAGTTCGGAATTCGTGAGTGAATAGCTTAATTCTCCGTTTTCGCTGAATGTGAATTCATTCTTTCCGCCGTCAACTGACAGATTTTTTGTTTTTCCCGTATCAATAGTTATTGTCACATCGGCGGAAACCTTTGTCTGAGGTGTTATTTCCTTTCCGTCTGCCGCAAATTTCAGTGTATGCGCAAACGCCGCTCCGAAAACATCGGCATAAATATTTTCTGACGCGCTCTCCCCGAACAGGTCGGTGAATCCTATTTCCGTTATTCCGTCAGAATATATCGGAACGCTATCATAAGAAAGCGCATATTTGCCGTTCGTGCCGTCCATGATTACAGGCACACTGAAATTAAGAGCTTCGCCGTATTTCCATATCGGATAACCGTTTGCGCCCTTAGCATTTGTTACCTCTGCCTTTTTGCCATACAGCGGTGTTTCAAAATTGTATTTATATTCACTTTGATTACCTGCGCTGTCCTCCAAAATAAGAGTTAGCGAGGTTATCGGAACAGTTTGAGAATATTTCGCATATATTTCGGCGGTGATTTCTCCGTTTTCCGCATTGAATCCGCCCGACATCATTCCCGGCACATCTTTTATGCCATATGCGGCGTCAGCTGCGGAAGCTCCGTCCGAAAGCAGCTCGGAATAAGCCTTGTCAAATTTCACATAAACGTTTCTAACGGTTTCATCACCCTTTGCCGTCAGCCTGAAGCTTCCGTCATTCACACTAACGCTCGGTTCTGTTTCAAAAGCCGGAGGCTCGGAGTCAACATTATCTATATAATAGACCGGGAAATCCATGCCCTCAGCCTTTATTTCAACCAATTCGCCGTTTATCAGCGCTTTATCGGTATAGTTTCCGGCATTGTCCTCGGAATTCAGCATGATATATCCGTTGCTGATGAAATGATAAATTCCGTCCGCATCGGGGGTTACTCTTACATAATCCTCGTAAATGTTCTCACCTGTTTCTTCATCGTAACCAACCCAGCGGCTGTTCAAATCCTCCTCCGGGATTGAATCCAAATCATCGCTATTGACTGCCCTGCGCCAGGCTTCAATAGAACTTTGCGGATTCTCCGTGTCGGTAACAACTGTTCCGTCGGGTGCAGTCTGTGTGTCGTAAACTCCGTTAATTTTCACAAGCACTTCGTTTGTCATGCGCTCGGTTTCGGATACGGACATATCAAAGACGGGCGCAGCGTTATCGCGGCGGAGCTTCATCACATAAATCGGCGAAACCGTTCCCCTGTCAGGGTGCTCAAATCTATAGTAAAGCGTCACCCCGCGGATTTCCTTTTCATCTCCGAAAAGATACTGCCCTATGTCATAAGGCTGCGACTCAACTCCATACCGATCCGCTTCAAATTCAATAACATCCGAAAGATTTTTCGGGTCTGTTCCTATGTGTACCGCAAGCTTTGCCTTGTTTTCCGATTCTGTGATATTCTGAACGGGCGCTCCGTAATAAGCCGCGTCGCTGTCTGAATAACTGTTTCCGGAAGGGCTGAAGCGAATGAACTGAGTATAATTCGCATACTCCGGATACTCCGTGTTGATTGTATACAACGGAACATTTTGCGTTATATCCTTTCCGTCCTTATCAAATATTGCCTCCGTATTTCCTTTGCCGGCGCCGTCAATATCCCTGTAGTGACTGACCCAATTTCCCGTATCATAGCACGTGCTGCCGAGATAGGCGCGCGGCATATTATTGAAAGCATAGTAGGCTATCGGGATTTTTGTGCTTTGAACACCTCCGGTATAGCTCATGTTGCTTACAAGCTCATAACGCACGGGATTCATATTTCCGTTTTCATCGGCTTCGTAATATTCGGGTGTGACGCCGCTGATGTCAATGTCAGCAACTGCACTTTTGCCGCCTGCCGAATCACCGAGCTTCAGCTCGTCAAACGTCCACGTTTGACTAACTGTGCGGCTTATTTCCCGTCCGCTGATATCTGTTCCGCTGTAAACCACCTTTTCAAATGTTATATAGCTGTTATTTAAATCAACGCGCTCAAGACCCGTCACGGGGTCGCCTCCGAGCAAAAACTCAGCCTGTGCAAAGCCGAACAGATGCGGAGTGTTCACGGGCTGCGTATACTTATCAATATCGCTTGCCAAAATTAAGTTCACTTTGCCGCCCTTTATATAGTCCACCCTTTTGCCCGAAGCGTCATTCGTTGAAAAGCGGCTTTGCGTGACCGCTGCTTTCGGAGCGGCGTATATAGTATTAAAATCAACTGTTCTTATGAGAGTGCTGCCGTCCCCTCTTTCTGCGCCGAGCACAAGCATAATGGGGCGCGAACTTTTGCATGCGGGAATATCTCCGCTGTAGTTTTCGTCCGTTTCATCAATCCTTGCCACGCTTGTTTCTCCCGTCAGATTAACGCCGAACACCGAATCATTGTTCGGCTGCTCTGTTGACGGATCATCATCCGCAGGCGTGTGCACATCCGCAATCCTTTCGGCACGCGCCTTAAAATCAGCAAGATAATTTTCCGTTATATAACTTGCCGCATCGCTGACCCCGGCAGGCTTTTCTGCCCATACGAACCAATAGCATTTTGTGTTTTTGATATTAACGTTTGCCGACGGGTAATCCCCCTGCAAATAGTCTTTCTGCGAGTCGGCGGTATATTCAATTGAGGTATACGTGCGGTCGTATCTCATCGGGATTTTCAGTATTTCGCTTGTGTTTCCCCTTGAGTCGCTCGCTTTTATCCACGCCACCTTGGAATGAATGCTGCCGTCCTCCGGAAGCTCCGGGGCGGAAATAACCGCTTCTTTTCCGTTTTCGGTCGTATATACCGGTTCATCCGCATCATTATCCGAAAATCCGTACATATATGTAACATCATCATCCATGTCGGAAATTGCAATATGAATTTTCTCAAAATCCACCGCTGTTTTTATCTCGGGCGCTGCTTTGTCATACCCTGACCAATCGGGGGCGGAAAGGCATTCTTCCGCGCTTGCCGCATTGCCGGCTTCGTCCGCAGCCTTAACGGTGATGTCAATTGCATCTGCCTCGCTGTTATCGGGCAGCTTTATAAATCCGTACGCCGCGCACTCCCCGTTTCTTCCGACTATCGGTGCACCGAAAGCTGCATTCATATTGCCGCTTTCGCTGCTTATCCAGTTATTGTCATTATAATTTTCCGAAGCGGATACCTGATAGAGTATTCCCTCATTCTTTGCCGTTCCGTGCACTCTGACGGTAAATGCTGCATCGCATCCCTCAGCAGAATTGTCATCTATCAGAGCTTTTATCGCTATAACTCCGTCATTATCCTCATTTGCCGAAAGCGTTATAACCGGCGCGTCGAAATCAATTTTGTATTGCTTGTCGGGCGAAATCCTATACTCCGATATTTTTCCCTCGGCTTCGGGCGGAATGTCCGTCGGCGCAAGTACGCCGCCGCTGTCTGCATAATTCATCATCAGGTAACCCGATTCATCCCTGAATGTTCTGCCGGGGGTTACCTTTATAACTTTAACGGAGCTTCCGTCCATTTTATAGCTTGGATAAACCAATACTTTGTAAATAAGCGAGTTCCAATCTCCATCCTCCGGGGCGGCAGTTATATACTCGCCCTTATCATTTTTTATATTGAGCGTTATTACGGGCGCACCCTCTGCACGGGCACCCTTTGAAAACCGCTTATTCATCGAAAGTTTAACCGTGAGCATTTCCCACCGATTAAAGAAAGGATTGTTTTCATTGCCGCCTTTCGTCATTTCAATGCTTTTAATGCCGAACGGCTGCAAGTCAACCCTGCCTGCTCCGCCGACAATTGCCGTCACCTTGCCTGCCGGCTGAGAGCCGTTCTCATCGGCAGCAAACTTGTTTCCCGAAATATCATATATATTATTCCACAGCTTGGAGTTTTCTCTTTCGGATACTGTTACCTTGCTGAAATTATAGAAATATCCGCGCTCCTGAGTTACAGCCGATGCGTCTGTATAAGGATCGGCAATTTTATACTCAAACACCATCACGGGTTTTCCGTTCGTTTTCGACGGTTCGAATTTCAGGAAAGGCGCTTCCGCAATTATGCCGCTTGTGCCGTCAATGCCGATTGTTTCAACATTAAGTGCCAGCTTCGCAATATCGCTTTGCGACATATTTTTGAAAACGACGGGTTCATCCCACTGAACGCGGAAGTACACAGTGCGGCCTTTAAGTTCTCTTACCTTGTCAAGCGTTATCACACCGCCATCAATTTCCTTTGTTCCGTCAGCGTCCGCAGTTACCTTAACGGAGCTTATCCGCGGACCCTTTATATCCCTGCCGACAAGCATTGCTCCCGATAAATAGGAATCAACATTTGCGTCCTTGTCACTCATCGCTATAAACGAAATAGCGCCAAGCTTATCGCCGCTTTTCCATGCCGAAAAATCGCCGAGGTTCGGACCGCCGCCGAGCGTGTTATAGTTTTTCCAGCCGCCGCCGCTTGATTTAACCATTTCGTCCAAAGCAAATGTATAACCAATATCGTTGCTTTTTCCCGTCAGACCCCAGCGCGTCTGAACGGTTTTTACTTTCCATGAGAAAAAGTACTGTATATCACCCTTGTCGAACATCCCCGATATATTTCCGTTTTCTCTGCCCTCTTTCTCGTCAAGCGCACGGAAGCGGATTGTTGCATCCCAGCGGCGAACTTTCCGCGGACCGGTTATCTTCGTCTGCCATTCCCCTTTTGAGTTCAGACAGTCCGGCAAGTCGCCGCTGAGTCTGCGCCCGAAATGGTTCAGCAGATAGTTGTTTTTCTGAAGCCATTCAATCGATTTTGCTTCATCTCTCGTTATTTTATCGCTCAATGTGCCCCACTCGGTTACGCCGGCATCAAAAAGCTTCAGGCTTTCTCCGCCTGCATAAAGCTGAGTTACCGGTTTATATGTAACTGTGTGTCCGTAAGCGTTTTGTCCGTTTTCGGCTGCCCTCACAGCGCCGAGGCTCTGATTCACAAGCATGCCCAGCGCAAGAATAACTGCCGCAGCTCTTTTTCTCATATTAACACTCCTCCTTTTTTAATGTCAAAACAGTATTTTCACACTGCCGCATCAAAGCGGAAACCCGTGCAAGAAACACGTCCGTTCTGTACGGCTTTTTAATCCAGTCATCTGCCCCGGCGTTAAGCATCGGGATTTCTTCCTCTTCACTTCTGCCGATCAGAAGCAGCTTCGGCGGTTTTTCCGTGCTCTTAACCTTTTTGCAAAAACGGATTCTTTCATTTTCATCATTATCAAGCTCAGCGATGACAAGCCGGATATTCTCATTTTCAAGCTGCACCGGGATTTCTTCGCCGCATGAACAGCAAACGGCGCCATATCCGCTGCGTTCAATCATTTTCCCCGTCAGCGCAGCAAGCTCCCTGTCATTGCCGACAATCAATACCTTCAAACCAACACCTCCCGAATAAAAGAAAAAGCTCCGGCAGCGCAAGCCGCCCGGAGCGACAGCCTTTTCCGCTATGTACAGTATATCAGAAAAAGCCGCATATATTGAATTGTTAGGAAAAACTCACAATTAATTTGCCGTAAAGGAATACCCTTTCCCATAAACCGATATTATGTCGTAATCCTCGGAATTTTCCGTGTCAATTTTCTTTTTCAGATTTCTGATATGAAAACGGATTGTCCGCGTGTCCTCAACGGACGGGATTCCCCACACCGCTTCATAAAGCTCTCTTTGCGAAAAGACCTTGTCCTCGTTTTTCATCAGAAAAAGAAGCAGTGCAAATTCCTTTACTGTGAGTTCTGCGTCTTGACCCCTTAAGAATGCCTTGTTTTTCGAAATATCAAGCGTCAGCGCACCTTTTGTGATATACTCAAGGCTTTCATGCTTCTTCTTAACCTTTAAATGGCGCGACAGAAGCCTTTGCGTCACGGCGAGCAGCTCGTCAAAGCTGCACGGCTTTGTAAGATAATAATCGCCGCCGCGCCCAAGTCCCTCCACCTTGTCGCCGATTTCGTTTTTTCCTGTCAGAAATATAACGGGGTTATCGCTTTTCCTGCGAAAGCTTTCGCATACGTCGTAACCGCTGCCGTCGGGCAGCATAACATCCAGAATAAGCATATCCGGCACATTTTCCGAAAGGCAGCGATAGCTTTCTTCGGCTGTTGCCGCTGTCAACACATTATACCCCCTGCGCTTAAGCAGCCGTGCATTGATTTTCAAAACCTCCGGCTCATCTTCAACAATAAGTATCAAAGCTTTTTCGCCCATTTATTTTTCCTCCGTATATGGCAAGGTGAATGAAACCGTTGTTCCCTTGCCGATTTCGCTTTCAATCCGGATTTCTCCTCCATGAGCTTCAATAATCTGCCGGCACACAAAAAGTCCTATTCCGTGCCGCCAATATTCCTTGCTGACTGAAACATATCCGTCAAACGCTTTTTTCCTTATCTCCTCGTGCATACCCTCGCCGTTATCCGAAACAGATACTGTCTGCCCCGCACCATTCGACTTCAGCGAAACAGTGATAATCCCGTTTTTCGTGTGCTGCAAGCTGTTTGACAGAAGATTGGTCACAACCTGCGTTACCCGTGCGCAGTCAATCTGAATAGGCGGAAGCTCTGCAAGCTCCAGCACAAGCCTGTTTTCGCCAGTATCATTTTTTCCGAAATAAACTTCCGCCGCTTCACGCACAAGCAGCGACAAACGCACAGGCGCAAGATCAAGCGTCAGCCTGCCTTGCTCAATCGCAACCGTGTCCATAAGCTCGACCACGATTCTGTCAATGCGCACAACCATTTTTTCAATCGTTTTTTGATTTTCTATCATGGTATCCGTATCGGAGCTTCCCTCTTCAATCATTTCAAATGTATCGCGCGCGTGAAGATTTATTGCATTGAGCGGATTTTTGATTTCATGTGCAACCGTTGTCAGGAACACCGATTTTGCCTCATCATGACGTTTGAGCTGATCATTCTGCTCCGCAAGCCTTTTCCGCTGCTCCTCATACTCACGCAAATGCAGAAACCAAACCGCTCCGCATGAAGCGCATACCGCCGCCGTTGTAACGAGAATATCCGTCAGCATTTCGCGCTCCGTCTGAAACCATGTAACATACCCGGGATTCAGGTAGCAGAAAACCGAAACCGTTATGTATTCCGCAACCTCGGCAAGAGAAACCCACACCGCGCTCTTGCCATCTAACATCAGCACCGTGAACAGAACCGCAAAAACAAACATTGACGGCATTCCGCCCTTATATGCACCGGAAGCAAAGAAAAGCGCCGGGAAAAAAATCATAAAAATAGTTACAATCGTTATAATATAAGCAATCCGATATCTTCCCGTTTTATATGTAAACATCAAAAGTCCTGCCGAAAGAACGGCAAGAAAAGCGCTGAGGATAACGCTTGTGTACATGCCTGTTATTATGTTCAATATAAGAGTTGCGGCGCTGATGCCTGTTCCGGCAAGTGCAAGCACATTGAACAGCCGAACGCGGAAATCAAGCTCCGTATCAAAAAAACGCATTGCAAATTTTTTTATTCCGTTAGACAACGGCATCACCTCCAACGCTTATATCATATATCATTGTTTCCGCATTTGCAAGCACATTTTTTAAAGGGGCGGCAGCAAAATGCACAGAACTCAAAAAGGCTGTTTAAAAAGTCAATCGACTTTTTAAACAGCCTCCGCTAATAAGAGTAAATTACAATAGTTATATTGCCTGTAATATCTGCTTTTTCTCCTTTTCTTGCGTTCCGGAGTTTTTTAACATCCCCTTTTTGCGTTCTATTTATTCAAATGTTCTGTTAAGGAATGTTACGATCTGACCGCGACTGCAAATCGTGTCGGGCGCAAATTCCGTTGCGGAAACGCCGCTTGTGATACCTTCTTTAACTGCCCATGCAACAGCCTTTGCATAATCAGCAGACGCTGCAACATCGGTAAATCCCGTTTCGGTGTCTGCGGACGGCGAGCCTGCCGCAATCCACAGATATGTTACCGTTGAAGCGCGTGTGCAGGGTGTTTCGGGAGCAAATTCCGTGCCGCTTGTAAAGCCAAGCTTGTTTGCCCAAACTGCCGCGTCATAAAAATAATCGGTTGTGTTTACATCCGTATAGGGATTTGCAGCACCTGTTTTCGGTGAACCCATTGCACGCCATATGAAAGTGATTATCTGAGCGCGCGTGCAGGTTGCGTCGGGAGTGAACGTTGTAGCGGAAGTTCCTGTTGTGATTTTATTATCAACTGCCCATTTAACAGCTGCTTCATAATATGCACCGCTGACAACATCGTTAAAGCCTGTTAAGCTCGGAGCTGCAGCGCTGCCGTTATCTCCTGCCGAAGCAGCCGCAAGGCGAAGTCCGTTGAACACTCTTACAGTGTCCTTTTTCCCGTTGAGAGTAAGCTCAAGCGTACCCTTAACAGAACCTTTTTTCGTATCTGTTGAATCAACCTTAACGAAATCGTCTTTCCATTCTATTGTCGTGCCGTTTTTAACAACTGCGCGAACCTTTGCAAGAATGTCTTCCTTTGTTACATCCGCATCGAATGAAACATTCTTGAAAACAGCGGAAACAGCTGCCCTATCCTCGGCAAGCTTTTCCGTATCGGCATTGTTTGCCGCAGCATCGCCCGTAAGTATCGGAATAGCAAAAGTATACATATCGTGAGATACATATCCCTCGCACTCAAATCTTATGTTTACAAAAAGGCTGCCTGCCTTTTGGCTTGATGCGTTATAAAGACGGAAATCCGCTTCCTTGTCAAAGGAAAGCTTAACCTGATCCGCATTTGTGAGCTGCTTAGATGCCAGTGACACAAACTCATCCATCGTAATATCGTTGTAAACCGTGAGTGTTTTTTCAACGCTTCTGATCGCTTTCTTTGCCTTGTTAACCTCGCCGACAATATCAACCGCCGAAGCTCCGCACGGAAGCAGCGCCAGCGCCATGCACAGCACCGTTACCAAACACAATAATCTCTTCATTTCTTACCAATTCCTTTCATATTATAAAAAATAATTCAATGCAATGCTCTGTATAAGAACGTTACTATCTGTCCGCGGCTGCAAATTGTTTCGGGAGCAAATTCCAAAGCGGAAATTCCGCTTGTAATGCCTTTCTCAACTGCCCATGAAACAGCCTTTGCATAGGCGGAGTTTGACACAACATCCTTAAACGCACACGTCATCTCCGGCTGCGGCGAACCTGCATATATCCACAGATACGTAACAGTGTCGGAGCGCTTGCACGGCGTGTCACCCTTGAAATTCAAACCTGTTACCATTCCCTTTTCTTTTGCCCAGAGAGCGGCATTGTAATAATAATCCGATTCGGAAACATCGTTAAACGGATTCTGCCCTGCTGCCTTGGGCGAGCCTACCGCACGCCACAAAAATGTGATTATCTGTGCGCGTGTGCAGGTGTCGGCAGGGGAAAATTTTGTGCTTGTTGTTCCGGTTGTTATCTTTTTGTCAACTGCCCACAAAACAGGCTCTGCATAATATGCGTCCGCACTGACATCCGAAAAGCCTGCACTGTTTTTGACTTCGGCAGCCGGTGTGCCTGTCTGCGCACCGCGCTCAAATCCGCTGTAAACGTTTTTGTCATCAAGCGTGAAGTTTACGGAATTTCCGTAAAGGTCAAGCCTGTATCCATCATCCGTTTTTGTCATATAATCAATATCAAGCGGAACGTATGAAACAAGTCCTGTCGTTGATGTGCAGATGAGATATTCCGTTTCCAAAGCGTCAACATCGGCGAAATGCATCGTTCCGGCGCTTGTTTCGCAGGTTGAAACGGATTCGTTCAAGCCTGCAAAAAGCTGCAGCGCCGAACCGCTTTTATCGGCGTCATACGTACCTGTGCCGATATAGTTATACTTTGAAGCAAGAAGGTTTTCGCGGTGTCCGTCACTGTTCATCCACGCGGTCATAGCGCGCTTGCCGCTTACCGCAATACCGGGTGACGGGCACTTATAAATATTCTCGCCTGCCGTTGAATATTTAAACGCCGGATCAAATGCCGTGAAGCATATCTTTCCGTTCGGTCTGGTATGCGAAAACGTTTCAATCAGCTCAGGCTCACGAATGTCGCAGGCTCTCTGCAATGTGTCAAGCATTGTCAGCGGTTTCACACCGACATTTGCACGTTCAACGTTTGTTATGCGCAGTATTTCCCATTCCTCTTTATTTACCGATATTTTGTCGGACGGAATCTTACGCACAAGCACGGGAAGCGTTCTCTGCAGACGAATCTCGCGAGCCTCATCTCCGAGCTTAAGCGTTATGTAACACGTTATATCACCCTTTTCATCAAAGGTTGCGCGGAGCTTTGTAAAGTAATTATCCTTCCAGTCTACACTTGAACCGTTCTTCACCGCAGCGCGCGCCGCATTCATTACTTCATCAGCCGTTGTTTTGTTGTTATAATTGACTTTGTCAATCGCTTTGCTGACGGCAGAAAGATCCTCGTCAATTTTTTTGGAGGTTTCGGTCACGATTCTCTGAATCGTTTTTCCGATCGGAAGCGGAGTTTCAACGCCGCCGCAGGTCAGCATGAGTGAAGCGGAATACGACCCCTCAACCGTTGATGACGCCTTGGTCAGCTTAAAATTCGCTTTATCAAGAGTGATTTTAACATCACTGCCAGATGGAAGCGCATCATTTGCCATTTTCAGAACGTCATCAAGAGTTGTGTCGTTCGTAACATCAAATTTATAGTTAGCCGCATTGATTGCTGATTTTGCGGCTTCAATGCTCTTTTTCATTGCCGAGATTTCAGCATCGGTATATGTTTGTTCCGGTTCTTCACTTCCGTCCGATGTGCTGACATCGGCTCCGGAATTGCTGCCCGATGCGGAAATTTCTTTCTTGATTTCAAAAGCGTCCTCATAGTCATCCTGCCCGAGGAACACAACCGCGCTGACATATCCGTTTGCAGACGCCGTCGGACTTACAATTCTGAACTTTTCAACAAGAAAATTTGTTCCTACCATTTTGTCCGCCGAGTACACGCAGGATTCCATTATCATATTTTCAAGATCTTCCTTTGTGAAATCGGTTGTAATTTCAGCTTTTTTCAGCGCTGCCATAAACAGCTCCTTGTTCTTCTTCACAGCCGTTTCGGAATCGCCGACAATTTCAAACGCTGCCGAGCACACCGAGGCTGCAGTGCACATAACTGCCATTACAAGCGCAGTTATGAATGATGTTAGCCTTTTCATTACAGTCCATCTTCTTTCTGTTTTTATATAAAATAATTAAAAACCGTGCTGTTATTTTACCCTGCCGTTTGCAATTCCGCGGTATTCCATCATGAAGTTTTCCGCGGTTGCCGTCATCAGCACCGTTATGCGGTTATCCTTGAAGCCGAAAGTAAAACAGCCGTTTCCGAAATATTTATCGATTATCTGCACACGTATTCTGAGCTTTTTCTCTTCCGACCATTCTGCCGAGCAGGCGCAGCGATACTTGTTCCCCGGCGCCGGATTGCCGGCAACGTTATCGGAATACCCGTCCTCGGGAAATATTCCGAACTCATTATATCCCATGCCGAAATAAAGCGTTTTATCGCCCTGCGCATTTGTATATGACATTACGCCCTTTTTGCCCTCAAAGCTGAAGCTGAGCTTTTTAATTCCCATCGGATTCTCATCAAGCTCATATGTAACATTGCTGATTTCCTTTTCAAACGGATTGTATTCTTTCGGTTCGAAATGGCGCAGCTCGCACTTGTCACAGTATTCGCACAGCTCGGAATACGCGGCAGCGTCATCTTTGAGCGGTTCTCCGAGATTATGCACAATTTCGCGGTAGAGCGCATTATAAAATACTGAGCGCGACGCGCTGTTGCCCTGGTTGTCCGAATTGATAATAAAGATAAAATCGTGTTTCGGGTCGCAGATTGCGAACTGATCTCCCATTCCGACAAATGCAAATCCGCCCTCGGGCGCCTGCCATATCTGATAGCCGTATCCGAAAGAGCCGTAACCGTAAATACCCGTTTCGCTGTTTTCAACAAGGCGGCTTGTTGCCTCGGTCAGATATTGTTCATTCATGTAACGCTTCCCGTTCCACGTTCCCTTATTCATAACGAAACGCGTAAACAGCAAAAGGTCACGCGGGGTGCACATCATTGCAGAGTCGCCGAACGAATATCCGCCCGGTGCCATCAGGCAGTAGGCATCCTTTGCAAATCCGATTGCATCAAGAAATTTTTTGCGCATATAATCAAGAAATTTCATTCCCGTGAGCTTTTCAACGATTACCCCGAGCATATATGATCCGTTTGAATCATATTCAAATACCGTGCCGGGAATTTTATCAGCCGGAAGAACAAAGTATTCTTTCACGCGGTCATCGGTGTTCTGAATGAACCAGTTTCTGCCGGTATGAACGGCGGACTGCATTGTGAGCAGATCGCGGATGGTTGCTTCGCGCAGATAATCCGTTGTGTTTTCGTTCAGATATTCCGGGAAAAACTTCACAAACTTATCATCAAGGCTTAAAAGTCCGTCCTCAATTGCAAGGCCGACCGCAACGCCGACAAAGCTCTTTGTTACAGAATACATACGATGCTTGAAATCCCTGTCAAACGGGCGGTAATAAACCTCCGAAAAAATTTTGTCACCGCGCGCCATTATTATGCTGTGCGTGAACAGTCCGTTCCGGTCAAGTTCTTTTATAAAGTTAAGAACGTGAGATGATGATATTCCTGCCTGCTCGGGAGTGATATTTTCAAACATTTTTTGATTCCTTTCCTGTATTATATATTTTTAAAAGCCGGCACTATCTCCTGACAGTAAATTCGGCGCGGAAGCACAGCTGCCGCACCGATTAAGTTTTTATTAAAATCTCTGCATAATGCACACAACCGAAACAGCTGCCGCAAAAAGCACACAAACCGCGATAAATCCGATTTTAACATATTTTTTTCCGTAGTAATTATGAGCCTTAATAATATAGTACACCTGTGTCAGCGCAAAAACAGCTGCGAGTGCAAGATAGTTTATAAGGAACGCCTTTCCGTGCTTTCCGCAGCGGAGTATCACCGTTGCGCTGAGGAAAATGTAAATACAGATTCCGCAATACACAAAAAAGCCGCGTTTTTCCTTGTATGCACTCCATGCAGCGCAAAGCATTGCACCGCCGAGCGAAACCCATCTCATAATTTCAATAAATGCAATTGCCCCGTTAACCGTCATTGAAGATTCAGCCATTTTCTGAAGAAAGAGCAAAAGCAAGCCGTATAATAAGGTCACGGAAGAAACAAGGACAACTCTGTTGTCAAGCTTCTCCTTTTCCTGTTTTACCATTTCGTTTTTAATCTTTGAAGCCAACGCGGCTTCACCCCTTTCATGTCACACAATGAGATTATTTTACAATGTTATTTCAAAAATGTCAATGATTTTAACCGAAAAAATCATTACAAATATGAAAAAATAATGTTGAATTTTCGTAAACTGTGCTGTATAATAAAAAAGTAAGTATTAAAGAAGGTGAATGCTATGGATGAAAAGAAAACGACAACCGTTGTCAGAATCAATAATGCCGATTACAGAATTTCAAGTCCGGCGGATGAAGAATATGTCCGCCACGTGGCATACTATGTAGATAAAAAAATCAAGGAGCTTGCGGAGCGTGACAGGCGTCTTTCAACCTCCATGGCTTCGGTTCTTGCGGCAATTAATATCGCGGATGAGTATATGCAGGCGCAGCAGGACAATGAAAAGCTGCGCGCACAGCTTTTGAAATATGCTGACGAATCGGGTGCAAGCAAGCTTGCGCTTGACAAGCTTAATGCGGAAGCCGCAAGGCTGCGCGCGGAAAACCAGTCGCTCAGAATCAATGCGGCAAAGCTTGAAACCGAACTTAAAGCAAGCCGCAAATAATTCCGCGGCAATATAATTTGACGGGGGTGCGGGAAAGTGATTTTCCTTCACCCCCGTCAGAGGTTGAAAAGATTTTTTACGGGGGGATTTCATGAGTATTCTTCAGCCGGCAGAGCTGCTTGCCCCGGCAGGCAGACCGGATGCGCTCCGCGCCGCTGTTCAAAACGGAGCGGACGCGGTCTATATCGGCGAAAAAAGCTTCAGTGCGCGAAAAAATGCGGTTAATTTCACGTGGGATGAAATCCGCTCCGCGGCAGCATACTGCCATGTGCGCGGCGTGAAGCTGCACCTTGCGCTGAACACGCTTGTTTCGGATGATGAGCTGCACAGTATCGAAAAATCGGCAATATGCGCGGCAAAAAACGGGGTTGACGCCGTTATAGTGCAGGACCTCGGAGCGGCTGAGGTAATTCACGCTGTTTGTCCCGAACTTCCGATGCATGCAAGTACACAGCTGACGGCTTATTCCGAAGCGGATGTGAATTACCTTTACAGCCGCGGGTTCTCGCGCGTGGTACTCTCGCGCGAGCTGTCATGCGAGGAAATATCCGAAATTTCGAAAAATACGGATGCCGAGCTGGAGGCATTTGTTCACGGTGCGCTTTGTATATGTTTTTCCGGGCGCTGCCTGATGTCATCATTCATCGGCGGAAGAAGCGGCAACCGCGGAATGTGCGCACAGCCGTGCCGCCGCAAATATTCAAGCGGAGGCAGAACAGGCTTTTTTCTCAGTCCGCGCGACCTTTGTCTTGCAAACAGGCTCGAAGATATGAGAAATGCCGGCGTCACCAGCTTTAAAATAGAGGGCCGCATGAAAAGTCCGGAATATGTTGCCGCAGTAACAAACGTTTACCGCCGCTGCATTGACAGCGGACAGCAGCTTTCCGCGGCGGACGAAAAGCTGCTGAAAGACATATTTGTCCGCGGCGATGGATTTACGGAGGGTTACTTTTCGGGATTCAACACTCCGGACATTATGAATTACAATATTTCAAACGATAACATAACAGGCTCGGTTGACAGCGGACTGATAAAGCAGCTAAGGCGGACATATATCGATGGGGAAGAAAACAAAAAAATTCCCGTGCGCGGACATATAACGCTGAAAAATGGGGAAAGAGCCGTGTTCACACTTTCGGATAACGACGGAAACACCGTATCAGCAGCAGGAGGCATTGCCGAAGCAGCCTTGAACAAACCGCTTTCCGAATCCGATCTTAAAACCCGAATGGCAAAGCTCGGCGGCACCCCTTTTCGCTCTGAGAGGATTACCGCCGAAGCGGACGATGGTCTTATGCTGCCTGCTGCGGAACTTAACGCGCTCAGACGTGAATGTGCCGACAAGCTCATAAAGCTGCGCAGCAGAATAATCACGCGCGAAACAGCGCCGTTTAATTTTACTTATGAAAAATTTCCAAAGCGGCACAGGCAGCAGATATATGCACAGGTTACAACTGCCGAGCAATTCGCAGCAGCATCCGATGCGGACATAATTATAGTTCCGCTCTCACTTTGGAACAAAACCGCACACAACGAAAAGTGCGCATTGCTGCTGCCGCCCGTTATTCAAAACAGCGCTGCGGCACTTGAAACCGCGCTCAGAATAAATGCACCGTGCGGAACCTATGCTCCGTCAATCGGAACGGCAAGGCTGCTTTCCGCGCACGGATTGGACGCAATCGGAGATTTCGGACTAAATATATATAATTCGCTTTCGGCACGGATTTTCGGAAGTATATGCAAACGAATCACCGTGTCGCCCGAACTTTCACTTTCTGAGGTTAAAGAAATATCAGAGCATACGTCTGCGGAAACGGAGCTGCTTGCTTACGGAAATCAGTGCGTTATGGTATCGCGCGCATGCCTGATCCGCGGAATAAAGGGAAAATGCAGCTGTGCAGAGCCAACGGTTCTTAAGGACAAAACAGGCGCTGAATTCACTGTTTTCGGTGACTGCGAAACGCACCTTAACACCGTTTTTAACTCACGCCCGACCTTTTCGGCGGACAAAATTCCGCATCTGCGCAAATGCGGCGCCGCTGCGCTGCGGCTGTGCTTCACAACCGAAAGCGGAGCGCGCACAAGAGAAATTATCGCCATGTACAGAGGCGACATTCCGCCTGTCAAGCCGAAAAGCTTTACACGCGGTTATTTGCTCGGAGGGAAATGAAAGAAACTGTTTAAAAAGCCACAACCCGATAAGGAAGTATTGGTTTTGAAAGCCGTTTTTTAAGTTTATACTTCGCAAATAGGCGGTCGTATACGTCAGTATTACGACCGCCTATTTGCTTGTCTAAATCTTAAACTCCGACCTTCAAAACTGCTTTGCATCCTGTAAACAATATTTTTTGATGAAGTTCAAGGCAAAAAAGCGAGTAATCCTGTCGGATTTCGAGCCTTTTTTAACGCTGAAATTCGCAAAAAAGATGTTTAGCAGGACAATACTTCCTTACCGGGCTGTGGCTAAAGTCAATTGACTTTTTAAACAGTCTCTGCTTTTTCAAGGGGATAGGAAAAAAGCTTTGGAATTAACAAACTGAGCCAAAGCGTTAGCTTTGGGTTGAGGCATAAG
>CAKSFM010000025.1 GCA_934454525.1 uncultured Clostridia bacterium
TTTCCCTTTTTTTCTCTCTTTCCCCGTTTTGTACAATCCCTTACCTCTTTTTTTTACTCCCTATTGGTTATTTTGCCCGTAATTATCATTTTAATCCCAAGCTGTTTTGCGGAACCATTTTCTCGCTGAGCGGAAGCAGCTTAAATCCGCGTTCCGTAAGATACTCAAGTACGGATGGCAGCAGCTGAGCCGTGCTCTTTCTGTCATGAAAAAGTATGACCGGCACTTTTTCGCATTTTTCCAAATCGCGGCACATATTGCGGAATACATTTTCGGGAACTATATGCCCCACGGAATCGCGGGGATCAACGTTCCAGTCCCAGAGCTTGTAGCCTTTGCTTTCGAGATTTTTCCCCTGTTCTGCGGAAAGATGCCCTGATGAGCCGTACGGAACGCGGACAAGCATTGAACGCCTGCCCGTAAGAGCTTCGAGAGATTTATTTGTTTTTTCCATTTCATTTAACGGCGACAGCGGTGAGGAATATATGGCAAGACTGTGACTGACGCCGTGCAGACCGATTGCATTTCCGCTGTTTATAATCTGCTTTATATAATCGGGATATAAAACAATGCGTTCTTCAAGAACGAAAAATGTTGCTTTTGCGTTGTATTTGTCGAGTGTATTTATAATATTCGGCGTATTAAGAGTGGGGCCGTCGTCAAAGGTTATATATGCAACCCTCGGTGCATCGGCGGTAACCGTACCGAGCAGCATGGGAAGCATGGCGCAGATAACTGCTGTCATTGCAGCAGCAGCAAGTAATATATGCATTTTTTTCAAAGCAATCATCCCCTTACATTATATAATATAGGATGATAATCTTTTTATGCCTCGATTGATATTGCATGTGATATTGACGGTATGCTTTCTCCCTGCATCGTAAGCGTGGGACTGAGCAGCGCCCCGGTTGCGGCAAAAAGCACACGGTGCAGATTTCCTTTTTTCATTTCAGGAAGAACATATCCGCACAGAATCCCGGCAGAACATCCGCAGCCGCTGCCCCCGGCATGAGTATCCTGGTCTTTTTCAAACATCATCGCACCGCAGTCGTTATATCTGTCTCCGATGTCGACCGCGTCACGCTCAAAAAGCCGTTTTGCAATTTCCATGCCTGTCAGACCAAGGTCACCCGATAGTATTAAATCATAGTAATCGGGAGTTCTGCCGGTTGTTTCAAGATGACGGATAACCGTATCGGCAAATGCCGGCGCCATTGCTCCGCCCATGTTGTTTGCATCACAGACACCGAGGTCAATTACTCTCCCGACGGTTACCGAATCGATATACGGCGGTGCGGCTGTTTTCCCGAGAATAACAGCGCCGCTGCCGGTAACAGTCCACTGTGCGGTCGGCGTACGCTGACCGCCGTACTCAAGTGGTGTGCGGAACTGCTTTTCCGCACTGCAAAAATGACTTGCCGTTGCACAAAGAACATATTCCGCACCTCCTCCACCCGTTATTGCGGCTCCGACGGCAAGACTTTCCGCCATGGTTGAACACGCGCCGTAAACGCCGAGAAAAGGAATCTCGGCTTCTCTTGCAAAGAATCCCGATGAAGTGCACTGATTCATCAAATCGCCGGCAACGGCAAAATCAATGTCATCCTTTTCAAGCTTCGCCTTTTTTATCGCAAGCGAGACTGCCTGTTTCATAAAGCCGCATTCTGCCTGCTCCCAGCTTTTTTCGCCGTGATACTCGTCCTCTTCTATAACGTCAAAATATTTTCCCATCGGACCTTCGCCCTCTTTTTTCCCCATTGCACACGCATAGGAAACAATAGTAGGCTTATGCGTAAATTTAATTGTTCCGTTTCCGATATTTTTCACCTTGTATTCCTCCGTTTCACCTTATAATCATCCATATCAGTCCGGCGATAACGGACGCAGTTGTTCCGTAAACAATGACAGGACCTGCAATGACAAACATTTTGCTGCCTACACCGAGGACATAACCCTCTGTTTTATATTCCATCGCCGGCGATACCACAGCATTTGAAAACCCCGTAATCGGCACAAGCGTACCTGCACCGGCAAATTTAGCGATGTTATCAAACACATTGCATGCCGTCAGTACAGCAGCTATGAATATCAGACTTATACTTGTTGCCGTGCTTGCAAGCTCGCGCTCCTGCAAAATTTTCATATAAAAATTCAGGAAGCATTGTCCGATTGTGCATATAATTCCGCCGACAACAAAAGCCTTGAGCATATCTAAACCGAGCGGAGAATCCGGCGATACCTCCTTTAGTATATTCGCGTATTCCTTTTGCGTTATTTTGTTCACTGCCGACTCCTCCGTTTCAGACAAGTGTTGCCGCGCCCGTTGTTCCCGCACCGCTGTGCAGTGCGATATAACGCAGAATACACAGCGATATGAATACAAGCACAATTACAATCGCTTTATATTTTTTACTCATTAAAAATCATCTCCCTGATGTTATTTTCTCCCGAAGAAAATATTTTCATCAGAAAAAATCTGTAAATTATTTTTCAAAAATATCTCTGCCCGGATATTCGGCAAATTCACCGAGCTGCTCTTCAATGCACAGCAGGCGGTTGTATTTTGCTGTTCTGTCCGTTCTTGACGGCGCACCCGTCTTAATCTGACCTGCGCTCACACCAACAGCAATATCGGCAATGGAGGTGTCCTCCGTTTCCCCGCTGCGGTGCGATATAATCACATTGTAACCGGCGCGCATTGCCGTTTCGACTGCGTCAAGCGTTTCAGTAAGTGTTCCGATCTGATTTACCTTTATCAGAATTGCGTTTGCAGCACCTGTTTTAATGCCTTTTTTCAGCCTGGCGCTGTTTGTCACAAACAGATCATCCCCGACAAGCTGCACTTTGCCGCCGAGCCGCTTAGTAAGCATCTGCCAGCCTTCCCAGTCCTCTTCTGCGCAGCCATCCTCAATTGATATTATAGGATATTTTTCCGACCATTCGGTCCACATATCGATAAGCTGTCCGCGCGTGAGGATTTCACCGCGCTTCCAGAAAGAATAACTGCCCTCATGACCTGCCTTTTTAGCTTCGTCATACATTTCGGTGGAAGCAGGGTCAAGTGCGATTTTAAAATCGTCTCCGGCGCGGAAACCTGCACGTTCTATCGCTTCAACAATAAGACGCAGTGCATCCTCATCGCTTTCAAGATTCGGTGCGAATCCGCCCTCATCACCGACAGCGGTTGAAAAACCGCGTTCTTTAAGCATTGAACGAAGCGTATGGAACACTTGAACGCACCAGCGCAGACATTCGGAAAATGATTCCGCCCCGACGGGCATAATCATAAATTCCTGGCAGCAAACCGAATTGTCGGCATGCTTTCCTCCGTTTATAATATTCATCATCGGCACAGGCAGCGTTCCGCCGCGAAGTCCGCCGATATAGCGAAAAAAGCTTTGCTGCGCTGAATCTGCTGCTGCTTTCGCACATGCGAGCGACACAGCGAGAATTGCATTCGCTCCCAGTTTGCTTTTGTTTTCCGTGCCGTCCAGTTTGCACAAAAGTGCGTCCACAGCTTTTTGATCTGCGGCGTCACGCCCAATAATTTCTTTTGCGATAATTGTGTTCACATTACCGACAGCCGTCAAAACACCTTTACCCATATACCGCGCTCCGCCGTCACGCAATTCGCAGGCTTCAAACGCGCCGGTGGATGCACCTGACGGCACGGCGGCCTTTCCGAAGCTTCCGTCTGCAAGAACCACTTCCGCTTCAAGCGTCGGATTTCCGCGCGAGTCAAGAATTTCCCTTGCATGGCATTTTATAATTTCCGTATATTCACTCATAAAAAAACCTCCCTTTTTCACTATTATATCCGCAAAAAAGGAAGGTTAACCAATATTTTGTTTTATCGCGCGCTTCTGTACGCCCGTCCGTTTACGGCGCCGCCCTTTCGTGCAGCAAAAAGCTCGCTCACCGTGACAAGCTGATATCCCTGCTTAAGGAGCTGCGGAACAATTCTCTCAACAGCATCGGCTGTGGGTGCATGAATATCATGCATTAAAATAATCGCACCGTCCGCTGCCTCTTTTTGAACGCATGCAAACGTTTTATCGGCGTTGCGCGTTTTCCAGTCAAGCGTATCAACTGACCACAGTATTGCCGGCATTGCCACCGAGCTGAGCACGGAGTTATTATATGAGCCGTACGGAGGGCGGTAGAGCTGCGGATATATCCCGGCTGCATTGTAAACCGCATTGTTTGTCCGCGTTATCTGACTGCCTATCTCCCCCGCCGAAACGCCTGTGAGCTGCACATGCGACCATGTGTGATTGCCGATTTCGCACCCTATACCTACAGCACGGTTCACCGCCGAAGCATAACCGGAAACATTTTTTCCCTGCACAAAAAATGTTGCTCGCGCATCATATTTTTCAAGGCACGAAAGGATTTTATCCGTATATTTCCCCGGACCGTCATCAAAGGTAATTGCCAGCATCGGGCGCGATGCGTCAACCTTGCCGCCGCCGCGATACCAACCGACCTGCATATATGCCTCCACCTTGTCAAACGGCACACGCAGAGTCCGCCCGTCATCCGAAAACATCAGCTGAGTCACATCATCCGCATTCAGGCGCCATCCGTTTCGCACAGCCTCTGCGCAATTATCGCGGAAAACACTGTGCGCAGTTCCCTCCGAATCGTACATTGTCACCGTAACATCATCCACATTTTCATACCAGCCCACGTTTTTATAAAGCGGAATTTCTGTTTTCAGCACTGTCAGCGTTCTTCCGTCCGCAGCATACATGGTTACCGCAACGTCACTGAGATTGTAATACCATCCGACATTATGATATTCCTCCGCAAGGCCGCGCGGCACTTTGAGCGTCCGCCCATCCGCGGCATACATGGTCAGCATAACGTCATCCTCATTGTCGTACCAACCGACAGCGCGGTAATCATCACGCTTTGCGCCGGGTACTTCAATTGTTCGTCCGTCCGCGGCATACATGGTGTACAGCCGCGCGTCCTCCTCACTGTCATACCAGCCGACAGCACGGTACGCCGAAGCGTCTTCGGACGCAACAATTATTGTCCGCCCGTCCGAAGCGTACATCATGCAATCGGCAAGTGCAAGCGGTATAAAATTGGAAAGAATAATTATCTGCGAAAGCAAAACACAAAATATTTTTTTTCTCATCTGTTATGTTCCTTTCCCTGCAAATCAAACATTAAACCGAAACAGCACAATATCGCCGTCCTTCATGACATAATCCTTGCCCTCACTGCGGACAAGGCCCTTTTCCTTTGCGGCGGCGTGAGAGCCGCATGCAATAAGATCATCATATGCAACAACCTCAGCTCTGATAAAGCCTTTTTCGAAATCGGTGTGAATTTTTCCGGCTGCCTGCGGAGCTTTTGTTCCTTTTGTTATAGTCCATGCGCGCACCTCCGGCTTTCCCGCTGTCAGATAGCTTATCAGTCCGAGCAGCTTATAGCTTTTCTTTATAAGCCGGTCAAGGCCTGATTCCTCCAATCCCATTTCTTCCAGAAACATCTGTTTTTCATCATTTTCAAGTGAGCTTATTTCCTCCTCAATGCGCGCCGAAACCGGCAGCACCTCAGAATTTTCCGCTGACGCAATTTCCTCAACTTTCTTCACGAACAGATTGTTTTCTATTCCGTTTTCAAAATCAGTGTCGGAAACATTTGCCGCATACAGCACCGGCTTCATTGTAAGAAGTGAGAGTTCCTTAACAATTTCCGCCTCATCCTCGGTTATTTCAACGCTGCGCGCTGTTTTTCCCGACTCAAGCGCGGACTTGAATCTTTGCCACAATTCAAGCTCCGCAGCATATTTCTTATCACCGGATTTCATCATTTTCTGAGTTCTCTCAATGCGCTTGTCCACGCTTTCAAGATCGGCAAAGATAAGTTCAATATTAATGGTTTCTATATCGCGCGCAGGGTCAACATTTCCGTCAACATGGACAATGTTTGCGTCCTCAAAGCAGCGAACCACATGAACAATTGCGTCAACCTCGCGTATATGCGAAAGGAATTTGTTCCCCAACCCCTCTCCGCGGCTTGCTCCGCGGACAAGACCGGCAATATCAACAAATTCAACGATTGCCGGCGTTACCTTTTCCGGCTCGTACATTTTTGCCAAAACATCGAGCCGTTCATCCGGCACGGCAACAACTCCGACATTCGGCTCTATTGTGCAAAACGGATAATTGGCGCTTTCCGCACCTGCCTTGGTTATGGCATTAAAAAGTGTGCTCTTTCCGACATTGGGTAGACCGACTATACCTAATTTCATTCTATCTCACATCTCCTTGATTTATCAGCATTTTCAGCATTTAAAATATGTAGTTTCAGCCATTTCGTCAATATTTTATAAAAAAATCAATGTAGTATAAAATATTATATCACGTTGACTTTAATTTATCAATACAATTTTTCTAAATTGACATACCTGCAAAATAAAAATTTCAGGGGTATGCAATTTATTCTGCACACCCCTGAAAGCTATTTGTTCGTTTTGCAAATTCTGTTCCGTTCATTCAATAAATTTTTAATTTCTTTAATTTTAACGGTGATTTTGTCACTGTTGCCGCTTGTGATCATATCCCGCAGTTCAGAAATATCCTCAGAAATTGTGATTTCAATATTTTTTGTAGCTTTACCTGACACGGGATCGCTGAAACGCAGGTTCTCCGCAAGGGTTTCAAGTTCTTTTTTCACTTCGGCATTTTCGCATAAATCTATTATGCCTGCAATATCTGCATTAAACATCTCAACTGCTTTAACCGCAATTTTTGATTCTTCATCAATTTCTTCGACCATATCACGCGCATTATCCGCTGCAATAAATCCGATAGCTGCCAGTCCCAAAAACACAACGGAGGGCAAAAGAGCTATCCAATACGATACTTTAGCAAAAAATCCGATTGTCAGAATAATAAGACTGAAAACAACCTGTACCGCAAGATAGATAATACCGATTCTGAAAATCGGGTAGCCGTACACTTTGCTGACAATAGGTGTGTTTTCCAAAAACGCTTTTTGTGTTATATAGAAGCCTGCACCAAATGCTCCGCATGAGAAAACAAACGCAATCCATGCCGCAGCGCTGTTTTTTGGAAACGGTACAATTGCAAAGGCAAGTATGTAAACTGCCGCCGCAATGGAATAAACCGCAATTACAGATTTATTTTTCTTGTCAGTCCGCATTGTTTAATCCTCCTTTTTATGTCCGCAGTCGGGGCAGAATTTTGATGTTATCCCCGTTTTTCCGCAGGAGCAGTTCCACGTTTGTTTTTCAGGTCTTTTACTGCCGCATTCCGGGCAGAAATCAGATGTAATATTTTTCATTCCGCAGGCACAGTTCCAACCCGGTTTTTCTTCCGGTTTGGCGCTTCCGCAATCGGGGCAGAACTTTGAAGTTATTCCCGTTTTTCCGCAGGAGCAGTTCCAGCCGCTGACGCTTTCATTCGGCACAGCGCTGCCGCCGATTTCGTTTCCGGCTTGTATAATTGGGTTTATCGCATCTTTTGTCATATTGATAACGCCGCCCATAGCACCGAGAGTTACTCCAAGACCTGCAATATCCCCAATCGCCGAACCGCCGCCATTACCGGCGATGCCGTTCTTCATCGCCTCCATACCGACCATGCGGCTTGTTTCCTGCGAATATGTGTAGCCTTTCATCTTCATTTCAGCAGCTTCCGCAGCGGCTTGTGTTTTATACGCTTCCGCCTCTGCCTGCGCCTTAATCTTCAGCGCTTCCGCTTCGCCTTGCGCGCCCACCATTTTGAGTTGCGCCTCGGTCTGCGCTTCCAAAATTTTTCGCCCCTGTGCTGCTTCTGCCTCGGCTTTTCGGATTTCTTCTTCACGCACCCTTAAAGTTTTATCCGCAAATTGCTGCTTTAAGCGTCTGAAATTCGGGTCATCATCGGGCGTTAAAATATTTGTCACAAAAAACTCCGGCATATACAAGCCGTATTCATCCAGTGTTTTGTTGATGATAACTCTCAGATTATCCGAAATGATGTCAATATATTCATCTATTTCAAGTATATTAATGCTGTTATCCTTGATGGTTCTCGCAAGGTTTGCCTTAACCTTGTTCATAACAAGCGCCTTAAATTTTCCCACAACCGAGGTTATACTGTAACCGCTGCCGATAACATCGTTTTGTGTAAATTCGGACGCTGTTCCGACAAGCTTTATCAAAAGCTTTCTCGAATCGTTAACTCGCAGGCTGAAATTTCCGCAGGCGCCGATTTCAATATGTAAACCGGACGCCGGGTCAAAAAGGCGAACCTTGCTGTCCGTTCCCCATTTAATGCCCATCTGCGTGGTGAGGTTAATGAAATACACCTCTGAATGGAACACTCCGCCGGTATTTGACGGCAGCTTATACAGATTCTCTAAAATGGGAATATTCTGCGTTGTAAGCGTGTAGCGCCCCGCACCGAACAAATCAAGTGCCTTTCCGTCACGGAAGAATATTGCCTCCTGAGATTCATGAACAATAAGCTGCGAACCTAAATTAAAGTCCTCAATCGGGTGCTTCCACACAAAGGTTTCGTTGTTCCCCTCGTACTTGATAACGCTTGCCAAACCTTGATTTTTAACCTTTTCCTTTGCAATGCGTTCCTGCACATTGATTACGGTATCGCACAGCGGGCAGGTGTATGTTGCCGCATTTTTATCGGCAGAAAGCTTGCAGCTGCACGAAGGGCAGGTGAACTCCGCAAGTGCCGCCATGTTTTCGGCAGTGTTTATTTTTTCATGGCATACCGGGCAAACTGCATTTTCACCTTTGCTTTGGTCGAAAACAACATTGTTTCCGCAGTGCGGACATAACTTTGATGTCATTTTATCTGTTTTGACATTTATAATGTTTCCGCATGAACATTCAATCTTCTTTTTTGCAAAAAATCCCGTCGATGCCGCCGCATACCGCCCGCACGACGGACATTCTATTACGAATTCAGACATATGTATTCCTCCTCAATAATCTTTTTTCTTTCCGCATTGTGTGCAGGTTTTTAAGAACAATCCTTTAAATGCGCCGCCGCAATACTGGCAAACACCTGCGGTACGATACGCGGCTTGCTTATGTTCTTTTTCAATTCTTATGCGTATTTCCTTTTCTTTTTCTTTGATTTCTTCTATCTTATTTTTGCATATAACAGCTTTTTCATCAGCATCTTTATATCCTCTGATTTGCTTAAGCTGCTCATATGCTTGCTCATAAGCATCAATGTCAGTTTTCTTCCCTATCCAATTATGAGTGGTACTAAGCAGCGAATAAACATTTCCTAATATTTTTTCCTTATATACATAGTCTGCTTTCATGCGGCATTCATCAGCTAACTCTTTAGAGTTTTTATATTCCAAAATTGTTTCAAATGCTGTTGCCGCTTCCAAAAATATTTTTTCAGTGGAGGCTGTTTTCATTTTTTGCATTGCCGACACATATGTTGCATGAATTTGTTCTGACTGGATTCTCTCAGATATTGACATCAGGTAATTTTGGAGTGTATTTTTTAAACTATCATTTGCAAATCTCATAGCTTTTTTAAAATTATTTTTATCATCAAAAGGCTCAGCACAATCACGCAGATTTTCCTGCTTGTTGACTTCAAGTTCAGCCATCAGCTTTCCCAGATATGCCTCGGCATTTTCGGGATCGGTGTCAAGCACCTTTTCACAATATTCGTTTGCGCTGTTCCAGTCACCGTCCTCTAAAAACATAAACGCCCTTTTTAAAAGCGGTTCGATGTTTGCATTTATGCTCTGTGCGGCAGTTTCTTTCACAGCTGCCTGATTTTGCTCATCGGGTTTAATAACTTTTTTGATTCCGCGTACGACATCATTGATAAAGCCGATTTTGCTCATATCCTGTGCCTGAAGATGCGCAAATTCCTCCGGCAGTTCGTATGCATCCATATCGCGGTAGCAGGGAATAAGCAATTTCGTGCGGTCTTTCGGGATGAGTTTCAAAAATCTTGACCACTCGTTTTTAACCCAAACAGCATTAAAATATTCCGGTTTTGTGCCGATAACAAGCATAACCTTTGCTGAGTTTAATGCTGCGAATATATACGGTTCGTATGCCGTTCCGAGCTTATTTTCCAGTGTGATTGCGGCATAAAAGACTTTGAACCCCTCTTGTGTCAGCTGATGATAGATGTCGTTTGCAATAACGCTATCCTGTGTTCTTTTGCCGTCCGCATCGGTTTCTTTATAGCAGATAAACACGTCAAACGGGTCTTCCTTATGTACAATAGATAATATATCTTTTTGCAGTTTGTCAATTTCTTTGGCTTCCGATTCGTAAATTTCACGCTGAACGGAATCCGCATAAGAAAGTGCGGACTTGTAGTCCTCATCGGCAATAATTGAATCAAAAGACGTTCTGTGACATGTCGGAATTCTCTTAAAACTCTGCGGGTCTTCAACATATTCAATGCCGTATTTGCACAGAATAATTCCCCAATATGCTTCTGCCTGCGTTTCATCCTTTTGAATTATTTTTTCATATATTTCCGTCGCTTTGTCGAACTCACTTTTCATACGCAAAATATTTGCACGGTTAAAAAGTCCCTGCAAATTTTCGTCTTTACTCGTTGGAATCGTCTGCTTTGTTCCGCAAAATTCACATTCTACAACACTTGTGTTTCCCGAAGCATTTAATTCTCCGCCGCACATTTTGCATTTTAATACCGCCATATCCATACCTCGCCTATTCTTCTATTTCTATATTTTCAACCGAAAACTCAAGGCACATCTGGATGATCTCGTTTCGGTTTCTTCCCGTAGCTTTACAAATGGCGTCAATTTTCTTTATTAAATCATTCGGCAATCTGGCAGATACCACGGCAGTTTCACCGCTGTACTTTTTTGCCTGAATTATAAGTTTTCTTTCAGCCAAATTGACCACCTCACCTTTGTGCTAAATCATATTTCTAATTATATCACAATTGTATACAAGAGTCAACTCCTGAAATGATTTCCTTTTACTTAAAAGGAAAGGAGGCTGTTTAAGATTTCTTAAACAGCCTCCGCTTTTTCAAGGGGATAGGAAAAAAGCTTTGGAATTAACAAACTGAGCCAAAGCGTTAGCTTTGGGTTACCCGACGGCGTACATAGGTACGCCGAGGGCGAAGTTTGTTGATAGCAAGAAAAGAAGTGATTCTTTGAAAAATCAAATTTTTGATTTTTCTACCTTTAATAAAAGCGAATTACAATGGCTATGCTGCCTGTAATATCTGCTTTTTCTCCTTTTCTTGCGTTCCGGAGTTTTTTAACATCCCCCGCGTTCCGGAGTTTTCTTTTTATTCTGTATCATCCGGGTTTTAGTTAATTTTATTACTATAAGCTTATAACATGGTCAATCTTTATATCATGCCCCAAATGAGGAAGTACATCTGCCAAAAGCTCGCGGTGGCAAACTCCGATTGTCAGCGGAGAAATATCCGCAAGAAAACGGTCGTAGTAACCCTTACCGTACCCGAGCCTGTACCCGGATTTATCGAATGACGCGCCGGGAACGATTACTGCGTCAATCAGACCTTTGTCAAGCTGTGCGCCCTGCGGCTCCGGAATGCCGAAGCTCCCCGGTTTTAATTCTGACAGCGAATCAATCACCACCGCACTCATATTGCCCGACAGATCATCACACCGCGGAACAGCCACCGTTTTTCCTGCGGCGAGAAGCTCATTAATCAGCAAAGACGTTTCAATTTCGCTTCCGAACGAAACATAGCAAAATATCACCTCTGCCGATTTAAACCCCTCAATATGCATAATATCCGCAAGCCTGAGCTTCCTGCGCGGAAGAGTTTTCCTCATCGCCAGACATTTTTTCCTTAGCGCCGCCTTGTTATCGCTGATGTTCATATCATTCAACATGCGGCAAACTTTCAAATCCGGGGCGCAAATCTTCATCCGTGGGAATATAGTCAGTCATTTCTCCATCGTTATATCGCTGATATGCAACCATATCAAAATAACCTGTGCCGGTAAGTCCGAACACAATCGTCTTTTCCTCGCCCGTTTCACGGCATTTCACAGCTTCGTCAATCGCCGCACGGATTGCATGGCTGCTTTCGGGTGCCGGGAGGATTCCCTCAGTGCGCGCAAAATATTCCGCTGCTTCGAACACCTTCGTCTGCTCAACACTCACTGCCTCCATAAGTCCGTCATGATAAAGCTGCGACAGTGTGCTGCTCATACCGTGATAACGAAGTCCGCCGGCATGATTGGGTGCAGGAATAAAACCGCTGCCGAGAGTATACATTTTCGCAAGCGGACAAATCATGCCTGTGTCGCAGTAATCATATGCAAATTTTCCGCGCGTGAAGCTCGGGCATGACGCCGGCTCAACAGCAATGATTCTGTAGTCTGCCTCACCGCGCAGCTTTTCGCCCATAAACGGAGCTATAAGTCCGCCGAGGTTCGAGCCGCCGCCGGCACAGCCTATGATGATGTCGGGTTTTACATCATACTTATCGAGCGCAGCTTTCGTTTCAAGACCGATAACGGACTGATGCAGAAGCACCTGATTTAATACGCTGCCGAGTACATAGCGGTAATCGTCTGTCGAAACGGCAGTTTCAACGGCTTCGGATATAGCGCAGCCAAGGCTGCCGGTTGTTCCGGGGTGAGCCGCAAGAATTCTGCGCCCCGCTTCCGTTTCGGTTGAGGGAGACGGCGTTACCGACGCGCCGTATGTCCGCATAACTTCACGGCGGAAAGGTTTTTGCTCATATGAAACCTTAACCATATAAACCTTACAGTCAAGTCCGAAATATGCACATGCCATGGAAAGCGCCGTACCCCACTGCCCTGCGCCCGTTTCCGTTGTCACGCCGCGCAGTCCCTGCTTTTTCGCATAATATGCCTGGGCAATCGCACTGTTAAGCTTATGGCTTCCGCTTGTGTTATTCCCCTCGAACTTATAATATATTTTCGCCGGAGTACCGAGCTTTTCCTCAAGGCAATACGCACGGACAAGCGGCGAAGGACGGTACATTTTATAAAATGACCTGATTTCTTCTGGAATTTCAATAAATGCGGTTGTATCGTCAACCTCCTGTGCGGCAAGCTCCGAGCAGAACACACCGCTCAGCTCTTCCGCCGTCATCGGCTTAAGCGTTTGCGGATTCAAAAGCGGAGCCGGCTTGTTCTTCATGTCGGCACGAAGGTTGTACCAAGCCTTCGGCATCTCCGATTCTTCCAGATAAATTTTGTAGGGAATTTTGTTTTCTGCCATTTTTATTACTCCTTTCTTTTTTTGCCGGAACAAAAGCATACAAAAAAGCGCTCCTGTCCCGAAATCTGCCGGGACAGAAGCGCCTGAAATTCACTTCTGCGGTGCCACCCTGCTTGGCGGATAAACCCGCCCGCTCTGCGCATACAATCATATGCCGGCATTTGTTAACGCAGTGCCCTCTGCGGCTCACATACTCAGGCTCATGCCCTTTCCTCTTGCCCTCCGGAGTCCATTCGGCAAAGCGTCTGCTGCCGCAATCACACCGCCTGCGGCTCTCTCAAAGCAGATTGAGCAATGCTTACTCACTCTCCGTCATTGGTTTATCAAAATATTAGCACGGTTTTTTTTGCTTGTCAATACCTTTTTTAAATTTTTTCGATTTTTTTTGCAAGCTCGTCAATCCAGACGGCATCAACGGATTCGATTGTTCCTCCGTCGCAGGCTGCCGCAAGCTTCGGATCAATCGGAATACGAACCGCAGTATCGATTCCGTACCGTGCGGCAAGCTCCTCAACATGACTTTTTCCGAAAATTTCATGCTTTTCCCTGCAGGACGGACATTCAAAGTACGACATATTCTCCGCAATTCCGAGAATGGGAATGTTCATCATTTCCGCCATTTTAACTGCTTTGCCGACAATCATGTCAACAAGCTCCTGCGGAGATGTGACAACAACTATCCCGCTGACCGGGAGCGACTGAAACACCGTCAGCGCAACATCGCCCGTTCCCGGCGGCATGTCGGCAAACATAATGTCAACATCGCCCCACACAACATCAGTCCAGAACTGTTTAACAGTTCCTCCGATAATCGGTCCGCGCCAAAGCACCGGATCGGTTTCATCCTCAAGCAAAAGATTGACCGACATCAGCTTTGTTCCGCCCTTGCTTATAACCGGCAGAACTCCGCGCCCATCCGACGCTGCATGTTCATGCATACCGAAAATGCGCGGAATTGACGGGCCCGTTATGTCAGCGTCAAGCACAGCCGTTTTATATCCCAGCTTCTGCATTTTTGATGCCAGAAGCGAGGTCACGAGCGATTTCCCAACGCCGCCCTTGCCGCTTATAACCCCGATTACTTTCTTTATATCCGAATACGCGTTCTGCTTTTCCAAAAGACTCTGCGGCTGTGTGCGCGATGCACACTCGCTGCCGCATTCCGAGCAGTTATGACTGCAATTTTCACTCATTAAAATCACCCTCCGATATGTCTATAGATATAATATAGCACTTATCGGGAGTTATGTCAACAGGCATCCCGCCGTTGCCGCAGTTATCCCGGACTGATCGTATAAAAACATTGACAGTCCGCGTCCGGAGGTGCTATAATTATTCTGATATTACGATGGAGGATTACTTATGAATAAAATACATGCAAAAGATATACGTTTCGGAATGAGAGGGCACGACCTCGGTTCGGATTTTGACGAAATGATTGAAAACGCAAAAAAGCACAATGTGCATACGCTTCAGTTTGCACTTGCAAAAACGGTTAATGATGTTGATTTTGACAGCGTTGGCTATGACAAAGCGCTGTCGGGCAAAATTTCAGCCGCGCTTGCAGAAAATGGCCTTTCCGTTGCCGTGCTCGGCTGCTATATTAACCCGGTTGACAGAAATGAAACGGAGCTTGAAAAAAGCCTGCGCAGATTTGAAAATTTTATTTCTTATGCAAGCGATTTCAATGCCGGTGTTATCGGAACCGAACCGGGTTTTTACGAAAGCCTTGAAAAAACACATTCCGGTGAGAATTATTCGTTCTTTATCAAAAATATGCGCCGCCTTGTAAACGCCGCCGAGGAGAAAGGCGTTATCATCGGGTTGGAACCTGTATATCTTAACACAATTTACTCCCCTGAGGTCACGCGGAGAATGCTTGACGACATTAATTCGGACAATCTTGCGGTGATTTTCGATTTATCAAACATTCTCAATGCGGAAAATTATATGCGGCAGCACGAAATCATTGACAGTGCGTTTGCACTTTTCGGCAATAAAATCCGCGTTATTCATCTTAAGGATTTCACATTTGAAAACGGCGAAAAACGTTTTGCCGTTACCGGAACGGGAATGTATGATATTGAATATCTGTTCTCAAAAATTGCCGCACTTCCGCATATGCCGCAAATAATTCTTGATGAGCTTCCGCTCGGATATCATGATGAAGCAATCGCAAATCTTGAAAAAATCTTGGGTTAGGCATAACAGCCTAAGCAAAAACAGAAGCGCCAACGGGTTAATGCCCGCGGCGCTTCTGTTTTTTGTTTTGCTCTGTGAAGCTCAATACGGCGTTTGTTTTCCGCTTCTTTCATTTCCTTCGTGCGGATTTTTCGCTGTATTTTGTTCTGCTCATGCATAAGCTTCAGGACTTGCTGCGCCCTTGTGCCCATTCCGGCATTTTCGGTCGCTTTTTTTATCTGCCGCTGCACACGCTTGGGTTTTGCCCTTTTCTCTATTCTGCACGATGCCGCAACAGACGGACTGAACACCATTTTCCCTGAATTTGCAAGAAAAAATGCATAAACCTCGTAATCTTTCGGTTCCGAACCGAAAACAGTTTTGCTGACTTCATAGCCGCCGTCACACTCCCGTTCAAAAAGCGCAATCCAAAACGGATTCTCAAACATAACTGTCAGCCGGGTTTTCACAGTGTTCATCTTCGTTCCTCCTTTGAAATCTGTTCGGCAGTCAACGGACAACCAAGGAGGCAGGTTACTGATGCGGATTGCTCCGCACTTCCGGACTACCGACCGGAATGTGTTTTTATCACTGCCGGCGCTCATTGCGCAGTGTTTATTTTACAACAGCTTTCAATATTTGTCAATAACCTGCATTGACAAATATTGAAAGCATCGGCGTATCTGTTTACATAACATTTAATATTCTTCCTACAGAGCGCTTTGCGTGTCGTTCGGATCGCCGTTTATTGCAAGGCCATATTCATGCGACCAGTCCATTCCGCGGTACTGTGCCGCACGTTCATCTTTTTCAATGAAATCCATCAGCAAATCAAGCATTTCCTTTGTCCATGTGTTTTTATCAATCTGCGCCGTTGTGAATTTATTGAACGTTATCATCTCAAAGCCGAACAAGTCCTTAACCTGCGTTTTCGCCGCTCCGCCGACAACCTCCTCAACCAGATGGCTCGGAATAAACAAAACTCCGCCGCCCGCTCCGAAAACAACATCTCCCGGCAGACAAACTGCATTTCCTATCCGGGTTGCCGTATTGTATCCCGTCATGATAAAATCACGAATCGGCGTGGGATCGATTCCGCGATAATAAACCTGCGTATTTTCAACCTTTTTCATCTGCTCCGTGTCGCGGATTCCGCCCCAGATAACAGCGCCGCCGTTTTCATTTTTCGTCTTATTTTTAAGTGCAGTTGTAAGATTGCCGCCGAGGAATGTTCCCTTATAAATCTTATCGTACATATCGATTACGGGAACATCGCCCTCTTTAAGATTGTCTATAACCCATTGATTATATGTTCCCGTTCTGTTTTCGTTCTTTCCGATTCCCTTAACCACTTCATCGAGGTCAGGGCGGTAAGGGCAGTATGTTGCAGTAACTGCTCTGCCGATGAGCTTTCTTCCGTCATCATGAAGCGTATGAAACCGCCCCTCAAACTGGCTTTCATAGCCTTTTACAAAAATCGGCTTCCAGACTTCCTCAAGCGTGAGCGTTTTAAGCGCTTTCAAATATTTTTCGTCAACCTTTGGTCTGCCGTCATCAAACCTTTCACCCGTCCACTGCGGTGTGAGCGCGATTATTTCTTCCCTGTCGTTAAAGTGCATATTTTTTACTCCTATCCGAATTTCTCAGAACTTTCAAAATCATAAATGCATACCGCCGTCCACAATAATTTCCGAACCTGTAATATATCTTCCCTCGTCGCTGCACAGAAGAAGCACCGCCGGAGCAACATCGCCCGGTTTTCCGACATATCCCGCCGGGATACTCCCGACAACCTTTTTGTTAAATTCCGCATCGGAAAGCGCTTTTTCATTGCGCGGTGTGTCAATTGCACCCGGTGCAACATTGTTGATTGTCACCCCGAACGGCGCAAGCATGGGTGCAATATTCTCGCACAGCTTTTTCTGTGCCGCTTTTGTGACTCCGTAAAGCGACAATTCCGGGTGATTGTTATACTGGTTCACACTTCCTATCGTAACAATTCTGCCCCACTTTTGTTTTTGCATATAAGGTGCATACAAGCGAATCAGATAATAGCTGCTTTTGACATTGCAGTTCATCTGAATATCATATTCATCTTCGGTAAATTCATCCCATTTGCGCTTATACTGAATTGAGGCGTTAAGAACAAGAATATCAACACCGCCCGTTTTTTCAAACAAAGCCTCACGCTCTTCTTTTTTTGTGAGATCGGCACGGACAGGCACACTGTTCGGTATTTTTTTGCTTGCCGCCCCGCACTTTTCCCCGCTTGACGCACCGTTCACAAAAACTTTTGCACCGCGCTCTGCCAAAAGCCGCGCAATCTCAAACCCGATTCCCTGTGTTGCGCCGGTAACAAGCGCAGTTTTTCCGCTTAAATCAAACATCCGTCTTTCACCTCATATTCTCTGTTAAATTCCATAATAAAACCGTTTTGCACCTTATCGGCAAACTTATGCGGATTTTCCGAATTGCTTTCAAACATATCGTAATGATTCGGCACTGCAATTTTCGGATTTATAATATCCGCAAGCTTCACCGCTTCACCGACATTCATATTTCCGAGTTTCCCGTTGATGCAGATAAACATATAATCGCATTTTACATCTTCCAGCTTTTTATTATAGTATGTGTCACCCGAAAAGTAAAGCACCTCTCCGCCGTATTCTATTTTCACACCGACTGCCGGAACGGTGTGGTTGGCAAAGACAGCCGATATTTTGAAATCACCGATATTATATGCCATCCCCTCATCAAACGGCATATATTTTGTCACGCCGAGCTGTGCAAGAGTATCTTTGCAGTCAGTCGGTGCGTAAAACGCAATATCTTTATCCATAAGCGGAATCGCGTCAATATCAACATGGTCAACATGATTATGTGTGCATATAACCGCATCGGCTTTTAAATCCTGCGGTTTTATCGGTACATCTTTTAATCTCGGGCGGTTTGCAATGCGGTTTACGCAATCCGAAAGATAAGGATCAATGCAGATGACGGTTTGTTCATCGGACAGAATGTATCCGCTCTGTCCGAGCCATTTTATTTTCATCAGCTCCACTCCCTGTCATTCGCCCATTCTTTATCCCACATAGAGGTATCGCCCCACGCTTCGGGATATTTTTCGTGCATATGCTCTTTTATCAGTTCTTCGTTAAGACTTTCGATTCCGAGTCCCGGCTTATTCGGAACATTTACAAATCCGTCCTTGAAAAGAGGATTGTCAATGCCGATTGCAAGGTCATTCCACCACGGAATATCAACCGAATGAAATTCAACCGCCAGAATATTCTGAACAGCCGCAGCCGCATGAATTGCCGCCATGCAGGCAATCGGACTTTCAGCCATATGTATTGCCATTGCAACGCCGTATTTTTCGCACATATTGCCGAGCTTTTTCATTTCCATAGCTCCGCCGACAGTAAGTATGTCAGGGTGAACAACCGACACACCGCCGTTTTCCATAAGCGGACGGAAATTCTCCGCAAGATAAATATCTTCGCCTGTGCAAATCGGCACACGAACCGCATTTGAAATCTTTTCAAAGTGTTTGGTGTAGTGCCACGGCGCAATATCTTCAATCCACGCAATGTTATATTTTTCAAGGCGTTTTGCAAACATTATGCAGTCCTCAATGCAAACATGACCGAAATGGTCAATTGCAAGCGGCACTTCATATCCGATTACGTCACGCACCTGTTTTACGTAATCCTCAAGATAATCCATGCCTTTCTGCGTCATATGTATGCCTGTTGCAT
Source organism: uncultured Clostridia bacterium (assembly GCA_934454525.1). Classification (GTDB taxonomy): domain Bacteria; phylum Bacillota; class Clostridia; order UMGS1883; family UMGS1883; genus UMGS1883. The sequence continues at coordinate 19,177 of CAKSFM010000025.1, forward strand.
GGTGCGGAATTGTAAAGGTTTCGTAATTCTTGCCGAGCATCATGTCCATATCAACCGAGCCTTTCTGGTGGTTGATAGCTTTCATGGAATACTTTTTAATGTCCTCCAAAAATCCGAGCGGCGCATTAAGACAACCCGGTTCGTCAAGCAGAAGCTCTATGCCCAAATCCATTTTAAGGAATGTAAAGCCTTGTTCCATACGCTTTTTAAGAGCGTGTCCCATATCCGTTCCCGTGTGTTTTCCGTCAACATCGGTATCACAATACATACGCACCTTGTCACGGAATTTGCCTCCGAGCATTTGCCAAAGCGGCACACCCCATGCTTTGCCCGCCAAATCCCACAGAGCAATTTCAATTCCCGAAACTCCGCCGCCCCGGCGTGAATGCCCTCCGAACTGTTTTATTCTGCGAAACAGTTTATCAACATTACACGGATTTTCCCCTATAAGTCTTGATTTAAGTATAAGAGCATATGTTGCACTTGACGCGTCACGCACTTCACCATAGCCGACAATTCCCTGATTTGTGTAAATTTTAATCAGCGGACAATGCTTTGGCGCACCGTTGATATTTGCAACACGGATGTCCGTTATTTTCAGCTCTGACGGTTCAGAGCACCTGTCTGCATTGATTTTCATCTCAAAACCTCCTTGACTATTTTTATAATTTATGTTACGCTTTATTACAGACAGATTATAATGCTTAAGGCTGCGCAAAACAAGCGCTATATTATAAATTTTATCCACTATTTTATGATTCTGCGGAGGGCAAAAAATGAGGTTAAATGAAAAAACACTGACCGATTCAAGCGGAAAACCGATTATAAAGATTTTTAATTCGAGTGTGGGAACGGGCAAGCGGAACTACCGCGAGCATCATCACACTGAATGTGAACTTTCCCTTTTTATAAACGGAAGCGGGATTTACACAACCGCTCTCGGTGAAATTTGTTTTAACCGCGGAGATATGTTTCTGTTTTCTGCCGACGAAAAGCACTGCATAACCTGCATCACGGAACCGGTCATGCTTCTTAATATTCATTTTGAACCGCGCCTTATCTGGGGAAACAATGACGCTGCGGAGCTGCTGCATTTTATCTTTCACAGCCGCGGTAAAAACAAGCTTAATGCGCAGGATACCGTGCTGCGGACAATTATTGATAACATCAGGCGCGAAGCTGACGAAAAACGCTTCGGCTATGCAATCGAAATAAGAGGACTGATTTTCTCGGCGCTCATTCATATAATAAGAACATATTACGGAGAGTCGGCGTCATTGCCGTCATTTATACATAACGGCGCCGCCGAAAAATTAACCGAAGTTATATCATATATTGATAATAATCTTGATCATGAATTCACCCTGCGCGAACTTTCGGGCATTGCCTGTATGACGCAAACCTATTTTTCAAGCATGTTTAAAAAATATAACGGAATTTCTCCGTGGAATTATATAACCATCAAGCGCGTTGAAAAGGCAATATACCTGCTTAAAACAACCAACATGAAAAAGCTTGAAATTGCCGCAAGCTGCGGATTTTCAAGCTCATCAAATTTCTATAAGGCGTTCAGGCTTGTTACCGGCAAGCGACCGGGAGATTTTCAGTCGCAGACTATTCAATGCGCGGCTGCCGCGCGGTTTTCAGTATAAATAATTTATTGAGCGCCCTCCGTTATATTTCTATCTCAATATTCATTTCCGTGCTGTCCGAAAACGGCACAAAGCTGCCGCTTGCAGCTCCGTTTACAGTTACGGCGCTCCGCCCTGTTCTTCTGATTTTAAAGATATACTCCGTGCCTTTCCTCTTAATTTTGCACTCCGCATAATCCCATTCATCGGGGAACGATGGTTTTAGCTCAAACCCTCCGTATGCTTTCTTTATCCCCAGAAGTCCCTCCGTCACGCAGCGCATAAGCCAGCTCTGCGTTCCCGTCAGCCAGGGGCGGCCTGCCTTTCCGTAAACATCCGGATTCGTGCAATACGAGCTTGTAAGCGCATACGGCAGCGCTCCCGATTTTCCGGCAGGATTGGCGGCGCTGTCAGGCAGTATTTTCCGGATATCCTCAAGCGCCTCATTTCCTCTGCCGAGCATTGTATCCGCGTTGATTTTAAAGCCGGTCGCATGGCAATATACCGCTCCGTTTTCGTATGTTCCCGGCACCTGAAAGCTGATTCTTCCGACCTCCGGGTTATATCTCTCATATGCCGGAAAGTTCACCATGCAGCCAAGCTCCGTTTCGGTATACTTATCAATCGCAGCCAAAAGATCAGGTATCCTCTCTTTTTCGGCAACGCCTGAAAGAATTGCCCACGACTGTGTGTTTACAAATATTTTTGACCCCTCAGATTCGCTTGAACCGATTTTCTTTCCTCCCGAATAACCTCTGATGTAATATCCTTTTTCATCCGGGCAGGTTCTGTTTATAATTCCCCGCATTTCGTTATAAGCGGTGCGGTATTTTTCTGCATCGCCGTTTTTTATATATTCGCACAGGCTTGACATTTCAAGAAGACACCATGCCAATCCCATGCTCGTAAACACGCTTTCCGCCTTATCATCCGCAAGGTTTAATGCGTCGTTCCAGTCGGCAAACTGCATAAGGCACAAGCCATGCTCTCCTTTGTCCGCTCCGAGTTTGTTTATGCCGCGCTCAAGATGCTGCATAACAGTTCTCTCTCCGCCATCGTAAAACCTTATTTTCTCATTCAGGAAATCCGTGTCGTCACTGTACTTCACATATTCGCACACTGCAAGTATAAGCCATACCGGTCCGTCCGAATAAAACGTTTCGTCCAGCGGCTTCCATGAACGGACCGTGTGTCCGTCGGAATACTGATAACGCATTACAAGCCTGATTGTGTTTTTCAGCAGTTCAGGATCGGTATGTATAAGACCCATGGCAAACTGGAGGTTATCTCTTGTGGCGTCCTTTTTCCGCAGGCAGTATTCCATCCCTTTTTTTATCCATATATTAACGAAATTATTAAGCGCTGCATCAGGTGTGGAAACGGAGATAACGGAATGTCTTTCGGCGATATTCCTTACCGTTTCCTCAAAAAGCCGCTCTGTGCCGCCGTCTCTCTTTAAGACTGCCGCTGTTTTGCAGGCGTCATCAATGCTTTTTGAAATGCCGAGCATAAAGCTCACACTGATTTTTTCTTTCGGCTTTATCACTCTTACGCATTGAAGCGCTATGAACGGCTCTCCTGCCGCACATGGTCTGCTGTCCAGATTTTTTCCGCTGAGCAGTGCATAGGGATATGACAGTGACTGCGGTGCCGCAAGCACATATCTGTCATCCCCGGAAAAGTAATCAGCTTTTACGGACGCGGCGAGAAATGCGTCATACGGCTTATCCTTTGCGTTCGGATTCCCTCCCTTAAAATACACCCCGTTCAGCTTTCCGTCAAAATCCGTGGTATATGTCTGAACCGGAACGGTTTCAAAGCGCGACGCACTGTAGCCGCTCATATCAAGCTTTGCTGCCGGAATAACCGAAATCCGCACAGCCGCTTCAGTATTGTTTTCAATATCAACCGTCAGGATTTCGCACAATCCTTTCTCCGGCACAAAAATGCGCAGCGAAGCGGAAATTCCCGAATATTCGGATTTTACAATACTGTAACCGTCGCCATGCTCGCAGCTGAAACCCGACACCTTTGAATGCATCGGCTCTGCGCCTATTGACCAGACCTCTCCCGTGTTATCGTTTCTGAGATAGATTGTCTTTCCGTTCTGAGGGGTTATCGTGCATATCTCGGAATCCTCAAACTGCACCGAAGCTATTCCGTTCCCCCACTGATTGATTTCCGTGCAGTAGCCGTCCTTATTGTACAGCACATTTGTATACGGAGTTTCCGTATACGCCTCTGTCACTGTGAAAGAACGCCCGTCCTCCGAAAAATATCCGTACTTTGCCATATGTTTGCTCCTTCCTGTTCGCTCCAGTCCGCTATGCCGAACAAACTGTTTTCCTCTATTTACCAACAGCTTTTTCTTTTCGGATTGATTATGTGCATTAATGCCTCCGCGTAGTAATAGTCTCCCCATATCATACACTCATCAACACCGATTTTTTCCGGTTTGTTGTACACACCGTGCTGCAAAATGCCGTTTGATTTTTCATTTTTGGTTGTATAATTATCTGTAAGCGACCTTAAGACCGCACTGATCGCACCGTCATAAACAGGCTTATATTTTCCGACATTTTGTCCGGACAATTCAATCAGTCCGCACACAGCAATTGCCGCCGCCGATGAATCTCTTTCCTGATTGCTCATATCATCAAAGATCAAATCCCAGTATGGAATATAATCGCCCGGCAGTCTGTTTAAAAAGAAGTTCGCAATTTTGCAGCACGCATCTGTAAATTCAGCAATTTTCGTATATCTGTATGCAATGGAAAATCCCGATATTCCCCATGCCTGCCCTCTCGCCCATGCCGAATCATCGCTGTATCCCTGGTTTGTTACCCCCTTAAGCGGCTTTCCCGTTTCAACATCAAAATAAAAGGTATGATGTGTTGAGGCGTCTTTTCTGACTATATTCTTCAATGTTGTAATTGCGTGTTTCTTTGCAACAGTTGAATATTTCATATCCCCTGTGACTTCCGATGCCCAGAATAATAAAGGAAGATTGTTCATGCAGTCAATAATCATTCTGTTTGTTTCCTGAGGGCCAAGCTCTCCCCATGCCTGTATAAATTCGCCCTTTTCCCGAAACCGCGTAATAAGCTGATTTGCCGCCGATACGGCTGAATTTTTCATATCCGGGTTGTTTGTTATGTTATAACCCGCTACGCATGACGGGGAATACAGAAAACCCATATCATGGTGGTCAACCGAAATTTTATTTTCTATTCTGTTTTTAAAGCTCTCACATTGAAGCTCAGCTGTTTTTTTAAACTTTATTTCACCGGTATACTCATAGCAGAGCCACAGCAATCCGGTAAAGAATCCGTTTGTCCAGTCATTGTTATCAATTTTACCGTACATTAAACCGCTGCTTGCAGATGATGGAAATTTATCGGTAAAATCGTTTATATTTTCTCTTGTTTTCTCCGCAACATAATCCATTGCTTTCACAGCTTCATCTTTTGAAAACAAAGGCGCTTTCAAAAACCTTTCCGGATTTTTTATCCCCTCGTCATTAACCATTTCCGAAATTCACCCTTTCTGTTTTCCGTCCTTGCAGTTGTCCTCACCGTAATTATAATGCGTGTGAAATTACGTTCGGAGACGCTTCTCTGCACCATATATTATGCTTGCCAAAGATATTATCCGTATCAGGCTCCGCAAGCTCGGGAATTTCGTCTGTTTCGCCGATGACGAAAAGCATCAGCCTTTCCTTACAGCTTGCGATTCTCTGCAAGAGTCC
>CAKSFM010000026.1 GCA_934454525.1 uncultured Clostridia bacterium
GTTGTCGGGCTTGATATACGTCAGTATGTCTGCGCCCTTACGCCTTGAAAAATCCTGATTTTCAGACTTTTTAAGTCATTCAGATTTTTTTGATTGGATTTTTCGTTCAGTACAAGCAAAAAGCGGAGCAAATACTTTCGTATTTGCGAGCATTTTTGCGCTGTAATGTCGGAAAAGACTTCAAAAAAACGGGTTCGGATACTGACACATCTGCCTAGGCATAACAGACTCGAACACATGCGGTCCAAAAAGGCAGATTTTCCGCAATAATGCGTTAAAATGCTCGTTAATAGACAAACTATTAACTGCGCTTTTGCCTTTTCTTGCAAAAAATTTGCTCTTTTTGAACTCGCAGACCCAATGCGCCGAAAAATTTTTGTTCAGCTGTTATTGCAGGGTGAAGCAAGGCTGTCGCCTTGCAAATCCCGAAAGAACGGCTGAGCGGAAATTTAACAAGCAATGGGCGTATGTGTTCGAGTCTGTTATGCCTATAAATACCGTTTCCGATGAAATCCCCCTGTTTTCACACCGCCGCATAGTTCAAATATTTTACCATATTTTCACTCTTTCAACGGGTGCAACCCACATTCCGTCCTTTTCGGTTATGCCGAACGCATTATAGAACTCATCGCAGTTTACAATAACGCGGTTCACGCGCAGTTTATCCTCCGAATGAACATCCGCACTCGCTGCGTACTTTGCGTATTCACGTGTTTTCGTGCTTGCCCAAGCTTTCGCCATTGATCGGTAAAGCTTTTTGTAATCGGGATTTTCCAGCTTTGAGGCAACCTCTGTGATGCACTGCACGGCGCCCTGGTCGGCAACATTTTCGCTGAGCGTCAGCCGTCCGTTCATGGGAACGCCGGGAATTCCCTCCTGCCTGTCATAAAAATACACGGTTTTTTCGCAGCGCTTTTCAAATTCGTCATAATCTTTTTCTGTCCACCAATCCGCAGCATTTCCGTCTGCATCGAATTTTGCGCCGTTATTGTCAAACGCATGCGTGATTTCATGTGCGATGATATAACCGATTGCACCCAGATTTTCTTCATAGGATGCATTTGCGTCATACATGGGCGGCTGCAGTATTGCTGCCGGAAATGTGATGTCATTCTCCGTTGCACTGTAGCATGCGTTGACAGTGTAGGGATACATTCTCCATTGCGTTTTATCGGGCGATGTTCCCTGCAGCTCTGCCATATATTTCACGGATGCCTTTGCTATTTCAAGAATATTCTCAAAATAGCTGCCGCCCTCCGCTCCGGCTTTTATCTCAACGTCATCAAGATAGCTGTCATACTTGTCCGGATATCCGATTTTTATTCCCATTTTATCAAGCTTGTCAATTGCCTTTTCCTTTGTTTCCGGACTCATCCAGTCAAGATCTTTAATCCGTTCTTTATAAACCGCAACGATATCGCTTACCATCTTCAGAACATCCTGCTTTTTCTGTTCGGTGAAGTATTTTTCCGCATAAAGCTCACCAATATAATCAGGCATTGTTCCCGCAACAGCCATTGTTGCACGTTCCTCCTCGGAGTACGCCCCGGTTGTTCCGAAATATTCCTCGTTGAATATATCGGCAGCATCGGAAAATGCCGTTCCCAGAGCGCCGCCATAGCTGAGAATCAGGCTCAGTTTTGCCGCACTTTTGAGCGTTTCAAGGTTATCATCCGTGAAATTTTCGGCAAATGTTTTGGTAAGGTTTTCATCCATAACAAGAATTTTATCTTCCTTATGCAATCCCGATCCTTCCAGAACTCCGTTCATATCAATATCCGGGAAAAGCGACTGTATTTCATCAAAAGTATACACATTGTAGATTTTATCCGCATTGTTACCGTCCTCGGGGTTTAATTCGTTCTCGGCAAGCATTTTTTCAAAGCTGTAAAAATCCTCAAGCTGCTTATCCGTCAGGCCGGAGCCGGCAATTTCCGAAATTGTTTTCAAATATTTCAAATAGCTTGCCTTTTGACCGCCGTTTTCATTCAAATAAAAATCCTTTGTCATGCCCGGCTCCATCGTTCCGAAATACATAACATACTTTGTGCTGTCTTTCAGGTCTGTAGTAATAGAAAACGCCGTAAACGGAGCGGCACACAAATTTTTCATAATATTTTCCTGAGCAGCGGCAAGTTCTTTCACATTTTTCGCCGAGTCAATATTATCAAGATATGGTTTTATCGGCGCTGCTCCGATTTTATTTCTGCTCTCCGTGTCTAAAATATTATTATAAAAATCCGCTATTTTCTGCTCCCTGCTGCCCTTTTCGCCGCCTTTTTCTATGGCTTCCTTTATAATCCCGTTCACCTTGTCCGAGCTGTCATCGCCCATATCGTAAAGCGTTCCCGCAATAACGCGCCCCGGTTTTAATTCGAGTTTATTAAGCGCTTCTTTATTAACCGCCGCATAAAAATCATCTTTTTCGTTAGTACCGTAAAGCGCATACACGCGTTTTATGAAAAGCTCCATTTGCTCCTTAGTCACATCATCATAAGGCGAAAAAATCCCGTCAGCCGTTCCTGCGGCAATACCTGCGTCAAGCACAGGTTTCAGTTCCGGCATTGCCCAGTCAGGTATATCGGTGAAATTCCCGCTTTTGAGCGCAACGCGCGCATTGTGTCCCGTCAGCTCGGGAAGCTTTCCGAATGCCCGGCTCAGCATAACAAGCGCCTCCGCACGGTTAATATTCCGGTCTTCATGGAGCTCACCGTCACCGCCGTAACCCTTTATTATGTCGGAGCGCTTAACGCCGCTGTTGTAATCGTCCGCAGCCGAAAGCAGCATATCGGCGGTTTCTCCGCGCGTTGCATACATATCGGATGCAAACGCCGTATTCGTCACCAACAGTGCGGCAGCAATTCCTGCCGCAATAAATTTTTTTGTTTTCATTATATATCTTCCTTTCTCAGATTTCAGTTTTTATGTACCTTATAAACAGGATTCCTTTTATCACAAACAGCAGAAATGCTGCACTGACCGCAGCAAGCAGCAAAAACATTATCAGATAAACGGTATGATTAAATGATTTTCTTCCAACTGCGTTTAATCTGAAAGATAAATGCCGGCATAACGCTTAAGACGAGCAGCGTTGTTGACGATGGGTAAGACGCTTACATGCGGCGAATGAAAGCCACAAGCATTATGCCGAGCTTCAAAATTTGTTTTCCCGTTTTTCTCATTTTTCTGCATCCCTTTCGTTTGAATTACATCAAACGTATCACAGAAGCCGCAGAAAATAAAGAATCTATGCGTCACGTTTGCGGCACGAATCGTGTCACCCGCGTATTGGTGCAGAAATATACCGACTCATAAACATGCGGTATTATAAGTGCGGTAAAACAGCCTGACGTGCTCATCCAGTTTTTGTATACATTCATTTTCACGCTCCGGCTGACGGTCACAAACACCGATAAGCGTGATAATCGGAGCAACATACATCAGTGCAAGCGTTTCAGGATTTTCGTTTTTCAATTCACCTGCCGCAATAAGGCTTTTAAATATTTCTGCATGATAAGCAAGAATCCGTTCCACATATCTTCCGGTGTAAAGTGCGGAAAGCTCTGCCGAGCGGAACTGTTCAATTGTCATCATTTTGCGGAAAAGAACAATGCTTTTGTTATGCATGGAAATATTAAAAATCTGCCGGACTTTTTCAATCAGGTCATTCTCCGTAATTTTCGAAAACAAAGCTGTATCACAATCCGCATTTCTGACATGAATTGCAACCGCATCCGTATATTTATCAAACTGCTCCGATGTATCTTCAACAATAGCGTCAAAAATTGCCTGTTTGCCGGGAAAATGACTGTAAAGCGAAGGAGCTTTAATGCCCACCGACCTTGCTATTTCCCCCACGCTTACCGAATCATAGCCGTTTTCCGCAAACAGCTCCAACGCCTTTTCAAGAATTTTCTTTTTCGTATCTTCTTTTATAATAATTCCTCCTAACTAATATTCGTTAGGTTTATTATAATACCATCTTGCAAAGATGTCAATATATTTTCGGAAATTCAGTAATTTTATGCCTGTTAGCACTTGACATTTGACATTAAATAAAAGTATAATAAGAAGAATAGAAATGTTTTCTTCATTGAAAGGATAGATGATTATGGCAATTACTGCACCACGCGGAACGGCTGATATTCTGCCGGGCGATATACTTAAATGGAAATATATCGAAAGCCGCATCGCTGATATTTGCAGGGAATACGGCTTTTCTGAAATACGTACGCCCGTTTTTGAAAGCACTGAGCTTTTCCGGCGCGGCGTCGGAGACACAACGGATGTTGTTCAAAAAGAAATGTATACATTTGATGATAAAGGCGGCAGAAGCATAACTCTGCGCCCGGAGGGAACTGCTTCGGCAGCGCGCGCATTTCTGGAGCACAATCTGTATGCACGTCCTCTGCCGGCAAAGCTTTGCTATAATATCACGTGCTACCGTTACGAAAAGCCGCAGGCCGGGCGCATGCGTGAGTTTCATCAGTTCGGAGTTGAATGTTTCGGTGCCGAACAGCCTTCGCTTGACGCAGAAATTATCTCGCTTGCACACCGTGTGCTTACCGACCTCGGAATAAAAGGACTCTCTCTCTGTCTTAATTCAATCGGCTGCCCGAAGTGCAGAAAAACTTACAATAACGCGCTGCGTGACTATTTCCGTCCGTATATTGATGACGGAACACTTTGTGAAACCTGCCGCAGCCGTTTTGATAAAAATCCGCTGCGTATTCTCGACTGCAAAAGTCCGGTTTGCGGAGAGATTGCGAAAAATGCCCCGATACTGCTTGATTATATCTGCGATGAATGCCGCGAACATTTTGAAAGCGTAAAAAAACATCTTGACGCAATCGGAATAGACTACAAGGTTGACGGCACGATTGTGCGCGGACTTGATTACTACACAAAAACGGTGTTTGAATTCAAAACATCTCTCAAAGGCGCGGCAGGCACTGTCTGCGGCGGCGGACGCTACGACGGACTGATTGAGGAGCTTGGCGGTGCGCCGAATCCCGGAATCGGTTTTGCAATGGGAATCGAGCGCATCATTCTTGCGATGGATGAAAGCGGCTCAATGCCCGAATTTTCATCGGGACCCGATATATATGTTGCAAACATCGGCAGCGAAACGGACGCTTATGTTTCAAGGCTTGTGTATAATTTCAGAAAATACGGCATAGCCTGCGAGCGCGACCACATGGGCAGAAGCCTTAAAGCACAAATGAAATATGCCGATAAATGCGGCGCTCACTTCAGCATTGTTATCGGCAGTGATGAAGCGGAAAAGGGTACTGCTGTGCTTAAAAACATGCGCACGGGTGAAACGGCGGAAATAAAGCTTGATAATACTGAAGAAATTGCAAAAACTGTAACGGAGGACAGATAAATGGATACGATAAAAGGACTGAAAAGAACTTATATGTGCGGACAGCTCCGCGAGGAGCATATCGGCGAAACGGTTACGCTTATGGGTTGGGTTGCAAAAGCGCGCAATATGGGCGGACTTGTGTTTGTTGATATCCGTGACCGAAGCGGAATATCGCAGATTGTGTTTGAACCCGAAAATGAAGAGCTTCAGAAAAAAGCCGGCGATTTGCACATGGAATATGTTATTGCAGCAACGGGAACTGTTCGCCGCAGAAGCAATATAAATGACAATATTCCAACAGGAAAAGTTGAAATTGAAGCAAAAGAGCTGCGTGTTCTTAACACAAGCGAGGTTCCGCCGTTCGTTATAACAGATGATGTTAAGGCAAGCGAGGAGCTGCGCCTTAAATACCGCTTTCTCGACCTGCGGCGTCCCACGCTTGTCAAAACGCTTGAAATGCGTCATAAAATAACTCAGATTGCGCGCCGTTACTATGACGAAAACGGATTTCTCGAGATAGAAACTCCGATTCTGACTAAAAGTACGCCTGAGGGAGCGCGCGACTATCTTGTTCCGAGCAGAATCTATCCGGGAAACTTTTTTGCTCTTCCCCAGTCGCCGCAGCAGTATAAGCAGCTCCTGATGCTTGCCGGAATGGATCGTTATTTTCAGATAGCAAAATGCTTCCGCGATGAAGATTTGCGTGCTGACCGTCAGCCTGAATTTACTCAGCTTGACCTTGAAATGTCGTTTGTCGATGAGGACGATGTGATGACAATCAATGAAGGCTTCCTCAAAACAGTATTCAAGGAAGTTCTTGATTTTGATGTTCAGCTTCCGCTGCCGCGTATAACATGGCAGGAGGCGATGAACAGATTCGGTTCGGATAAGCCGGACACACGTTTTGGACTTGAATTAATAAACATGACCGATTTATTCGCGAATTCATCATTTAAGGCATTTGCCGATGCAGTGCAGGCAGGCGGCAGCGTCCGCGCAGTAAATGCCAAAGGTCTTTCGGATAAGCTTACGCGCAAAACGCTTGACTCACTTGTTGAATTTGTGAAAACATACCGTGCAAAGGGCATGGCATGGCTGATTATTGATGAAAACGAAATCCGCGGCAGCATTGCAAAGTTCTTCACGCCTGATGAGCTTAATGCAATTAAGGAACGTGCTCAGGCAGAGCCTGGCGATGTTATCCTCTTTGTTGCCGATAAGGATTCCGTGGTTTATGCCGCGCTCGGTGCGCTGCGCTGCGAGCTTGCAAGCCGCTTTGACCTTATCGAAGAAGGTAAATTCAACCTCCTTTGGGTTACGGACTTTCCGCTGCTTGAATACAGCGAGGAGGAAAACCGCTATGTTGCAATGCACCACCCGTTCACAATGCCCAAGGATGAAGATATTGATATGCTTGAATCCAATCCGGGAGCTGTCCGCGCAAAAGCTTATGACATTGTGTTCAACGGCGTTGAACTCGGCGGCGGCAGCATAAGAATATTTAATTCCGACCTTCAGCAAAGAATGTTTGAAGCGCTCGGATTTACCGATGAACAGGCATGGGCACGGTTCGGTTATCTTCTTAATGCGTTCCGCTACGGAACTCCCCCGCACGGCGGAATGGCATACGGACTCGACAGAATGGTTATGCTTATGGCAGGAAAGGAATCAATCCGTGACGTTATCGCTTTCCCCAAAGTCAAGGACAGCGGCGAGCTTATGGTGCAGTCGCCCGACAAGGTTGACGAAAAGCAGCTTCAGGAGCTTGGACTTGCAATCATTAAGCAGACCGACAAAGCGGACAATCAGTAATTTTTTTCGGAGGTGACGCATTTGGCGGCTGAAATCAAATCCGTGATTCCGGGCAGTATTGCCGAGGAAATAGGGCTTGAACCCGGCGATGTGATTGAAGCGGTGAACGGCATTAAAATTAAAGATGTTCTTGATTACCGCTATCTGATGAACGATGAATTTGTCACCCTTACGGTCAGAACGCGCCAGGGCAGTGTTGAGGATGTTGAGATAGAAAAGGACGATTATGAAGATCTCGGTGCGGAATTTGAAAACTCGCTTATGGACAAAGCGCAGCATTGTGCAAATAAATGCGTTTTCTGCTTCATCGACCAGCTGCCCGAGGGAATGCGCAGCTCCCTGTATTTTAAGGATGATGACACGCGCCTGTCATTCTTCCAGGGAAACTATGTCACGCTGACCAATCTCAATGATGAAGAGATTGACAGGCTGATTCGCCTGCGCGTCAGTCCCGTTAACATTTCCGTTCAGACAACAAATCCGGAACTGCGCGTTAAAATGCTGAAAAATCCGCGCGCCGCGCGGATTATGGATTATATGAAAAAATTTGCTGAACACAACATCGAAATGAATTGTCAGATTGTGCTCTGCCCCGGATTTAACGACGGAGCGGAGCTTCAGAGAACAATTTTTGACTGCTATTCGCTTTATCCGCACGTTAAAAGCGTTGCCGTTGTTCCCGTCGGACTGACAAAGCACAGAAAAGGTTTGTGTGAGCTTCAGCCGGTTGATAAGGCAAAGGCGGAGGAAATTCTCGCACACATCCATTTCTGGCAGGACAAGTTCCGCAGGGAAACCGGAAAAGGCTTTGTTTACGGTGCGGATGAGCTTTATCTTAAAGCGGAACTTCCCATCCCCTCTCCCGGCAGTTATGACGGTTACTCTCAGCTTGAAAACGGAGTCGGACTTATTGCATCGCTGTTTGAGGATCTGAATGAAGCATTAAAAGACGATTACGGAACCGTAAAACCACATTCGCTGAGTATTGCAACCGGAGCTGCGGCATATGATTCAATAAAAAAGGCAGTTGCCATGATTACCGATAAATATCCTCATGTTTCCGTCAATGTTATAAAAATAATAAATGACTTTTTCGGAGATACGATAACTGTTGTCGGACTGTTATGCGGCTGCGATATTATCAGGGCGCTTAAAGGGCGCGAGCTGGGCGATTACTTACTCATAACGGATGAAATGCTGCGCAGCGGCAGTGAAACCCTGCTTGACGACACCACCGTTTCTGACATATCGGAAACACTCGGAATCCCGGTACACACTGCACCGCGTGACGGGTTTTCTCTGGTTCGCGCGGTTTTGAATATTGAAATTACGGAGAATCAGCAATGAAGAAAATACTTGCATTATTATTAATATTTATATTGGCATTCACCTCTGCCGCATTTGCCGAATCCGGCTTTATTAATATGTGAAGGGACTGCAACAAAATGCGCAGAACGCATAAAGCAAAGAGAAAATTGTAATAAACAGTCGGAAAATTAAATGTGGAAATTTGTTATGCAATGAATTTCTATAAAAACGCTTTATGCTACGAACAAACTTCACCCCTCGGAGTACCCTTGTACGCCTCCGGGTTCGAATCTGTTATGCCTATTTCTTTCGCCCCAAAAGAGGCTGCAGCAAAATGTGATTTCATTTTGCTGCAGCCTCTTCTGCTCTGACCAATCAACCGAAACGCCCCGACACATAGTCAAGCGTTTTGCTGCATTTCGGAGAGGTGAAAAGCTGTTTTGTCGAATCATATTCAACAATCTCACCGGTAAGAAAGAAAGCTGTATTATCTGAAATTCTCAGTGCCTGCTGCATATTATGCGTAACAATAATTACAGTATATTTTTCGCGCAGACTGCGCATCAGATTTTCAATTTTACCGGTTGAAATCGGATCAAGCGCCGATGTCGGTTCGTCCATCAGAAGAATTTCCGGACACACGGCGAGCGCCCGCGCAATGCACACGCGCTGCTGCTGTCCGCCCGAAAGGCGGCACGCGTTCTTTTTAAGCATGTCGCGCACTTCATCGAACACAGCCGCCTCGCGCAGGCTTTTTTCAACAATTTCATCAAGCTCGGCGCGGTTTGTTATCCCATGCACTCTCGGTCCGTACGCAATGTTATCATAAATGCTCATCGGAAACGGATTCGGCTGCTGAAACACCATTCCGACTTTTTTGCGGAGCTTTGTCGTATCTGTTCCGGGTGCATAAATATCACTGCCGTCAATTTTGACCGAACCTGTGATTTTAACGTTCTCCACCAAATCGTTCATTCTGTTGAGCGTCTTAAGAAAAGTCGATTTTCCGCAGCCCGACGGTCCGATAAGCGCCGTTATCGACCCGCGCTCCACTTCCATGCTGACATTGTTCAGCGCGTGTTTTTTTCCGTAATATAAATCAAGGTTTTTAACCGATATTATTGAATCCATGTTTTCATTCTCCCCTCTTTCCCGACTTAAAAGATCCGGTTATAAGCGATGTTGCAATATTAAGCACAGGAATACAGATAACAAGAATAGCTGCAATTGCAAATGCCGAATCATACTGCCCTTTGGACATTGAAAGATACAGCTGCACTGTGAGCGTACCGCCCGATTCAAAAATCTTTCTGACCATGCCGCGCGGAAGCAGATATCCGCTGCCTGCGGTAAAAATCAATGCTGCCGATTCGCCGACAATACGCCCCGTTGACAAAATAATTCCCGATGCAATTCCGGGCGCTGCACTCGGCAAAAGCAGTGTCCGAATCATATACCACTTATTTGCTCCCAGTCCGAGCGCGCCGCTTCTGAGCGAGTCCGGCACGGCTTTCAGCGCCTCCTGTGTGCTGCGTGTTATCAGCGGCAGAATCATCAGCGAAAGTGTGAGCGAGCCTGTAAGAATACTGTAGCCAAGGTTTAAAAGCTCTCCGAAAAACACCATCCCGAACAAACCGAATATGATTGACGGTATACCGGCAAGTGTTTCCGTTGTAAATTCCACCACGCGAACCAAACGCCCTTTTTTTGCGTATTCATTCAAAAAAATCGCACTGCCCACACCGAGCGGAAGCGCCGTCACGAGCGTTATGGCAATTATGTAAAGTGTGTTTACAATATTTCCGGCAACGCCTGTTGTTCCGTTCATAACGCTTGTCACATGAGTCAGAAAGTCCGGCGAAACAAACCTGAGTCCCTCAGCCAGTACATATACTATCATTCCGTATGAAAGCACCGAAACGGCAAAGGCTGAAAGTCCGATTGAAAGTGCATGAAATCTGTCATATAATTTTCTTTTTGCCGTCATTTGCTTTCGCCTCCTCTTCGGATTACAGCTGCAACAGCGGTGTTAATCATCATTATAAATATAAACAGCACCAGTCCGATTGTAAAAAGCACCTGCCTGTGAAGATCCGCCGCATAACCCATTTCGTTAACAATTGCCGTTGTCAGAAACCGCACCGAATTAAACGGCAGCGGCAGATTTACGCTGCTGCCCGACACAAGGCTGATTGCCATCGTTTCTCCGATAGCACGGCCGGTGCCGAGAACAGCTGCAGCGATAATTCCCGATTTTGCAGCCGGAATCTTAACCTTAAAAATAGTCTGCATTTTTGAGGCTCCGAGTCCGAGCGAAGCATGCTCCAAAGAATCCGGGACGGACTCAAGAGCCGTTTTGCTCAGACTTATAACAGTCGGCAAAATCATGACCGAAAGCACAATAACTGCTGAAATCAGATTTGCGCCGCCGGTGAACACATGCTCAGAGTTTTTCGGAAAAACAGCAAGCTCAAGCTTGTATATAAGCGGACATAGAACTTTCACTCCGATTAGTCCGTAAATTACGGACGGAATACCTGCCAGCAGCTCAACTGCCGGAGTGATGATTCTTGATAAAACCGGCGGAGCTGTTTCAGCCAAATAAATCGCTGCAAACAATCCCATCGGAACTCCGATGCAGACCGCCGCGGCAGTGCCGAAAACCGATGTCAGAATGATCGAAAGAATTCCGTAAGACGGAGGGTTCGCCGTCGGCTTCCACACCGTGTTAAACAGAAGCTTACCGAGTCCGACGCGGAAAACTGCCGGAAGTCCGCAAATGAACATATAAACCGTTATTGAAAATACCGCTATTATCGCCGAAAACGCGCACGCCGTGAAAATGATTCTCGGAATCATTTCACGTGCGGCAGGTTTCCGCAGGTCCGCTATCACATTGTGCAGCGGACCGTGCGTTTTTAACCTAGACATATTGCACCTCATCATTTTGCCGAAATCAATCCGACAGATTTAATGATTTTCTGACCCTCGTCTGAATTTATGTAATCAAACCATGCCTGAACCTGCTCATTTTGCTCGGAAACTTTGCCCTTCGTCGCCATGATGAACGGACGTGAGAGCAGATATTTTCCTGCCTTTATGTTTTCCTCTGTCGGCTCTGTTCCCTCAAGCTTAAGTGCAGTAACGCTGTCATCAAGCACATCGAGTGAGATATATCCGATAGCGCCGGGGGTTGAAGCAACCTTTGTCAGCACAGCGCCTGTTGAGTCAAGCTCACCGGCATACCGGCACTTATCGGCAAGCTCCAAAAGCTCCTCAAATGCGTCTCTCGTGCCTGAACCTGCTTCTCTGCCGATAACAACAATCGGGTCATCGCTGCCGCCGAGCGAGTTCCAGTTTTTAATTTCTCCGGTATATACCTTGCAAAGGTCTTCCTTGCTTATACCATCTATATTGCAGGATTTGTTCACTATTACGGCGATTCCGTCGATTGCAACAACGTTTGCCTCCAGTCCCTGTGCAAGCTCACTGTCCTTAAGCTCGCGCGAAGCGTTGCCTATGTCAACGCTTCCGCTTGAAACGCTTTCGATTCCGGCTGATGAACCGATGAATTCTGCCGTAACCGTAACATCAGGGTTATTATTCATAAATCCTTCCGAAAGGGCATTTGCAAGCTTTTCCATTGATGTGCTTCCTGCCATGCTTATCGTACCCGAAAGTGTTTGTTCCTGTTTATTATCTGTGTTTTTTTTACTTTCTTTTTTCTGTTGTGCGCCGCATGCCGCAAATATCATTGCCGCTGCAAGCACCGTGCAGATTACCGCAATTGTTTTTCTTTTCATAATTTATTTCTCCTCTTTTCTTTGATTATGTCTGTATTTTACATCCGTAATGTTAGATTTGAAACCACACTTGTGTTAAATGTATGTAAATTTTCACAAAGCATTAAAAAGCGGCATACGATAAATATAAGAGGTGAAAAAAATGACTTGCAGCAATTCATGGAAATGTCCGCCGGGCAGCTTTCCCTACATTGTTACTAAGGGTGACACGCTTTATTCCATTGCTCTCAGATATCAAAGCAGCGCAGAGAGGCTGGCAGAGGTTAATCCCAATGCCGACCCGAACAATCTCCGCATCGGTGAGGTGCTTTGTATTCCGCTGCCGCACCAGTTTTACCCGATGTGCCGCACAATGAATTACTACGTTGTCGGCGCAAAGGATACATTCTATTCCATATCGCGTTATTTCGGCATTACGGAGCAGCAGCTTTTCCACTATAACATGGGTGTTGAGCCCGATAACATTTACGAAGGCATGATTTTATGTATCCCGATTGCGCCGCCGCCCGTATGCATAACTGCCGAAAACGGAATACTGACGCTTGACTTCGTTTCCGGCGATATTGAACGTTTCAGCTGCAAAATGCCGGAAACCAAACAACGCACACGCATATCCGCAAAGCAGATATTTTCCGAAAATGGCAGCGGAAAACGCCTTGTGCTCGCATCGGGCGCCGGGAAAATTTGTGCCGGCAATTGCAGCGCAGATGATATTGTTCTGTCCTCCGATGATATGAACAGGGTGTTCAATTTTGCCACCGTCGGAACGGAGGTGATTGTTAAATGAACGGCTGTGCAGCATACTACACTGTTGAGGAGGGCAACACAATCTTTTCAATTGCCGAGCTTTTCGGAACATCGCCCGAAAGCATACTGCGGCTCAATCCCTCCGTTGATCCCGATAATCTTGAAGTCGGAACACGGCTGTGCGTTGTTTCGGCAACTGTTCAGCCTGTGCAATGCCCGCCGGGGTCTGTTGCATACAACATAAACCGCGGAGACACACTTCAGATAATTGCCGAAAGATTCGGCACAACTGCCGAAAGTATTCTTTTAACCAACCCAACGCTTGATCCGTATAATCTGCGTATCGGGCAAAGAATATGCATTGAGCAGCCGATTCCCAATCTTCCCGAATGCAAAACAAGAAACTACTATGTTATTCGCAGCGGCGACACGCTCGGTGCAATCGCCGCGTCATTCGGGGTGAAAGTTTCGGAAATCCGCGCAGTAAATCCCGGCATCAATCCGAATAATCTCAATGTCGGCAGTGTGATATGTATTCCGCTTGCGCCGTCGCCGATTGATATTATTATAAACGTTGCGGCAAAAAGGCTTACTGTTTACAGAAAGGGTTCAATCTACCGCGAATACATCATTGCAACAGGGAAACCCGAAACACCAACGCCAATCGGTAATTTTACAATAATCAATAAAGAGCTTGATCCCGGAGGTCCGTACGGCACACGATGGCTCGGACTTTCGAAGCGCGGTTACGGAATTCACGGCACAAATAATCCGCCGTCAATCGGAACGGCGGCTTCAAACGGCTGTATAAGAATGTATAACGAGGACGTTGAGGCGCTTTTTGATATGACGCCCGTCGGCACATCAGTAAGAATACTTCCATAAATAATAAGACGTTGAAAAAGAAATGTGATAAAAGTTTGATTGACCGACTTTTTCGACAGTCTGCAAGGGGCAGCTGCCATAAATCTTTTACAGCAGCTGCCCCTTGCAGCTTACCGGAGGTATACCTGTTTCGCGCTTAAAAACATATGAAAAATATGCCGGAGATGAAAACCCGAGCTGACCGCTGACTTCATTCACATTCATTCCGCTTTCAAGCATGGATGTTGCACGCACGATTTTAAGCATTGTGAAATGCTTGCTTACACCGCTTCCCGTATACTTCTTTATTATTTTTTTCAGATTACTCTCACTCATGCCGCACAGCAGCGCAAGCTCCGCAACCGAAAGATTCTTTTCAATATTATTGTTCATCATCTCAATTATTGATGAAAAAAGTTTAGCCGAGTGTGTTTTTAACTGTGCTCTTTCTCCGCTGCTTTCGCTCAGCAAGCTGAGAAGAAACCGTTCAAACCGGCAAACTGCCATTTGCGCGGCAGCAATATTGCCGCATCCGTGCACCAAAAGACCGTCCATACTAAAAGAAGTCCTTATCTCATCAAGCAGCTCCGTCAATTCGGTTACTCCGGTTTTATCAAGCTTAATAACTCCGTCGGACAGCCTGAAAAGAACATCGCTGTCTGACGAAAAAGATATAACAATAATTTCGAACTCTGTTCCGTCTGATATTATCCGATGAAATTCCATCGGCATATGAAGCACTGCATCACCTTCGGTCAGATGATAAATCTTATCATCCTTTGCAATAAGCGCTTTCCCTCTTTTTATGCAGACAAGCTCCCAGAAATTATGCATTTCCCCCGAAAAGTAGTAGTCCTTGTCCTTGTATGAATGAAATGCCGTGTTCAGCGAATAAACGGATAAAACACGCGGCACATGATAAAATACCGTCCTGTTCCACATAGCGCCCTCCATAAGTGTCTGATTTCAAATATTATATATCGTATTTCATATTCCATTTGATTTTAAACTATTTATAATTATATACAAGAAAAACAAATTTGTAAAGAGGTGCAGATAAAAATGGATAAAATAAAGCTCGGAATCATCGGTCTGGGGCAGCGCGGTTCGGGACTTCTCAATGAAATAACTCAAATGGAGGATGTTGAGATTTGTGCTGTCTGCGATTTGTATAACGACAGAACGGAAGATGCATTTAAAACCATAAAAGAAAAATGCGGAAATGAACCGATTATAACGCAGGACTATCGTGATATCCTGAATATGCCGGAAATTAAGGCTGTTCTTATCAGCGCCGCATGGGAGGCTCATGCAGACCTTGCCGCAGCGTCAATGCGCGCAGGAAAATGGACTGCCCTTGAAGTTGGAGGTGCATATGACATCAGCGACTGCCAAAAGCTGGTAGATACATACGAAGAAACAAAAACTCCGTTCATGTTTCTTGAAAACTGCTGCTACGGACGCAGAGAGCTGATGTGTCTTAACATGGCAAAAGCAGGATTATTCGGTGAAATTGTTCATTGTGACGGCGCATATATGCATGATTTGCGCGAGGAAGTTTCAAGCGGCGCTGAAATCCGTCACTATCGGTTGCAGAACTACATTCACCGCAATTGCGAAAACTATCCCACGCACGAGCTTGGTCCTATTGCAAAGCTGCTCAACATTAACAATGGCAACAGAATGTTGTCACTTGTTTCATTCGCTTCGAAATCAGCCGGACTGCACGATTACATTGTCGATAAACGCGGCAGTGAAGACTCGCTCGCGTCAGTTGACTTCAAACAGGGTGACGTTATAACAACAATTATCAAATGCGCCGGCGGAGAAACAATTTTACTGTCACTTAACACAACGCTTCCCCACCCCTATTCAAGGAATTTCAATGTTCACGGAACTCACGCTTACTATGCCGAAAACAACGATTCAATATTCTTCAACGGAGACAGCAGCAGCGAATATGATTGGAAACCGAATTGGGGCAATGCAGAAAAGCTCAGCGAACAGTATGACCATCCCCTTTGGAAAGCATATCTCAAGGATGGTGTGCACAGTGGGCACGGCGGCATGGATTGGCTTGTTCTCCGCGCATTCTTCGAAAGCATCAGGGAAAATAAGCTTCCTCCGATAAATGTTTATGACGCGGCGGCATGGATGTCAATTTCAGCGCTCAGTGAGCAGTCGCTCGCACTCGGCGGAGCGCCCGTTCCGATTCCCGATTTCACGCGCGGAAAATGGATTCGCGGAATATCATATCCGCAGGTTGAAAAATTCCGCCTTGATGTTATTCCGGAAATTAAATAACTGTTCATGCACAAAAATGCAGGACGAAAGGGATCGCGTGAAAATGAATTTCACATTTTCCGCGGTTTCTTTCGTCCTGCATTTTTTGGCTATATTCAGCAGTTACTGCCTGCGGTTTATTTATCGTTTCCTTTCTGCAGCTCCCGGAATTCCGATAACTCTGAAACGGGATGCTTTCATGCATTTTCCTATATTCAGCCGCGGATAAACCTTGTGCATTAACTGTTTTGAAAAAAACGTTTTTGTTTGTGTTTTCCAATCTACTGAATATTCCTCTGTCTCTGCTGTTTCATTTTCTCCCATTTCAATTTTTATTTTCTGTTCTATCCGTTGTTTTTCTTTTGTAAGAGTTTTTATCTGCATTATAATTTCATCACGAAGCCGGAGCGAATCCCGAAAGCCTACAAGCTCAACCGGGCCATCGTTTTCCGATTCTTTAAACAGGCTGTTAATTGCCGCGTTATCGCTTGCAGTGCCCTGCGGTTCGGGCGGAATACCCTTTAGTACATGATTGTTCCAAAAGTCGCGCTCGGCATTCATGAGGGCATTTATTTCTTCATCGTCGCGCTCTATTGTGAATATTTTTATGCCGACACCGACAATTACAACTGCAAGATACCACCGTTCCCACCCCGTGACAGCGAGGTAATGAACGCACTGCGTATAATATTCTTCCGGAAACTCTCCGTTTTTGTACCGTTTAAGGCTCATCGAGTTCGAAAACTTACATTCAAGCCCTGCCTTTTCCCCGATAACACGGCGGTCAATGTTCGCATGAGCGAACGGAAAATCAGCATTTCGGATTGTTTCCGCCACCCGGCGCACCTTTTTTCCCGTTTCCTCGCAGAACCTCTGTGCAACATATTCCTCAAGGTCACGCCCAAGCCTCATTGCTTCCGTGTCTTCTTTCGGCGGAAGTGCTCCGAGCTTGTCCGCATATACTTCCATGGGCGTACGGTAGCGGTTCAGCCCAATAACAGCCGCCGCATCGCTGCCGCCTATTGATTTGCGGCGGTCTTCAAGCCATTCATCACGCGTCATAGATATCGCCCTCCGCAAATTCGGTTATAACGTCGTATATGTTGACGTCAAGAATATTGAACACTTCTTTTACATTGTCCTCAGCGCAGCTGTGATGCAGATATTCACCGTTCACAAATATGTAACGCTCACTTTCGAATATTTCTTTGCTGCATATGCCGCACGTCCCGATTCGTTTTTCCCTGTATTCGGGGCAGCGCCCCTCTGTACAGTCTTCACAGCTTGTAAAACTATTGCAATGATACATAGGTCTTTGCCTCCTGTTATGCTTCTCTTTCGAGATATTCATGCCTTACACGTCTGATTGAATTTCCGTGCCTGTCAAGCAGTTCAACCGTTAAATCCACTCCGCCGCTATCCATACGGGTATATCTTAAAGCGTGAATGTTCGGATAATGAACTTCATCGTGCCAAAATCTGTATATAACCGCCGCGCCGTCATAAAATGCCTTTTCTGTTTCCTCGCGCGTCATTCCCGTTCCTCCTTATAACTTTCCTCAAGCTGCTTTATAACCTCGCCGCCGTAGGAATCCCTTGTAACTTCTATAAACTCCGGAACCGTCATAAAATCATTGTCAATATCTATTCCATGACTGTCCGCAAATGCTTTACGCCCCATTTCGCAGCTGCCTGTCAGCTTGTTATGCCAGTCGTAAAATCTGCGGACGGGATATCTATCCGTCACATTGAACTGCTTTTTAAATTCTGCAATTTTTTCTTCAATGTCCATATCGTCAAAGATTTTGCTTTCAAGCGCAGACTGCGCTTCTTTGAGCGTTTTTCCGTGTGCAAAATATCCGTGACCTTTCACGATGAAGCAGGGGGAGAGCTTTAATCCTCCGCCGAGAATCATTCCTTTTGCGATGTTTCCGTGTATGCTTGTAAATACAGTCGGCACAGAATCAACCTTGTATACCGTCATTCCGTTTATGCTTTTTACGCCGTCACCGTAGCCGTCACCGTAACCGTCACCGTTGCCGTTGCCGCCGCCGTAGACGCAGCCGTAGCCGTAGCCGCAGCCGTTGCCGTTGCCGTTGCCGCCGCCGTTGCCGTTGCCGCCGCCGTAGCCGCTGCCGCTGCCGCATAAAAACGCTTTGATTTTTAATTCTGATACTGCCACGGCTTACACCCCTTTATGCTTTTTATAGCTTTCTCCGTGCATGGCGCTATTTCGCATATATCTGTAAAAATTACAGAATCAACGGGTGCGGTCACTCTCGTGTAATTATCAACAATACCTTTTGCGGAAAGCTCCGTAAAGTTATTTGCACCGCGCCACCGCCAAATATTCCGAACCTCTGACAGTTCAACCTCTGCGCCGATTCTGTCCTCCAAGATTCCCATGTGCACTCCGCTCTGAGCACCTCTCACAAGTACCGTTTTCCCTTTTAGATTCAACATTGTTTTCATCCTCCTTTAATTTCTTTTAATAAGTTCATACGCTGTCACCGTTGACATCACAAGCGCGAACATTACCGCCGCGCCGTAACAAAACGACAGCTTTCCGATTCCCACAGCGTCGCACACAAGCAGCGCCGCTATCCATATCGCCGCAAGGTTTATTGTTAAATACACTCTCTTTGCCATGTTCATGTTTTGCCCTCCTTTTTAATCACTCTCAATCCCGTCTCTGTATACCGGTACACAATGTGCATCTCTGTCGGTGTGTCCTTTACGATAAGCCAGTTATCGGGATTCAGCCGTTTTTCTGCCAAAAGCTTCTTTTGCCGAACCGTCGGACGTTTCCCGTGCTTCATATCGGCAACCCCCTAAACGTATTCTTTCCAATGCTTTTGGAAAAAGCTTTTGTTTTCCATGCCGTATCTGCGATGCATTTTCTTAACGCCCATGCGCTTAATGCTGCGCTTCGCCATGTTCCGCATGATTTTCCGTATCATAATTATTCGCCCCCACTCCCCAAAGATTTTTGAGCCGCTCATATTTCAAGCCGCCGTTCTCTTCGATATTTGCCACTTTACCGAATCGGCAGAAATTCAGAAATCCCTCTTTCGGAATCTTCACTCTGCTTTTGATAACGATTACGGGGAATCCGAGCATATCGGGGTTATCCCGTGCCTGCACATTGATTCCGTACTGGTCGCAGCCGAGTATCGGCGCAACGTCTTTCGGTATGAGAAATTCACGGTCTAATTTCTCAATGTCTTCGAGTGTTTTTACTTCTTTCACTGTTTATCATCCTTTCTGTTTTAAATTCCTTTCATTTTCGTTGTTGCTTCGTTTCATTTTTGGGACGATTGGCGCAAAAAAATATCATTCCTATCCTTGCAATTTTCAATTTTTAGAATGTCGCAAAATTTAATAGCGTCATCTATGCTTATTTTTGTTTCTCCTGATAATTTCTTGTTTAACGCCTGTATAGAGATATCAAATGCCTTTGCAAGCTCAGTTTTCTTTATGCCTGCTTCGGCAATTTTCCCTCTCAGTTTTGAAAGGTTCATAAATATACCTCCTTTCTTGTCGCTTCATTTTTGGGACGATTAAACAATATCACACAATTTCATGCATGTCAACCCATTTTTGAAACTTTTTTTATTTTTTCTAAAAAAGGTATTGCAATTTTGAAACAAACATTTTATAATGTGTCTTGTGAGGTGATTTGTTTGAAATTGGTTAGCAAATTAAAAGGTGCGAGAATTGCCGCCGATGTAAGTTTAGCAGAATTGTCAAAAGTAACAGGAATATCAAAGTCCACACTTCAAAGATATGAAACAGGTGCTACAAAAAAAATTCCTATAGATGCTGTCCCCATTATAGAAAACGCATTGAATTTACCTACAGGATATCTTATGGGTTGGGATGAAAATCTCGATAAGGAAGATGCGGAGGTCATAAAATCGCTCGGCTATATACATCGAAAAGAGGAATTACCTCCCGAGTTAGAAGCATTGAATACATTACTACATTCATACGGCGAACAGATTCTTAAAACAAACGGCAACTATTATTTTGGAGGATTTTCCTTAACCGCGGAAGAAATAAACGACTTTTTAAACACGTCTATAACGATGCTAAACGGCGTTGCGGATGTTGTCAAAAAGAGAAAGCAAAAAGAATTTTACGACTTTCTGTCATCAAAATCCAAACCGCAAAAGATTTTTCGTGCTGCGAGAAGCACGGACGGCACACCTCCCGAAATTATTGACCGCGATGACGCGCTTATGGATAAACTGAAAAAAGCTCCTAAAGTTGCATGCGATGAAGATTTGTAGAACATTATCGTGAGGTCACGAAAATAAATAATAAATCGGTTACAAAATGTAACAAACTGAAATAAAAAAAACTTAATATTAACACAACATATCATATCTAAAAAAACAAAATTTACCTGTTGACTTTCGTCTCGGTATGGAATATAATATGCATATAGAGGTAAATTTATATAAGGAGGTGGACTGTATGGCAACAAAAAGCATTTTAAAAACAATAAGTATCAAAGACAAAAAAACCTGTAGCAAGTTCATTAAAGCAATGGAAAAAGCTCGGGCGGCAAGTAGTAGTTGTCAAAAAGTTCAGTCTAATGTCCAATACAGGGAGCCCAAAGCTTCTGAGATAAAGGATTTGTTCGGTTGAGTTCCGATTATTTGTGTATTTCGTTATTAGATATGATTAAAACTCTTGGGGAAAGTTGTGTTAGTAGCATGCTTTCCTCTTTTTCATGTCCTAAAAATCATGATGTTGAAGATTTTTTGAAACGCAAAGCAATAGTTTTTTCTCGGCAGGGATTGTCAGTAACACATCTTGTGTTTCGTGAAACTCCGGAAAAGCTTGTTTTGGTCGGCTATTTTTGTTTAGCTCCAAAACAGATAGTTATAAAAAAAGAGACGCTAAACTCAAAAAGGAAACAACAAATCAGAAAATTTGCAGCTATCCCCGAGCATGATACAGAGTATTCCGTGTCAGCGCTTTTAATCGGACAACTCGGGAAAAACTTCACCAACGGCTACAATAAGTTAATTACAGGAAACGATTTGCTCGCAATTGCATTTGATAAAATAAAATCAGTTCAGAAACAGATAGGCGGAAGATTGACATATATAGAGTGCGAAGATGAAAGAAAACTTACAAACTTTTATAGAAACAATGGCTTCACTTACTTTGATAAAAGAGAATTAGAGGGCGATGAAACGGATAATTTCAAGGGCAAATACTTAATACAAATGTTTAAATATATAAACATGTAGATTCATATTAAAAAATCCATGGTGCCGGAGCACCACTCGAAGAGGGCGCGCTTGTCGAAAATATAGTTGTTTCAAAAATTGCAATAACCACAAAAAGGCTTGACAATCGGCGACCAAGGGTATATTATAATAGTGTAATTGAAAAATTACGCTTTATACGCCCCTCGGCTATGTCCTCCCACGATAAGGGAATCGACAATGCCCAGGGCTTTTTTCATATAAGAATTAATAAAGTTTGGGGAAAGTCTGATGTCTGCAACAAGAATTTTTCTTTACCGGATATAATGAGCGGCTTAAATGTAATTTTATTAAGTCATCTTTTGGATATAATAGTCCATGAGGTGATTATTAAAATGAATAGCGTATATGGGCATTATTGTTCTATCAGAAACGGAGCATGGGAGGTTTTGATTGATTACAAGATTGACAGGCTTCCCGTAAGTGTTGTCGGCATTGCAAACGCCGCAAATATTGATGTTGTGAAAAACAGCGATGTTGACATTCTCAAAGGCGGAGAACTTGGAGCAAGTATTTTAGACGGAAGCAAATGGGCAATTATATATGACGACACACGCCCACAGTGAACTGAATCAGGCAGAGGTTGGAAATGCACCCTCCACGATTGAAACAGGCTATTCAAGAACAAATCCCGCTCCTATCGGTACAGTTCAGCAGCACCACCATGACCTTAAATATATGAATAACGATGCGTACACAATAAATCTTAAGGTAACAGGTGCAATTCGCGGCGATGTAGCTTACAAAGCATTAAAAGAAGCGAACCCGTTTAACGACGAAGCTCCCGAAGGATATGAGTATGTTTTAGCCAAAATTGCACTTACTGTAGAAACTGTAGAAAATGACGGTTCTGTTTCATGTGATAAATACGACTTTTCTGCCTATAGCAGCAGCAATGAAGAGATGCCCGATGTTTACGTGACAACGCCTGACCCTCAATTTGATGGAAACTTATATACCGGTGGAACTCGCGACGGTTATATATGCGTTGCGGTAAGAACCGATGACGAAAATCCCAAGATTGCATATGGACTTGATTCCAAAGACACCGGCGGAGTATGGTTCGCATTGCAATAAAATATTATATACAAAAAGCACACCGTGTGGGCGGTGTGCTTTTTAAGAAAAAATAAAGGTGATTTATCGAGGCAAAAATCCTCACAGTGAAAGAAGGTCGAGAGCATTGCCCTTCTCTCTTTCATCATAGTATGAAAAAAAGGTGAATTTGTCAAGAGGTGATTTAAAATTCTTTGTAACAAATGCAAAAAAGAAATTCCCGATGACAGCATTTACTGCTGCTACTGCGGAAAAAAACAAGGAAAAGAGTATTTGAGAGGAAAAAAGCAACGAGGAAACGGCACCGGAAGTGTCTACAAGCTCCCTAACGGCAAATATAGGGCGGTAGTAGTCGATACAAACAAAAAAAGAGTTCAGAGAACCAAATCGGGCTTTAAAACAAAAAGGGAGGCATTGGAGTACTTGCCAAAACTCCGAGAGGCGCCTAATATAGAAAAAATAAAGTTTAACAAACTCTATGAAATGTGGAAAAACACTCACTTTCTTACAATTGGGAAATCAAAGCAACAGTCGTACAATACTGCATACAAACGTTGTTCTTCATTGTATTTCAAAAATGTGGATGAAATCAAATTGGACGATATGCAAAAGGTTGTAGATAATTGCCCCGGTGCATATTATCCGAAGCAGGATATTAAAGTGCTGCTTAATAATGTTTTGCGCTATGGTGTAATGAATGAGTATTGCAAAGTAAATTATGCTGAATATATTAAGCTGCCACCTTTGGAAAAATCAAAAAAGACAGCCTTTACAGATGAAGAAATAAAAAATATCTGGGCGGTATATAACAATGGCAACACATTCTCGGGATATATTCTTATAATGATTTATACAGGGATGCGTTACGGAGAAATTTCTACAATCAGAAAAGAAAATATTCATATCGCCGAACGTTACATGATGGGCGGAATAAAAACAGATGCAGGCAAGGACCGGCAAATTCTCATCTCTGAAAAAATTGCTCCGATTGTTGAGCGTTTTTATAATATCTGCGACAAAAAATTATTAGAGATGAGCGAAGAGGACTTTTACAATCGTTTCAAGGCAGCTCTTAACGAAGCAAAAACAAGACCTCTCACGCCGCACTGCTGTCGTCATACTTTTGCAACATTGATGGCAAAAGCCGAAGTTCAGCCGTCAATAATTAAGGAGGCGGCAGGTCATGCAAATTATTCTACAACGCTCGGATATACTCATATCCCATTAAAAACAAAATTAGAGGCAGTAAATAAAATAGGCTTAACACTTTAAAAACAGCAAAAAATTGAGTAGTAATAGGAGTAGTAATAGAATAAAAATTTATTAAAATACTCAAAAATTTAAAAAGAATCTTAGATACAGAAAAAACCGCTTAACCCGGGGCAATCCCTCATTTTGTGTAAACCTCAAATTAGACTCCAAAATGATAATATAATCTATGTAGTTTTTGTGGTCTGAGAGCCGGATTTTGGCTTTCAGCCCTTAACTGTAATTTAGCATGAAATTGCCGGCATGTCAAGGGCGCCCTCGCAAGAGGGCGTTTATTTCACCCTTGATTTGACGGCTATTTTATGCTACTGCGGTAATCTATCGGCAAAGAATATTTCAAGCTGTGAGTGGATTTGCCCCCAGTCTTTGCGCTTGCCTGTCCACTTTTTCGTAATGTCTATCATTGCAAGATATAGCATTTTTAAAAGACTGTC
>CAKSFM010000027.1 GCA_934454525.1 uncultured Clostridia bacterium
ATTTAAAACAGCCATGGCTTTGTTGCCTATGGCTGTTTTGCGTTTAAGTCGGCTCCGTATGGAATGTTATAACAGTATTGTCATGTACAGCGGCAAAAAAATAATGCCGTTTTCTGCTTTTAAATCCTTTGTATCGAAAGTTTATCACGAAAACAAGATTATTACAAGCATATTATTACACGAAAACAAGATTTTATTCGAAAATTTGAAAATTACTGTGCCTGCGGCACATTTATATAGATTATAAAATTTGAAAGCGAGTGATGAAATTGTATGATATTTTGAGGAGCGCTATTCAAAAAAGCGCTTCTGATATCCATGTAACCGAAAACAAAATCGGGTGGCTCAGGGTCCGCGGCACGTTAGAAAAATTTGAACGCGTTATACCTCTTGAAATGATTGACACGTTTGTTGAAATTGAAATGCCGTCGGTTTTAAATGCATACGAGGCTTTGCGGCAAGGGAAACGAATAAATCCGATTGACGGAGCATTTAAATTTGAAGAACGCAGGTTCAGAGTGAATATTTATCTCGGGCTTGACGGGATAAACGTTGCAATAAGACTTCTCAGCGATGAAATTCTTCCGCTTGAGAAGCTTTTTTTACCTCCGGAGGTAAAACCCTTTGCCCGGATAAAATCAGGCATGTATCTTGTGACGGGTTCGACAGGGAGCGGAAAATCAACAACGCTTGCATCGCTGATTCACAGTATAAATGAGGAGAGAGCAGAGAACATATTAACAATTGAACAGCCGATAGAGTATATTCACAAGCCGATAAAAAGCCGGATTGAACAGATTGAGGTCGGACTGCATGTTGACAGCTTTGAAACCGCAACGATTGCCGCCATGAGGCAAAATCCGAATATTATCTTTGTCGGAGAAATGAGAGAGCTTCAAACAATTCAGAATGCTGTAACGCTTGCGGAAACCGGGCATGTTGTGTACGGAACACTTCACGCAAAGAGCGTGATTGATTCAATCGACAGAATTATTGACGTGTTTCCGCCGGAGCAGCAGGAACAAATCCGCTTTCAGATTGCAAGGGTGCTTAAAGGTGTTATGCATCAGACGCTTGTTAAATCGAATGACAAAGTAATTCCTCTTGCGGAACAGATGGTTATTGATGAGGTTGTTTCGTCAATGATTCTCGGCAGACAGAAATCAAACGCGATTCGCGACCATCTTAGAAGCAAAGGGCTGAACGGTAACGTACATATAGTTGATAATGCGATAGGAATGTTTTTTGCAACCAGAGAAAACAGGAGACCGGGCGTTGAATACGGTTCCGGAAAATGGGGGATAGCAGCACAAATCGTAAAAAAATATGCGGATAAAGGCGATAAATTTCATAATCTGATATTGTCGCAAACTATGCGCATATGTCTTAATGCAAAATCCCACAGACGGAATCTTAACGTTTTGGTAATCGGCGGCACAGGCAGCGGTAAAACGCGATTTTATGCAAAACCGAATTTAATGCAGTGCAACACATCTTTTATAGTAGCAGACCCGAAAGGCGAGATGCTCAGGGCTGTTGCCCCGCTTCTGCTCGAGAATGGGTATGATGTTAAGGTTTTTAACCTGATAACGCCGAGCAATTCGGATGGATACAATCCGTTCGTTTATGTAAGAAGCGATGAAGATGTGATAAAGCTCATTACGAATCTGATACAAAATACCACTCCGAAAAATGCACAGCAAAACGACCCGTTTTGGGAAAAATCAGAAATTGCGCTGGATACTGCACTGATGCTTTATCTGCTGCATGAAGCTCCTCCGGAAGAACAGAATTTTGAAATGCTGATGTTTATGATTGAAAATGCCGCAGCAATGGAGGACGATGAGGAATACCAATCCCCCGTTGATATACTTTTCGAGGCGCTTGAAGATGACAATCCGGAGCATATTGCATTAAAACAATACAAAACACAAGCATTTCAGGAGCTGTATTATAAGGCTGACCATATATATGACGGGGAGCTGCCGGTGCCTGTTCATATAGTAATGGACGAGTTTGCAAACGTGGCGCTTCCCGATAACTTTGAAAGGATTCTTGCGACAATGCGGTCAAGAAGAATTTCCGTAAGCATTATAATTCAGAATATGGCACAGCTCAAGGCGCTGTTTAAGGACAGCTGGGAAAACATTGTCGGAAACTGTGATACCATGCTGTATTTGGGAGGAAATGAGCAATCAACACATGAGTACATTTCGAAAATGCTCGGCAAGGAAACAATAGATACAAGGACAAGAGGAATAACAAGGGGTTCACACGGCTCAAGCAACACAAATTATCAAAATGCCGGGCGTGAGCTTTTAACACTTGACGAAGTGCGTTTGCTTGATAACAGCAACGCACTTATTTTTATTCGCGGAGAAAAACCCATTATGGATAAGAAGTTCGATATTACATCGCATCCGAATATCGGATTTACATCGGATGGCGGCAATCTTGCATATACACACAATAAAGAAGGCAAATATTTCAGAAAAAATCTGTCGGACGGTTTGCCAGTTTCGGATGATACGGTTATCGATATGGAGGCGGTAAGACAAAGTCCGATAGAAATAATAAACATTCAGGAAGAAAATATTAACGGGGGTAGTTGATTCAATGAAAATAAAGAAGATAACAACGGGGTTCGGCATAACAAAGAAAATTCTTTTTTCGGCCGGTGCAGTTCTTGTGATTCTCACCGGAACGGCCTTTGCCGAAGGAGACCCGCTTACGGCAATAAACAATCTTTCAACATTTATCTTTTCGGCAATAAAAGCGATAGGAATGATTCTGCTTGGGTTCGGTATTGTGCAGATAGGACTGTCGCTGAAATCTCACGACGCATCGCAGAGAGCAAACGGCTTTCTGACTTTCTTCGGCGGCGTCATCATTGCATTTGCGAAAGACATTCTTGATATGATTATCTGAACGTTCAGACATAATGTAAAAAATATATTAAACTGCTGTCATATTTTCTGTTTTGCATTGACAATGCACGTATTTTGCGGTACAATGAATATACTAACACAGAGGAGGTAATCTTATGGCAACAGTTAATATGAGTATTCGTATGGACACTGAGTTAAAAAAACAAGCCGAGGCTATGCTTTCCGATATGGGACTTAATATGACAACCGCTATGAATATGTTTTTACGGCAAGTTGTCAGACAAGGAAGAATTCCGTTTGAAATAGCAACCGATATTCCTAATGCCGAAACGCTTGCCGCTATTAACGATGTAAACAATAATCGGAATGTGAGCAAGGCGTATGACAGTATGGAAGAGCTTATGAGGGACTTAAATGCTTAAAGTACGATACTCCAATAAGTTCAAAAAAGATTTTAAGGCGATTATAAAGCGGGGATACGATATTACCTTGTTTGAAGATGTTGTAGGTCTTTTGCGTGAAGAAAAACCACTTCCGGAAAAATACTGTGACCATTCGTTGAGGGGTGAATATATGGGGCATCGTGAATGCCATATATCACCCGACTGGCTTCTCATATACAAGGTTGAAAATGATATGATTACACTATCCTTAACCCGAACGGGAACGCACAGCGACTTGTTTTAGTATTTAACTGAATAACAAAATCAAAAACAGTCATAGCTGCATAAAGCGGTTAGGCATAACAGACTCGAATCTGTTATGCCTATGGCTGTTTTTGCGTTTTAGGAGGAGGTGAATTACCTTTGAGTGATAACTGGATTGTCGCAAACTTGGAAAATGCTTTTGAAACTTGGAATGATAAAATGACGGAAATATGGCAGCTTATCACGACCTCGCCGCAAACCTTTAAAGGCGGCGCCGTATGGAATGTTATAACAGGTATAAACGGGGGACTTCAAGCCATCGGACTTGGCTTGCTGGTCCTCTTTTTTGCTATGAGCATATTCAAAAGCACGGCTTCTTTTCGTGATTTTCAGCGGCCGGAATATGCCCTAAAGCATTTTATCCGCTTTTGTGCTGCAAAGGTGGCTGTCACACATGCAATGGATTTAATGACGGTCATCTATTCAATATGCGGCGGAGTTGCGGAACAGATTGCCGGCTCTCTCGGAGGAATTGGCAGAGCGTCCGTGTCGCTGCCCTCGGCTATAGAAGCAGTGGTGGAGGACGCCGGATTTTGGGCATCAATTCCTTTATGGCTTGTTACGATACTCGGAAGCCTGTTTATAACCGTGTTGTCATTTGTTATGATAATGTCGGTCTACGGCAGATTTTTCCGGCTATATATGTATACGGCGCTTGCGCCGGTGCCGCTCGCGTCCTTTGCGGGTGAAGGAACATCGGAAACCGGAAAGCATTTTATCAAATCGTATATCGGGGTGTGCCTTGAAAGTGCAGTGATAATACTTGCCTGTGTTTTGTATTCTGCATTTGCAAGCTCAGGCGCACCCGCTCTCGATACAAGTATAACAACGGTCACAATGATTTGGAAATATATCGGCGAAGTGATTTTTAATATGCTTGTTTTGGTTGGTCTTATAAAAGGCTCTGACAGAGTCTTAAAAGAAATGCTGGGAACTTAGGAGGTGCAGCTTGGAAATAAGAATTAATAAAGAAATAAAAGACTATCACGAAAGCTTGTTTTTCGGATTGTCAACAAGGCAATTTGCCTGTTCGCTAGCTGCTTTGGGTGCGGCTGTCGGCATGTATTTCGGTCTCGGAGGATTTTTCGGAAAAGAAACGGTGTCGTGGCTTTGCATTATCTGCGCCGCGCCTCTTGCCGCGGCAGGATTTTTCAGATATAACGGGCTGAATTTCGAACAGTTTGCGGCTTCCTTTATATACAGTGAATTTATATGTTCGGGTGTGCGGACTTACAGAAGCGAAAACTTCATGCATGAAGCATATGAGGAGGTGATACGTGATGTTTCTGTTCAAAAAAAGGATAGGCGCAAAGGAAAAAAGAAGAATACCGAGGTCTGTGCAGCAGTCGATTCCGATTGACAGATTGTATAAGGACGGAATTTTTAAATGCGGCAGCGTCTTTTCAAAAACGTGGAGGTTTTCGGATATAAATTACGCCGTGGCTTCCGATGACGACAGGCTTTCGATGTTCCTTTCACATTCGGCGCTGATAAACGGGCTGCCGACAGACGCAACGGCAAAGATAAGCGTATTTAACAGAAGTCTGAGCCGGGAAGTTTTGTCCGGTCTTGCGACATTCAACGGCAATACAAGCTACAGCGTTTATGCAAAGGAGCTTGGAGAAATATTTGCGGACAAAATGGCTGAAAGCAATAATATAGTTCATGATAAGTATATTATGGTTTCAAGCGAAAAAAAGAATATTGAGGAATCGAGAACATTTTTCACGCGTGTGGGAAATGATCTGACGGCTGATTTTGCAAAGCTGTCATCAAAAATTACGGAGCTCGGATATAAAGAGAGGCTTCGTATATTTCACGATTTTTTCAAAAACGGTGACAGGGAAGCGTTTGATTTTGATATGAAGCGCGATATTGTGAAAGGGCGGCATTTTAAAGATGCGATTTGCCCCGACAGCATTGAATTTAAAAGCGACCATATTCGAATGGGAGATAAATTTGCAAGAGTGATTTTTTTGAAAGAATATCCGTCGTTTTTAAAGGACAGCATGTTGTCGGAGCTGACGGATTTTTCACGCAGTATGATGCTTTCCGTTGATATCCGCCCGATTGCAACGGACGAAGCTGTAAAAGAGGTTCAAAAAAAGCTGCTTGCAGTTGAAACGGATATTACAAAATGGCAGCAGAAGCAAAATATGAATAACAATTTTTCCGCAAATGTTCCGTACAGCCTTGAACAGATGCGGAGCGAAATAAAAGAGTTTCTTGACGATCTGACAACCCGTGACCAAAGAATGATGTTTGTAACGGTGACCCTCGTGCATACTGCAAATACCATTGACGAGCTTAATAATGACACGGAAACGCTTCTTGCCATCGGAAGAAAGCATTTGTGCAATTTTGCAGTATTTAAGTATCAGCAGGAGGACGGTTTCAATACTGTTCTGCCGTACGGATTGTTAAGGGTGAAGACCGAGAGAACACTCACCACAGAGAGCACGGCTGTTTTGATACCGTACATCTGCAGTATATTCGGCGAGATTATGATTTTGCATATATGATGACAATGCATCAAGTATGAAATTCATATCTTTTCTTGTACTTGCAGTGTAAGCTTCTTTATCTAATAGTTCATTTAGGCGATCTATTAGATATTTTAATGATTTAATATTATTTTCCATTTGGAAACCTCCTGTAGTTTATTGTGAATCTCACAATTTAATTATACAGGAGCGAAATGGTTATTCAAGGAGATGTGAAGGAATACGGCAATATAACCGTATTTTCTTATTTATGTCGGATAACCAATTACCTGAAATAAACTAAACCCGGAAGAGAATAGCAAAACAAGCGGCAGTCGCGTTTATGCAGCTGCCGCTTGTTTTGTTAGTTATGTGAGAGGGGTGACGGATTGGATAAAGTAAAGGTTAAATTAAAACCTGAAGCATTAAAACAAAAACTCGGGAAAAAGGAGGCGGTAAAAGGGAAAAATATTATTGGGGGAAGCGCCCGAAATGTAAAAAATCTCATGAAAGAGAAGGCTGTCCGCTCTAAAAATGAACAAAATCAAAAAGCCGATACGGAAGCAGCGGAAACGGTGGAAAGCAACGCTGCTGCCTTTGCGGATACGGTTTATGAAGATAGAAAGAGATACATTAAAAATAAGATTAGAGAACATAAAATAAAATCCAAGGATAACAGTGAAAAAAGCGGTGTGAATGGAAGCGTATTTCGGGAGAATGTTCGGCATAAGTCAGAAACTGTGAATGGTGAGAATTGCGGAGATAAAAATAATCAGCCTGTCGGAGCAGTACGAAGGGAATACGTTGAGAAAAAACTAAGAACAATGGCTGAGCACAGAAAGGTTTATGACGGAGAGCACTCTGCAAGCAATATTCATGTAGAATATGTTAAAACAAAAAAAGGTGCAAATATACCGAATCGCCGATTATCAAATGCTGTCAATCTTCCAAAGGCGGAAGTGCGCAAAATTGTTAAAACAGAAACTCCGTATATAGGCAAATATGTCTGTGCGCAAAAAAAGACTGTCGGAGCGAAAAAAGAGTTGATACGAAAAACAAAAATTCGGCTTGCAAGGGAAACGGCAATTGCGTCAGCAAGAACTGCAACAGCTGCGAAAAGAGCTTCGGTAAGGATTGCACACATGGTTGCTGAATCGGCGCAAGCGATTGTTTCGGCATTGGCAGCTCTCGGCGGATGGGCAGTTTTGCTTGTTGTGCTTATCTCTGTTATTATTGTTGCAGCTATATCGGCAAGCCCGTTCGGATTATTTATATCCGAAGAAGCTGCCGGAGGCGAAAGTATTCCCATATCTTCGATTGTAAATGAGTGTAATATTGAGCTTACGCAGAAGCTTGAAGATATAGAAAACGGTCAGGAATATGACAGTATTGAGCTTTCGGGAGACCCGGCGGACTGGCGTTTAGTTCTGTCTTTGTTTTCGGTGAAAATTGCCGGAAGAGAAGATAACGCCGCTGAAGACGCGGTTATTATTGATGAAAGGAAAAAACAAAAGCTGAAGAAAGTATTTTGGGATATGCACAGAATAGCTTCGGACACTGAGACAACGGATGACGGGAAAAGGATTTTGCATATAACAATTTCCGCGAAAACAAAAGAAGAAATGATTGAGGAATACGCTTTCACAAGAAAACAAAAGGAAGCGCTTGAAACGCTGCTTGAGAATGCGGATGGTTTCATAGGAGCGGCTCAAAGCCTTGCGATATCCGATGAAACAGCGCAGCAGGTTTTGGAAAGACTTCCCGAAAATTTGCCGGAGGGGAGAAAAAGGGTAGTCAAAAATGCTTGTTCGCTTGTCGGAAAGGTTAATTACTTTTGGGGAGGAAAATCCTCTGCAATCGGCTGGGATTCCGGCTGGGGAAAAATGAAGCGTGTTACGGCTCCCGGAAACAGAAGCACCGGAACAATCAGACCTTTCGGACTTGATTGCTCCGGCTTTGTAACATGGTCGTTTATTAATTCGGGTTATACGGCAGCGCAAATCGGTCACGGTGCGGCAACGCAGGCAACAAAAGGCACCCGCATATCATGGGCATCGGCAAAACCGGGCGATTTGGCGCTATACAGTGATAATTCGCATATCGGTATTGTCGCAGGCAGGGATTCCGGCGGCAATGTGCTTGTAATCCATTGCGCAAGCGGAGCAAATAACGTGGTAATCACAACCTCGCGCGGCTTCGGATACGTTGTAAAACCGAGCTTTTATTTTCTGTCTTCAGACAGATGAGGACACGAAGCGTACGAAACACTAAACTACCCACCATGTGCACGGTAAAATAATGGCAGACACATGGAAAAATCACCGTGTGTCTGCCGCCATTATTTTACCGCTTCATTAGACGGGTGGTTATGATTATTTAATCTTCAAAGCTTTTAAGCTTGATGTTGTTATCTTTAGTTTTTGCCAAAATGGGGGGTATTGGTGCTCTTCCTTTTAGAAAATGCAGATATTCTGTTGGCGTCATACCCTCATAGCGCTTAAATACTTTTGTGAAATAGGATTGATTTTCGAAACCGCATAGTTCGCCTATTTCTTTTAAATCAAGATCATTGCGGTGTATCATTTTTTTTGCATTTGCACAGCGAATTTTATTTATATAGGTAACAGGCGTATCACCGGTTACCTTTTTAAATTCTCTGATTAAACAATACTTGCTTATTCCTACCTGATTTGCTACATCCTCAAGAAAGAGTTTCTGATTAATATGGGATTTAATATATCCGATTGCAAGCATGATATATTTGTGTTCGGATATTTTGAAGCGATCCTGATCAGTTGCATAGTGCTTTGCCAGATATATAATAAATTGTAACACAGCGCTTTTTGTTGCAGCTGCCTTAAAGGGACCGTCAGATTCATATTCATCTATCACGTTTCGAAAAAGATTCTCAGCTCTTATGTCATTGCTGATATACGAATGAAAATTAATATTATCCAAATCAAGGCTGTTTATCTTGAAAAAATCAGGATCTAAAATCATGCAGAAAAATGCGACCTTTTTCTTGGGAGATATCACATGCAGTATGTTTGAATTAATAACAAATAATTCGTCCCTCTTAGCAAAAAAAATGTCATTACCTATTGTGATTTCAGCATTGCCGTTTGCAATATATATTATCTCAAGATTGTTATGCCAATTATGGGCAAGCTCCGGCAATATATTTTCAGTATAAATATAGTAATCCAATTTGCATGGTTCGGAATCAAAAGAAAAAAAGGTTTCATATCGATTTTTAAGCATATTTTCACCTCATCGATTATGACTGTTAATATAAGTATAGCACAGAGATTACAATAACACAACCGTTAGTATGAAATATTTTTATACTAATTACTATATATAGGAATAAAATCGGTAGAACTTGCAATATTGTGCTAATTTCATGCAATTTTATGTGTTGATTTTATATATATCGAATGATAAAATAAAAATCGTGGAGGGGGATCTTATGAAGCTTAGATTTTTGGGTGCCGAGGATTTTGAAATCGGTATAAGAAGATTGTCAAAACTGTTGGATTTTGAACTGTCTGATGATGGCTTTTTGATAAAGGTAGTTAAATCAGAACGGATTGGCGCCGTTTTAATGGACGGAGAGGGAATAATATACTATAAAGAAAAAATCCATTTCTTCAGAGCCCTAGGTTTGTTTATTGAACAGTTCAGAAATTGCAGCAGTTTTGAAATTTACGAAGATATTGACTTTGACACAGCGGGAGTAATGATTGATGCATCAAGAAACGGAGTTATGAAAACAGACACTCTGTGTTCATATCTTGATTATCTTGCGGTGATGGGATATAACATGGTTATGATGTATACCGAGGATACATATACGATACCTGAAAGACCGTATTTCGGATATATGCGCGGTAGATATACGTATGATGAAATAAAGCTTTGCGATGATTATGCCTATGAGTATGGGATAGAAATGATTCCGTGCATTGAATTATACGGTCATATGGAGAGATATCTTAAATGGCCGGAAGCAGCAGGCGTGAGAGACACTCGGAATATTCTGCTTGCCGATGAGGAAGAAACATACGAATTGATTGAGCTGATGATAAAAAATGCGATTGCTCCGTATCGTTCAGATAAAATTCATATTGGAATGGATGAAGCCGATGAAATGGGACGAGGAGTGTACATGGATAAACACGGATATGTTCCGCAGTTTGAAATTTTTAACCGCCATATGAAACGGCTAATGGACATTATAAATAAATACGGATTGAAGCCTTTGATGTGGAGCGATATGTATTTCAGAATTGGCTCAAAGGAAAAATCTTATCATGATGAAAATGTTGTTATATCACCTGATATTATCGAAAATATTCCGGACGAAATGGAGCTTGTTTACTGGCATTACGGAGAAATTCCGAATCACGATGATTACATGATAAAAAAGCATGTTGAAATTGGACGAAAAGTTATGTATGCGGGCGGATTATGGTCGTGGTCGGGGCATATGCCGGAAAACCACATAACTTATGAATCCGTGTCATGCGGATTGGAGGCATGCAGAAAATATAATGTTCGCGAAATGATGCTCACTATTTGGGGAAATGATGGATATGAAATGAACATTGAAGCAAATTTGTTGCCGTTGTCATTTGTTGCTGAAAAAGTGTATAACAAAAAAACAGAACGCCAATATCTTAAGAAACGCTTTGAATTTTGCACGGGCGGAGATTACGATGCTTTTTGGGATATGTCATCATATCATAATATTTTTGATAGTGGAGAAAAATATGATGATTATAATGAACGGTTCAGGGGAAAATGTCTGTTTTGGCAAGATCCGCTCGAAAGTCTTTTTGACCTTGAACTAAAGGCACAGCCAATGAGTTCTCATTACCGAAAACATGCGGAATATATGAGACAGTTTAAAGGAAAATGGGAGCATTTATATAAGTATTCTGCTGCGCTGTTTCAATTTTTGTCGTTAAAGACTATGGTTTGTGAAAAATTAAAACCCGCTTATGACCAAAAAGACTTTTCAACTCTTTCGATGCTTGCTGCATGCACACTGCCCGAGCTTGAGCAGGCGGCAAATGAGGTGCATCAAATGCATAAAAGGGCGTGGCATATGTCGTTTAAAGGCTTCGGCTGGAGCTTGCTTGATATCCGATACGGAGGTATGATTGCCCGCATAAGGAGCACACAGGAGATTCTTCGTAATTACCTTTCGGGAAAAATCAATAGAATTGATGAGCTTGAAGAACCGCGCCTTCCGTATCACTACGGAGCTTATCTGAATTATAATACAATTTCAACAACAAGTTATGTATAATAAAAAGGAGATGGGATTATGAAAATTAAAAGATTTTTTGCAACCGTATTGTTCATGGCTTACATAGCGATTGCGCTTGCGGGCTGCGGGCAAGGCGTGAAGGAAAGCATGGCAGGGGAATTTAAGGATTCAAATGAAAAAATTAAACTGAGATGGCTGAGTTATCCGACTAATTTCGGAGCTAAGGACGGCACGGTGCCTCAAAGAGCGCTTGAAGAAAGGTTTAATGTTGAGATTGAGCCGATGTTTTACGATTCAAACGGTTTTCAGGAGAAGAAAAATATGCTCCTCGCAAGTAATGACATACCGGATTTGATTTATGAACTTGACCCAATCTTTGTGCAGAACGATGCAGATCAGGATTTCATATCTGAGCTTCCTTATGATGTGATTAAAAAGTATGCTCCGAACTATTATAAATATCTCTCAGAGTATGCCCCGGCAGCATGGATATATTCAGCGTATGATGACACAAACTGGGGACTTCCAAACTATGACCATTCATATATGCAGTCTAAGCAGGCAATATATAGGAAGGACTGGCTTGAAAAGCTCGGTAAGGAGGTTCCGAAAACTCTTGATGAACTTCATGATGTACTCTATGCGTTTGCAAACGGAGATCCTGATGGAAATGGTAAAAAGGATACATACGGAATTTCTGCCGGATCACACTATCAGTCTTATTTCAGTGAAATCTTTGGTGCATACGGCTGTCTGCCTTTTGATTGGCAGGAAAAAGACGGTAAGATAGTGTATGGAGGAGTAACCGATGAATGTAAGCAAGCTTTAAAAACCTTATCCGAATGGTATAAGGATGGAATCCTTCATCCTGATTTTATACTGGGAACAAACGACAGAGAACTTATGTCATCAAACAAGCTTGGGTATATGTGCGATTACGGGTATCAGGATATGAGTGATCCTAATTCACTTGCAAATGTGCTGGCACAAAATGTTGACGGCGGAGAGATAACTTTGGGATTGCTGCCGATAGGTCCTGACGGAAAGAGCGGAGCGCGCTCATGGGGACGTGCATCACACGTGATTTCATTTGGAAATAATGAAAACTGTGATGTAAAAATTCCGCGTATGCTCAAGATAATGGAAGGGCTGTTTAATGACAAGGAGCTGTATACTGTTTGCAAAATAGGCAATGAGGGCGAAAGCTGGGAAAAGGCAGCCAATTCTCAAACAACTGAGAACTTTGTTATGATAAACGGGAATAGCGACCCGGCAGTGGCACGGATTAACGGTCTGAACAACGGCTTTGCAAGCCCAAGCTTTTTTGCTCCCGTTGTAACAGATTATGACACTTATATGTCTACAAGATCGGAAGCATGGAAAGCATGGCAGAAGATATGGATGGATGAAAAGTATTCACTTACGGACTATTTCTTTAAGGTCGATGTTGTTCCTTCTGCAGCGGAATATATTGTTGATTTAAGAGTTAATCAAACTGCGCTGATGAATGAGATAATTATGGGAAAAAAGCCGTTAAAAGCATATGACGATTTTATCGCGGAATGGAATAATGGCGGCGGTAAAATAATGACGGAGGAAGCAAACGAATTAAAGGCCGGTTTAAAGAAGATATATAAGGAGATTGGTGCATGATTACCGGCAACGACTTTCTGCTCCGCAGATGGGGAATCTTTACTCACTTTTTGTATGGTGATCCGGGGGAGACTTACAGTGAAAAGGGCGGGAGTGATTACTGGAACAGACGGGTTGAAAACTTCGATACGGATCGTATTGCGGACAGACTATATGATGCAGGGGCACAATACTACTTTATCACTGTTATGCAGGGGCAGAAATATATGATAGCACCAAACAAAACGTTTGATAAAATATGCGGTACAACCCCGGGAGAAGCCTGCGCAAATCGTGATTTAATAGCTGACCTTTATGATTCTCTAAGTAGATATAATATAGATTTGTGTCTGTATTATACTGGTGACGGACCGTGGCTTGACCCGGAGTGTGGTGTTAAAATGGGTCTTACAAATCCAAGGGGGAAGGTTTCCGATAGTTTTGTGAGAAATTGGGCAAATGTCTTGGCGGAATATGCTGAGAAATATGGTAATAAAATTAAGGCTTGGTGGTTTGACGGATGCTATGATTGGCTGTTGGAATATAATAATGAAAAGCTGACGTATTATTATGATGCGGTTAAATACGGAAACCCGGATGTGAAAGTTGCCTTTAACAACGGAGTGAAGGATCAATGCTGCAAGTATTACATAAAAGAGGATTATACAGCAGGCGAATTTAATGATTTAAACGTTATCCCAAATAAAGCATATTATGACGGGGCGCGGGCACATATTTTAGCGCCGATGGGAAGCCATTCATGGCACAGCAAGGGGCTTCGTTATTCGGGCGAATATTTAAAAAAATATGTGTCGGATGTTAACAATGCCGGCGGAATGGTTACGCTTGAGATGTACATTGATGATAATGGTGAGCTTGATGATGAACAGCTTGCCGCTGCAAAAAAATGTAAATGAGGCAGATTCATGAAATATGAGGGCGAATATATAAATGAAATTTCTTTTCCTTTGGGAGGAATAGGGAGCGGTTCAATAGGACTGGGCGGTGACGGCAGGCTTATTGACTGGGAAATTTTCAATCGACCGTCAAAGGGAAGCCTTAACGGCTATTCTCATATCGCGGTGAAGGCAGTAAATAAAAACGGTTCGGTGGCAAAAATTCTTAACGGCGATATGAAAAAAGAATTGATGGGGAGATATGGTTCGGATCCTTTCTGCGGCTACGGCTTCGGCCCTGTTTTCAGTACATTATGCGGCATGCCTCATTTTAAAAACGTATGCTTTAACGGGGAGTATCCGATTGCAACAGTGACCTTTCAAGATGATTCGTTTCCCGGCGCGGTTACCCTGACTGCATGGAATCCTTTTATTCCGTTAGATGATAAAAATTCAAGTATTCCGGGAGCGTTTTTTGACATATCGATTGAAAATGACTCAGAGGATATAGTTGAATATACTGTTGCATTTTCTGTGGCTAATCCATATCCGGTTTCTAAAAATGTGCCGCTTAGTAACGGGTCTATGACAGGGATAAAGCTTGTTTACCACGGGGAAAATGAGCAATCTGAACAATACGGAGACATTACGATTGCCACGGACTCAGATGACGCCGATGTGCAGCTTTATTGGTACAGAGGCGGATGGAACGATAATATCGTTGCTTTTTGGAACGAGTTTGCAAATAATGAGAAATTGATGAGCCGAGAGTATGAAGATGCCGGGAGCATGGATCACTGTACACTGTATGTGCGTATAAAATTAATGAAAAAGGAGCGCCGATCTGCAAGATTTGTGCTTACATGGAACAATCCGAATTGCATAAACTACTGGGATCCTTATCGTGACTCAAACGGAAAGGATATAATATGGAAAAACTATTATGCAACTGTATTTAAAAATTCTGTTGATTCGGCAGAATATGCTCTTAGCAAATGGGACGAGCTATATGATAAAACATTGCTGTTTAAAGATACCTTATATACTGCAACATTGGATGAAGCTGTGATTGATGCCATCTCAGCAAATTTATCAATTCTTAAATCTCCGACAGTAATAAGACTACAGGACGGTTCGTTTTACGGTTGGGAGGGAGTGCAGCAAAAGGAAGGAA
This sequence comes from uncultured Clostridia bacterium, assembly GCA_934454525.1. Taxonomy (GTDB): domain Bacteria; phylum Bacillota; class Clostridia; order UMGS1883; family UMGS1883; genus UMGS1883. The sequence goes on from CAKSFM010000027.1 coordinate 15,056, forward strand.
GCTGTGAGGGAACATGTCAGCATGTGTGGAATTATGCTTATGCACTGTGTTTTCTTTTTCCAAGACTCGAAAGAACAATCAGAGATGCTGAAATCAAATATGCCACGCTTCCTAACGGAAAAACATCGTTTAGGCTTAAAATCCCGTATGGAAGAGGTTTAAGCACGGAAAGAGCCTGCTTGGACGGACAGATGGGCATAATACTTAAAATTTACCGAGAATGGAAAATTTCGGGCGACACGTCATGGCTGAAGGCCCGCTGGGAACAGGTAAAGAAAATTCTCGAATATGCGTGGAATCCTGAGAACCCGGATAAGTGGGACATGAATAAGGATGGTGTGCTGGAGGGATGTCAGCATCATACTCTTGATAAGGTTTTATTCGGTCCTTCCGGGTGGTTGGAAGGAATTTATCTTGCGGCATTGAAAGCGGCTCATGAGATAGCAGAGTTTCTTGGAGATGATGCTAAATCAGAAGAATATATATCGATTTTCAACAAGGGATATGATTTCGTGAAAAACCATCTGTTTAACGGCAGCTATTTTATTCACAAAGCAGATATTAAAGACAAGACGCTGCTTGAATTGTATCCGGGTGTTGAGGAGTATTGGAATGAGGAGGTTGAGGAAGTAAAGTACCAAATTTGTGATGGTTCTTCAATTGAACAGTTATTGGGTCAGTGGCATGCAAGTATTTTGGGGCTGGGAAGAATCTTTGACTCTACACAAGCAGAATATGCGCTTCAAAGTATGCTTAAATTGAATTACAAGTCTGAATTACGTACTTATACAAATCTATGGAGAAATCTTGCGATGCCGTACGAGGGCGGTACAATTGTCTGTGAGTATCCCAAAGACGCTGCAAAACCGTATATGCCTGTTATGTATAACGGAGAAACGATGCCAGGAATGGAATATCAGTTTGCAGGGGTTTTGGCATCACACGGAATGATTGATGAAGCAATCAAGGTTATACGAACGGTTAGGAACAGATTCGACGGCAGGAAGAGAAATCCATGGAACGAATTTGAATGCGGAAGCAATTATGCAAGGTCTATGTCGAGCTTTGCTCTGCTGCCGATTTTCAGCGGCTTTGTTTTTAATATGCAAAGCTCCTGTATGGGCTTCCGCCCGATTATCAAAAGCAAAAATTTCAAATGCCCTTGGAGTTTGTCAACAGGTTGGGGAAGTTTTGAAATCAGAGGTAATATTATTGAACTGACATTGTTTGACGGATATGTGGATTTGTGCAAATTTATTATTCCTGAAGGAACGGATGTCAAACAGCTGTTGATTGATAACAGAGAATGTGGGTTTAGCTGCAGTAACGGCATTGTGGAATTTAATGCAGCTCATATAAAATCAACCATTAAAATTATAGGAGGAAAAAACATATGAGTATTCCGGCGGCTCAAAAATATATTTTGGATTTCGAGCATTGCGGTCTTGGATTATTTATACATTGGGGATTGTATTCGCAATTGGGAAAGGGAGAGTGGATATGGAACTTTTCCAATATGAAGAAGGAAAATTACATTAAACTGTTTGATTCATTTACGGCAGAGGATTTTGACGCTGAGCAAATCGTGACGATGGCAAAGAACGCCGGATTTAAATATATAACTCTCACAACAAGGCATCATGAAGGATTCTCGCTTTATGACACGCGCGGACTTAGCAAATTTGATGCACCTCACAGTCCGGCAGGCAGGGATCTTGTGGGTGAATTTGCCGATTCATGCAGAAAACACGGAATAGTTCCGTTTTTTTACCACACGACCTTGGATTGGTACAATGATCTTTTTGAAAACGATTTTGATTCTTATTTAGAGTATTTGAGAAAAAGTGTTGAGATTCTTTGCCGAAACTACGGGAAAATCGGTGGTTTGTGGTTTGACGGCAATTGGTCAAAACCAAACGCCGACTGGAAAGAAGACGCGCTTTATGCAACAATACGCCGTTATCAACCTGAAGCAATGATAATTAATAATACAGGGCTTTCTGAAAGAGGACGTTATGGGAATCCTGAAATTGATGCTGTTACATATGAAAACGGAATGGCAGCTCCGATTAACCGTGAGGGAATGAAAAAGTATATTGCGGGTGAGATGTGCAATACAATTAATGACCATTGGGGGTATGGAAAAAACGATATAAACTACAAGTCTCCCGGGGAGTTAATTAAAAATCTATGTTCATGCAGGCGAGTCGGTGCAAATTATCTTTTTAATATAGGACCGGAAGCACAGGGCGGCATTGATCCGTATCAGGAACAGCTTATCGGGTTAATCGGGAAGTGGATGCATCAATTCGGAGAATCGATTTACGAAGGTACTCCTTACGGAGCCGGGAGCATTGGCAACAGCTTTATTTTGAAAAGCAGAAACGGCAAGTTTTTGTATCTGTTTGTACCCGATATAGGGATTTGCGGCAGCAACAATGTAGTTGTCGGCGGGAAATATACGGGAGCATACAGCTTTGGTGGGGTGACTGACGAAATTAAAGACATTGAATGGATGGATAATGGCGAAAAACTGAAATTTATCCAGGGCAGCAATATGTTGTCTGTTGATTTTACGGGTACGCCTTACGGTACATCGTTTCCGGTGAGAGTTGCAAAAGCTGAGATAAAATAACGTAATTGAGTTATGAAATATGTATTGGCGAAATTGAAAGGGGTGTAATTATGGAAAAGATGATGGGCGTGATGCTTGACTGTTCAAGAAATGCCGTTATGCGCGTTGAATCGGTAAAAAAATATGCGGAGATAATAAAGAAAATGGGGTATAATACGCTGATGCTTTATACGGAGGATACGTATGAAGTGAATAACCAGCCTCTGTTCGGACATCTTCGCGGAAGATATTCTAAAAAGGAACTTAAGGAAATAGACGCTTACTGTAATGAAATCGGAATAGAGCTGGTTCCGTGCATACAAACACTGGCTCATATCAGTTCAATCTTCAAGTGGGAAAATGTTTATGATGAAGTAAATGACTGTGACGATATTCTGCTTGTCGGGGAGGAGAAGACGTATAAGCTTATTGAGGATATGTTTTCCACAATCTCAGAAGTTTTCACAACAAGAAAAATTCATATAGGCATGGATGAAGCTTACAGAGTCGGACAGGGCAAGTATGAACAGCTTCACGGAATCCGCGACAGATTTGACATTATAAACGAGCATTTGCATAAGGTCTGCGAAATAACAGAAAAATACGGAATGAAGCCGATGATATGGAACGATATGTTTGTAAAATTTGCTCTTGATATAAAAGACCAGTATGCAGATTCCGATAATTCAAAAATTGCGGAAAAAGCAAGTCTTCCGGCCGGAGTATCGCTTGTGTATTGGGATTATTATTCAACAGATTATGAACGCTATGCAAAGATGATAGAAACAACAAAGCTTTTCAAAAGAGAAGTATATTTCGCAGGCGGTGCATGGACGTGGAACGGATTTGCTCCGGACAATGATTACAGTATGAAGGCAACAAAGGCTGCGATTGAGGCATGCAATGACTGCGGCGTTGACGGGATGTTCTTTACAGTGTGGGGCGATGA
>CAKSFM010000028.1 GCA_934454525.1 uncultured Clostridia bacterium
CCGTATTTTGCGTAAAGCTCACGGAGCGCCTTATTCAAATATGCCTTTTCATAATCGCTGATTTCGGGAAGATACAGGCTGAAAAATATTTCAAGAGTTTTTAAGTGCAGAGCCAAATCACCCATACCCTTATTTTCCTTACCGTTTAATCTCAGGCTGTCATTTTCCTCATATTCGCCTGTTTCGTCATCATCATCTTCGGGCATAGGTCTTATTTGCAGCGGATTTACCATACCTCCGGCACCGCCGCCAACATCAAGCCAATCACGCCCATATCCTTAGTCAGCTTTTTATATTCCCGTTCAGGATCAATAAGTATAATCTTTGTTCCTTTTGCATATTCCTCTGTAATAATATGCTTTGTGGTCGCAGACTTACCTTGTCCGGCAACACCCATGATAACCCAATTTGAGTTTGTTCTGTCACCGTGACGAAGCCACGGATCAATGGCAACCATACCGCCCGATACATCTTTTGCAAAATAATAGCCTCGCCCGTCCGAATATGAGGACGAAGCAAACGGGAATCCTCCGGCATAGGTTGAAATCGGCATAAGCTTTTTGCAGACATTTTCAATTTTATCATCGGGTACATGATAAGGCGAAATCGCTTTATATGCGTTTTTTTGCAAATTTGCCAAGCCTCTCGCCTTGCATTTTACACTTGCAATCGTTGTTTCCGCCTGTCTGCACCTCTGCTGAAACTGCTCCTCATCACTGCTTGTAACCATAATAATAATAATATATTTTATCAGTTCAGCAAATCCGTCAAGTGATGAAAAGTCATTTGATTTTATCGGTATTATAACCCCGTCTGCCGCTGAAAGTGCATTAAGTGTCATCAGCCCTACGCTCGGCGGGCAGTCTATAATTATGTAGTCATAATTATTCTGTATATCAACCAAAAGCCTGTTCAGAATCGTTTCCCGAAATGACATTCCAGCCACTGCAATTTCCGTATTTGTGAGCCTGTTACTGCTACCGATGAAATCAATGCCTTCATCGGATTTGCATATGCACTCGGGTACATCTGCGTCTATAGAATTTTCCATAAGGTCACTGATTGTTTTTGTCAGCGTTATACCTTTGGGCGTAAGTATCTGTGTTGCATTATGCTGCGAATCAAGATCAATCACTAAAACCTTTTTACCGACTCTCGTTAAAGCTGCCGATAAATTAACCGCCGTAGCCGTCTTTCCGACACCACCCTTCTTGTTGCAAATTACGATAGTTTTTGACATCATTATCACAGCCTCTCATTAATTATTTTTTTGACTTTTAAATGATTTTGGCTTGTCCCTCAACAAAAACGGAAAAGGGACAAATGCCGAAGCCCTTGATTTAACAAGGTTTTCTCCATTTGTCCCTATTATAACTGATTCGTTCGTGGATGGCGCTACAATTATCGGGCAGTTATTTCTTAATGAAGCCTTAGCTGCCAGCGGAACACAGCCGTCATTGACGCCTTGCGCAAGCTTTGCAAGTGTGTTTCCCGTGCAAGGAGCAATCACAAGCGCGTCGAGTAATTTTTTAGGGCCAATAGGCTCTGCCTGCGGAATGGTAGAAATAATCGCCCTTCCGCAAATTCCTTCAACCTCTATTCTGAAATCTCTGCATTTTCCGAAGCGTGTGTCGGTGGAAAACACCGTTTCACTCATAATCGGAAAAAGGCTGTAACCTTGCTCTGCAAGAACACTGAGCGCATCCACCGCTTTTCTGAGAGTGCAGAACGATCCTGTCAATGCAAAACCAAGGCGTATATTGGATTCATCCATATTATTCACCTAACTCGCTGAAAATATTATAGATGGTTTCCTTTATGATATCTCCTGCCGTAACCGGAGCGACCTTGCCCGGGAGACCCAACGCCCATATCACACGCGTTCCTGCATCCTTTGCCGCCTCCATGTCGACTCCGCCGGGTTTTGACGCAAGGTCGATTATCAGCGTATTGCGCGCGGCAAAAACAACATCTCTTCCGATTACCTTATCGGGAACGGTGTTAAAAATAACATCGGCTTTTTTTGCCTCATCGCAAAGCTTTGTGAAGTCAATCGCCTTTACAGTGTCCGTTTTTGCCAGGGCGCGCGCCGAGGTCTTTCTTGCCGCAACGGTCACATCTGCACCGAGCATACTCAAATCACGCGCAAGCAGTCTGCCGATTCTTCCATATCCGGTTACTATCGCATGACACGAATGAATCGTTATCGGCAGTTCTTCCATTGCCGCCTGCAATGCGCCCTCACATGTCGGTATTGCGTTCAGAAGCTCAAATTCCTCGCGGTTAAAATAGTCTGCCCATCTTACCGAAAAAACATCTGCAACTGCTTTCATTCCGTCTGACATTCTGCCGGCAAGCAGCAGCTTTCCCCGCCCCATCAGCTTAAACAAATCCTTAATAAGTATCGGCTGTGCAAGCTCGGGCGCGTCAACGGTTTTATCGTCCTTTGATGCAGGCAGTCCGAGGATAACAGCGTCACACCTATCCACGGCATTTTTCAGCGGCTCTGTTCCTTTAAACGATTCCGCGATATACCCGTCACTGCGAAGCGACTGCGCGAGATGCGCAATACGCAAATCTCCTCCGATTATAAGTAAGCGCTTAATATTCATAATGAAAACACCTCTGTAACATAATATTACAGAGGTAAAAAAAGTGTGTCGGATTTACGACAGAGATAAAAAAGTATTTGAAACAATTTTATAGGAACGCATTCAAATACTTATAACTTAAACAATAAACATTGCATCACCGAAGCTGAAAAAGCGATAATGCTCATCAACGGCATGTTTGTATGCATTTAAAATATGCTCCTTGCCGGCAAGCGCACTGACAAGCATAACAAGGGTGGATTTGGGAAGATGAAAATTTGTTATGAGCGCCTGAGTCATTTTGAATTTATATCCCGGATAAATAAAAATATCTGTAAAGCCGCTGCCGGGTTTTACAATTCCGTTTTCGGAAGCGCTTTCAAGTGTGCGGCAGCTTGTTGTTCCGACGCAGATAATTCTGCCGCCGTTCGCCTTCGCTTCATTAATTACGGCAGCCGTTTCTTCACTTACGCTGAAATACTCCGAATGCATTTTATGCTTTGTGACATCACTGACTTTAACGGGGCGGAATGTGCCGAGTCCCACATGCAGTGTGAGAAAGGCTTCCTTAACTCCCATCGCACGGATTTCATCAAGCAGTTCATTTGTGAAGTGCAGACCTGCGGTGGGCGCGGCGGCACTGCCTTTATGCTTTGAATAGACCGTTTGATAACGCTCATTATCCGTCAGTTTTTCCTTAATATAATGCGGCAGGGGCATTTCCCCGAGTTCATCAAGCACATTTTCAAAAAGTCCGTCATACCGGAATTTCACGCGTCGATTGCCGCCCTCTAAAATATCAATTACCTCGGCAGTGAGCCGTCCGCCGCCGAACTCAAAAACAGCACCCGGTTTTGCTCTTTTTCCGGGTTTAAGCGCAACCTCCCATTCATCTGTTGAGAAACGGTGCAGCAGCAAAAATTCGATTGCACCGCCGGTTTCCTTTTTTGTGCCGTAAAGGCGCGCCGGAATAACGCGCGTATCATTTAAAACAAGGCAATCCCCAGGTTTAAGATACTTTTTTATGTTTCTGAAAGTTTCGTCTTTATACTTTCCTGTTTTTTTGTCAAGAACAAGCAGTCTTGACGCAGCCCTGTCCTCAAGCGGATGCTGTGCAATAAGCTCTTCCGGCAAATAATAATCAAACTCTTCCGTATTCATTCGTTATAATACTCCCCCTCACCCAAGAACTATGCCTGTATAGTAATGCTTTAAAATCGCGTCATAGGTAAAGCCGTTTTCAGCCATTCCGCGTGCGCCCCATTGGCTCATCCCGACTCCGTGACCGTAACCTCCGCCGGTGAATATATACGTATCTGCATCCCCCACTCTTCCGCTGACATATGCCGCACCGTTTGCATTTAATGCATTATACCCTGCCAACGCCTGAATACCTCCCTGCGTCATTGCAAAAAGCGGCAGACCGGCATACCCGGAGGTTGTGGCAATTCCGTTCGACATCTCAGCATTAACGGTGAATTTCTGACTGTAAAATCCGAGCACGGTTCTGCATTTTTCGCGCTGCACACTTTTGCTGCCTGCACTGCCATGGAAAGTAAGCTGAGTTACCCTGCCTGCAGCCGAAACACCGTCCACTGTGATTTTTGAAAGAGAGCCGACATTTATTCCCGCCTTTGAAAGCTTTTCTTCTATTTCGCCCTTAGTCATTCTGACGCTCCATGTGTATCTTGATGCTTTTTCCGGATTTTCATAAGGGTCATCCACGCCTCTGAGATAACCAAGGCTTGATCCCCAAACGTTTTCTACATCCTCCGTTTTTCCCCCGCTTGTCGCAAAAAAGTAAAGCGGAACGACCTTTCCTTCATAGGTTGCAAGAATCCCCTTTGTTTCGCTTACGGCGCGGCGCGTGTTTTCATGCTCTGACACCACTCCGCCGTAAACCTGACAGTGCGTTGTTGCGCACACATCGAATCCGTAATCCTTATGAGCGCTGCCGCGGCAAAGCACAAAGTTCCGCGCACAGACAGCCTGTGCTTTAAGCGCTTCAAGCGGCCAGCTGTAGCTCATTTCTTTGCCGAGAACGCTCGCCGTGTAATCATCCGTTCCGAGAACGTTCATCACAGTCATTGTGCCGCTTGTTGTTCTTTCAAGAAATATGTAGCCGCGGTATTCCTTGCCGTCTGACCAAATTGTTGCACCGTTTTGCGGCTGAACAGATATTTTTGCAACACCCTCCGCATAGAATTTATCCTGGGAGGCAAAACCCGTTGATCCCATCTGAATGAGAACCGACTCACCCGAAGCGGCATTATAGAGCAGCTCTCCGGTTGCGGCGTTATAAATATTCATTCCTCCATGCGATGCTGCCGCCGTTTCAATTCCGGCGGCGGAACCGTACTTCAATCCCACCTTAACCTCGCTTCTGTATTCCGATGCTTCCGCATATATTCCGGACATAAGCAGGGCAAACATGAGAAATGCCCCGATGAATATACGTTTCATTTTCTTTTTATCTTCCTTCCCGTATTTTTATGTGTTCTTTGTTTATTTTCGACACAGCTTTCAAAAATCCTTTATTTTTTACCTTTTCTCTGTTAAAAAAATTGACACGGCTTTATTAAGGTGGTATAATGTTTAGACAAAAGACAAATATAAGTCGGACATGGTTTATGAAAGGAGCTTGCAATTATATGAAAAAGCTTAACATCGCGGTTGTCGGTGCAACCGGAATGGTCGGAAGAACATTTCTTAAGGTTTTGGAGGAGGAAAAACTCCCTGTTGAAAATTATTATCTTTTCGCTTCAAAGCGCAGCGCCGGCACAACTCTTAAATTCATGGGCAAGGATTATGTGGTTGAGGAGCTTAACGAAAACTCTTTTGACCGCGGGATAGATATTGCACTTTTCAGCGCCGGCGGCTCAACAAGTGAGAAATTTGCTCCGATAGCTGCTTCAAAAGGCTGCGTTGTTATCGATAATTCAAGCGCATGGCGCATGGACGAAAACGTTCCGCTTGTTGTTCCGGAGGTTAATCCCGAAGCAATCAAGGAAAATCACGGCATAATCGCAAATCCGAACTGTTCAACAATTCAGGCGGTTGTTGCGCTTAAGCCGCTTGATGACAAATATAAAATCAAAAGAATCGTTTATTCAACATACCAGGCGGTTTCCGGCGCCGGACTCGGCGGCTGGAACGACCTTAAAAACGGTTTAAGCGGTGAACAGCCTTCAAAATTCCCGCATCCGATTGCAAACAACTGTCTTCCCCATATTGATGTTTTCCTTCCGGACGGTTATACAAAAGAGGAAATGAAAATGGTGAATGAAACGCGGAAAATTCTCGGCAGACAGGACATTCGCATTACGGCAACAACGGTTCGTGTCCCGGTTTTCAACAGCCACAGCGAATCAATTAACGTTGAATTTGAAAAACCGTTTGAAATGGCAGAGCTTGTCAAAACGCTAAAAAATGCACCGGGGATAATCGTTCAGGACGATCCCGAGCACAATGTTTACCCCATGGCAATCACCGCAACGGGAACAAATGAAACATATGTCGGAAGAATCCGCCGCGATGACAGTGTTGAAAGCGGCGTTAACCTTTGGGTTGTCGCTGATAATATACGCAAGGGAGCGGCGGCGAATGCAGTTCAGATTGCGGAAAAACTCATTGAATATATGAATAATTAAGCGGGAGGTAATTTCTTTGAGAACAAAATCATTGTTTAAAGGCTCAGGCTGTGCACTTGTAACACCGTTTAAAAACGGAAACCCCGACTTTGAAGCCGTTAAAAGAATTACGGAATTTCAGATTGAGGGAGGAACGGATGCAGTTATCGTCTGTGCAACAACCGGTGAAGCGTCCACACTTGCCGATGATGAACATCTCAAGGTTATAGAATGTGTTGTTGACGCAGTGAACGGGCGAATCCCCGTTATCGCCGGAACAGGCTCAAACGACACGAATCACGGTATAAACATGAGCAAGGATGCCGAAAAGCTCGGCGCTGACGGATTGCTGCTCGTAACCCCTTATTATAACAAAACAACGCAGCGCGGACTGATTAAGCATTACACTGCAATTGCTGACAGTGTGAATATCCCCGTTGTGCTTTATAATGTTCCCGGGAGAACCGGTGTGAATGTTGCGCCGCAAACGCTTGCCGCACTTGCCGATCACCCGAATATCTGCGGAATGAAAGAAGCCAGCGGAAACATCGGGCAGGTTGCTGAAATGATTTCGCTTTGCGGAGACAAGATTGACTTTTATTCCGGAAATGATGACATGAACGTTTCCATGGCGTCGCTTGGTGCTGTCGGCACAATTTCTGTGCTGGCAAACATTGCGCCGAAGCAAACGCATGAAATGATGAAGCTTGCACTTGACGGAGATTTTGAAAAGGCAAGAAAGCTTCAGCTTGACGCGATTGAGCTTATCCGTGCGCTTTTCTGCGAGGTTAGTCCCATTCCGGTGAAAGCAGCCATGAAGCTGCTCGGTCTGTGCGAAAGCGAGGTTCGGCTTCCGCTTTATGACATGGCGCCGGAAAACTTTGAATTTCTGAAAAAAGCGATGATAAATTACGGATTTTCCGTAAAATAAAACCGGTTAGGTGATTCATATGATAAATATTATTGTTGTCGGAGTAAACGGTAAAATGGGGCAGGTTATCTGCCGCATTGCCGAAGAATCCGGCTTCGCAAAGGTAGTTTGCGGAATTGATGTTAATGCTGTTGAAAAAAACGGATTTCCTGTTTATCCCTCGTTTGACCGTGTAACCGAAGAATGTGACGCGATTATTGATTTTTCGCATCCCTCTTCACTTGAAGGAACGCTTGAATATGCGCGTGAAAAAAAAATCGGTGCTGTGATTGCAACAACCGGGCTTTCACAGGAACAGGTTGAAATGATTCACGATGCCGCAAACGATATTCCGGTATTTTTCAGCGCGAATATGTCACTCGGCGTTAATCTTATAATTCAGCTCGCAAAAAAGGCTGCGGCAATATTAAACGGCAGCTTTGATATTGAAATAATTGAAAAGCATCACAACCGTAAGATTGACGCTCCGAGCGGAACGGCGCTTGCAATTGCCGATGCAATCAATGAAGTGTGCGACCCGTCAAATGAATATGTTTATGACAGGCACAGCACACGAAAAAAACGCGGAAAACACGAAATCGGGATTCATTCTGTCCGCGGCGGCACAATTGTCGGCGAGCATGAAGTTATTTTTGCCGGGAATGATGAAATCATCGAGATCAAGCACACCGCTGCCAGCAGAGAAATCTTTGCAGTCGGCGCGGTTAAAGCCGCGGCTTTCATTTCCGGCAGGAAAGCCGGATTGTATTGCATGGATGATCTTATTAATGAAGCATGACAAGCTGCGGTAATGCGTAAAAACAACCTCCCGGCTGACGGATGAAAAATCCGTCCGCCGGGAGGTTGTTTTTATTTACCATAATCTATTCAGGTTCTTTATTTTTGCTCCGCAGCTCTCTGATTTTCGGCAATTGCGGGTTTTGATGCGTCTGAACGAACGTCTGCACGCGCTTTGCGGATTATAGACTGCGCCTTTGTAAGCTTTGCATCCGTATCTGCAAACAGGGAGTCAACATACTGCCTTGCTCCCATGCGAAGCTCGCGCGAATTCTTCTGCGCGGCGGCAATAATCTGATTAGCCTGTTCATAAGCCTTTTTGGTAATCTCATGCTCGTCCACCATTTTAGCGGTCTTCTCTTTTGCACCTTTGATAATCTCGTCAGCTTCAGACTGCGCCTCGGCAAGGATACGCTTTCTCTCATCCTTTATCCAGCGCGCCTGCTTCATATCCTCGGGCAGATGAAGACGCAGCTCTTCAATGCTTGCCAAAATATCCTCTTTATCAATCATTGAGCGGTTAAGCAGCGGAATTGTCTTTGACTGCTCTATTTTATCCTCCAAAAGGTCAATTATCTGCAATATTTCCATTATCGTTTACCCCCTATTTTGTTATATATATCGCTAATTATCTCCTTGGGAACCATCTCGCTGAGATCGCCGTCAAACACAGCAACCTCTTTCACGATACTGGAGCTCAAATAAGAATATTGGCAATTCGTTGTAATAAAAAATGTTTCTATATCTGGCGCGAGCTGTTTATTAATCAAAGCCATCTGAAACTCATATTCAAAATCGCTGACTGCGCGCAGACCCTTTACAATAAACTGCGCCCCTTTTGCCCTTGCATAGTCAACCAAAAGTCCGGAAAAGCTTTCAACATAAACATTTTCAAAATTCCCCGTCACACGTTTAATCAGCTCCACGCGCTCCTCAACCGAAAAAAGCGGCGCCGTTTTTGCGCTGTTGGAAAGAATACTCACATATACTCTGTCAAACAGAGCGCTTGTCCTCTTTATAATATCAAGATGCCCGTTTGTAACGGGATCGAAGCTGCCCGGTACTATCGCCGTTTTCATAAGCTTCCTCTTTTCAGCATTTGTAATCATATGTACCGAAGTTATTCGCATAAACGAATCAATCGGTCAGTATATCAATTCTGCACTGCCGCATTGAGCACTGTTATGCCCACCCTGCCGTACTTTTTCTCCTTAACCGTGTTAAAGCATTGCGGAATATCGGGTTTTCCGATGCGAAAATCCCATTCGCACACTATCACTCCGCCGTCCTTTAAAAGACCGTTTTCAAAAATGGCGCTCAGCGCCGCGAAGTACAAACCATCGGCATATGGCGGGTCAATAAAAATAATGTCAAAGGCAGTGCTGCAATTCTTTGCAAAATCTACCGCCGATGCATTTTTTACAGTTGCATATTTTTCCATACGAGCTGATGAAATATTGCTTTTTATACAGCTGAGCGCTGCCGCAGAATTGTCAACAAACACCGCTGTTTCCGCTCCTCTGCTCAGTGCTTCAAGTCCAAGCGCACCGCTGCCGGCGAACAAATCAAGCACATCAGCGCCGGGGATATTCGGCATAAGCATACTGAAAACCGCTTCTTTCACACGATCAAGCGTCGGACGAGTGTCCTCCCCATCCGGAGAAATCAGATGCAGTCCCCTGCAGCAGCCGGAAATTATTCTCAACAAAACCCCTCCGTAACAATCTGCAAAATCATATACAATTATATTTTACAGTATATATGAAAAAAGTCAAGTTTTTTTTATAATTTCCTTAATGTAAAATTCTGCCCGGCTCAGTGTGCTGCAAATTTTTCAGAAAATGCCCGAACAGGAATTTGAAAAGCATGGGAGTCACAACTTCATGTTTTTGCTGCTGTTATCCTAACTCACCTACACAACGCGGCGCGCCGTAACATAGTGATTCACATAATATGATGATGTTATATTATCCATCACAACGCCTCTTCTGCTTGTTGGGGCATGAACAAATTTGTTATCTCCGATGTAAATCCCGACATGGTTGATTTTTCTGTCGCCGCGGTTTGAAAAGAACACTAAGTCGCCTGCAGCAAGATTTGATTTTGTAACATAGACGCCGCTCGACCCCTGCGATACCGATGAGCGCGGAAGCGAAACACCGTGCTGACGATAAACATATGACGTAAGTCCGCTGCAATCAAATGCGTTCGGACCTGATGCTCCGTATGAATATGAATGGCCGATGTATTTCTGTGCCGTCTGCGCTGCCTGTGCGCCGACAGAAATTGCCACAGGAGTATTCGAAACGTATTGAGCGCTGACAAAACCAGTAACTCCGTTTGACATACGAATGTTATACCAACCGTTATCGGTATATATAACTTCCAATCCCGTACCGCCCGGCAGCGTACTTACAACATCACATTCCGTATTCGGCGAAACACGCACATTAAGCGAGTCGCAATTTACATACACATATTCCGCAGCAGCATTTACCGCCAGTGTCAACGTACAAATAATACCTATCAAAACAGAAAGTCTTTTTTTCTTCATAATGCACCTCCGATTGTTAACGATTTATATTTTACACCAATCGGAGGTATTTGTCAAACTTTTTTAATATTTTTTTCATATTTTTTAATCATTCATTCATCATCACCCGTAACTTTCCCTTATTTTCGGCATTATTCGTCCTATAGTTCGCCTTATTTATTGTCACATTTAGTTAACATTTATCATCTCAAGCTGTATTTTCCGAGCACATTCATATTTTTTGCTTCCTTTTCGGCAATCTCTTTCATAGATAAATCAAACGCATTGCAAAGGCTTGCAATATAAAAAAGTGTTTCACCAAGCTCGCCTTCAATTATATCCTTACACTCATCGCATAGCTTTCCGTCAACCCCCGTGCTTCCCTTTGACAAAAAATAATCCTGCTCCTCTGTTTCGTTTTTCCCTCCGGTAATACAAGTGCAGCCACACCCTGTGGCAGATTTAACGGCACTGCGGCAAAGCTTTGCACACGAAATTTGAATTTTTGTCATTATATCCAGAATATTGCTGTTTCTTATTAAAAGCTTTCCGACTTCGCTTTGAAATCTATCGAGACAATCATTTCCTGATTCTGATGTCATCGGTTTCACCTCCTTGCGTTGATTAACTCACTACATTAAATTATAATTCCGCCGTGCCGATAAGTCAACAAGACACTTTGTCATATTTTGGCAGTTTATGTTTTGAAATGTTTTTGCAATTTTTTTTGCAAAACTGTAGTTTTTTTCTTGACAACCGGTGTTTTTTTTATTATAATAATGAGGTAACAAATTTAGGGGTATAGTTCAGTTGGTAGAATAACGGTCTCCAAAACCGCAGGTCGAGGGTTCGAGTCCTTCTGCCCCTGCCAAATAAGAGTGACTATTTTGATAGAATAGTTACTCTTTTTCTTTTACCTTAAAACCTCGCAAATATTGCAGTGATGCAGTGTTTGCGAGGTTTTGCGTATATATAAACATAAAACGAGCAGTGCCATCAATGAACTGACTTCATGACGACACTGCTCGTTTTTGTAGTAATCGTTAAATTTATGGGTAATCGTTAAAATTTTAATCTAACTCAATTCCTTTTGCATCACCGATAGGCTTTAGTGCAGTCAAACTGCTCCACCACATTAATTTAGCTGTTTTAGCATTTTGGGGAGAGGATACGCTTATTTGTGTTTCGGTGTCATTAAAGCTTTTGAATGATATAAATTTTCCGCTTCCATCATAAAAAGAAACCAATATTATCCCTGGTGTGTTTTCCTTGCTTGTCAATGTATAATCGACATTATTTACTTTAATGTTTACACTCCGTTTTGATGTAATAATTGCTTTTCCTTGTACCAAACTGACCTTTACAGGATTTAGGTCACCGTCGACTATATCACCTTCATCAAACGAAACCGATATATCATAACTTCCCTCTGTTTCAGGAGCTGCAAATGTCAGATACGCAATAACGCCGTTGGAAGTATCAGCTTCCAAGCCGTCCCACACAAGTACAAATGGGCCGGAGGAGTAGCTCCCTGGTTTTGTCATTGCCAAACTTGAAAAACCATCTCCTCTTGCTATATTCGTTAATGTAAGGGATGTGCTGTAATCAAATGTTAATGTTGCCCCGCATATCCCTGTATTTCCGGCAATTC
>CAKSFM010000029.1 GCA_934454525.1 uncultured Clostridia bacterium
CTCTTTTTGAACTCGCAGACCCAATGCGCCGGAAAATTTTTGTTCAGATGTTATTGCAGGGTGAAGCAAGGCTGTCGGATTCCGAGCCTTTTTTAACGCAGAAATTCGCAAAAAAGATGTTTAGCAGGGCAATACTTCCTTATCGGGCTGTGGCTAACTTACGCCACCTTTTTGCAAGGACTTATTATTCCCTGCAAAAAGATATTGTAAGACTTGCTGATATACTCGGACATTCCAATATTAACACTACAAGAATTTACACTGCGGAAAGCGGAACAGAGCATATGAAACAGTTGCAAAAGCTTGGCTTTTTGCGATGTTAAAAACACAACATAATTGCGATTATGTTGTGCCTGCCCAAAAAAAGATATACTTATCTACATACATTTTATCAGAAAAAGTCGAATTGTCAATAGTTTGCGATTTCTTTCCTGTTTATCAAAACACCGCACTTTGGAGCTTTTAATCTATTGACAAAAACAGTGCGGCAAGGTATAATAAAAAAGAATGTAACTCGTAAAAAGGATGATGATAAATGCATTGGTCGGAAGAAATTGCAAAAAAGATAATACAGCGCAACCCCGATAAGGAGGAGTATGTCTGCGCGGCAGGGATAAGTCCGTCCGGATCGATTCACATCGGTAATTTCCGCGATGTGGCAACAAGCTACTTTGTTGTACGCGCACTGCGCAAAATGGGGAAAAAGGCGAAACTGCTGTTTTCATGGGATGAATTTGACAGGCTGAGAAAAATTCCCGTAAACGTTGCAAAGGTTGACGGGAATATGGAAAAATATATTGGGATGCCGTATGTTGACGTAAAAAATCCGTTCAGCGACAACCCGGACGCGAAAACCTATGCCGAGTATTTTGAGCAGGAATTTGAAAGCGCCGTTGTAAAATTCGGAATGGATATGGATTACCGTCACCAGGCGGAAATGTACAGAAGCGGAAAATATGTTGATTATATCCTGCTTGCTCTCAAAAAGCGCGGTGAGATTTTCGATATTCTCGACAGTCACCGCACACAGACGGCACAGGAGGGCGAGCGGGAGGCATACTACCCTGTGAGCATTTACTGCCCGAAGTGCGGGCGTGATACCACAACCATCGATTCGCTTTCCGATGACTGCACGGTGGCACAGTATCACTGCAAATGCGGTCACAGCGGCACATTTGATTTCACGCGTGACTTCAACTGCAAGCTTGCATGGAAAGTTGACTGGCCGATGCGCTGGATGTATGAGGGGGTTGACTTTGAACCGGGCGGAAAGGATCATGCGGCGAAAAACGGCAGCTACGACACTAGCAAGGACGTTTCGAAAAAGATTTTCGGCTATGACGCTCCTGTGTTTCAGGGTTATGAATTTATCGGAATAAAGGGAACAACGGGCAAAATGTCCGGCTCTTCCGGATTAAATCTCACGCCGGAAACGCTTCTTAAGCTTTATCAGCCGGAAATTATTCTTTGGCTTTATTCAAAAACAGAGCCGCTTAAGGCATTCGACTTTTGCTTTGATGACGGAATCCTCCGCCAGTATTTTGAGTTCGACAAAATGTATAACGAATATATCTCCGGCAATGCGGACGAGCATACTTCGGCAATTATGTATAACACAACGGTTGATGACAGAAAGCTGAAAACCGTTCCGATGGGACTTTTGGTTCAGCTCGGCTCGGTTGTTAATTTTAATGTTCCGATGCTTGAAATTGTGTTCGAAAAAATTGGCACACCCTATAAATATGAAGATTTTGCCGACAGACTTGAACGTGCGCGCTTCTGGCTTGAGCAGTGCGCTCCCGAAAACGTGAACAGGCTGCGTTCGCTCCGCGCATGGGAGCTTTACAATGGCTTCTCCGCGGAAGAAAAGGAAGAAATCAGGCTTCTTTGCGAATATCTTCACACGGACGGATATACTCTTGACGAGCTGAACAGTGAGCTTTATGCAATTCCGAAGCGCGTTCACAGCGATATAACGGACGAAAAACAGCTGAAAAAGCTTCAGGGCGCGTTTTTCAAAAATGTGTATAAATTGCTTATCGATAAGGAAAAAGGTCCGCGCCTTTATCTGTTCCTTTTTGCCGTTGATAAAGAAAGTTACCTTAGATTGCTCGACTTTTCAACGCCGATGACCGAGGAGGAGAAGAATCCGCCCAAGGAGGAAGCTCCAAAGGAAGAGGAAAAGGAAGAGCGCGTTTACGGCGAACCCGATGAGGTTAAGCCTATTAAGGAAGAAATCGATATAGATATGTTCTCAAAAATTGATTTGCGCGTGTGCAAAATTCTTAAGGCGAGCGAAATCAGAAAATCGCACAACTGCCTGAAACTCACGCTTTCGGACGGACTTGACGAGCGCGTTATTGTTTCGAGCATTAAGCATGATTATACGATTGACGAGCTTGTCGGAAAGAAAATTATCGTTGTTGCAAACCTTAAGCCTGCGCGCTTCACCGGTGTTACAAGCAACGGTATGCTGCTTGCCGGAACGAATAATGCCTGCGGCTGCAAGGTCGTTTTCGTTGACGATTCCATCCCGGAGGGTACTCCCATTTGCTGACAGCTAAAAATTTGCAAAAAAGTATTGAAATTTGTATTTTTTATGCTACAATGAAAATATAATTTATGAAAGAGGTGTTAAACATGGCTTATATCATCAATGATGATTGCATCAGCTGCGGCGCTTGTGCGGGCGAATGTCCCGTTGGCTGCATTTCTGAGGGTGACGGTAAATACGTGATTGATGCGGATCAGTGCATCGAGTGCGGAGCCTGCGCCGGAACATGCCCCGTTGGCGCTCCCAATCCTGCAGAATAATCGGAATTAAATGAAAGCCGCCGCTGCTGCGGCGGTTCAGTGTGTCGATAAACTTATCGGCACACTGGCAGACGTTGAAAAAGGAAGGTAAATCTGTTCGGCGCGCACTCGTCGGCGTACAATGGTACGTTAGAGGACGCGCCGGACGGAAACAAGCAAAGGCCCTGAAAATTCGGGGTTTTTGGGGGGGGTCTGATTTGATTGTGGTTTGCTTTTGAATCAAAACCTCTTTAATTGATGTTATAAAAATTATAACCTGCTTGTGGTTGACCGACTTTTTCGACAGTCTAAGCCGCCGCTGCTGCGGCGGCTTTCATTTTAATTTATGTGGAGTGAAAAAATCAGTTGGTTTATGAATATGAAAAGGTCGAGGATCTCGGCTTAAAGGGATATAAGGTTATACAGAATAAGGACGGATTCTGCTTCGGGAGCGACGCGGTGCTCCTGGCACGTTTTGCCGCACCGAAAAAGGGTGCGCGTGTGCTTGATATGTGCACCGGAACAGGCATCATTCCCGTGCTGCTTTGGGGAATGAACGATTTGGCGGCAGAGGACGCAATCGAAATTGTTCCGGAGGTTGCCGGCATGGCGGAAAGGACAATGCTTCTGAACGGACTGGAGGATAAAATCCGCGTCATCTGCGGCGATTTGAAAGACTGCGCTGAAATATACGGGCGGAACACATTCGACGCTGTTACGTGCAATCCGCCGTATATGAATTTCGGCGGCGGACTGATAAACCCGAAAGACAAGCTTGCGGTTGCGCGCCATGAAATTGCCTGCACACTTGATGATGTGGTAAGGGTGAGCAAGGCAGTATTAAAGCCGTGCGGCAAGCTTTTTATGGTTCACCGCGCCGACAGGATGTGCGACGTTATTTCAACCTTCCGCAGGCACGGCATTGAGCCGAAGCGGCTGCAAATTGTTTATCCGTCGCCGGAAAAAGCGGCGTCACTCATTCTGATTGAGGGCGCGGAGGGCGGAAAACCGTTTCTCAAGCTTGAAAAGCCGCTGTTTATGTATGACAGTGACGGCAATTACATTCAGTCCCTGAAATGAGGTAAAACATGAACGGAAAGCTATATCTTTGTGCAACGCCGATAGGGAATCTCGGCGATATTACATACCGCTGCGTTGAGGTTCTGAAAAGCGTTGACCTTATCGCCGCGGAGGACACGCGCCGAACACTTCAGCTCCTGAATCATCTGAATATCGAAAAGCCGCTGACGAGTTATTTTGAACATAACAGGCGCGAAAAGGGCGAATATCTGATAAATGAAATGAAAAGCGGAAAAAATATTGCGCTTGTGAGCGATGCGGGTACACCGGCAATCAGTGACCCCGGGGAGGATCTTGTGCAGCTCTGCGCGGAACACGGGGTGGACGTTGTGCCGATTCCCGGTGCGGTTGCAGGGATAAATGCGCTCATATCGAGCGGTCTTTCAACCGGCAGGTTTGCGTTTGAGGGATTTCTGACAGTTAATAAGCATGGCAGAGCGGAAATGCTTGAAAAGCTGAAAAACGAGGAACGCACCATGATTTTCTACGAAGCGCCGCATAAGCTTAATGCAACGCTGCGCGACATGGGGAAATATTTCGGAAACAGGAAAATTGCGCTCTGCCGCGAGCTGACGAAAATTCATGAGGAAATCCGCCGCACAACGCTGGAGGAGGCCGCAGCATATTATGCAGAAAATCCGCCGCGCGGTGAGTTCGTTCTGGTTGTTGAGGGCAAAAATCCCGATGAGATAAAGGAAGAAAATGAACGCCGCTGGGCAGAAATGTCCGTTGCGGAGCATATTGCGGCATATCTTTCGCAAGGAATGACCGAGAAGGACGCAATCAAGGCAGCGGCTAAGGACCGCGGCGTTTCAAAGCGCGATATATATAATGAATATAAAAGGTGAGGAAGTGTGTTGTTACGGAAACTATTCAGAATTACAAATGCCCGTGCTGCGGCTCACCGCTGAGCTTTGACGGAAAAACGCAGAACATGCACTGCAAATCCTGCGGAAACGATTTCTCCGCCGAAACGATGCAGCAGCTTGAGGGCGAAAACAAAAAATCGCATTACGATTGGGACAATTACGAACCGCGCTCATTTTCCGAAGCCGAGCAGGGCGGCTTTGCAAGCTATACCTGCCCATCGTGCGGTGCGGAAATAACGGGCGATGATTCAATGGGTGCAACCGTTTGCCCTTACTGCGGAAATTCCACAATTGTTCAGGGAAAGTTTGAGGGCGCTGCGCGCCCCGACTATATCGTTCCGTTCAAAACGGACAAAAAAAGCGCAATGGAAGCGTTCGAAAATGCCTGCAAAAAAGCGCCGTTTCTTCCAAATGCGTTTAAGGACAGGAAGAAAATCAAGGAAATGTCAGGCGTTTACGTTCCGTTCTGGATGTTCGACTGTGAGTGTGACGCTGACATAAGCTATAACGCTCAGCAGGTCAGCCACTGGAGCGACTCGCGCTATGATTATACGAAAGTTGACCATTTCCGTCTTATCCGCAGCGGAAGCATCGGATTTGAAAATATTCCGGCAGACGCTTCGAAAAAAACCGATGATACATATACAGAAGCTGTTGAACCGTTTGATTGCAGCGAGGCGGTTGACTTTGCTCCCGGATATATTTCGGGATTCCTTGCCGAAAAGTATGATGTTTCGGCGGAGGAGCGCAAACAGCGCGCAAACGAGCGCGTCAAGCGTTCAACGGAGGAAATGTTCCGCTCAACGACGGGCGGATATTCGGCTGTTGAAACGGCAAGCTCATATATCGGGTTTTCGGGCGGCAAAATCAGATATGCACTTCTTCCGATATGGATGCTGAATATCAAATACGGCGATAAATCCTATCGCTATGCAATCAATGGGCAGACGGGCAAGGTTGCCGGAGATTATCCCGTTGACAAGCATAAAAAAAGAATGTTTTTCCTTAAAACCCTCGGAATTGCATATGCCGCGGCTGCGGTCATTGTGCTGCTTTTACTTAAATAGAGGGGGCGGAGAAATGAAAAAATTACTTTTAACATTAACACTTATTTTTGCGCTTTGCGTTCCCGTGTGCGCATTTGAAAACGAGCCGATTTGTGATAATGCCGCGCTTCTTTCCGCGGCAGACGCGGAGGAGCTTTCGCAGTATATTTCCGAGCTTCGCGATGCATATGATATTGACATTGCCGTTTACACGGAGAGAAAAATGAGCGGCGAAAGCGCCGAACAGACTGCCGATAATATTTACGACAGCAAGGGTTACGGAAGCGGAGAAGATGATGACGGAATACTTTTGTATATTTCCGCCGACCCGAGAAATTATTACATTACAACATGCGGCGCAGCGGTCGATATTTTCTATGACGCAAACCTTGAATATATTGAGGAAAACGTGCTTGCATATTTAAAGGAAAACGATTATTCGTCGGCAGTCAGCGTTTATGCCGAGTGTGTGCAGGAAATTCTTGAGGACCCGACCGGCGAAAATTCCGCCGATGACGGCGCACCGGCAGATGAAAGTGCACCTGCTGAAGAGGACCCGACCGGCGAAAATTCCGCCGATGACGGCGCACCGGCAGATGAAAGTGCACCTGCTGAAGAGGACACAACAGCGCATAACATGATCGTTATCCTTTGCGGACTGATTATTCCGCTTATCATTGCGTTTGTTGCAACGCAGATAAAGCTTTCAAAAATGCACACCGCCGTAAAGAACGATTATGCGGCGAATTATGTTAAAAAGGGCAGCATGAATATAAAGCGGTCAAAGGATATTTTCTTGTACAGCACCGTTACGAAAAGAGAAAAGCCGAAGCCGACCGAATCAACCACGCATAAAACTGCATCCGGGAAAAAGCACGGCGGCAGAGGCGGAAGCTATTGATTATTAATGAAAGGATTGAAATAAATGGGTTTGATTAAGGCGGCGGCAGGCGCAGCCGGCGGCGTTCTTGCCGACCAGTGGCGTGAGTTTTTTTACTGCGACAGCATGGAAGCAGACACAATTATAATTAAGGGCGAGAAAAAGACGGGCGGCAGAAGCTCGAACAAAAAGGGCGAAGATAATATAATCTCGAACGGCTCTGTTATTGCAGTGAACGAGGGGCAGGGCATGATTATCGTTGAATCCGGCAAAATCGTTGAATTTTGCGATGAAGCGGGCGAGTTTGTTTACGATTCATCGACCGAACCGAGTATTTTCTGCGGAAACCTCGGAGAGGGGATAAAAAAGACCTTTGCGCAGATAGGGAAGCGCTTCACTTTCGGCGGTGATACCGGCAAGGATCAGCGCGTTTACTACTTCAATCTTAAGGAGCTGACCGGCAACAAATTCGGTACGCCGACGCCTGTTCCGTTCCGCGTTGTTGTGGACGAAACGCTCGGTTATAAGCTCTCCGTTGATTTAAGGTGCAACGGCGTTTATTCCTATAAGCTTGTTGACCCGATTCTGTTCTACACGAATGTTTGCGGCAATGTGGCATATGCCTACAACCGCTCGGAAATTGATGAAATGCTCCGCGGCGAGCTTCTGAACGCGCTTTCCCCCGCGCTTGCAAAAATTTCCGCAATGAAAATATCGTATTCCGAAATCCCGGCGCACACAAGGGAGGTTTCGGCTGCTCTTAAAGAGGAGCTTGCCGCACAGTGGCGCGAAGCGCGCGGGATTGAAATTGTTTCAATGAACTTTAATTCCGTTTCAATTCCCGATGATCAGCGCAGAAAGATTACCGAGTGGGAAGAAACGGCGATGACAACGAATATAAACACCGCTGCGGCGCGCATGGCAGGCGCACAGAGCGAAGCCATGAAAACGGCTGCCGCAAATCAGGGCGGCATGGGTGCAATGGGCGGCTTTTTCGGCATGAACATGGCGCAGCAGGCAGGCGGCGCAAATGCTGCAAATCTGTTCGCAATGGGCGCTCAGCAAGCGGCTCAGCCGCAGGCAGCTCCGGCGCAGCCGCAAACAGCTCAGCAGAGCGGCTGGACGTGCTCCTGCGGTGCAAGCAACACCGGCAAATTCTGCTCCGAATGCGGCGCTCCGAAACCGTCCGCAGAATGGACCTGCTCCTGCGGCGCAGTGAACAAAGGAAAGTTCTGTTCCGAATGCGGAAAACCGAGACAGTAAACTGAAAAAAATAAGGGGCTGTGTAAAGGTAAATTTACCTTCACACAGCCTTTGCTTTTTTTAAGAATAAGGGATTTGAACATCCGTTTTAATGGCTTTTTTCACTTGCCGATTTATTTTTCATTTTTTTTGATTTTTCTTGATTTTTTTACCTTTTCGTATTGACTTGATTTTTATTTTGGACTATAATTCAATCGTAAATAAAAGACAAAGGAGTGCATGACAAAATGAGTAAAAAATTTACACGGTCATTGATTATGCTTCTGTGCATAGCCATGATCACGGCGTTGTGCGGAATGTCCGCATTTGCCGAAGACGATGCCGCATATGTTGCGGAATTTATTCCTGAAGGGTCGGAAACAGGAGAAAAATACACAAGTTTGTATGGTGCATTATGGCATGCAGGCGATGTCGGAGGTACTGTTCGTTTGCTTGATGATGTTACAAATTCAGAGCAATTAACAGTGAATGCGTTTTACTCGGCAACCACGGTAATATTTGATTTAAACGGTCACAATCTCAGCTTCAAAGCATTTGATGATGACAATGCATATGCGCTTAAATCAATAGGTCCGAACGGTAAGCTGATAATTACAGGTAACGGTTCGATTACAGCTCCCGGCGGAGTGATATGCGTTAAGACAAGCGCATTGAATGACCCCAAGCTTGTAATTGATAAGGGTGTAACTATAACATCGGAAAGTGGTATAGCGATTTTTGATGATTGTTCTGATGCTGAAATTCATGTTTACGGAACAGTTATAACAAACTCTGACAAATGGGCGGCAATTCAGGGACAGGGCGAACATTATTACGAAAGAATCCACGGATTGCTTTACATATATGAAGGAGCTACGGTTGAGGCGAACGCCCATGCTATCTATGTTCCGCAGGGCGGCACAATTAACATAACAGGCGGCACAATTAAGAGCCAAGACACAACAGCGATTGAAATGCGCCGCGGTTCCCTTGATATTTCGGGCAATCCGACAATAGAAACGGACGCAACGAGTTATAGTGTAAAGGAAAATAAGAGCGGTGCTACAACTGTCGGCGCAGCGGTTGCGATAGCTCCGTACGATACAAGTACAATGAACATAAGTATTTCCGGCGGCACATTTACCGGAAAGGAAGTTCTGTCCTATGCTAACCCGAACAAAGTTGCAAATCCCAATGTTACAATCAACGTAACAGGCGGAAAGTTCAGCACAGACATTACGGAAGCGCTTACAAATGCAGAAGTGAAATCGAACATCAGCGAATATGCGGTTGCTGCAAATGAGGACGGTACATACGGCGTTGAGAAAAGAAACGAAGCATTTGAAAAGGTTGCAGCTGTTCATAAAGCAGGCGACAAAACGCTTACTTTCCTTGCAGGTATCAACAATCTTGATTACACAAAGGCAGGTTTCAGAGTGACTTTGAACGGGCAGGAACAGGAAATCCCCACAAGCACGGTTTACACTGCGTTAGCAGTTAATGGAGAAACAGTGAATAGCACGGAGAAATTCGGAACAAAATACTTCTTTGCTGCTAATATCGTTATAAATGATGATAACATAGCAGAATTTACAATCAAGCCGTTTGCAACGCTCATTAACGGAGACGAAGTATCGGCAAAAGAGCCGACAAAGGTTACATTGACCGGAGGTGCAGAATAATGAAAGCATACAACAAACCCGAAATAATTGAAACGGAACTTCTTTGTGCAGATGTTATTGCGACAAGCACAGTAAATGTGTCGGAGAATTCGTACGAAATAAAGGAAAACGAAATGATTACGTTTGCAACTGCCAATGAGATTACGATAAATCCGTTTAACTGATTTTAAAGAAAAAGGCTGCGGCGCTTGAGCGCGGCAGCCTTTTTAAAACCCATGGGGTTCAGGTCTATAAACGTTTTGGGAGGTATTCTATGCGCGTGTTTTTTATAAGGCTTGCCGAAACAGCAGCATCGGCGGTTTTCTGCTCCGTCATAATTTCAGCGCTGTTTGTGTGCGGACTGTTCGGTTATACGGTGCTTGCCTGCACAATAATTCTCGGAATTGCATTTGTGCTTTTTGCCGCATTTAATATTCAGAATCTTTGCGAATGCTATTTCGATATGCGCAGCAAAGCGCTTTATTATTCGGTGAATATTCCGTCATATGCTGCATTTGCGCTGATTACGCTTGCTGCGCAGAGGGTGCTTTCGGCAAAGACGTTTACATGGGTTTTCGGGGTTTTCAAGGTGATTTCCGTTGCCACGGCTTATCGGATATCAAATTTCCGTTCGGTGCTTATATTGCACGGAGTTATGCTTTTGATAATCGGACTTGTTCCGTTCGCCGTTATGCTTCCGGAAATTGAAGAAACCGACGCGGAAATGCTGCCGCTTGTTATTCCCGGCAGCAATGCTGAAAACGAAGCTGCGGACGGCGACGCGCAGCAGAAAACCGAAAACGGACAAAAAACCGATACGGAAGCGGAAAGAGAGGAAAAACAATGAAAAAGATAATTGCGGCGTTGCTTGCCGCTTTGCTTGCGGCAATGCCGGTCTGCGCCGATGGATTAAAGGTTGATAACAATGCCGAAATACCAACGCTTGTGCTTGGCGGAACAAAGGAAAATCCGTTTTCAGACGTGGCAGCCGGCGACTGGTTTTACGATGGTGTGATGTTTGCATACGGAAAAGGGATGATGAACGGCGTTGCAGACAGCACGTTTGCCCCGTCCGCAACGCTGACGCGCGCGATGATGATAACCGTGCTTTACAGGAACGCAGGCTCGCCGCAGGCAAGCGGCGCACCGTTTTCGGACGTCGGCGCGGAAAGCTGGTATGCAGCCGCGGCTGCATGGGGCAGCGAAAACAAGGTTGTTTCCGGAACGGACGATGGGCGCTTTCTTCCCGAAGTGCAAATCACTCGCGAGCAGCTCGCCGTTATGCTTTATAACTATGCAAAGTTAACCGGAAAGCAGATGAAAACCGGCGGCGCGGCATTTAAGGATTCCGCCGAAATATCATCGTGGGCGGAAACGGCTGTTGACGCGATGTCAGCTTCGGGCATACTCGGCGGTGACGCGGAGGGAAATCTCCGCCCGAAAAGCAGCGCAACGCGCGCCGAAACGGCAGTTATTCTGAAACGCTTTTTTGAATAATTTGAGTAATTGCAAAAAGACAGAGGTGTAAAAAAACCGATTGGATTTTTTACATCTCTGCTTTTTCTCCTTTTCTTGCGTTGCGGAGTTTTTTAACATCCCACCTTTTTTCAAGGGGATAGGAAAAAAGCTTTGGAATTAACAAACTGAGCCAAAGCGTTAGCTTTGGGTTGAGGCATAA
>CAKSFM010000030.1 GCA_934454525.1 uncultured Clostridia bacterium
AACCTCTGCTGTAAATATTATATCATCAGTGCAAGCCGCCCAATCGGCTTGCTTCACACCGATTCAATATTTACATCAATTACAAACACGGAGGTGTTTGGTAACCTCTGATGTAAATATTATATCATCAGTGCAAGCCGCGAATCGGCTTGCTTCACACCGATTCAATATTTACATCGATTACAAACACGGAGGTGTTTGGTAACCTCTGCTGTAAATATTATATCATCTGCCGCTGCGCGGCGCAACTGTTTTTTCGCACTCCACGGTTCATTAAAGAAACATATCTCCGTGAAGTGCAAGGTTTATTCCCCCTGCAATTATTTTCGCCGCCTGTTCGCTTATAACATCAACATTGTTCGGAGTTATAACCTGATTCATTTCGTTCTCCGTCAGAACTTCTTTAATAACCTCGGTGCGCTCATCTTCTCCGATTGAGGAAAGCGCCTTGTAAAGCTCCGAACCGCCGCTTTCCCTGATGTGCTCCGCCATTACCGAAAAAACATCGCCGGCAACCGTTGCCGCGTCCGACACCATCGGAATACCGATTGCTATAACGGGAACACCGAGCGTTTTTTCCGAAAGTTCTTTTCGGTTGTTCCCCACGCCGCTGCCGGGATTAATTCCGGTGTCGGCAATCTGAACCGTTGTGCCGAGGCGGCTCAGTTTCCGCGAGGCAAGCGCATCCACCGCAATGATAAGATCAGGCTTAATCCTGTCCGCTATTCCCGTGACTATTTCCCCGGTTTCAATTCCCGTTATTCCGAGCACCCCCGGCACAACTGCACTTACCGGGCGAAAATCGAATTCAAAGCGTTCGTCTTTTATTTCTTTCATATGGCGCGTGACAAACAGTTTATCGATTGTCTTCGGGCCTACCGAGTCCGGTGTTATTCTGCGGTTTCCGAGTCCGACAACCAGCGCCGATGCATGTTCTCCGAGCGTGATTATTTTTTTCAGCTCATCACTCAGCGCATGTGCTCCCCGGTCACAAACATCCTCATTTTCAAAGTCCATGTTATCAAGCTCTATCGTGATATAGTTCCCGATAGGCTTTCCGATTTTCAGTGCGCCCTCAGCCGATGTTATTTTAACCGATGTTACCGTAACGCCGTCAGAGTCAGTTTTATTACTTTCAACGCCCGATATTTCTCCGGCATACATTTCACGCATTTCAAGTGCAAGATCGGTTCTTATGCTCATCTCAGTCAGCGCCCCTTCCCGCTTCTTCCGCGTCGTTTCCGTAATCCCATTCTCCGTCATCGTAAATATCGCCATCGGTAATTTCGCGGTAAGCGCGGTGCAAAATCAAAAGTTCCAGCGGATCGGTCAATCCCTCACCCGGCAAATTGTTATTAAAAGGTATGTCTTTTTTCATAAAATTTCTCCTCCATTCGAAAATATTATTTCCCGTTATCCGCAAATATTGCACCGCCGCACAATTTTCCGCACGAAAAAAGCGGCAGAGCATTAGCCACAGCCCGATAAGGAAGTATTGCCCTGCTAAACATCTTTTTTGCGAATTTCTGCGTTAAAAAAGGCTCGGAATCCGACAGGATTACTCGCTTTTTTGCCTTGAACTTCATCAAAAAATATTGTTTACAGGGTGCAAAGCAGTTTTGAAGGTCGGAATTTAAGATTTAGACAAGAAAATAGGCGGTCGTAATACTGACGTATACGACCGCCTATTTACGAAGTATAAACTTAAAGAACGGCTTTCAAAACCAATACTTCCTTATCGGGTTGTGGCTTTAATCTCAGCTCTGCCGCCTTTTCATTTTATTAATTTGTAAATAAGCTACATTGCTTCTTCGGATATGTAATCATATATTACATCCGCAAGTGAAACCGGCGTTACGCTTGTTTTGCAAAGCAAATCAATAAACTGCTCAGCCTCATACTTGTCAATAAAAACGTCTTCAATCACTTTCTTCTCTTTTACGGTTCTGCTGTCGGGAAGCTGAGTATACATTTCAATTCCGACGCCGTAAGTTGTTCTTCCGAATTCATTTTCACTCGGTTTTCTTTCGGTGGTAAAATAGTACAGCACTATTCTGTCACCCATGGAGCTTGTTGCTTCACATTCTCTGACATATGCAGGTTCTGCCATGATAAATTTCCCTCCATCTTAATTTTGCCTTTTTGGCTCTTTTTTCGAACGAATATAATGATACCACGTACTTTACGGCTTTTCCATAGTTGTTTTTTTCGCCGGTGTCCATATATCAGTTTACAATATTTTACAACGGACTGCAAGTGCTTTATTTGTAATTTTTCCTCGATGGCTTGCACAAGTTTTAATACTTTTGTAATACATTTTCATGCACCTCCCATAATATTCGTTTTTTTAAGTATTTATGCAACTCATCATCTGTCGTAAAAATTTTTTTACTTGAAATAAGACCTGTAATATATTATAATTACGTTTGGTAAGGAGTTAGAACCATGAAATACGATTTTCTGCCCGTTTCAAAAAAGGATATGAACAGGCTCGGCTGGGATTACTATGATTTCCTTTTTATCTCAGGCGATGCATACGTTGACCACCCGTCATTCGGCATGGCAATTTTGTCTCGCTTGCTTGAAAGTGAGGGATATCGGGTGTGCATCTGCGCTCAGCCTGCACCAAACGATGTTAAAGCAATGGAACGCTACGGTATTCCGCGGCTGGGGGTGTTTATATCCGGTGGAGTTATAGATTCAATGGTTAACCATTACACTGCTGCGAAAAAAAAGCGCAGCAGTGACGTATATTCTCCCGGCGGGCGCAGCGGTTTGCGCCCCGACAGATGCACAATCGCTTATTCAAAGCTTGTGCGCCGCGCCTTCGGCGATGATATGCCAATCATAATCGGCGGAACGGAGGCAAGTCTGCGCCGTTTCGCTCATTATGACTACTGGAGCGACAGCGTTATGAAAAGTATACTTTTCGATTCCGGCGCCGATTTAATATCTTTCGGAATGGGCGAACGCTCGGTTATTGAAATTGCGGACAAACTTGCCGATGGTATTCCTCCGCGGCACATAACAAACATTCGCGGAACCTGCTATATCTCTGATAAATGTCCGAAAAATGCGGTTGAGCTTCCCTCTTTTGAAGAGGTTTCATCGGATAAGGAGGCATATGCGCGCGCCGCCGCGATTCAGTATTACGAGCAGGACGCGGTGCGCGGAAATACTCTTGCACAGAAATGCGGCGATAAATACCTTGTTCAGAACCGCCAGGCGCTTCCGCTCTCACAAAAGGAAATGGATCGTGTGTATTCTCTCGGTTATATGCGCGCCGCGCATCCGTCATATGATGAGTCCGGTGGTATTCCGGCGCTTGAGGAGGTTAAGTTTTCAATTACCTCATCGCGCGGCTGCTTCGGCAGCTGTTCTTTCTGCGCACTGACATTTCACCAGGGCAGAGTGATTCAGTCGCGCAGCCATGCTTCAATTTTGGCGGAAGCTGAAAAGTTTGTCTATGACCCCGATTTTAAGGGGTATATTCACGATGTCGGAGGTCCGACTGCCAATTTTCGAAAACCTGCCTGCCAAAAGCAGCTGACAAAAGGCACCTGCCGCGACCGCCAGTGTCTTTACCCGAATATCTGTCCGAACGCGGAGGTTGATCACCGCGATTATCTTGAACTTTTGCGCCGGCTGAGGCAGATTCGCGGAGTTAAAAAGGTATTTGTACGCAGCGGAATAAGGTACGATTACCTCATCGCCGATAAGGATGATGAATTCTTCCGCGAGCTTTGCAGGTTTCATGTCAGCGGTCAGCTTAAAGTTGCGCCCGAGCATATATCGGACAATGTTCTCCGGTATATGGGAAAACCCGGCGTTAAGATTTATGAAAAATTCAGCAATAAGTTTTACAGTATAAATAAAGAGATAGGAAAAGAACAGTATCTTGTTCCATACCTTATGTCAAGCCACCCGGGAAGCACACTTGACGATGCGATAAAGCTTGCGCTGTATCTCAGGCAGCACAATATCCGCCCCGAACAGGTGCAGGACTTCTACCCCACCCCGGGAACGCTTTCAACAGCGATGTTTTACACGGGTATCGACCCGAGAACAATGAAAAAGGTATATGTACCGCGCAGCAGCCATGAAAAGGCAATGCAGCGCGCTCTATTGCAGTCATCGCGGCCCGAAAACAGACCGCTTGTGCGCGAAGCGCTGATCCGCGCCAAGCGTACCGACCTGATTGGTTTCGGCAGCGGCTGCTTAATAAAACCCGAAAGGAGAAATGAACATGGCGGCACAGATTTTAGACGGAAAGGCACTGTCAGCAAAAATAAAGGAGGATTTGGCAGAGGAAATAAAGGAAAAAGGCATTAAACCGGGACTTGCCGTCATTATTGTCGGGGACGACCCTGCAAGCAGGGTTTATGTTAATAACAAGAAAAAGGCATGCGGAGTTTGCGGAATTTATTCCGAGGAACACGCTCTTCCCGAAAGCACAACCGAAGATGAGCTGCTTTCGCTGATAGCTTCACTTAACAAGCGCAGTGACATACACGGAATTCTGGTTCAGCTGCCTCTCCCGAAAGGAATCGACAGCGAAAAGGTGCTGCTTGCAATCGATCACCGCAAGGATGTTGACGCATTTCATCCCGTCAATGTGGGAAAAATAATGATCGGCGATTATGATTTTCTTCCCTGTACGCCTGCCGGCGTTATGGAGCTGATTCATCTGACGGGAATTGAAGTAAGCGGAAAGGAATGTGTTGTTGTCGGGCGCAGCAATATTGTCGGAAAGCCGCAGGCAATGCTTCTTTTGCATGAAAACGGCACTGTGACGATTTGCCACAGCCGCACGAAAAATCTTGCCGAGGTATGCCGCCGTGCCGACATACTTGTTGCGGCAGTCGGAAAGCCGCACTTTATTACCGCCGATATGGTAAAGGACGGAGCGGTTGTAATTGATGTCGGCATGAACAGGGTTGACGGAAAGCTCTGCGGCGATGTTGATTTTGACGAAGTGAGCAAAAAAGCCTCCGCAATAACGCCGGTACCCGGCGGCGTCGGTCCGATGACGATTGCGATGCTTATGAAAAATACTGTTCGCGCGGCACAGCTTGCGGACTGATTAAACCGGAGGGAAAAATGGCAAAGAAGAATTACGGAAATGAAAGCATAACGGCGCTTAAGGGCGCCGACCGTGTGCGCAAGCGCCCCGGAGTTATATTCGGCTCGGACGGAATCGAGGGTTGCGAGCACAGCGTTTTTGAGATAATATCCAATTCAATAGACGAAGCAAAGGAAGGCTACGGAAAGGTTATCGAGGTCACGCGCTTTACGGATAATTCCGTTGAAGTTAAGGACTATGGGCGCGGAATCCCGCTTGGCTGGAATCCGAAAGAGGAAAAGTACAACTGGGAGCTTGTGTTCTGCGAGCTTTATGCAGGCGGAAAATATGACAAGGGCGAAAGTGAAAGCTATCTGTACTCGCTCGGTCTTAACGGACTCGGACTTTGCGCAACGCAGTACAGCGCGGAATACATGGATGTAACAGTGTGCCGCGACGGCTATGAGCATAAGCTGTATTTCGAAAAGGGAGAAAACGTCGGCGGACTTTACAAGGAAGAAAAAAAGTACCGCAGCACGGGCAGCGTTATCAAATGGCGCCCCGATTTGCAGGTTTTCACCGATATTAATATTCCCGTTGAGTTTTTCTGCGAATCGCTTAAAAGGCAGGCGGTTGTCAACGCCGGAATCACATTCAAGCTCACATATCACGAGAGCGGCGGCGTTCAAAAATTCGAGTATTGTTACGAAAACGGAATCGTAGACTATATCAACGAAATCTGCCCCGACAACGAAAAAAGGCTCTGCGGTACCGCCTTTTACGAGGGTGAGCGCGTCGGGCGCGACCGTGCCGATATGAAAGATTATAAGGTTAAGCTCAGCGCCGCATGGACATTTTCAAACGATATTCAGCTCATCGAATACTATCACAACTCCAGCTTCCTTGAGCACGGCGGCGCACCCGACAAGGCGGCAAGAAGCGCGTTTGTGAGCGCCGTTGATTCCTATCTGCGTCAGAATAACAAGTATACGAAAAATGAAGCAAAAATAACCTTTAATGATATATCGGACAGTCTTGTGCTTGTCACAAATTGCTTTTCAACCGTAGTAAGCTATGAAAATCAGACGAAGAAAAGCATCACGAACAAATTCATTCAGGAAGCGATGACGGAATTTCTTAAGCATAATCTTGAAATATTCTTTATCGAAAACCGCCCCGAGGCGGAGCGTGTGTGCAATCAGATTCTGCTAAACAAGCGCAGCCGTGAAACGGCGGAACGCACACGCACAAACATGAAGAAAAAGCTGATGGGCAGCATTGATGTTACGAACCGCGTTCAGAAATTTGTTGACTGCCGCACAAAGGACATTTCGCGCCGCGAGCTTTATATCGTTGAGGGCGACAGTGCACTCGGCGCCTGCAAGCTCGGGCGTGACGCGGATTTTCAGGCGATAATTCCCGTCCGCGGAAAAATTCTCAACTGCCTTAAGGCGGACTTTCAGAAGGTTTTCAAAAACGATATTATAACAGACCTGCTTAAGGTTATGGGTTGCGGAGTTGAAATTAACTCAAAGCATAATAAGGACGTAAACTCCTTCGATATCGGAAACCTGCGCTGGGATAAGATAATAATCTGCACCGACGCCGATGTTGACGGATTCCAGATACGAACACTGATACTCACCATGCTTTACCGCCTTGTGCCCACGCTTATCCGTGAGGGAAAGGTCTTTATTGCGGAATCTCCGCTGTTTGAAATAGTTTACAAGGATGTTTCCTACTTTGCGTATACCGAAAAGGAAAAGACGGAAATTCTTGCAAAGCTGCCGGAAAAAGGCGTGTCGATTCAGCGCAGCAAGGGTCTCGGCGAAAATCAACCCGACATGATGTGGCAAACGACAATGAATCCCGAAACGCGCCGCCTGATAAAGGTTATGCCCGATGAGGCTGAGAAAACGGCGCAGGTATTTGATTTGCTTCTCGGAGACAATCTTCAGGGAAGAAAGGATTTTATTGCAGAACACGGAAAGGATTATATCGAGCTTACCGATATAAGCTGAAAAACCTTTTTTCATGCTGATATTCTAAAAAGCTGTACATCCTTGTATTTTTATGTTATAATAAATAAAAGATTCAAAGAAAGCTGGAATTTACATGGCAACTTTCTCGAACCGGCAGATGAGTGTTCCCGTTCCGGTTGAATTTATAAATAAATATATGATAAACGCCAATGCGACCTATGTTAAGGTTTATCTTTACGGTCTTGCAAAATGCTGTGAGCCTGACGCAGATGTTACAAACGCGTCCATTGCCGAAGCGCTTGACATTCTTGAAACGGATGTTACAAAGGCATGGCGTTACTGGAAAAAAGTCGGACTTGTGAGCACGGCAGGAAAAGACAGGCTTATATTCGAACCTGTTATTACAGACTCCGAAGAGCCGCCGAAAAAGAAAACCTCCGATGAAAATGCTGCCGCACCTGCTGAGGAAAAACCGCAGCACAAGCGCGCAACCATGAGCGACGTTTCCGCGGCAATGAAAATTAATCCGCAAATCAGGGATACTATTTCTATGGCTGAACAAATTTTGAAAAAAACGCTGTCGCAGCGCGAAATAACTGCCATTTACAATTATATGGACTGGTACGCAATGAGCGGCGAACTGGTTCTTTCGCTCCTTGAATACTGCGTATCCATAGAAAAAACGAGCTTTGCATATATTGACAAGGTCGCCGAAAGCTGGCACGAGCAGGGTGTTGATTTTGCCGCGGCAGGGAAAATAATAAACAGAGCCGCCAAGGAAAACAGAATGCAGAATAAATGCAAAAAAATCTTCGGGATTGACAGGGCGCTGTCAACTTCCGAAGCAAAATACATATCCTCATGGGTTTCCGAGCTTAATATGAGCGAAACGATGATAAAAGCGGCGTTTGAGCGAACCGTGAATAACACCGGAAAGCTTTCGCTGCCTTATATGAACACGATTCTGCGGTCATGGCATGACAAAGGGATTAAAACCGCCGCGCAGCTCGAGCAAAAGGATCCGGCAAAGCCGTCCGTGCGCAAGAGCACACATCAGGGCAGCTATGAGCTGGACGATATGGCTGCGATTGAACGCAGAATGAGACTTGAAAAGCAGAAAAACCGTATGTAAAAAAGCTTATTATAAAAGATTGCCTGCATGAAATAGGAATACGGCAGTTTTTTGTCATTGCGTTTTACGCAATTTTGCACAAATTAAAAGGGGTGATATGCATGGCGGAATCGCTGTATACGCGTGCCGCAAAAATAGTTGCAGAACGCAAAGCAAAGCGCGAAGCAGAGCTTAACAGGCGCAAAAACGAGGTTTTTTCGCGCGTTCCGCGCATTTTTGAGATTGAATCCGAGCTTGACCGCTACGGGATAAGAATGCTGCGCGCCATTGCGGACGGAAAATGCAGCGAAATAAGCGCTGCGGCAGGAATTATGGAGGAAAACAAGCGTTATATCGAGGAACGCAACCGTTTGCTCGCCGAAAACGGATACGCGGCGGACTATCTTGACCCTGCCCCCCACTGCCCTCTCTGCAGTGACACTGGCTTTGCGGACGGGAAGCTCTGCACGTGCATGACGCGCGAAATGACGCGTTTTGCCCTCAGTGAAGCGAATCTTTCCGAAGCGCTCGCAGACCAGACATTTGACAAGTTCAGCCTTGATTATTACAGCGATGAATATGTTGAGGAATACGGCTGCTCTCCGCGCGAAAATATGAGCGCCATTTTAAACGAATGTAAGGAATTTGTCCGCGATTTCAGAAACCGCACGGATAATCTTCTTTTCTGCGGCGGCTGCGGTCTTGGGAAAACCTTTCTTTCCTCCGCCATCGCAAATGCGCTGCTTGAAAAAGGCGTTGACGTGCTTTATGTCAGCAGCAACGCGCTTTTCCCGATTCTTGAGGATATGCACTTCGGGCGCGAAGTTTCGGAGCGCTCGGACTATATTGTAAATAAAATTTCCGAATGTGAGCTTTTAATTCTGGACGATCTCGGCAGCGAATTTGTGACGCAGTTTACTTGCGCGGAGCTGTTCGGCATAATCAACAGCCGCCTGCTTTCGGGGCGCAAAATGATAATATCAACGAATCTGAACCGCGCAATGCTTGCAAAAATTTATACCGACAGGATTGCGTCGCGCATAAGCGGCAGCTTCGGAATGCTGGAATTTCTGGGCAGCGACATACGCAAGCTGAAAAAGCTCGGCAATATTTAGGGGTGATTGACTTGAAAAGCACACAGGAGCTTCTCCGTGAGCATATTGACAAAATGGAGCGCGCAATAATCGCGCTCGCCATGTCGGAGGATAATGCGATAACACTGCTTGAGGACTGCAAACGCGGTCTCGGCGGCGCGGCTTCTCCGGCGGATGAAAATGCGCAGCTTTACAGCGCTGCCGTTTATAACGCGCTTGCCGCAATTAATACCGCGCCGCTTCAGACGCGCCCGAACAGGCAGCTCACCGATGCCGTCACGGACGCTAAGGAGGAGCTTAAGGCAATACTTGAATATATCCTTGACGAAAACTAAAAAACAGTAGTGCAAAAGCACGGCTTCAATAAAGATGTTATTTCCGTAAGACTAAAAAGTCTTGCGGAATTTCTTTTTTAACTAATTTTCATTAAATTATTGAATTTATATCCTTGTTGTGGTAGGAGTTATACTGTAAAGGGTGAATCTCATAACACCTAATACTGGAGTGGTATAATATAAATAGAGTCGACAAACACCCAAAAATCTGATATAATAAATCAGAAAGAGGGAAAGAAAATGTCAAAGTACAGCAAAGAATTTAAAGAGGAAGCGTTAAAACTGTCCGATGAAATAGGAGTCAAGAAGGCAGCACTGCAATTAGGATTGCAATACTACACGCTTGCGGATTGGAGAAAAGCTCGTAAGTATGCAAAAAAGCATACTGTGGTTCTGACAGAAAATGAAGCTAATGCAAAAATATGCGAGCTTGAACGTGAAAACGCAGAGCTTCGTCAAGCAAATGAAATATTAAAGGATGCTCTCGGTTTTTTCGCAAAAGACCGGAAGAGGTAAAAACAGCTGAAAGGCATATATTTATTTTGAAATACAAAAATAGATACGCAGTAAAATTAATGTGCAAAGTCTTAAAAATCAGCGAATCCGGATATTACAGGTGGCTGAAAAACAAGGACAAGCCTTCCAAACGTCATCTTCTTCTGGTCAAAATAAATGAAATCTTATCCGAACATCCGGATAATGCGAATTACGGATATGACCGCATACATAAAGCATTAGAAATACGCGGGATTAAAGTGAGCCGAAATACCGTATACCGTGCCATGAAAGACGGAAATTTAATCCACAAAGCAAGGAAGCCGCACGGTATAACAAAGGCAAGCACAGAGATACAGGATAAAGAAAATTTAATAAAACGTGATTTTACGGCAGATAAACCTGTAAAAAAACTATTAACAGATATTACAGAGGTTCAATGTTTAGACGGCAAATTATATATTTCACCGATAATGGATTGCTATAACGGAGAAATACTTACCGTTGAAATGCGCGACAATATGAAAAAAGAATTATGCAT
>CAKSFM010000031.1 GCA_934454525.1 uncultured Clostridia bacterium
CAAATCCCGAAAGAACGGATGAGCGGAAATTTAACAAGCATTGGGCGCATGTGCTCGGGTTCCTTATGCCTCAACCCGAACCTAACGCTTTGGCTCAGTTTGTTAATTCCAAAGCTTTTTTCCTATCCCCTTGAAAAAGCGGAGGCTGTGGCTAAAGTCAATTGACTTTAGCCACAGCCTCTATTTTTCTTACTGCACGATTGTGCTGCCGCCGATAAATTCGCGGATAATTGATGTTGGCGGCACAGGCGACGGATCAAGCGGCTCAAAATAACTTAATAGCTCTGCAAGGCGCGCCGCACGGCTGAAGTGCGGAGAGGTTTTCGGCACGGTTGCCAAAAGAGCCTCGGCAGGCTTTTTCAGAACGGAAAGCTCATACACAAGCGAGGAGTTGAACACCTCGTCAGCCTCATCCTCAAACGGGAATATATATTTCTGTTCGCCTTTTCTGACGTTTTTCCAAAGAGCGAGCGTCAGATCCGCGCTCGTGTTTCTGTAAGCCGCATCGCGCACAATGCGGCGCAGCAGTCTGTTATCTGTCGGTGAAAACGCATTGTATTCATCAAGGCACAGGCTTGTAAGCGCGCTGAGATAAATTTTGTACTTGTTCTTTTTCGGAACGCCGCTTGTCAGAAGTTCGTTTAATGCATGAATCCCCTCCGCAATTATAACATTGCCCTCACTGAGGCGGATTGTTTCCCCGTCAACGCGGCGGCGAAGATTAAAATCGTAGCGCGGAACGGTGACGGCTTCCCCTGCGGCAAGGCGCGTCAGATGGTCGTTAAAAAGTTCGCGGTCAATCGTGTCAACATGGTCATAATCCATTTCGCCCTTTGAATCGCGCGGCATATGCTCATCGTCAACAAAATAATTATCGAGCGAAAGGACCACCGGCTCAAGATGATTTATCCTAAGGTGCAGGCAAAGCCTGTTGGCAAAGGTTGTTTTCCCCGATGATGACGGACCGGCAATCAGAATTATTTTAATATCCTTGTTGTTCTTTATATCATCGGCAATTTTGCTGACGCGCTTTTCGTGAAGTCCCTCCGAAAGGTTCACCAGTTCTGCGGCGCGCCCCTCGCGCACATATTTGTTAAGCGCAAATATATCACCTGCGCCGATTGTTGTTATCCAGTCGCGGTATTCCTCAACGGCACGGTGAATTTTCCTCCCCGTGCGCATCGGCGGAATTTCTGTTTTCGTATAATTTGTGGGATACCTGAGCAGAAATCCGTCATCATACGGCGTTATATCAAAATTGCTTACACTTTTAGTGCTGTACGCCGGACTTTGATATGTGAGATGATATCTGTCCGCGGTTTTGCAAAGCTTCACCCACTCGGACGGAAGCGCGTCGATCTCTGCCGCTCTTTCCTCCATGGAGCAGGCTGCGAATATCCGCGCGGCCTCACCGCGGCGGACGCTCATCTGCTCAATTTTCTCATCCGAAGCAATAATATCGCGCATCTTTTCCCGGAGTTGCGCAGCAATTTCCGTTTTTTTGCGCTCATCACCGTGAATTTCAAAATACGTTGATTTATTTACCGACTGACGGACATAAACCGGTTCGCAGCCGTAAATCAGCTCAGCTGCATAAAGAAGAACCAGAATCAGCGACTCCTTGTATATAAGATACCCCTCGTCCGTTGCAATTGTGAGAAATGAAACGTTATCACCGTTTTGCAGAACACGGTCGGGCGGCGCAATTTCATTATTGACCTTGAGCGCCAGAACGGAGCCTTCCAGTCCGTTTTCACGCACATACCCTATTGCCGTTGTACCATCCTTAAGCTCTATGCTTTTTCCGTCAATCGTAAGCGAAATCATCGTTAATTACCTCCGCTCTGATGAATTACAGCGTTATATGCACTTATAACGCGCTTGTTTTTATATACAGCGAATATTTCGTAAATTGAGCATACCTTATCCATAATGCATATGAGCGCCGATTCGCGGCACTTTGGCGGATAAAGCGTCATCGGGAACATATGCTTTTCGATTATGTCTTTCTCACGTTTTGTCAGACGAAAGTCACGCTTTGCATTTTCAAGCGCCTTGCCCGGATGAAAAAATCCGTGCCAGCGATGCGCCTTGTCGGGAATGTGCCAGTCATAAAGAAAATAATCGTGCAGCAATGCGCCGCGGATAAGCTCCCCGTCCGAAAAACGGATAAAACGC
Organism: uncultured Clostridia bacterium; assembly: GCA_934454525.1. GTDB lineage: Bacteria > Bacillota > Clostridia > UMGS1883 > UMGS1883 > UMGS1883. The sequence continues at coordinate 2,179 of CAKSFM010000031.1, forward strand.
AGTTTTTTCGCCGTTTTATAACTGAAATAAGCCACTGCAATGCTGTGCATAAGGCAGCTTGTCGAGCCGTGCTGAATAAAATTGCGCTCTCTTGCAAGGCGCGATTTTTCTGCCGTTTTAAGACATTCGCTATTAAAATATTCATCCTGCGGATAATTATTCATGGAAATTCACCGCTTTCGATACTATCCGAGATAATCCTCTATTATATTCTTTTTTTCAATTATTTCATCAATGCGCCGCGTGTAGTCGGCGGCGTCCTTGGGATTGAAAATTCTCTCGATCCTGTCACCCATGACTATCTTTGACGATGCGCCGCCGCCCATTGCAAAAATGCTCTGAACCTCTTCCATAATATAAATATTATAAAGGCTTTCATGACCCTGTTTTGCATAACCGACGTTTTCAAGATTCCCGAGCGTGTTTTTCTGCTTGTACATATAATACGGCAAAAAACCTGCCGCATGAAGCGCTTCAAACGCATAGTCAGTCATTTCTGCCGTCACATTCGTGAAGCGGTATCTTTCAAATTCATCAATCAGCCTTGCGGCGCGCTTTAAATACATTGTATGCACAGTAACCGCATCGGGGCAAAGCTCCGTCACGCGGTTGAGCGATTCGCGGAAATCTGCCGCCGTTTCGCCGGGAAGTCCGGCAATCAGATCGGCATTGATGCTGAAAGCTTTCCTCCGCCGAGCCATATCAAAAGCACGGACAGTGTCCGCAGCGGTGTGCTTTCTGCCGATAAGTTCAAGTGTTTTATCGTGCATTGTCTGCGGATTTATGCTGATTCTGTCAACGCCGTTTTTCTCCAGAACATCGAGCATTTCCTCACTGAATGTGTCGGGGCGCCCGGCTTCAACAGTAAATTCGCGCAAAGCGGACAAATCAAACTCCCGCGCTGCGGCTTGTAAAATGCTGTCCAGCACATCGGGCGGAACGGATGTCGGAGTTCCGCCGCCGAGATAGAGCGTTTCAACCGTCAGACCGAGCTTTTTAACAAGCTCGCCGCACTTTCGGATTTCCTTTACGAGCGCATCGGCATACGGGCGGATAAATTTCTTGTTAAATCCGATTGCCTGTGATACAAATGAGCAGTATGCGCAGCGCGTCGGGCAAAACGGAATCCCGATATAAAGACTTACCGATTGCGGAAGCATTTCCGAAAGGAGTCTTTCTTCATTTTTTGCAACCTCAAGTGCAAGCTGCGCTTTTTTATCGGAAATCCAGAGTTCGCGTTTCATATAATCAAGTATTTCACTGTCGGAAAAGCCGCCGTCAATCATTTGCCGCGCCGTTTTTGCCGGGCGGATTCCCGTTGAAATCCCCCACGGCGCAGGGATGTCCGAAAGCTGCCTGCAAGCCGAAAAAACCGATTTTTTCACCGCGTCGCTTACTTCACGCTTTGATGCGGCAGAGTGCGCGGCATACTCTCCCGTGCCTTTTCTTCCGCTTGGCAGCACAACCGCCGCCCTTGCGCAAAAGCCGCCGGGGCAGCTTTCAAAATCCGAAAAAACCGTTATATCATCATTAATATTAAAAAACAGCTGTATTACCTGGCGGACAGCGTCCTCACATTCATGACCGTTTGTTACTGCTTTCATGCCGCCGCCTCAGTTCACGTGATTTATTATATACGGATTTTCGCGGCGCTCCGTTCCGATTGTCGTTTCATCACCGTGACCGGGGCAAACGCGCACATCATCCGCAAAGGTGTCCATCAGTCTTTTAAGCGATGCAAGCTCCTTGCCTATATCGCCATGGTCAAACCGCCCGATTGAGCCGCGGAACAGCAAATCGCCGTCAAACAGACATCCGCCGCAAAAAAAGCATACGCTGCCCTCGCTGTGACCGGGGGTGTGATAAACTGTTATTTCCGAATCCCCGATCGTGAGCTTCTGCATATCCTCAAGATATGCCGTTGCCTTGCACGGCTTGGGCGGAATTCCCGTCAGAAACGACAGATTTTTTTTGTTATCCGTCAGCATCGGTTCGTCAGCCTTATGAATATACACCTCCGCGCCTGTTTTTTCCGCCAGCTCCGCAACCGCGCCCGTATGATCAAAATGCCCGTGCGTGAGCAGAATCATCTTAAGCACCGCATCACCGAGCGCTGCGAGAATACGCCCGCAATCGCCGCCGGGATCAATAACGGCAGCATTTTTCCCATCGGTCAGTATATAGCAGTTTACATCAAGCTGCCCTGTTTGGATACATTTCACATTCATCAGTTTTGTCCTTCCCTACTGAATTGTTCTCTTTATATCATAAATTCCCGGCACACGGTGCAGCTTTTTAATCAGCAGGTCAATCTGCGGCTTGCTTTCAACCTCAACCGTTATGTCGATATGCGCCGTTCTGTCCTTAATAACCCTTGCATTTGCGGCAATAAGATTCATTTTTTCGCCGGCAATAACTCCGATAACATCCGACAGAATACCCGAACGATTCACACATTCAATACTCAGCTCGGTGTTGAAGCTGCTCGAAACATCGTCAAGCCAGTTACATTCTATCATTCTTTCGCGCATATCATCGGTGAGGTTTTCCGGCTGAACATTTACGCAGTCGCGCCTGTGAACACTTACACCCCTGCCGCGCGTGATAAATCCGATAATGTCGTCACCCGGAACGGGATTACAGCAGCGCGAAAGGCGCACAAGGCAGTTATCAACTCCGCGCACCTCCACGCCGGACGGATTCGACTTTTTGCCTGCGGACGGATTGTGCGCCGCAATGCGCGCAGCCTCCTCCTTATGCTCCGAAGCATAGCTGTCACGCAGGCGCGCAATAACCTTTGCCGCCGTTATTCCGCCGAAGCCGATAGCGGCATACATTTCATCTATGCCTGCAAAACCATAGCGCTTAAGCATCGGGTCAAGATACTGGCTTTTGAAAAGCGGCGCCGCGGTCAGTGACAGCCGCTTAAGCTCGCGCTCAACCGCTTCCTTGCCGCGTGATATATTAATCTCACGGTTTTCTTTTTTGAACCATGCGTTGATTTTGTTGCGCGCAGTGCTCGTTTTCACCATTTTGAGCCAGTCCATGCTCGGACCCTTTGCCGCACCCGAAGTTATTATTTCAACAATATCACTGTTCTGAAGCTTGTAATCAAGCGGAACGATGCGCGAATTGACCTTTGCGCCCGTCATTCTGTAGCCGACTGCCGAATGAATGTAAAACGCAAAATCAACAGGGGTTGCGCCTGCCGGCAGACTGATAACATCGCCGCGCGGAGTGAACACAAACACCTCGTCCGCAAACATATCAATTTTCAGCGTACGCATGAAATCCTCAGGGTCAACAGCCTCGCTCTGAATTTCAAGCAGCTGATTTACCCATTCAAGATTTTTCCCATCGGCTGATTTGCCCTCTTTATATTTCCAGTGCGCCGCAACACCGCGCTCTGCAACGCGGTGCATTTCCCACGTTCGTATCTGAATTTCAAACGGCTGCCCGTCCGGTCCGATAACAGTTGTGTGCAGCGACTGATACATATTCGGCTTCGGCATTGCAATATAATCCTTAAACCGTCCCGGCATCGGCTTATACTCCTCATGCACAATTCCGAGCACCGCATAGCACTCCGCAACTGTGTCAACGATTATTCTCACGGCGAAAAGGTCATATATTTCATCAAGCGTTTTATTTTGGTTATACATCTTGCGGAATATACTGTAAATATGCTTTGCCCGCGCTTCAATATGGCAGCTTATTCCCATTTCTTTCATCTTGTCATCGATAACGGAGCGCACGTTCTGCACATATGCATCGCGCTCGGACTGCTTCTTTGCAAGTCCGTCCGCAATTTCGTGATATGCAACGCTGTCAAGATACTTAAGCGAAAGATCCTCAAGCTCAATTTTAATTTTTGAAATACCGAGTCTGTGTGCCAGCGGAGCATACACATCAAGCGTTTCCTTTGCCTTTTCAAGCTGTTTTTCCGGTTTCATATGTTTAAGAGTGCGCATATTATGCAGCCTGTCGGCAAGCTTTATCAGCACAACGCGGATATCCTTTGCCATTGCAAAAAACATTTTGCGGAGGTTCTCGATATGTGCCTCCTCCTTGGAAATGCATTTGATTTTATCAAGCTTTGTCACGCCCTCAACAAGCATTGCCACCTGCTCGCCGAATTCGTTTTTCACCTGTTCATACCCGAACGGAGTGTCCTCAATAACATCGTGAAGCAGACCGGCGATAATTGTTTCCGTATCAAGTTCAATATCGGCAAGTATGCACGCAACCTCAAACGGATGCTTATAGTACGGCTCGCCGGAATGGCGGTGCTGCATGGAATGTTCCTGCTTGCAGCGCATATATGCCTCATGAAGCCTTGCCTCGTCACGGTCTGCATTTTTATTATATTTCCGTATTTTTGACATTAAGAGTTCAAAATCTTCTTCCATTGCAGTCACCACCCTGTTTGTGTCAGTCAAGGAGTTTTTTTGCCTCCTCGCGTATTTTCTGATATTCCTTGCTTTTATCTATGGCAATTTTTTTGCCCTTTTCCGTTTCAAGCATTGTAATTTGAACAACATCTCCGAGCAGATGATACCGGAGTATTCCGACATCGCTGAAAACGCGCAGCGTGTTTATCAGCTTGTCACGCGTGATGCGCCTGCCCGTCAGCGCATAAAGCCGCTTGGTTATATGCACAGCGTCCACGCTCCTGCTGCCTTTTCTGTTAAGATACCGGTAAATATCCACAAAGTCCCTGCGGTCGGGCAAAACGTCCTCCGGAAGCTTCTTCGAAAAACGGATATTGCAGAGGATTATCTGAAGCCGCGTCTGCCCGTTATAAAGGTTTATATTAAGCTCCCCGGCAAGGTCAACAACATCGCCTGCAAAATATTCATCAACAAGCGAACCGGCACCGAAAGCAATCGCTTCAACAACTCTGCGGCGGCTTTCCGCAAGTATGCGGCAGTGTTTCCCGTCCGACAGGGTTTTTATGTCCAGAATTCTTGCTCCGCGCAGCGCAAACACCGGCACATGGTTTCCCGCACCGTAGGGAGCGAGCAGCGCTGTTTTTTTCACATCCGCCGCATTAATATCATACACGGAAATCTCCGAATCTATTAAAAGCTGCGGTTTTTCCGGAGAATGGTCATTCTTTTCGGCATATTCATTCAGGCGCCTGTCAAGTTCCGGGATATACTGCTCCTTTATGAGAAAACCTGCGGCATATGCATGACCGCCGAACTTCTCCAGAATGTCGGAGCATGTGCCGAGTGCGTCAAACAGATTGATGCCCTCAATGCTTCTGCCGGAGCTTTTGCACCAATCATCCTCAATTGAAATCAGAATACACGTTTTGTTATACCGCTCACATATTCTTGAAGCCACAACACCGATTATTCCGTGATGCCATCCGCGTTTTGCAAGCACAATAACCTTTTTATCCGAAATATCGCACTTGTTTATCATTTCAACCGCCTGGTTATAGATATGCCGTTCCTCCTCCTGGCGGCGCTTGTTCTCATCATCAAGCTTAACGGCAAGCTGCTCCGCCTCTAAGGGATCATTTGTCAGAAGGAGGTTTACTGCCGTCATAGCGTTTGACATTCTGCCTGCGGCATTGAGCCGCGGTGCAATCGAATAGCTCACAACAGCGCAGTTGTTCCACTTGGGTTTTATTCCGAGCGAGGAAATCACTGCCGCCAGCCCAACGTTCGGATTTTTCGCCAGCTTATCAATTCCGGCGGCGGTTATAATCCTGTTTTCATCGCGCAGGGGTACAACATCGGCAATCGTTCCGAGAGCAACGAGATCTGAATATCTTTCGAGGATATCACATTCCGGCTTGCCGCTGACCGCGCACACCAGCTTGAACGCAACACCCACACCGGCAAGGTCCTTAAACGGGTACTCGCAGTCCGGTCTTTTCGGATTGATAACGGAAACCGCCTCCGGCAGCTTGTCCTTACATTCGTGATGGTCTGTTATTATCACATCGATTCCGAGACTTTTTGCGTACTCCGTTTCTGCCACTGCCGTTATTCCCGTGTCAACGCTTATCATCAGCGCTGCGCCGCTGTCTTTTATCTTTTTAACGGCTCCCATATTTATCCCGTATCCCTCATCCTGCCGGTCGGGAATATATGCCGACGCTTCCACTCCGCATGAGCGCAGGTAGCTTATCAAAAGCGCGGTCGATGTTATTCCGTCAACATCATAATCACCGTAAACGGTTACGCGTTCCTTGTTTTCTATCGCCTTTCTTATGCGTTCAACCGCCTTGTCCATATCACGGAGAAGCATCGGTGAATAAAAGCTGTTCAAATCCTTATCTATAAATCTCTTTGCATCTGCCGCATTCGTCAGTCCGCGGTTCAGAAGAGTTTTAGCAACAATCAGCGGAATTTCAAACAGCTCCGAATATGCCTCGGCCTGCGCCATGTCAATATTTTTATCAAGGAAAATCCATTCCTTTTCAAGCACGGTCATTCCCCACCCTTCATCAGTTTCAAAATAAAATTAAGAATATGCGAAATACTACATCTGATTTATTATAGCATAAATGTGAATCGGTTTCAACTTTTTTTTGCACAATATCCGCATATTTTATGCTTTTCGTATTGACATCGCTCACCGGGCGTTGTATTATTTTTATAATCAATTTTACGGAGATGAAAAGCATGGCAGACAGTTTGAAAATCAGGTTTGCGAACACGGCTGACTGCGAAAAGCTGCTTGAAATTTACGCGCCTTATGTGACCGGTACGGCAATCACTTTTGAAGATGGCGTGCCGGCTGCGGAGGAGTTTGCCGGCAGGATTAAGCATGTGCAGCAAAAATATCCTTATATTGCAGCTGAATACAACGGAAAAATAGTCGGATATGCCTAGGCATAACAGACTCGAACACATGCGCCCAATGCTTGTTAAATTTCCGCTCAGCCGTTTTTTCGGGATTTGCAAGGCAACAGCCTTGCTTCACCCTGCAATAACATCTGAACAAAAATTTCCCGGCGCATTGGGTCTGCGAGTTCAAAAAGAGCAAATTTTTTGCAAGAAAAGGCAAAAGCGCAGTTAATAGTTTATC
>CAKSFM010000032.1 GCA_934454525.1 uncultured Clostridia bacterium
GTTGCTCATCACGGTATAGTCGCGCGTTTTGTCTATTCTGAAAACTGCCATTTCAAAAATCTCCTTTCCTGTGAAATAAAAAAAGCGCCGGGATTTTTTATCAATCCTGACGCTCTCGGTCTGTATTTTCTTTTAACGGTTTGAACATTGCGCAGCTCGTTCCTTTGTGGCAATGAATGTACGGGCAGAACGGATTTTTGTTGTCAAGTAAATATGTATCGTAACCCGTCTGACATTTAGGGCATAGCTGCTCATTATTTTTCTGTTTCATTTTTCAAAATTCCTTTCATTTCAAGGTACAAAAAAAGACAGATATTTCTATCTGCCGTTTTTCAAATATTTTGTTTTGTACTTGCAATTCAAATGATTTTCAACGGTTATATCAAAGGTCTTTCCGTCAAAAGTAGTAAATTAGTAGTAAAATTTGCTTTGAAAATCTTTTGAATGTGCCTATTTTACAGGTTTTCTTGAAATAATCTTAATTTTCTTTGCAGAAAAATCAGTCATACGCTCCGTCATTCCTCCTCTTTCGCAAAAAGGCACGCTCGGCTCGCCTGTTCGCTTGTAAACGCTCTCACCGCGGCTCACAGTCGCTGCCACCTTTTTGCGAGTGCGCCTGCGGCGCTTTTTTTTATGGTCTCCGCTCCATTCCGATTTTTCTTTGCAGAAAAATCAGTCGCACGCTCCGTCATTCCTCCTCTTTCGCAAAAAGGCACGCTCGGCTCGCCTGTTCGCTTGTAAACGCTCTCACCGCGGCTCACAGTCGCTGCCACCTTTTTGCGAGTGCGCCTGCGGCGCTTTTTTTATGGACTCCGCTCCATTCCGATTTTTCTGTCAAGAAAAATCAGTCATACGCTCCGTCATTCCTCCTCTTTCGCAAAAAGGTCACGAATATCTTCTATGGTTCGGCAAAGCCAAAATCAGAGCAGCGATATATATCGACTGCTCTGATTTTTCTTTATCTCTTATTTGTACCACGAGGTATTGTCGGAATACACAACCTGCGTAATTATCGGATTAGAAATATATTCAATGCCGGTGCTGTATTTATCCCAAAAATAAGTGTTACTTTCTGCTGACATCAACCATGTATTCTCAACATAATATTCCTGCTCGCGAACCTCTGTTCTTCCGAATACATCATAGCACACAAACTGCATTCTGAAAGCTTTTACCGTTTTATATGAAACATTCCTTATTGTAATCGCTATCTCTGACTTTCCGTTTGAACTGTAAACATTACTGTCATAAACGGCAATCGGTGCATTCACCTGTTTTCTCCACTCATCCATTGCATAGGTTTTTGCGGCATAAAGTTCTGCGGCATATTGCGTATTTTCAAGTTCATACAGGCAGGATTCGGCGTCAAACATTATAGCGGAATAATTCCTTGCGGCTAGATTTCGCCTGTAATCTGCACGAAAGTTCAGAATAAGGTAATCGTTGTAGCTGTACCAGCCGACCTGTTTATAACTTGGCACATCAGGATAGGGAACCTCAATGGTTCTGCCGTCAAGCGCCCACAGCACAACATCACCGTGCCATCCGACGGTTTCATACACAGGCAGCATAAGCGTTGGGATTGCGAGCACTCTGCCATCATCCGACCACACGTTACGGTAATCACATCTATATAGTGTGTTTTTCCATGACCCGGGAAACTTTGCGGCAATTTCCACTGCTGCAGTTACATCCGGAACAACGAGCGACACGAATCTTCCGTACTCATATGTGCTTGAATCTTCGCCATCGACAGAGATATTGAAGTATTGTGTATCTATATGATTTCCTGCCGTATCATAACAATATAAAACAAAATCCATGTCACCGCGTACGTATGCGCTGTCTCCGAAAAAGCCATACACGCTGAATTCCAGGTTCTTTTTATACCGCATATCATCTGAAAGCAAATAACAGCCTTCAATATCCCACTTTGTAATCGTAAAAATATCTCCGCCCATATTTGCATTTTCGCAAATTGCCACCGGAGTCCACTCTGTCCTTTCCGCTGAGGCGACTGCCGAAAACAATCCGACAGTAAGGATAAACGCCGTCAAAATTATTAACGCTGCTTTTTTCATGATTTATACTCCTCCTTTTTTACATTCAGTTTCATTTTACCATACAAGGTAAAATATTTCAATTAAAAAATTAAAATTTATCTGACACGGAATATTTACAGGCATTGACCGGCTTGTTCAAAACATTCCGCTTCATTCACGTGTACCTGTAACAGGTTAATAACTTGTGACAGATAAAAAAAGAGCGCTGCAAAACTTATGTTTGCAGCGCCTTATTTTTAATCAGCCAGATTTTTTACAAGGTTTTCGACAATTTGAAGCTGTTCGTCATTCAATTTCCGCAGGTATTTATTAATATTGTTTAATTCTGCCGGATTTGGTGTATCAAAGTCAAAAAACTCGCTCATGGTTATTCCGAGATATTCACAGATATAGGATAATCCGGCGAGTGACGGAACTGCGCCGCCGGTTTCGATGTGATTAATGTAGTTAGGATTCTGACCTATTGCTAAGCTCATTTCGCGAGCGGAAACCTTCTTCTTTGTGCGCAGCTCTGCAATTCGCATGGCTATATTATTTTCATCCATAATTTCCACCCTCCTTATATCATATTTTAACTCACACAGCAGCAAAAAACGCACTTTTAAAAATGGTATTTCTATTGATTTGCACCAATATAGATGGTATAATTATAAAAATACCATTTTAGAAATGAGGGGGAACTTTGAAAGTTAATAAATTAAATACCTGCTGTTTTATCGGGCATAGAAAAATCAAAGTTACAGACGAATTAGTATGTCATTTAGAGGAAATTATAAAAAGCCTGATTGTCACTGAAAAAGTTGATACTTTTTTATTTGGCAGCAGAAGCGAATTTAACGAACTTTGTCTAAACATCGTTACAAATTTAAAAAAGAAATATTCTCATATAAAACGAATTTATGTGAGGGCAGAGTTTCCGTATATTGACGATGTCTATAAATCATATCTTTTAGGAAAAATACGAAGATAGCTACTACCCTGAACGAATAAAAAATGCCGGCAAAGCGATATACATTGAACGCAATCGAGAAATGATTAACAATAGTTCTTACTGCATCACTTATTATATTCCGCGCAGACGAACGGCGGGTATTAAAGAATGTAAACCTGTCAGTGGTACCGAATATGCTTATTATTATGCTCAGAAAAAAGGCATTGCAATTTTTAATGTAACAAAGTGAAAATTACGTTTTTCTGCACATTTTTAGCCGGGGAGCAGTTACAAAATATTGACGAAAGCGCTGCGAGGGAGTATAATACAAAAAAAGGTTCGGAGGTGTGAAAATGAAAAAAATTATCGGCGGCGGTATGTTTTGCTCTCTTTTTCTCGGAATTATTTTTTCTGCCCTTTACGGACGATTCCGCATTGACGCCCTTTTTTCTCTCTCCGTCACGTTTTTTACATCTTTTTATCATTTTTTCATGCGTGTGACGGTGGCATGTGCGGTTGTGCTGCTGCGAAAAAACCGTTTTGCGCACGATAAAATGAATTTCAAACTTTCGCGGTTTGAGACGGCATTGTACGAATTTCTGCATATCCGCACAATCAAGAATTATGTTCCGACATATAACCGCGCATTATTTAAGGTGCGGCGCGAAAAGCTTGGCGAGCTTGCGCACAATATGACCGATGCGGAAATAATCCATGCAATCAGCGCAGTGCTGAGCTTCGTTCCCCTACTTATGACAAAAGTGATTAACGGTTTTTTACCTTTTTTTCTGACATCACTGATTATCGCACTGTTTGATATGCTGCTTGTGTTTGTTCAAAGATACAATCTTTCACGCATATCAGCGCTTATGAAGCGGCACAGGGAAACGGATTTTGCCGCTTTTTAAAATATTTATAAAATTTACAAATTGTTAATGACAATGCATAGAAAAAGATGTATAATAAAAGTTGCACAACTAAAGCATATTTACTGTTTGGGAGGTAGTGAAAATATGATGGAGGAAAACAATGCTGTCGAAATTTGCGGTTTGTCCAAAAGTTACGGCGGCAACAAAGCGCTTGACAACATTTCATTCAGCGTCAGGCGCGGAGAAATCATGGGATTTCTCGGACCGAACGGTGCCGGAAAAAGCACAACGATGAACATTCTGACCGGCTGCATAAGCGCGAGCCAGGGCAGCGTGACGGTTTGCGGATGCGATGTTTTGGAGAACCCGAAAATCATCAAGGGCAAAATCGGGTATCTTCCCGAGCAGCCGCCGCTGTACTTTGACATGACGGTTTATGAGTACTTATCGTTCGTGTATGACCTGAAAAAGGTTAAGAACGACAAAAAAGCGCATATTGAACACGTTATGGAGCTTGTCCGGATAAGTGACATGCAGGGCAGAATGATTAAAAACCTGTCAAAGGGATATAAGCAGAGAGTCGGACTCGCACAGGCGCTTATCGGTGACCCCGAGGTTCTGGTGCTGGACGAGCCGACAGTCGGACTTGATCCGAAGCAGATTGTTGAAATCAGAAACGTGATAAAGGCAATCGGCAAGGAGCGCACAATCATCCTCAGTACACATATACTGCAGGAGGTCAGCGCAGTGTGCGACAGGGTCACAATTATTGCGCACGGAAAAATTGTTGCCGAAAACACCATTGAGGGACTTGAGGAGCTTGCCGGAGGCAAGGACAAGTTCAGAGTGCGCGTACTCGGGGGCAAAGAAGACGCAAGAAGCGTTATTGAATCCGTTCCGAACGTTGTTTCCGTTGTAAACGAGCCGCAGACCGAAAGCGGCACTGCGGAATTTATTGTGACGCAGGAGAGCGGAAGCGACATACGCAAGGATCTGTTTGACGCTCTCAGCCGCGCAGGGATGCCGATTTACGGACTTCGCCCGGCAGGACTTACACTTGAAGAAATATTCATCAAGCTGACATCTCAGCCTGTGATAACCGAATCTCCGGCAGAAACGGGGAAAAATTCCGCTGATAATCCAAACGCGGAAATTCCGGCTGCCGAAGAAATTACTGACAACGCAGACAGCGAAGCTGCGGAGGAAACGGAGGTGCTCGGCGATGAGCGCGATATTTAAAAAGGAATTTAAAAACTATTTCATGTCACCCATCGGATACATATTCGCCGGTGTGTTCATGTTCTTTGCGGCTATGTTTTTTTCAAGCGGCGTTCTGCGTTCGCAGCAGGCGGACATTTCACTGATGTTTTCAAATATAAACGTCATTTATCTTCTGCTTGCATCGCTGCTTACAATGAGATTGCTTGCAGAGGAAAAAAACAAGAAAACCGATCAGCTGCTTTTAACCTCACCTGTCAGCATAACGGAAATTGTGCTCGGCAAATATTTTGCGGCAATGGCATTTTTCGGGGTTACGATTGTTTTGTCATTCATATTCCCTGCAATCATGTTCAAATTCGGCAAGCCTGCACTGAGCGAGGTTATCGGCTCTTACCTCGGATTCATTCTTCTTTGGGGAGCATTTATCTCAATCGGTCTTTTCATTTCCTCATTGACGGAAAGCCAGATGATTGCCGGCGTGTTCACATTTGCAAGCCTGCTTCTCATTTACTTTATCAACTGGTTTGAATCGAGCGCAAAAAATGAAATTGTCAGAAAAATACTCGGTTGGTTTTCGCTTCTCAGCCGTTACAGTGAATTTCAGGACGGAATACTGAACGTTCAGAACATTATTTACTATCTGAGCTTCATATTCGTTTTCCTTTTCCTGACAGTCCGCGTTATCGACAAGAGAAGATATAGCTGAGGAGGGGAAACAAAATGAAAAAAATAAAGCTTAAAATGAGCATGATGAGTGCACTTATCACGGCAGTTGTGCTTGTGTGTGTGCTCGTGGTAAACGGACTTGTTTCCGTTGTGACGGAAAAGCATCCGCTGAAAATAGATTTGACAAAGGACAAGGTTTACGAATTTTCGCAGCGCACAAAAGAGGTTATGAAAAACCTTGACACTGAAATTAAGGCATATGCTTTGATTCCGGAGGGAACAGACGATGAGTATATTGACTATATAAAGCAGTATCTCGGAAAATATAAAGCGCTTAATTCAAAGTTTAAGGTTGAATATGTTGACCCTTATTCAAATCCGGCGTTCATGACCAAATACAATGACGGAGAAACGCAGGCTTCGGTATGCTCTGTTATTCTGACAAAGGGAGATGATTTTAAGGTTGTTCCCTTCGATCAGATGTACAATCAGAACAGCTATACCGGAAGCGTTGAAATAGACATGGAACGCAAGGTCACAAACGCGATTATGAAGCTCACCGGGCAGCTTTCCGGCGTTAAGGCTTATTTTCTGAGCGGTCACGGTGAATATGAGGGAACGAATCTTGCATCACTCCTTGAGGATGAGGGATACACAACCGGCAGCGTGAATCTTTCGGTTGAAGCAATTCCCGACGACGCTTCGGTGTTATTCAGCCTTGCACCGCAGTCTGACTGGACGGCGGAGGAACGCGACGCAATCGATAAATACATGGACAAGGGCGGCAAGCTTATCATTGCGGCAAGTCCCGGAATGAAGCCTGCAGAAAGGCTTGACAGCTATCTTGCAGAATGGGGACTTAAGCTCGACTATGATTATGTTATCGAGGCAGACGACACAAAGGCTCTTTCTTCTGGAAACGGAATTCCCGTTCCCGCACCGCAGCTTTCCGACCATGCGATAAACAAAAAGATTGCCGAGTCGGACAGTGTGTTCGTTTCACCGGCATCTATGAGCATTTCAAAAATCAAAAGTGCAAATTCAGCAACTGTTTCAGAGCTTTTAACCACCTCCGACAAATCATACGGAAAGGTTAATCTCGAATCAACCAGTATAAGCAAGGAGGACGGTGACATATACGGACCTCTGAGTGTTGCATCGATTTCCGAAAAAACCGGGGATAAAACGTCATCGGTTGTCGTTATAGGCTCTCTCTCAGCACTTGAATCGAATGGAATACTCAGCGAAGGAGCTTACCTTAACGGTGATTTTGTACTTAACACTGTAAATTACCTTTGCGGCTCAAGCGAGGATCTCGGCATCCGCGCAAAGCAGGTCAGCGCCGAACAGATGACGATGACAGAGCAGCAGATTGCAGTTTGCATGCTTGTGCTGCAGATTGTTGTTCCGATTGTTATAATTCTTATCGGTCTGTTCGTATGGCTCAAGAGGAGAAATAAGTAATGAAAAAAAGCATAAAAGCATTGATTATTGCCGTGCTTGTGCTTTGTGTGCTATGCGGAGCATACGTTATTGCGTACAAGTGGAAGCCGAAAGAAAGCAAAAAGGACGAAACTGAACCGCAGACGGCTGAAACGGTTTATATAATCGAGGAAAAAACAGAGAATATTGCTTCCGTTGATATAGCTGACGGGGATACCCGCTACACACTTGTGAACGGCGAAAAGGTCAGCATTGACGGCTATTCCAGCGCTGTTTTGTCACAGGGGAAGCTTGACAGTGCGATATCTGCATACTCCATGATAAGCGCTTCGCGCAAAATTAAAGAGGGAAACAACGCCCTTGCCGATTACGGACTCGACAACCCGAACCGCAGCGTTACCGTTCATCTTAAGGACAGCAGCACAAAAACGATTCTGTTCGGTGCGAGCGCTGTAATTGACAACGAGATTTACGTTATGGAAAAGGAAAGCGGTTCAATATATACGCTTTCATCTTATCAGGCAGATTCGCTGCTGCAAAGTCCCGAAAACTTCCGTGATTTAACGGTTTGCACAATTGATAATACTTCAATAAAGGCATTTTCAATTAAGAAAGGCAGCACGGAGATACTCAGAATTGAAAAATCTGAGGAAGAAAAGGGCAAGGATGATCCCTCTGCACAGATTCAGGATTATAACATGACATATCCTCATGCTGTTAAAGCGTCCTCCGACAAGGTCGGCGCACTGATTGAAAAGCTCGGTGCAGTCACGGCAACAGAGATTGCCGAAGAGAATCCTGCCGACCTTTCCAAATACGGACTGCAAAGTCCGGCAGTTATAACGGTGACTGACAGCGAGGGAGAGCATACTGTTAAGCTCGGCTCCAAGAACGGCAGCGATGTTTATATGATGAGCGGAAACCTGCCCGTTGTTTACAGTGCGCCGTGTGATTTTTATGACATTGTGCTTTCCGCAGCAGCGTCGGATTATGTTGACAGATTCATTCATATATTCAACATTGACACGATTAAGGAAATTGAATTTACTGAGGGCGGAGAAGCGCACAAGCTTTCCATTAAGGGCGATACTTCAAAAGAGGGTGAATGCGATTACAAGCTTGACGGCAAAAAGCTTGACGAAAGCACGTTTAAAAGGCTTTACCAGTCGATCATCGGAATCACGTTTACCGACACGGCTGAGGCTTCCCCGTCGGGCAGTCCGGCAGCAACCGTGAAGTTCAGGTTCAAGAACAAAAAGGAAAAAACATTTTCTTATTACGCAATTGACGAGCGATATTCCTACACCGTGTCCGACAGCGGACTCGGCTGCAAAACGCTCACAAAGAACCTGACGGCGGTTACCGAAGCAATCAAAGAAGCATCAAAATAATGGGGCTGTAGCAAAATGCGCAGAACGCATAAAGCAAAGAGAAATTCGGAATAAACAGTCGGAAAATTAAATGTAGAAATTCGTTATGCAACGAATTTCTATAAAAAACGCTTTATGCTACGAACAAACTTCACCTCTCGGAGTACCTATGTACGCCTTCGGGTTCAGTTTGTCCGTTCTGCGCTATAGGCATAACAGACTCGAACTCCATGCGGTTCAAAAAGGCAAATTTGTCGCAATAATGCGTTAAAATGCTCGTTAATAGACAAACTATTAACTGCGCT
>CAKSFM010000033.1 GCA_934454525.1 uncultured Clostridia bacterium
ATGATAAACAGCGCCGTTTTCCGGTCGCCCAGCGTGTCCAGCTCCAGCTCGTCATAGGAGGTGATCTCCCGAAGCTCCTGAATGTCAAAGGGGGCAAGGCGCGCGCCGCAGCTAATTAAAATACTTTTCGCTGTTTTACCGGAAACAATTTGTCAAGGACTTTTTAATCATTTTCTTGCAAAAACGATAATTTTGTTAATTCTGCTGAATTTCCTGCCGTATCATTCGTTCAATTTTTTCACTCATAGTTTCGGTGGCACTCTTGCTGAAATGTACCTTGACTATGTATGTTGTCTTGCCGATTTTCTTTTTTACTGCCGGAGCAGCGTTTTCTGTTTTTGTTTCAGTCATTCTAAAACCTCCGTTTCGTTCCTGCCCGTTTCAGACTTTCGCAAGGAAAGGATGATTAGGATAGGATAAGATAAGTATTTAATCAGATAAATATTTTATTTATTATATTATTTATATATTAGTTATTTATTGCGTTGGAAAAACCGATGTCGGAAAATCCAACATCGGTTTTTCCAACATCGGCACTTCCGACTACGGCTCGTCGGCTTTTTGCGGAATTTCAAAAATGACATATTCCATTTCAGCCATTTTGCCGTTTGACCGCCGTATCTGCCGCCGCTTTACATAACCGGCTTTTTCAAGCTCCCATATCGCCGTTCTGATAGCGTCAATGCTTTCACGGTTGATATGTGCAAGCCCTTTGAGCGTGTAGTCCCAATTCTCCGGTAAGGACAGCATTTGCGACAACAAGCCTTTTGATTTCAAGGACAGCCGTTTGTCCTTAAAATGCCTGTTTGACATTGTTGTATAGTTTGCCGTTTTCTCAATTCTGAATATCGCCATAGCTAAAACACCTCCTTTCAGCGTATAAAAAAATAAGCCCAGATAGGCTCATCTCTCATACTCGATATTTCGTTTTCTTGTGTGCCGCTTTAATACAGTATCAACGCTTTTTTGAATACTCTCGGCAATTTTCAATTCATCACGCTTTTTATACATTTCGGAATACAACTTGTTTTTCTGCTCCGTCAGCGTTACAATATCCGTTTTCCATTTGCCGACTTCAAGAGTGCTGCCGTTTACATTCTCTTTGAGATATTTTTCAGCGGCTTCATACAAGGCAATTTCGGTATAATTCCTTATTCGGAACATATCGGCTTTATTACCCGACAGGGAATGATATTGTTTGTATAACTCTCTGTGCCTGCGGTAAATTTCCGCTTGTTTTACAAGCTCGGCAAGGCTTTTTAATCTGCCCTCGACTTCTTTAAGAGTGATACGGATATTGTCATATTCATTACGGACAGAATTAACCGTTTCATCAAGCTGCGGAACTGTGAATATCTTATTGTCCTGCAAATATTGTATTTGTTCAGCCAGCTTTTTCGGGTTGTAAATTCGGTACTGCATATTTACCTTTTGCGGCTTTGACAGCTCCTGCAAAATCTCAATGAGGTTTTGCTCCAGCGGCTGTTTTTCTTTGCGTTTGAAAATATCTGCAAGCCAATTTTTAAGACTTGCGATTTTCGCCTTAATCTGTGCAAGCAGTTTATTATGTGCCTTGATTTCACGGTTTATATTTGCTCGCTCGGTGGTAATGCCTTTACGCTCCATTTGAGAAGCCGCAACACCTAAATGAACGGTCGGTATCTGCTCCGTGCCTTGCCGTTCAAAAGAACGGTGGTCTATTCGGTCGGCAATGAAATTTTGCTCTAAATACTTGTTTGCAAGCTCCGCCCATTTTGACCGCCATAGTTCCGCCTTGCTCTGCTCGTTCCAGTCAACCGTATCAACCTTTTTTGTTTTGAAATTTCCGTTTTTCAGCTTGACACGCTCACCGTTTTTGTCGGTGATGTATTCCTTTTTTGACTTTGCGCCCCATTCGCCGTTTTCATTAAGCGGTCGCATAGTCAGCATAATGTGGGCGTGTGGGTTTCCGTCTTTTTTATCGTGAATAGCAATGTCCGCACACATTCCGGCAGATACAAAATTATCCTTGACATATTCCCGTACAAGCTCAATTTGCTGTTCGGGCGGTAATTCTTTTGGTATGGCAAGCTCAATTTCTCTTGCAAGCTGTGAATTTTTGGACTTCTCGATTTTCTCGACAGAATTCCACAGGGCAGAGCGATTTTGAAAGTCGGGCGGTGCGTGTGAGGGTAACAAAATTTCCGTATGTGCAATTCCGCTTTTCCTCGTGTAGTCGTGCGTGATACCGTCATAATTGTTTATCAGCTTTTCGCCGCTTCGGTATGCGGCGGCTGCAACTGCTGATTTACCTTTGCCTCTGCTGATAATTTTTATACTGCAATGATAAATAGCCATAGTTTTTACTCCTTTCGGGCAACAAAAAAGAGCAACCGTTTTATAGTTGCTCTGAATTGCGATATTAAATTTTCATTTGGTGATAAAGCGAATGCTATTTTCGATTTATCACTCTTAAAATTATCCCCACCAACAATGAACCGATCAACATAGATACAGCCATTGCAAGTAAAATTGCATATTTTTCACTACCATATGAGTTTACGGTATTTTCAACAACAAATGCCGCAACAGTCAAAGCGATAGAAATAGCAGTAACCAGCCACGCTTTGCAATGTTTGCGGAATAAAAAGCGAGCAAGTATGCCAACAAGAAACGGGATAACAAAAATAACAAAATTATTAAAAAGAATTTGTTTCATAGTATATACGCCCTCCTTAAATTCGTATGTATTGTTTCAATAATTATATCACACATTGCCGATTAAAACAATGGGGTGATAGAAATTTCTCACTTTTGCACAACACATTTTTATACTTGATATTTTGTGTCAAACTTGTTTTGATATAAAATATCAAGTCAACAAAACAGTTTTCGCAAAAACTGTTTTGACGCTATATGCAAATTATATTTTGCGTATAGCACAAAGGGGTATGGGGAAATGAGAGTTGCCCCATAATGAAAACAAATGCGGAAATGACGATTTGTTTTCATTGGCTCTCGGCAGAGCGCACACACCTGTTAAGGTGTATAAGTGCGCCCTTGTTAAAACAAGGGATTTCCCTCGTTCGCCGTATGCTCCCGAAAATTCTTGATTTTTCCCTTTGCAAACTCACTTGAAAAAATCTCGATTAAAAGAGCCTGCAACTGCTCATTTGAAAAGTCCTCCGCATTGCTGATTACGCTTTCCAAAATTGCCCCTCGCTCAATTAGCCGCTTTGTCCGTTTCTTTCGCTCGGCTTGTTTTTGTTCCGATATGAGCCGTTTTTTCTTGTTGGTGAGCTGATTGATTTGCGCCTGTGTTTTCGCAATTTGTTCGTCAATGTTTTTCATAAAATCAGTCCTTTCATAAAATTTGTGGTAAAGAAAAAGAGTAACCGTTTTTATACGATTACTCTTGTGGAGTTATTTGTTTATATTAAATTTTAATATGGCTTTCATCAGGGTTTCTTTGATTTATTGTACGGACACTTATAATTGCATTTCATATTCAAGTTCTAATAAACTGTCTTTCCACGAATGATTTTCTTTTTGGGAAACCTTAACAAAACCCGCTCGTGTATATAGAAAAATTGCAGCGTCAAGGTCATTCGTAGTATCAAGATAAACAGATTGAAACTCTTTTTCACGGCAGAAAGCAAGTGCACTGTTCAATAAATGTTTTCCAAGACCAATGCCACGGTAGTTCGGGTGCAACAAAAACCATCTGAGCTGTGCTCTTTTCCCTCTGGCAATGACACCAATACAACCAATAATTTCATTGTTGTGTTCCGCCACCCACAGCCTATCATAATCCGGATTATAATTGAGCAGAAATTCATAAAAAGATTGTGCAACATACGCTTCAAAAGCAGTTGTATAATTGTATTCTTCTTTATAAATCCAACCGTGCATATGTATGATATAGCCCGCATCACCCGGGCGAATATCATTACGAATTGTTATATCGCTCAGTTTGACTTTTTCCTGTGTGTCCAAAATACTTTGTATTGATGTCATATCTTTTACCAAACGTTCTTGATTGATGACAGTCAATGGTGCAATCAAATCACAAATTTGCTTATCAGAATGAGTGTTTAATTCTTTCATCTTTTTTTGTCCTTCCGGTGTAACCTTCAAGATAAATGCCCGTCCATCCTCGGGTGAGCGCTCCTTTGTTATCATACCATATTTTTCAAACTGCTTAATTATACGGCTTAAATAGCCGGAGTCCATACTGAGTGTATCAGTCAGCATTTTTGATGTGCAACCACTATTTTTTTCTATTTCATGTAATACCCGCACCTCTGCCAATGAAAAATTACTGTCTAAAAAGTGATTTCCCAAGAGACCTAGGATATTCGTGTAAAAACGGTTAAATTTTCTGATGGTTGCAATTCGGTTTTTTAATTCATAGTTCATAATATATCATTCCTTTCAAGAATATCATATCACATTTATTTGCTTTTGTCAAGTATTTTATATGAAAAAAGCAAATAAAATACTTTGATTCTTGCAGAAAGGTATATTGAATAAAAAAACTCAATATATTCAAAACAAACTATCATATCAAAACAAGATTTTCAACCTCTCGCACCCAAGTCTTGACTTGATGTTTTTACCAAAAACCGCCGTTATATGCTCTCTTTGTGCCTACTGTCTATGTTTGAAATTATGTTATTCTTTATTGCGTAATTTCTTGCCTTTGCTCTGCGTTCCTCGCTGTATGGGGAAGTAAAGCGTACCGACAGCCGCTTTTTGTCAACCTCATAAGATACTGCGCCGCAAGGGTAGGCTGTTACAAGCCTTGCGCATTTCGGATTTTCTCTGCTGAATTTTGCAAGCCTGTTTTGCAATGCTTTGTTGTAGGTATAAATATTTGCCGTAGGCTCGGCTTCGTTGAATAAGATTATAGTTTCTTTTTCGTATTTTGTAAGTCTGCATTTCATTGTGTTGTAATCTCCTTTTTTCGTTTAATTTTTTCAAGTCAAAAGCCGCCTCCGAACATTCGGAAACGGCTTTGCGTTTGTTTATATTATTTCATTGTATTTCTGTCATCTGCTCGGCTCTTGACCTTGCATTTTTAAGTAATTTCCTTGCTTGTGTGAGCAATGCGCTGTCTATCGGCGGAATATCCCAATAACAGAAGTCGCCCACGCAGTCGGTGTCGGGGTTAAATGTCGGCTCTGCTGTTTGATATATTCTTGTATAGGCTTGCTTTTCGGCGGTTTTGTAGTCGGTTGCTCCGATTTCAACCTCGTTTATCAAGTCGGATATTAAGGCTCTGACCGCATTTTCCTTTTCGGCGTAATATTCGGGGCGTAAATACATATCTCTGCATTGCAGTATAGCATTTCGGGCAATGGCTGCTAAATCCGCATATCCGTAACCGCCTGTTTCATTTGCAAGCACGGCGGCGAATACGGCGTTATTTGCTTTGCACCAAGCCGGCTGATAACCAAGTCCGTTTTGCACCTCGTCTAAAATTCCGCCTATCAGATTTTGAGTTATTGCAACACTTTCATCTGTTGCATTGTCGGGATAGCTTTCAACGGGGATGTCGGCGGCAAATGAAGATGTTGTAAAAGACATTGCAAACGATAATACCATAGCTGTTTTTAATAGTTTTTTCATTATGATTTCCTCCGTTTCTATATAGCAGCCGTCATAATTTTAGGCTCTTTTATCGGTAAATCACACACACGAACGAATACGCCTCTTTGAATATCCTCCGCCCGTATGGCGTTTTTCTTTTCGTCAATTTCCGCTTTTTTCTTTGCCTTTGTGCGTTTCTCATATTCCTTTTGCTTGCCGTTTTCCTTTCGTTGCAAATAATTTCTGTGAAGTCGGCAGCGCAATTCCTCTTTTTTACGCATTTCCTCAATTTCCTCTGGCGTAGGCTCTTTGTCAAACGAGGGCGGAACAAAACGCCCGATAAAATTAAAATATATTTCAACCTCTTGTGTGGTATCTGTCCGTCCTTTTTCCGCACGTTCGTGAACAAAGATTTTTTCCACAAATTCATTCAGCATAGCTATTGTGAGATTATCAAAATCCCGATATTTTTCAAGCAGCGCAAGAAATTTATCCGTTGATTTTTCATTTTGGGAATATCCGTTTATTGTCGCTTCAAGCTCGCACATTTCCGTCTTTAACGACTTTTGCTCTTTTGCATACCGTTCGTCAAGAGTTTCGTATCTTTCATCGGGCAGTTTGCCGAGGGCATTGTCCTCATAAATTTTGCAGATAAGAGATTCAAGCTCCGACAGTCTTTGTTTCACCACCGCAAGCCTTGTACGGCTCTTTTTAATATCATCTTGATTTTGCTGTGACTGTGCCTCTTGTATAATCATTGCAAACCTTTCTTTGTCGGCATTTGCATAATTGTATATTTCTTTCAGCATTTCCGAAATAAGTTTCAAAACGACTTCCTCGTTAATTCGGTGCTGTGTTTTGCAGAGCTTTCCGACAGGTACTTTTGAATATTGAGAACAGGTATATTGAGATATACGCTTGCCGTTATTTGTTCTGTGAACATACATTTTGCCTCCGCAGTCGGCGCAGAATAAAAGTCCCGTAAGCGGTGCGACTTCGCCCCAGCCGTTAGGGTATCGCCGCACATTTTTTCTGATTTTCTGCACGGTGTCAAATGTCTGTTGGTCGATAATCGGCTCTTGTGTATTTTCAAAGATTACCCATTCACTTTTGTCTACATAATGGCTCTTTTTGTCTTTGAAGTGCTTTCTTGTTTTGAAATTCACCGTATGTCCCAGATACTCATATTTTTTCAAAATCTCCGCAATGCTTGACGAACTCCAACGGTACGGATTTTCAAATACGACCTT
>CAKSFM010000034.1 GCA_934454525.1 uncultured Clostridia bacterium
GCGGATTTGATGTATTATGCACTGTTGTATCTCTGTCCTTGGATATACTGCTTCTATTGCGTTTGTAAAGCCGGTCAGCCCATCAATGCAGGCGATCAGTATACAATACATAGACGCCACAGATATTTTCGACGGCGTTAAAACCTGTGATACCCCGAATTTTATAAGTATAGGCAAGGATGTTGACGAGGCATATATTGCGGCGGTTAAAGCCGAATCTATGAATATTTCGATTCCCGATGATTTTAAGGTGGTATATACACCGATTCACGGCTCGGGCAATAAGCTTGTGCGGAGTATTCTTGATAAAATAGGTGTAAAAAATGTATTTGTTGTACCCGAGCAGGAATTACCAGACGGAGACTTTCCGACGGTTAAGTCTCCGAATCCCGAAAACATTGGGGCATTTGACATTGCGATAGAATACGCAAAAAAACAGAATGCCGATTTGGCTTTCGGAACAGATCCTGACAGCGATAGGATAGGAGTCGTTGTTAGAGCGGGCTTAAAACGCTGGCATTAAAAGGCTCTGACGGGACTGAAAAGATTAAGGCAATAATGAAATGTATGCGCGAGAATAAGCCTGAATATATAGCTGGGTACAAGGTGGAAGAGGTTAAGGATTATTCAAACGGAATAGACGGAATGCCGATGTCGGACGTGCTTAAATTCTTCCTTGATAAAGGTTGGTTTGCCGTTCGTCCGTCCGGAACGGAGCCAAAAATCAAGTTCTATTATGAAATAGAGGGTGACAAAGGTATTGATATTAATGAGATTACAGATGATTTTAAGTTGGATTTGACTAAAAGACTGTTGTAATATTGCTTAATAATCTGTTGCACATAAAGCTATAAAGGCATTGAATAAAAAAATAAATTCGTGATACACAGAAACAAAAGATGGATATATACATGACCGGTTGCCATGTATTTTATCCATAAATCTATTATAGTAGGAGGTTTCAAAGTAATGGAACAGTTTTTGAATATTTCAAACATTAAGTATGAGGGAGCAAAATCAAAAAATCCGTTTTCATTTAAGTATTATAATAAGGACGAGATAATCGGCGGAAAAAAGATGAGTGAGCATCTGAAATTTTCCATGGCGTACTGGCATACGATGGTTGCCGACGGTACCGATATGTTCGGCGTCGGAACGATTGACAAAAGCCTTGGCGAGGAAAACCCGATTGAAATTTACAAGAAAAAGGTTTATGCCGCATTTGAAATTATGAATAAACTTGGCATTGAATACTTCTGCTTTCATGACAGAGATATTGCACCGGAGGGAAAATCTCTTTCGGAATTCCAGCAAAATCTCGATGTTATCGTTCCGATTATAAAAGAACAGATGAATAAATATGGAATAAAGCTTTTGTGGGGAACGGCTAACTGCTTTGCCGCACCGAAATATATGCACGGAGCGTCCACCTCGTGTTGTGCCGACGCTTTTGCATATGCTGCTGCGCAGGTGAAAAAGGCAATAGATATTACAATTGAGCTCGGTGGAAAAGGCTATGTGTTCTGGGGCGGCAGAGAGGGCTATGAAACGCTCTTAAACACCGATATGGCATTGGAACAGGATAACTATGCACGGTTTTTGAAAATGGCGGTTGAATATGCACGCAGCAGGGGTTATGACGGCGACTTTTACATAGAACCAAAGCCGAAAGAGCCTACCAAGCATCAGTATGATTTTGATGCTTCGACTGTGCTTGCCTTTTTGCGTAAATACGGTTTGGAGAAAGACTTCAAACTAAATATCGAAGCAAATCACGCAACTCTTGCAGGTCACACATTTGAACATGAGCTTTGCGTTTGCAGAGTTAATAATGTGCTGGGGTCTGTCGACGCCAATCAGGGAGATTGCCATTTGGGTTGGGATACCGACCAGTTCCCGACCGATGTATACAGCACAACCTTTGCGATGCTTGAAATTTTGCGTGCCGGCGGTTTCACAAACGGCGGACTTAATTTTGACGCAAAGACAAAGCGCGGCTCAAACACAATAGAAGATATATTCCTTGCTCATATCGCCGGAATGGACGCATTTGCTTTAGGCTTGAGAAATGCTTATAAAATTATTGAGGATGGCAGAATCGATGAATTTGTAAAGAAGAGATATTCTTCATATGAAAGCGGTATAGGTGCAAAAATTGTAAACGGTGAAACAGGCCTTAATGAGCTGTCGGACTACGCGCTTTCATTAAATGAGGTAAAGCCGGAAAGCGGACGTCAGGAGTATCTCGAAAGTGTCATCAACAGTATTATATTTAATTAGTATGGGGTAACATGATGAAATATTTAATTGGAATAGATATCGGAACATCGGGGACAAAAAGCGTTTTGTTCGACACCGAAGGAAAGGTTGTTGCGTCGGCAGCAGCGGAGTATCCGATGTATCAGCCGAAAAACGGTTGGGCGGAGCAAAATTCAAACGATTGGTGGCGTGCCGTGTGTAAAACTCTTTGCGAAATTACTCAAAAAGCGGACGGTGAAATCTGCGGTATCGGTCTTTCGGGGCAAATGCACGGTCTTGTAATGCTGGATGAAAATAAAGAGGTAATCGGAAACTCAATCATTTGGTGCGACGGCAGAACAGCGGAGGAGTGCAAGGAAATAGAGGAAATTGTCGGACATGACCGGCTTCTTGAAATTACGGCAAATCCGGCGATGGCAAGCTTTACTGCGGCAAAAATAATGTGGGTAAAAAAGCATGAGCCGGAAAACTTTAAGCGCTGCCGCCATATTTTATTGCCGAAAGATTACATCAGATTTATGCTGACCGGAGAGTTTGCGACAGATGTTTCCGATGCTTCCGGAATGCAGCTTTTGGATGTCGGCAAAAGACGCTGGAGCGATGAGGTGTTAAAAAAGCTCGGGATTGATGAAGATTTGCTTGCAAAGGTTTACGAAAGTCCCGAAGTGACAGGCTATGTAAACGAAAAGGCCGCAAAGGCTTGCGGCCTGACGAATGGTATTCCCGTTGCGGCAGGCGCAGGAGATAATGCCGCGGCTGCAATCGGCACAGGCGTATGTGAAAACGGAAAGGCTTTCACAACAATAGGAACAAGCGGAGTGGTTTTTGCCCATACAGATAAAATGATATTTGATAAGCAAGGCAGAATTCACACATTTTGCTGTGCCGTACCGGGTGCTTGGCACGTGATGGGCGTAACACAGGCAGCAGGACTCTCACTCAGCTGGTTCAGAAACAATTTTGCAAAGGATTTGTCATACGGCGAAATTGATAAACTGTGTGAAAGCATTCCCATTGGTGTGGAAAAACTGATTTATCTTCCTTATCTAATGGGAGAAAGGACACCAATTTTGGATACCGATGCAAGAGGTGTATTTTTCGGACTTTCAGCGATGCATACAAAGGCACATATGGCAAGGGCAATTATGGAGGGGGTTTCATATTCTCTGAAAAATTGTCTTGATGTGCTCAATGAGGTTGGTGTTGGCGCGGTCGATATGGCGCTTTGCGGCGGAGGTTCAAAAGGCAACTTTTGGAGAGGTATGATTGCGGATGTGTTTGATATGCCGGTGAAGATAATGCAATCTGAGGAAGGACCTGCGCTTGGCGCTGCAATTCTTGCCGGATGCGCGGCAGGTGTTTTTAAAGATGTGCGTGAGGGCTGCACCAAGCTGGTGAAGGTTAAAGAAGAGCAGCAGCCGATTAAAGAAAATCACTTGGAATACGAAAAGTTTTATTCGGTATATAACGGGTTATATCCGGCATTAAAAGACGGTTTTTCAAGGCTGGCAAAAACATTATGAAGATAATATAACTGAATAAATCGTAAAACTATTACGGAAAGGATGTAAAGTATGAATTGGATATCAACAACAGAAAATGAAAAATGGTCAAAAAACAATGAATTTTCAGACAGAAAGGGAGAAGAACTTATCATCGGCGAAAGAAAGGGAAAGCCTCTGTTTGGATGGGGCTGCTGCATAAGCGAAATATGCGCAAAGGCAATATTCGGACTATCCAAGGATAAGCAAAAGGCAATATACGATGAGCTGTTCGGTAGCGACGGATGCGGCTTTGACTATTGCCGACTGTCAATCGGAGCAAACGACTTTGCCGAGAGCTGGTACAGCTACGACGAGGTTGACGGCGATTACGAACTCGAAAACTTTTCGACGGACCGCGATAAAAAGTATATTATTCCGGCAATAAAAGAAGCTCAAAAGCGCTCGGAGAAAATTGAGTTTTTTGCATCCCCGTGGAGTCCGCCGACATGGATGAAGTTTCCAAAGGTATGCAACTACGGGCAAATTGTCGAAACGGACAAAAACCTGAAAGCATATGCCAAATACTTTAAAAAATACCTGGAGGAATATAAGAAAAACGGAATAGATGTTAAACAAATCTTTTTCCAGAATGAATTTATTTCCGATCAAAAGTTTCCGTCATGCGTATGGAGCCCTAAGGCGATCGAAAAGTTCCTGGCGGACTATCTAATAGATGAAATCGGCGATACGACCGATATATGGTTCGGAACATTCAACGGTCCCGAAACGGATCACAGGCAGCTTATAAGCAGATACTATCAGTATGTCGGCAATGTTATGCAAAACAAAAAGTGCAGAGATAATATAAAGGGAATGTCATTCCAGTGGGCGGGCAGCGCGGCTATAGTTCAGGCAAACGAAGATTTCCCGGACACGGATTTTATCAACAGCGAAATGGAGTGCGGCGATGGCAAAAACACATGGGAGTACGCTTTGTATTTGTATGAAAAGATGCACCACTATTTCAGGTTCGGCTCGAGAGCAAATGTTTACTGGAACATGGCACTCGAAAACGAGGGGCTCAGCACATGGGGCTGGAGACAAAATTCCCTCATAAGCGTTAAAGATGGCGAGTATGTGTTCAATCCCGAATTTTATATGTACAAGCATTTTTCACACTTTGTAAAGCGCGGCGCGGTGATGTTAAAAACAACGGGCAGCTTCAGTTCAAACGCAACGGTATTTGAAAATCCGGATAGCTCGCGTGTTGCTGTGATTGTAAATCCGTTTTTCAACGAAAAGCTTTTAACAGTAAATCAAAAGAACTATATATTAAAACCGCGTTCATTTAATACAATAGTATTGGATTAAAACAGCGATTAGATGTAACCATCATAATCAAGAAATATGATAATTGTGTGGGGAATTCCCCACACAATTATTTGAAGATACGATGGTTTGCATTAATAAAATCGATCAGAAAATTTTGCACTTATTAAGGTGCTAACTATATAAAAGTCAAGTAGTTTTTGAAAAATAAATATAGTTTAGCACGAACATTGAAAAATAAATCCTGTTAGATATGCGTCTGGACGACACTTTGGATAAAGACTCATTTGATATAAAATTCAATGAATTAAATGAACAATTAGATGAGTTAAGTGACAGATTGACTTCATGCAAAAATACTGAAAACAGAGAAAAAAACATAAAAAACGCTTAGATGATTTCAGAAAAGTTCTTGAAAAAATGAGGTGCTGGTAGAATTCGACAGACAAGTATTTGAAAGCATAATAGATAAAGTTATTGTTGGCGGATACGATGATGATGGGAATAAAGAACCGTCAATGTTGACATTTGTATATAAAACAGGCTTTACCAATAGTGTTGATGCTAACAATCATAAACCGCCAAGGAAGAAACGTAAAAAGAACAAGGAGAAAAATGAAAATAAATTGTCTTCCTATTCCCCTAACGAGAATGAAAAAATGTGTTCACTTAATAGTGACAACACATGTGGAATGTGTGGCACTGATGACAAGAGTTTAGAAGCGAATACTAAAAAGGTTTGAAAATAAAGACATTATGAAAGTTAAAGGTGATAAAATGATTATCATGCGGCAAGGAGGTAATAATGATAAATTTGGGAAAATTGAAAGAAATAAAAGACTTGCGAAAAGCCTGGCCTCATGAGGCATTGGACTTTATTCAAGTCAACCCCGAATTTTGTGTAAAGTCTTTACGAAACCTCCAAGATGATATATAATAAAAATATCATTTTGGAGGTT
>CAKSFM010000035.1 GCA_934454525.1 uncultured Clostridia bacterium
TCCATATCGTATCAACGATACCTGTGGCAAAGTGTATGACGAATGGGCAAATGATCAGGATTTTGCATTGTATTTTGCCCTTGAAACGGGACTTATAAAGTAAATGCGAGGTAGATGTTGATATGCAAATGACAGAGAAAAATTACAGTTTTACAGATTATAAATTTGATAAAGCGACAGTCAGATACATAGTAATGAATGATACAAAAGCGACATTTATGCTGATTTTTCCAAGTGATATAAAGAATAAACTCGTTGATAGATTTGAGTCGGTAAAGTTACAGGAAAAAGGATTTCCGAATAACTGTGATTGGTTTGCGGTGGTACTTGTGCATCTGCACCTATCACATCATTATACGCCAATGTATGAAAACAGCTATAAAATGAGTGAGAGCACAAAAAGCTGAAGTTTGTCAGTCAGAAAGTCTTAAACGGCGGAGATTATATAGAGATTATCACGAATATGACAGCAGATGAGGGTTACAGCGTATATCACAGACTGAGAAACTACAGCGGTGAGAACGGTTTTGAAGTGACGACTGAATTTATTAATAATACGGGGAACTCGGTTATGCTTGAAATGATAATTTCCGCAAGTCTTGATAATCTCTGTATGTTTGACGAAGATGACGGTTCAAAGGATTTAGTTTTTCATACATTCCGCGATGGCTGGTCGACCGAGGGTAAAGCATATATAGACAAGGCTTTCAAAATGAATATGGAAAAGTCGTGAGGCGGGTCTTATGAATGCGAAAAGATAGGCTCAATAGGTTCTAAAACCGTTGACAGGTATTATCCGTATGCGGCGATTGAGGATAGAGAAAATGACTGTATATGGGGAATGAAAATAAAGCATAACGCAACGTGGCAGATAGAACTTTCACGCTACGGAACGCCGCTTTCGCTTTCTTGCGGAATAGGAGATTTTAAGTTTGGGCATTGGCGGAAGGAAATCAAAAACGGCGGTTCGTTTATCGCGCCGACCACATATATTGCCTGTGCTAAAGGTGGAATATCCGAGGTTTCAAACGACTTAATTGAAATGAACAGACGTGATATCGACGCATACGGAGAAAAGGGGATGCCTATTATTTTTAATGATTGGGTAACTCATTGGGATGATACTTCACACGATAAATTGATTAGCCTTGCCAATTCATTAAAGGATACAAATGTTAAATATTTCGTGGTTGATGATGGATGGCAGACCAGATGGGTAGGAGATTGGACGGTTGATACCAAAAAATTTCCAAATGGGATAAAGAAATACGCCGAAGAAATCCGAGATATGGGAATGATACATGGAATTTGGATGGAATTTGAATCCGTTCGAGACAGAACAAAGCGTTGGGCAAAGGAGTATGATTATCTTTGCCTTACAAAAGACGGCATTCCGATAAACAATGCCGCTTCAAATTGTGCGCCGACCAAATTTCTTGATTTCAGAAAGAATGAAGTTATTAATTATCTTGATAAAGTGGTAACCGGATTTTTAAAAGAGAATAAAATCGGGTATCTAACATCATATGCTTTATCAGCTAAAAACGAACATTCGGATAACGGAAGAAATGAATTTGCCTTTTTAAGCATATCAAGCGTTACGGAACTGTCGGAAACATTGGCACCGGTTGTTAATTCGCAAATGGGTAAGCCCGATATACAGTCGACAAGGATGTGATTCTTGTAACCCCAATAGAATTCATAATTCTTTTCATCGTGCTGATTAGAAGCTGTTTGAACGCCTAGTCTGCAATCCTTATCAGCCTTAGGTTGAAAGTTTTTAGAAAACTTATCTTTTTTAAAAGATTTAGGGTTGTTGTTTGAAACATTGGCTTTAACGGGGGTAGCATCTAATGCGATAAAAGAAGGGTCAACAAGCGTTAAATCGACAGCTTTTAAAACCTGTGATTGCATAACGATTTGAAGAACATCGTTATCAAATTCGCGGATAAAGCGAGTAAATTTAGCATAAGACGGAAGTTTATCCATAACATTAAAGCCGCAGTAATAAGCGATGATCAGGTTATTTGACAAAAAATCAAGCAAGTCTGAAATTTGAGAGAACCCCTCACATTTCATAACGATGAAAGCGCAAATCATAGCGTGATTGCTGTAACCTGTACGACCTGTTTTGGAATTGTATTCGGGAATACAACTCAAATCCAGATTCATGAACAGTTCATTGTAAAAATTAGCTTGTGGCTGTGAAGTGAAAAAACTGATGTCTTTAATAATTTCTTGGCGATAGATAAAAACCACTCTCCTTTGTGAGAAATATTTACAACTACATTATACCAAATCAGAGTGGTTTTTTCTATATATAAATTGTAAACTTATAGTGACAAAACGGATTTGCCACATCCGTAAAACAGCATGAACTCTGCACTTTTAGAGTTTTGCACGTGGCTAATATTAAAAAGAAAGGTAGGTATTTAAATGGCGTTTTATAAACATAGTGAAGATGAATCTTTGGAAAAAGATCTTTTTGAAAACCCTACAAGTGAATATAGAGGTGCACCGTTTTGGGCATGGAACTGTAAACTCGACAAAAGTATATTAGCAGAACAGATAGAGGTCTTTAAAAAAATGGGATTCGGAGGCTTTCATATACACTCAAGGACCGGTATGGCAGAGGAATATCTCGGCGAAAGTTTTATGAACTTTGTCAAATTCAGCGTTAAAAAAGCAAAAGATAAAGATATGCTGACATACCTTTATGACGAAGACAGGTATTCATCAGGCTATGCCGGTGGGCATGTTACAAAGAACCCAAAGTATCGTTCCAAAGCATTGTATTTTTCAACAAGGGAAATACCTGTATATCCTATGCAGGAGGCATATGAACAGGGAAAACCATATCTTGTCGGCGTTTTTGACGTTCGCTTAAATGATGATGGTGAGCTCATCGGCTATAATCGTGTTGAAAAATGTCAAGATTGCAGCGGATTAAAATGGTATGCATACATTAAGACATCAAAAACTGACGCATGGTTTAATAATAGCACATATGTTGATACGCTTTCTAAGGAAGCAATAGATGAGTTTGTAAAAATTACATATGATGCATATAGAGATGCGGTCGGCGGAGACTTTGGTATGTCAATCCCATCTATGTTTACCGATGAACCTCATTCTCCGGCAATGATTCAAATGGCATATGGAAAGGGAAACGAAGAAATCAAGCTTCCGTGGACATATTCACTTCCGGCTGAATTTGAAAAAAAGTATGGTTATGATATATCTGACAGATTGCCGGAAATTATATGGAATTTGGCGGATGGAAGTATATCAGAGGCGCGATATAATTACCGCGACTTCGTGTGCGGTATGTTTGCCGAGAATTACCTTGAAAACTGCAGAAATGCTTGTCACAAAAATAATCTTAATTTCATAGGACACATTATGGCGGAGGAGAATCTTGAATGTCAGACGCAATGGTGCGGCGAGGCAATGCGTGCGTATAAATATTTTGATTTTCCGGGAATAGATATTCTGTGTCACAGCATTGGACTTAATGCTGCCAAACAGTGTCAGTCTGTTGTTCACCAGTACGGTAAAGAGGCAATGACTTGCGAGTTGTACGGCGTAACAAATTGGAAATTTGATTTCAGAGGGCATAAGCTTGAGGGTGATTGGCTTGCTGCGCTGGGAACAACACTCCGGGTTCCGCATTTATCATGGGTTTCTATGGCAGGGGAATCAAAGCGTGATTATCCCGCGTCGATTGGATATCAGTCCCCATGGTATGAAGAGTACAGTTATATAGAAAATCATTTCGCAAGGATAAATACGGCTTTGACGCGTGGAAAGCCGCAAGTACGTGTTGCGGTAATACACCCAATAGAAAGCTATTGGATTAATTACGGACCGAACGATTCGACCGGCGAAAGGCGCAGGCAGATAAATCAAAATTTTGCGGACTTAACCGAGTGGCTTCTTTTTGGTTCGATTGACTTTGATTTTGTCTGTGAATCATTGCTTGCCGAACAGACGTATTTCTGTGCGGACAGACAGCTCGGAATAGGACAGATGAGGTATGAGGCTGTGATTGTTCCAAACTGTGAAACATTACGTTCTTCAACGCTAAATGTTTTGGCTGAATTTGCAAAGTGCGGCGGCACGATTTTTATTGCCGGAGATGAGCCGAGGTATATTGATGCAAAAAAGACGGATGACTACTCAGTTTTCAATCTTTTTAAACATATTAATTATGATAGATACGATATACTTAACAGCCTTGATGCGTTTCGTGATGTAAAAATTGTAAATTCAGACGGTACCCTCTGTGATAATTTTATTTACAATTTGAGAAATGATAACGGGTGTATGTGGTTGTTTATAGCGCATGGAAAATATCCGCAATGCAGCGAGGACGTTTCGCCGCAAAATATAAAAATAATTGTCAGAGGCAGAAAGACTCCGGTTTTATATGATACGCTCAGTGGCAAAACAAATGAAATTGAATTTGTATACAATAACAATAATACCGTTATGAATTATTGTATGTATCAAAATGACAGCCTCCTGATTAAATTGGAGAATAGGGAAACCGCGCCATTATGCTTTAAGAAGTTGCCGGATGAGGTGATTAAAACTATTAATTTGTTTAAAAGGGTTAATTATGAGCGTTGTGAACCAAATGTACTATTGCTCGATCGTGCACAATTTGCGTTAAATTGTGAAGAGTATGACGGTGAAGAGGAAATACTGAAAATCGACAACATTTGCAGAGAGAAAAAATGTTGGCCTCTGCGCAGCGAGAGCTTTGCCCAGCCGTGGACTGTTCCGTATGAAGAACCGGTAGACTTTGTAATGCTGAGGTTTAAAATCAGCAGTGAAATTAATGTAAACAATGCCCTGCTTGCGGTGGAAGACGCTGAAAAATTTGATATTACATTTAATGGAATTAAAATTGAG
>CAKSFM010000036.1 GCA_934454525.1 uncultured Clostridia bacterium
CGCTCCTTTACCTTGTTTTTCAGCATTGATAAAATCAAATCGTCTGCCGTTTGTTTCGTATCGGGATTTCCGAATGACGAAACAATAAATGTAACCTTGCCGCATTTTCTGCGGTATGCGTTTCCGATAGGCGCTGCTCTCGGTTTATTTTGGAACATAAAAAAGCCTCCTTTCTCTGCAAACTGTAATTTCAGTTTACAGGAAAAGAGGCCGTTTTACATTGAGTGCAAATTGAGCGTAAATTGACTAATTTTCCGATATTAAATTTTGTGCGTTGATTCCGTATGCCGAAACAGCGTCTTGCAGTTCGGATATTTTCCGCTGCGTAAGTTCCGGCTCGTCCTCATAAATTTCGGCATAGATATTCAATGCCTTTTTCAAATGCGGTACGGCGTTTGCCTTATCGTTCATCTGCAAATATATAATACCTGTATTCCATAAAAGCTCCGCATAAATACCGCTGTTTTCTTCCGTGTATTCGGTGCATTTTTTTAATGCGGTTATTGCTTTCTCCGGCTCGCCGAGGTTTGCGGCAAGGTTAGCATAGTTGCAGATTTGAGCAATACTGTCGGTTGTGTACTGCAAGTTATTTTCCGTTAAAATATGATATGCCTTTTCCATATATATTTTCGCATTTAACACATCGCCTGTTGCGTGATACAAGCCGCCCATATTTGCGTAAATATTTGCGGCAAGGTGCGGATTTGTATTTTCATCGCATAAATTTACAGCTTGCAGCTCATATTCCAAAGCGGCGGATATGTTTTGATTGCAGATGTGCTCATACGCCGATTTGTAATCAAAAAGCAAAGCACGGTCGTCATTGTTATGCGCCATTGTTTCAAGTTCTGAAATAATCAGCTTCATTCCACTTTGATATGCGTACTTTTCCATATGCGCAAATGCGTCTTTTATAAATATCTTGTATTCAACCGTATCGTCCTTTTCCGCAAGCAGTATTATATTTTCAATCACCTTAAACATTGTTTTGTGATACGGCAGGTCTGCTCCGTGCATAAGGCACAGGTTATGTATGCCGGCGATAAAAATTTCGCAGTTTAAAATACTCGGCTTTTTATCGTCAAGCGTAATTTCCCTTATCAGAGGGTGCAGGACAATTTTGTGTAATTCATTCCGTTTTATCGTTCCGTATTCTATTAGCCGGTTAAGGTTGTTGAGATTTTTTAAGTTCAGCCACCGGGCAAAAAGTCTTGAGTTTATGCCCTCATTGGGAACAAATGTCATACATTTTAATATTTCGCCGCACTCGCCGTCAAGCCCGGCAATATACATAAGCCTGTGGATATGCTCGTAATAGGTTGCCTTTCGGTTTCTGCCGTCCTTTACGATATTTATTTTGTCCTCGCTTTGCAGTATGCTTTTTGATTTTTTCAGTTCCGAAAGCAGTTTTTTCGGCTTTAATATTCCGCAGGCAAGCAGACGGGCGGCAAGCTCGGCTGACAGAGTGTGACGGTGTACCTCGTCAATAATTTGCGCTATAATTTCAAGTTTCTGTTCGGTTTTGTCATAGAATTTTCCGGCAAGCCCGACAAGGGTACTTTGCGGCATTTCCAAAACCTCAAATTCCGTGTATTCGGAAAATCTGCACCTTGTTGTAAACAAGATTTTGCAGCGGTATTGCATAATATCGTCAAAGCCGCTTTCGGACGTGGGGACAATATCAAAATTATCAATGATAATCAGCGTGTCCTCTTTCAGACTTTTCAAAAATCGGCTGTGCCTTTCAAAACGGCTGTCAGCGTTGGTTTCCGTATCGTCGGCAAAATCGCAGTCCGTAATCATCTGTTTTAAGTTTCCGCCATACCGTAAATACAAAACATTCGTATATTCCTTTTTATATTTTTCGGCATACATTTTGGCAAGCTCACTTTTGCCTATGCCCGCAACTCCCGTTAAAAATATTTTATCGTTTTCTTTCAGTAATTCGTGTATATTTTCAAGGTCGCTTTCCCGTCCGCAGAAATGACGGCAGGGCTTCGGTACAATGTCATAGATGTAATCTTTCACAATGGGTGAGAACGTTCCTGTTGATAATAATTCTTTTGTTTTGACATCGTGTTTTATAAATGTCCTGTTCATTGCAAATAACAGTACGCGACTTATGAAATTTGAAAGGTCAATATCATTGTTATAGGGATAATTTTCTGTAAGTTCACTTTTTAGATTTACCGATACGGTCGTATCGTTCATCAAAAGATGATACAGTTCCTCTGCCGCCATAAATTTATCGTAAAGCAAGGGCAAAATATTTTGTTCAATGTCAATCGCCATTGCTTCAATATTTCCGTTTGCGGAATAATAGCTTGTAAGGCGAGAGCTTATTTTCGCCGTTCCGTTCAGCCAGCGGCACACAAGCCCGTTGTCAAAATCAAAGTCAAGACCTTCGTCGCTTTCGATAAAGTCCTTGAATAAGTCGTACATAAAATCAAGCTGGCTTATACTTTTACCGACTGCAACAAAATCAAGTATTATTTTTGCAGCCGTGCAGAAATCGCATATTTTCATAATAAAAATTTCACTTCCTTTTTTACTCAATTTGCGGTCAATTCCGGCTCAATGCAAGTCCTTCTTTCTTAATTTATAATTATACCATAAACCGATAAAAAAAGATATATTCAGAACAGAAATTTTTGATTAGGCATTGAAATATTTTCAAAGGCGCGGTATAATTAAAATATACAATATCTTAAATTGCTGTTCGGAAAGGAAGGAATCAATGAATAAGAAACAGCAATTTAATAAAATAACGGCTCTTTACTGCCGATTAAGCCGAGATGATGATTTGGGCGGCGACAGTATGAGCATACAAAACCAAAAGGCAATGCTTGAACATTTTGCAAACGAAAACGGACACACCAACTGCAAGTATTTCATAGACGACGGTGTTTCTGGCACAACGTTTGAACGCAAAGGCTTTCAAGAAATGATAACCGAGATAGAAAACGGAAATGTAGGCACGGTTATTGTAAAAGACCTGTCAAGACTTGGACGCGAATACTTGCAGACGGGTTATTACACCGAGATTATGTTTCCGAAATATGATGTTCGTTTTATCGCCGTAAACGATAATGTTGACAGCAGCACGGGCGACAACGAATTTGCTCCGTTCAAAAATATTATCAACGAATGGTATGCACGCGACATCAGCCGTAAAATCCGTTCTTCGTATAAAACCAAAGCGTTAAAAGGTGAATTTACGGGTGTGTTTGCTCCGTTCGGTTACAGAAAATCGTCGGAGGATAATCATAAGTTAATTCCAGACGAGAATGCAGAAATCGTTAAGCGTATGTTCCAAATGGCATTGGACGGCAAATCGTGCTGTGCTATCGCAACCACCTTAAAAAAGGAGCATATTCCCACGCCCGGCGCTTATGTCAGAGATAAGGACGGCGTTATGCGTGAAAACAAAAAGGTGAAATATCCGTACAGCTGGTTTCAGACAACGGTCAGAGATGTTTTGTCAAACGAGGTGTATATCGGCAATATGGTAAGTCTTAAATTTACCTCAAAATCGTTTAAGGACAAAAAGCTGATTGCACGCCCCGAAAACGAGCATATACGGGTTGAAAACACACACGAGCCGCTTGTTGACAAGGAAACGTTTTACACCGTTCAAAAGCGTATTGCAGTCAAAAAGCCGCAAAACAAATTAAATCCCGATAATGTTTTTCGGGGGCTGGTATTCTGCGGCGAGTGCGGCTCAAGCCTTGTCTACAAAAAGGAAAACAGCGTAACAAGTACCGCTAAATATCAATGCAATTTGTATGTTCACAGGGGGAAAAGCGTATGCACAAACCATTCTGTCACCGCTGAGAATTTGAAAAGCATTGTGCTTGACGATATTAACCGTCATATACGGTTGTCAAAAGAGGATAAGTTGGCGTATGTAAAAAGGCTTATCCGGAGTACGGACGATATGCAAAGCGGCGAAAGTGCGTTATCTAAAAAGGAAATACAGAGAATAACGCAAAGGCTTGACGAGATAAGCAAAGTTTTGCAGGCAATGTATGAGGATAAGGTTTTCGGTCGTATATCAAATGAGCGTTACGCTTCAATATCCGCAAGCCTTGAAAAAGAGGAAAAGGAATTAAAAAATCGTTATGATGAAATTCAGACGAGATTATCAAAGACGGAGCAGAAAACCGAATCGGCAAAGGATTTTGCAGATTTGATAGAACGGTATTCGCCTGGAAAAGAGCTCACGGCAGATTTATTAAACCGCCTTATTGAAAAAATCGTCATTCACGAAAAAACGGGCGAAAACGGCGAAAAGGTAATGCCGATAGAAATTTATTACAGATTTATCGGTAAGACCGAAAATGAGAATTAAAGGCGGCACGCACCGCCACCGTATAAATTTAGGCTCACCACCGCAATATACGAATTACTTGTTTCATGCCCTGCGATTTAGCCCCCGGATTGTCGTTTCCGTATCCTTCCAGCAGGTTAATGACGCCCCAGATTCC
>CAKSFM010000037.1 GCA_934454525.1 uncultured Clostridia bacterium
TAGGATAAGTATTTGATATATCCGTATTTAATTCTTTTATATTTGATTTATTAGTATTTAATTGTGCGGTGTTTTCCGTACACGGCATTTCCGTATCGGGTATATCCATATACGGATTTTCCGTATATGGCTGTGCCGTATCTTGTTTTGCCGTATCGGGATTGTCCTGCGGCTTTTCAAATATGACATATTCCGTATCGGTAATCTTGCCTTTTTCATCACGGAGACGGTTGCGTTTGATATATCCTGCACGCTCCAATTCTTTTAATGCCGTTCCGATACTGTCAACGCCCTCTTTGCATATTGCCGCAAGTCCTCTGGTGGTATAATTCCAATCCTCCGGCAATGACAAAATAAGCGACAAAAGCCCTTTCGACTTTAAGGATAAACTTCTGTCCTTTAAGTGAAAGTTTGACATCACGGTATAGTCCTGCGTCTTGTTTATTCTGAAAACTGCCATTACAAAAAATCTCCTTTCCTCTGAAATTAAAAAAGCGTCGGGATTTTTTTATCAATCCTGACGCTCTCGGTCTGTATTTTCTTTTAGCGATTTGAACATTGTGCAGCTTGTGCCATTATGACAATGAATGTACGGACAAAACGGATTTTTGTTGTCAAGCAAATATGTGTCGTAACCCGTCTGACATTTAGGGCATAGTTGCTCATTATTTTTCTGTTTCATTTTCAAAATTCCTTTCGTTTCAAGGTACAAAAAAAGACAGATATTTCTATCTGCCGTTTTTCAAATATTTTGTTTTGTGCTTGCAATTCAAATGATTTTCAACGGTTATATCAAAGGTCTTTCCGTCAAAAGTAGTAAATTAGTAGTAAATTTGCTTTGAAAATCTTTTGAATGTGCCTATTTTACAGGTTTTCTTGAAATAATCTTAATTTTCTGCATAGAAAAATCGGAATGGAGCGAAGTCCATTCCGACGTGGAGCGGAAGACGAGATTCGAACTCGCGACGTTCACCTTGGCAAGGTGACGCTCTACCACTGAGCCACTCCCGCAAAACTTATGTCGGTATTATAGCACATAATAGCGGGTTTGTAAAGTCTTTTTTGAAATTTTTTTCACATTTCTTTATAAATTGCGCGCTGACCGCCGATTAAGCGCGGACGGGTACGCGCACATATTATATTTGCCTCCCCTATTTTCTTAACGCTCAGGCGCACGGGAACGGCAACTGCTTTCAGATGCATTCCGATAAGAGTTCCGCCTATATCCATTCCTGCATTTCCGGGAACTGTTTCCACCAGAACAGGTTCGTTAAATGCTTTATACGCATTGGTTGCGAATGAACCGCCCGCTTTCGGCTGCGGAATTGCATTGACCTCGGCAAGATTATATTTGGCGCGGCATTCTTCTTCGATAACAATGCTTCTGTTAAGATGTTCGCAGCACTGTGCCGCAAGAAATATTCCCTTTTCTTTCAGATAGGGATAAATCCCCTCAAGAATCACTGCGGCGGCGTCATAATTTGAGTTGGTTCCGATTTTATCGCCGCATACCTCGCTCGTTGAGCAGCCGACAACAAAAATATCCCCCGGCTTAAGCTTTGCCGCCTCTGCAAGTTCAGTCACTGCCTTAAGTGCTTCATTTTTCAGATTTTCAAACATAGTGCTCACCTCTGACAATGATTATAACGCGCGGCGGATTAAATTGCAACAGTTAATTTGCGGCACAGTTATTTTTTTGTTGTACCCCCGGTCTTTTTCGCATACAAATTATAAGAGGTGATTTTCTATGGATAATGAAAAACGCTACTGTTATATAACATATGCCGTTCCGATGGATGAAATGCCGTTCATTCCGCACCCTGTAAGGCAGCCGCAGGCAGAGGACGCCGTTCCCTATCCCGATGGATTTGTACGGGCATGGTTTGATGCCGGCTCTTTCCCTGAGGACGATATTGACTGATTTTTGCCGTCACGGAATCGGTTGACAGTGTGACGATACCATGATATACTGAAAAAAACTTTTACAAACCTATGAAAAGGGATGCGAACAAATGAAAATCATTGAAATTCCAAGAGAGGCTGCCGCAGTTATTGCCGCACTTGAAAGCAACGGTTTTAAGGCATACGCCGTTGGCGGCTGTGTGCGTGACAGGCTTCTCGGCGCTGTGCCGCATGACTGGGATATAACAACATCAGCGCACCCCGATGAAATAAAACAAGTGTGCCATAGATGGAGAACTGCCGACACGGGGTTGCGGTACGGAACGGTTTCGGTTATCGGGAATGACGGAGTTTACGAGGTGACAACGTTCAGAAGCGAAAGCAGCTATGACGATTTCCGCCATCCGTCCGAAATTGTTTTTTCCGATTCGCTTGCGGAGGATCTTTCGCGGCGTGATTTCACTGTTAATGCAATTGCCGCAAGCAGCAGCGGTGCGATAATTGATCCGCTCGGCGGAACTGAGGATATTGCGGCAAAAACGCTGCGGTGTGCCGGAAATCCTTTAGAGCGGTTCTCGGAAGACCCATTGCGGATTCTTCGCGGTGTGCGCTTTGCTATGCAGCTCGGATTCGTAATTGACGGCGAAACCTCATCCGCGATGAACACACTCTCTCCGCTGCTTTCGCATATTGCTGCGGAGCGCGTCAAAACGGAGCTTGAAAAGGCAATTTGCGCGGAACATTTCTCGGCAAAAGTATTCTCGGAATATAAATCCGTTATATCGGATTCAATCGGGGTTGATTTTTCTGTTTTAAGCCCGCAGCTTGCGGAAAAGTGCCGCGGAAATGAAGCTGCAGTATGCTGGGCAGCGCTTTTGCTTCCGCTCGGAAGCGCTGCGGCAGAGGTGTGCCGCCGGTTGAAATTTTCAAATGAACTCAAACGCGCGGTTTGCTTTCTCACTGAAAACTGCAAGGATAATCACGCAGCCGAACGCTACGTTATCAGGCAACTCATCGGGCGCTTCGGTGAGGATAATATGCTCATGCTCGGAAAGCTGCGCAGGCTCGCTCTCGGAGAAAGCGAAACGGAGAGTATGGTGCTCTCCATCCTTGACAATCATGAATGCTGTTCACTGCGCGATCTGGCGATAAACGGCAGTGACCTTATAAATCTCGGAATTTGCGGCGGACGTGAAATCGGCAGCCTGCTTGATTCATTGCTGGAGTCCGTCCTGCGCGGCGAGATACCGAACGAAAGGAGCGCTCTTCTGAATTTGATTCAAAATAAGATTTCAGGTTGAATAAAAGGAACTGTTAAAAAAACACAGCCGGATATGGAAGTATTGCCCCGATAAACATTTTTTCGAATTTCAGCGTTCAAAAAAGCTCAAAATCTGACAGAACAGCTCGCTTTTTACTTTGAATTTCGCAAAAGAATGTTGCTTACAGGGTACAGAGCAGTTTGGGAGACCGGAGTTTTAAATTCAGACAAGTAAACAGGCAGCCGTAATACTGACGTATACGGCTGCCTAGGACTGTCGAAAAAGTCTGTCAGCCGCGAGCAAACTGCATTTTTTATTACAGTAACTAAAAAAGATATTTAAACCTGTTTATTGGGACGGACCTAATTATACCGTTTATCTTGGTAATATGGACGGAAAACTCGAATATCCTACGGAAGAATTAAATGTTAGTGATAACATTGGAGATTATTTTTGGGATGTATCACACGATTTAAAAGACAATTATGGTAATTACTATAGCAGAGCGATTGATTGTGACTGGAACAATTATTCTTGTGATACAACTTTTGAAAAAATATGTAATATGAAATTTGCTAAAATTAAAGGGACAATTTATGTAGAAAATGGTTCAACATTAGATGAAGATGTCCAGATATTAATTAAAACTGATGGTAAAACAATTTATACTTCGCCAGCCTTAAATAAAAGGTCTGCACCCGTTGATTTCAATGCAGATATTACCGGATGTAATATTTTGCAAATTATTCAAACAAAGAGAACATCAGATATACACATCGGTAACGCAGGTTTTTATCAGTAATAAATAGCAAAAAAGAACAGACAAGTCAAGGGTAAATGCACGAGCTACGCTCGTCCTTGACAAATCTGTTCTTTTTTACAGTATGTCAGTTAAGGAAAAGAGGTTGCAGGAAAAATGACTTTTCATTTTTCCTGCAACCTCTTTAACAAACAAAAAAGCCGCAGCGAACACCTACGTTTCACCACGACTTCTTCAGTTCCGGCGACGACCTACTTTCCCGGGCAGCTTCCCGCCAAGTATCATCAGCACTGCAGAGCTTAACTTCC
>CAKSFM010000038.1 GCA_934454525.1 uncultured Clostridia bacterium
ATCAGAAAAAGGAAAACGGTTTAAGAAAGAATTTCAAGAAAAAGTTCGGACTTTTCAAGGATAGCATTAAAAATGGTTGGAAACTACTGCTGGTTAGAGCGTCCCCCGTGGGGCATAGCCCCACGACGCTTCACACGCATGAGGTCACAGGTTCGAGTCCCGTAGTCTCCACCAAAAAATAAACGCTACCCGTTTGGGCAGCGTTTATTTTTTTGATGAAGCAAGGGACTCGAACCCATTCAATTGCAATATGCCGGTGGCATATTGCAAAAACCAGTTCAAAAACTGGTTTTCTCCATACTATTTTGCCGAAAACGGCAAAATTGGCCATCGAGTCCGTAGTCTCTGCTGAACGTTAAAAATCCGAACACTTCCCGATTTGGGATGGGTTCGGATTTTTTCAGTATAAGCTCTGTTTTATATTCTTTCAACGCATATCTGAAACCTATTTCTGCGACAGCCGCTTTATCACGTTGAGCGCTAATTCCAGATCGGTTTCATCCAACTGCTCCAGCAGCATGATCGCGTCGCTGGAAAGCTTCGGATTCTCTGTTTTGGTGTTGAAAAAATCGGCAGGCGAAATGTCAAAATACTCGCAGATAGAGAAAAACTCTTTCAGCGGCGGCAACGCTTTCCCCGATGAAATGTTATAAACATATCCCCGGCTGTGTCCCAAATCATAGCTCATTTGATACTCTGAGACACCCTTTTTTAGCCGAAGCTGCGTAATCCGCTCCCGCACAAAATCTTCATACATCTCATTCACCTCAGGGATAATGATAACCTTTTGATTTTTAGAAATAGTATAAAAATATTTGTCGTTTAGTATTGAATAAACTAAAAATATATGTTATTATTACAGACACGTAGAAGAATATGTGACGTCAGATGCTCCCCTGCATAGCCGCATATCTTTTTCTCACTTTTCCAAAATGAACCAAAGGAGGCCAAGTTTAATGAAACGATTCCTTGTTTTATTCCTTGTTTGCTCACTGTTCGTAACCTCCGCTGCCGCCAGCGGCGTATCTCAGGAAGCGGCATCACCTGGGCTGGACGGACTGCATCGAAGTACGCTTGAAGCGGGGTATGATTTTTTTACCGCCGTTCTGGAAGATGGGCATGTTGTCACTATAAATGATGTAAATGTCAGTCAAAATTTTGATGTTTCAGAATGGGAGAATATTGTATCTGTGTCTGCCGGAGTTGGTTTTATTGTAGGTTTAAAGGAGGATGGTTCCGTCGTTGGGACAGGTTCATCTGATTGCTATGCCGGAATTGAAAATTGGACGGATATTGTTGAAGTGGCCTGTGGAAAGGCACACACCGTCGGCCTTCGCAAGGACGGGACGGTTGTTGCGGTTGGGTTAAACGACCATGGGCAGACAAATGTATCTGGCTGGACTGATATTACGGCTATTGCCGCAGGAAGCTGGAACACATTGGGAATCAAAAAAGACGGTACTGTTGTCACCGTTGGCTACAATGAGTATGGGCAATGCAATATTGGCAGCTGGAAGGATATCGTTGATATTGCCGGAAACAATTGGGTAACCGTAGGCTTAAAATCAGACGGCACTGTGGTCTATGCGGGCGGGTATGATTCCAGCGATAAAGTCAAACTGGACAGAGTAAAGCGCTGGTCTGACATTGTTTCGATCAAAGCATACGGAGATACCGACGTATTCGGTATCAAATCAGACGGTACCATCCTGAGCCTTAATAATCGGACGCCCTCAAACACGCCCTGTTTGGATGTCGCGTTCAGCGGTTGGCATAATACTGCAATGTATCTATCACCCGACGGCACACTGAAATGCACTACGCCACAGCTTAAAGATGATATCGAAGCCGCGCTTCAAGGCCGCAAACTACAAATTCCGGCCTTAACCAATCATTTGAATGCCGCCACCAACGAGCCTACGCAGGGTACCGGCGTATGGACGATGCGGGCGTACGTAGATGAATTTAATCTTCCAACCAATGAATACTATATTGTCAACGAGACCG
Source organism: uncultured Clostridia bacterium (assembly GCA_934454525.1). Classification (GTDB taxonomy): domain Bacteria; phylum Bacillota; class Clostridia; order UMGS1883; family UMGS1883; genus UMGS1883. Next base: position 2,008 of record CAKSFM010000038.1, read on the forward strand.
GCTTTAAAGGGACATTCAGCAACAGCGCAACAACAAATTCCGTTTTAGAAGCCTATCTTTTCTACGAGGGAACGGACAAATACGATATTCTAAGCATCCGTCTTCTCGAATACGGCGATTACCGAGTCAACAACCCCTATTCTCTGTCGCGCGACTATAACATCGCCGTCATGGATGCAGATGGAAACAAAAGCCGTGTAACTGGGATAATGTTCTCCGATTCGTACGACGTGTATGTTACCGACGAGCAACCAATCCTGGATGCTCTTAAAAAAGGGGGGACAGTTCGATTGGCAATCACGGAAAAAGAAGACCCACTGACAAAATATATTATTACAATTGATGATGCAGCAGGTTTTGATATTGCATACCGTCAATTCTGGGAAAAGGCAGCATAGCGGCTCAATTAAAATTACACATATTGTTTACTTTATATGAAAAATAAGGAGGAAAAAACATGAAAAAGCTCATTTCCCTCGCCCTGGCGCTATTATTGTGCCTTGCTCCCTGTGCGTATGCAAACGAAAGCGAAACACCGGCAGAGGATTTTCCCTATGTCGGAACCTGGACGGATGAACAGCAAATCGTATACCTGCGAATTGAGGATGGCGGGGTAATTCATGCCGACGGCGTCGTAACCACATATATTAATAACACTGTGACAAATGTTGAAATAATGCGATTACCCAACGTACTTACCTGGCGCATCGATGACGGAAAGTTTATTTATAATGAAACTGCGGAATTCACCCCTTGTGAGCAGGACGGAGAATACTGCCTCGTTGCCGAAGCAATTACATATTATCGGGTCGGTGATTGGGATTGCGAGGTTCCTGCCAAAAGAGCACCCAGGAAGAATACCGAGCAAAGCAGTGTGGAGGCGTTAGACTTCCCGGAGATTTTGTACGACGAGTGGCTGAACGTATTTGGCGATGATTCTTTCGTGCTGAACGAAGATGGGACTGGAACCCACGACGAGATAAAATGCAGATTCACAATTGACGATGAAGGTCAGACGATCAACATTATTGAAGGCGTTGCCAGCATCTGCGGAACGGACTATGCCTTCCAGAAGATCGGCGGCCGCAGTGTGCTTATTCCTGACGGAAAGGACACATACTACGTCCGTGCAGAGGAATACGAAGAAATGGGTGAAGCCCTGCGTGAGGAAATAACAACAATCCTCACCACAACGGAATTCTGGAAATCAACAAGAGGGATCAATTACCTCCAATTCAACGAATATGGCGGCGGCTGGTTCCTGATCCAGGATCTTACCGCTGGTATGAGCTGGGAATTTGTAAACAACACCACGGTCAAGCTTCATGTGGACTACAATGGCGGACAGACGATCACCCTGAAAGTGGTCAACGAAAACGGCAGTAAAAAGCTCGTCAATGTCAACACAGGGGAGACAGCGTACATTCCCAAGAGCTGATAATCCCCAATAATAGAGCAGGAGGGGCTGCATAGCCCCGACCTCTCACACCACTGTGCGTACCGTTCGGTACACGGCGGTTCAATCGCATAAGTGCAGAGACTCGTACTGGTCAAGGATGTTCACTTTTGTCTTTACTCCGTGTCAGGAATATTCCAACGACTGCTCCTATAAGAATAATCGGCGCCAGTCGGACAAATAACCACTCAAACGCATGCATGGCTGTCCCCATAACGGCGGTTTCTGGGTTACTAAAATTCCACCCCAGGTAAGGACTTTCTAACGCCGTTAAAGCAGCAAATATGATTATAACGGACGCACACATCATGATAAGCAGGCTATGAAGTGCCTTTCGCTGAACAGCTTTTCTTCGAGCGAGTTGTAAGTTGATTACCTCTAACTTTTCGGAAATCGCTTTTAAGTCCTCAGCCGCTGCTTCAATAACGGTTTCCCCAAGCAAAGTGCTCACTGGAGTTTCAAGCGCCTCCGATAAAGCAATCAACATTTCAGAGTCAGGAACAGATAATCCTTTCTCCCATTTAGAAACTGTTTGCCGCACCACATTCAGCTTAACAGCAAGCTCTTCTTGTGAAAGTCCTTTTGATTTTCTGATGGTTTTAATATTTTCGCT
>CAKSFM010000039.1 GCA_934454525.1 uncultured Clostridia bacterium
ATAGTAGAGCGTTCTGCTGTCGCTTTTCACTCTGCCGTCCACATAAAGGTGTCTGTTTAATTCCGACGCTTGGTGTAAGCTCGCCATATCATATAACTTACTGACAAGGCTGCTGCTTTGTGAAGCCGAGATAAAGCGCGATGATTCCACCGCATCTACAAGCAATTTGAGTTCCGGCAGCTCAAAGCTGCGCTGCCCGATAAAGTATTTGTTCGGCGAGCTTTTGACACAAACAATATCTATCCCGAACTCTGTAAGCTGTTCTATATCCGACATAAGAGCGTGGCGCTCGACCTTTATATTTTCATTTTCAAGCGCAGCAAGGATATCCGACACGGTAGCCGGATGGTCCTCATCGGTATTCTTCCACAGATATTTCAGTACATATAAAGTTCGGTCCTTTTTAGCCATTCGGCTTGCCCTCCGGTTCAGTCTTTTCTATATGATAATTATATCATATTTCAGTGTTTCCTGCAATGGGGGGGCAGACGGCTCATTTTCTGCTTTCAAAATCCTTCTTGATATCGCTGCTCCAATCTGACGAAATCGGCGCGGAGGCGCGCATATGGCAAACAGTCTCGGAAACCGTATCATAGAGAACCGCCGTTCCTTTTCTGTCTGCGTGATAGTCTACGGCTCTGTCTGCATCTATACCGAAATGCTTTGCGGTTTCAACCGCGTCGATGTTCGCCCCGATAAACAGGAACTCCCAACCGTACTTTTTCTTCTGATTTTCAATCATCGCCTTAACCTGGTCGCTGTCATAGCGATGGCTTGCGTTTTCATAACCGTCAGTGATGATAACAAACATTGTATGTTCCGGAACATCTTCGGGGCGAGCATACTTATGAATATTGCCGATATGATGAATAGCGCCGCCGATAGCGTCAATCAGTGCCGTTGCTCCGCGTGTGAAATAATCCCTTTCAGTCATTTTCGGGATTTCCGAAAGCTTTACTCTGTCGTGCAGGACTTCGCTGACATTATCGAATAATACTGTTGAGACAAAGCATTCTCCGCGCTGCTTTTTTTGCTTTTTAATAAGCGAATTAAAGCCGCCTATCGTATCGCTTTCAAGCCCTGCCATTGAACCGCTGCGGTCCAGAATAAATACAAGCTCTGTGATATTGTTTTTAACCTTTTCCATTTTGATTACCTCCGAAAAAAATAATGTGATTGTCGGGTTTCTTAAACCTTACAATCACATTATAGTCATGCAGAGGATCTGTTTGGTCGCATCGTATGCGACATATATCAAGCGCCGAGAAGCTGCTGGTCAAAGGCAAACAACGCTTCGTTGATCTCAAAAATATTGTAGTTGCCGTTCTTTATGAAATACTCAATTATCACATCGAACTTGTTGCTATGAGACAGGGCAAAACCTGCTTTCATCAAAAAGTCTTTTGTTTCATCAAGGCTCAGTTCCAAAGCAATCGCAAAGGCGATAGCGGTCGGCTTGCTCGTCTTATAGTTCACATCGGATCGAATTTTTGAGAACAGTCTGCGGTCAACATTGGCTTTTTTGTAGACCTCGGCATCAGTCATGCCTTTTTCATCAATCTTTCTGAGCAGCATTTGTGAAAAGCTTTCGTCCAACGCATTCACCGCATCATCAAGGCTGAAAGCAGCCGCTGCCTTTGGCATTCCTAAATCGGGTAACACCGCGGATTCTTCGGCAAGCGGATAGGTGAGAAGCGTTGTGCTTCTGCCGATATAATGCGTTTCAACATAGTATTCGTCTATGTATTCGGTAATATCGGCAATCAGCTTTTTACTTACCTGAAAGCAATCCTTGTCAAATACAACTATGTATACAAGCATATCGTGACCGAGCAGGAACTTGCCGATTTCATTTACCGCCACCTGTAAGGCTTCTTCCTTCGGGTAACCGTATACGCCCGATGAAATCAGCGGAAAAGCAACTATCTCACATTTACTATCAAACGCTAATTTGAGCGATTCTCGGTAGCAGGATTCAAGTAGTTCCCGTTCACCGGAATTTCCGTTCTTCCACTTCGGACCAACCGTGTGGATTACATATTTGCAGGGCAAATTATACCCCTTTGTAATTTTCGCCTGACCGGTTTTGCAGCCACCGAGCTTACTACATTCGAGCAATAATTCTTTTCCTGCGGCTCTGTGTATTGCGCCGTCAACACCTCCGCCGCCGAGCAAGGTTGAATTGGCAGCGTTGACTATCGCGTCACATTCGATTTTGGTTATATCATTTCGTACTATTTGAAGCGGCATTCTATTACTTCTCCCTTTGTCTGTCTTATATCAATTATATCAGAATTTAATATAATATCAACACCGGCATAAACTGACATACCTCATATGCCGTATATAGCATATGAGGTATGAACTCGTTGTATTTTGTCCGATTTATTGTCAGTTTATCGAATAAACACCTGAAATGGCATCCCTTGAACCCAAAGTCATATCAACAAATATTTTATCTCCCAACGGAATTATCTTACCGTTAATATCTATTGAATTCCCATTATTTGTTCCGCTGCCTTTTACAACAAACGCCCCGGATGAATTATCAATTTGATATTCCAGTCGCGCAATTTCTGCAAGTTCACGGACGCCATAACTGATAATAACTTCGTTATTCTCTGCAATTTCAAATTGATACATATTGTTTTGTTGTATATACTTGCCCGTTGCAGTGTCTGTTGATAATTTGATTTCTTTTCCGTTGAGCTTTATACTCTGCTTATTAAGAATAAGGCAAATAATAGAGTTATAACTTTTCTCAGTTATTTCATCGTAAAGATTGCTCAAATCCGATTTCTTATTATCTTGGCAAATAGCGCCATAATATCCGTCAGAATCAGATTTACTCAGATAAAAATACTTATACTCTCCCTTAAAATTGATTTCCTCGAGAGACTTTGAAGAAAAATCAGACATGTTAAATTCATTCAAAGATGCCGGAATAGTGATCTTTTTAACTCCGTCGGTATATGCAAACGCATGACTGTCGATATTATCTATTCCTTCCGGAATCACAATTTCAGTAAGAGAGGAATCAGAGGTAAAAGCACTACGCCCAATTGATTTCAGACCGGACGGCAAAGTTGCAATTTTTAGCTTTTCACAGTATCCAACAGCATTATCGCCGATGGATTCCAACCCTTTTCCGAAATCTATTTCGACCAGATCATCATTATATGCAAGCGCATTCTCTTGGAGTGTTTTTACTGTATCCGGCAACGTAACTTTGGTGATTCCTTTTTTTCTGCCTAACACTTCTTTTGCAACTGATACCACGGTTTCTTCACCGTTTTTTTCGGGAACAACAATTTCCGTATCTTGACAAGTTCCAAGCCCGATCCAGTCACATGTTCCGTTACCGTTAGATTTAAATTCCAGACCCTCGCTTGCTTTTGTCGAGCACGACGATAAAAGTGTAACAGACGAAATCGACAGTGCGGCAATCAGCAATAAAGACAGTATCTTTTTCATTATATTTCCTCCGTGCAATAGATCACTTGTATTCGGGAATAGTAAAACCACTTAATTTGTATTCACTAAGGGTATAATTCATTGACCCATCTTCCATCTTAATTTTTGAATACAGACCGGTTTCTTTATTAATCATTACTTCAGCAATTTTTTTGCCGTCTTCATAAACATCATACATCCAAGCATCACCTGTTCCGGGGGCATTGAAATCGCCTTGTTTTTTATATTCCAATCCTTTAGCGCCCTCAAATCCATTTAAAAACATAGCCACCAATTTCATATGAGTGTCTACTTCATTTTTGGCTTCATCATAGGATAATGTTGCTAAAGAAAAATTCTCTTGCAGTGCGGATTTTTCATATTTTTTAATTTCTGTATCTCCGACCTCATATACTATCTCATTGTTTTTTAACATACCGTTTGAAACATACAAAAGGTATGTATCATCAGTGATTTGATCAAACGCATATTCAAATTCATTTGTTTTTTCGTCGGTCGTAGTGGTAAATCTTAAAT
>CAKSFM010000040.1 GCA_934454525.1 uncultured Clostridia bacterium
ATACTCAAAATATACCACAGGTAAGGAATCGAATTGATAATATCGCAGCAAGCTTTGGAACTGCTTAAAGCATTCAAGATCGGATTCAATCCGATAAACAAGCTGATATCATCAAAGCCAACCAAATTTAAGATAATTCCAATAATACCAACAATGGCAAACCAAAATGCAAAAGATTTTATTATTTTTTTCATTCGATCACACTCCTTATATAAAACTCAATTTACTGCTACTATGATTATATCATAATTTGTCGGCTAAAGCAATGGTTTGACATACATTTCTCACTTTTGCACAACATATTTTTACACTTGATATTTTGTGTCAAACTTGTTTTGATATAAAATATCAAGTCAACAAAACAGTTTTCGCAAAAACTGTTTTGACCGCTATATGCAAATTATGTTTTGCGTATAGCACAAAGGGGTATGGGGAAATGAGAGTTGCCCCATAATGAAAACAAATGCGGAAACGCCGATTTGTTTTCATTCGCCCTCGGCAGAGCACACACACCGCAACAGGGCTCCCGCAAAGCCTGCTTTGTGGGAAAAAGGAAGAGCAACAAAGCGTTTGAGTTTTCGCATTTATGCGGAAACGATTTCAGCGATGTTTGCTCTGACGCGGTGTATAAGTGCGCCCTTAGTTCCTAAAGGGATTTTTTTCGGTTCTGTAAACTGAAATTGGTCAAGCTTTTGACTTAGAGCATTTCCAAGTCACAAATGCAATAATACCGCAGATTACAGCAACTCCGATGCATACGGCTCTCGCAATATTGCTCAAATCCAAGAAGCCGCTCCCTGTAACTGTAATAGCACAGGCGATTGCTAAAATAGTTATGAGAGCAAAAACAATACTAATAACTTTCAGAATGACACCTTTTTTCATGCAATCACGCTCCTTTATCAAATTCCGATTTGTCACATCTTTGATTATATAAAATTATACCACAAGGCTTGTGAACAAATCTACCGGAACTTTTGTGAAGTATGAAAAAATCCGGACAACTTTCTGCCCGGACTTTCTCATTTGATTACGCAATCTGCGTCCCTTTCTGCGGCTCTCTCTGCGGTAAACTGCTGACAGGGACGAACACGCCCTTTTGAATGTCCTCCGCACGCAGAGCGTTTTTCTTCTCGTCAATTTCGGCTTTTTTCTTTGCCTTTATGCGTTCCTCATATTCCTTTTGCTTGCCGTTTTCCTTTCGGCGTAAATAATTTCGGTGAAGCCTGTCTTTCAATTCATCTTTTTTACGCATTTCCTCGATTTCCTCCGGCGTAGGCTCCTGCACAAAGTCGGGCGGAACAAACCGACCGATAAAATTATAATATATTTCAACCTCTTGCGTGGTGTCTGTACTGCCTTTTCTCGCTCTTTCGTGAACGAGGATTTTTTCGATAAACTCGTTGAGCATGGCAATGGTCAGCTTGTCGAGGTTCTCGTACTTGTCAATCAGAGCGATAAAACGGTCAGCGTCCTTTTCGTGCTTCTCGTAGCTCTTGACTGCCTTTTCCAGAGCAGAGATTTCAGCGGTAAGCTCGGACTGTTCCTTTTCGTATTGAGCGTCCAGAGTGACATATCTGCTGTCGGACAGCTTTCCTAAGATGTTGTCCTCATACATTTTCCCTCCGCAGTCGGCGCAGAATAAAAGTCCCGTAAGCGGCGCAACCTCGCCCCAGCCGTTAGGGTATCGCCGCACGTTTTTTCTGATTTTCTGCACGGTGTCAAATGTCTGACGGTCTATAATCGGCTCTTGCGTATTTTCAAAGATTACCCATTCGCTCTCGTCAACATAATGGCTCTTTTTGTCTTTGAAGTGCTTTCGTGTTTTGAAATTCACCGTATGCCCCGGATACTCATATTTTTTCAAAATCTCCGCAATGCTTGACGAACTCCAACGGTACGGATTTTCAAATACGACCTTCTGATGAAGTCCTGCCTTGTGCTTTTGCAGATGTACGGCAGTCAACCGAACGCTATTCTGCCGCAGCAGCTCCATAATCTGCCCGGCATGAGAAAGAGCTACCGGTTCATATCATGTTTGCGGTGAGAGTCGATATAGTGCTTTGGAGATATACCGATTGCCTTTTTAAAAAACTGACTGAAAGTATAAATATCCCCAAAATTCAGAGCCTCTGCCGTTTCGCTTACGTTGAGATTTCCGAACTGAAGAATGTCGCACGCAGCCTTGACAAGTATTAAATTCTTGTATTCTATGGGTGAAGCCCCGATATAACGGCGAAAAAGCCGACGCATATGCGACTCGCTTATTCCGCACATTTCAGCAATATAGTCGGTATGAATTTTATTAGTGAAGTTCTGCTTAATAAATTCTATTGCAGGCTCTATCTTGTATCTTCCGACTCCTGCCGTCTTATTTCTGCAGCGGGAATTTTCAAACGCTGCCAAGAGCTTGTACAGTGACGCAAGCGTCGAAAACTCGTCGTTTTGGCAACGGTTCAGTTCGCTAAACACCAAATCGAGTCTGCCCTCCTGTTTCTTTAACACAAAAGGATCTTTAGCAATCACTCTCATGCTTTTTTCTTCGCATATTGTCTGTTCAAGCTTGAATTCCGTCTGAATACATTCCGTCACATCGGACAAAATGGTATATTCATATGACGCTCCGCACGGAATATAAAGAGCATCTCCCGACTCGACATAAAAATCCACCGTATCGGATTTATAGTGATATTTTCCTTGCACAACGTACATAAATGATGACAGAGTCCTTTGATTTATACACTTTTTTCGATCTTGCGGCGAATATTTCATTATCGCAATATTTTTTATAACATAATCCGCTGTACACGGCATTGACTTTTCCATGCATAGCCCTCCCGTTTCGTATTTTCATTATGATACCACAGCAGGATACGTTTGTCAATCAAAAATGAGCGAATAACTTAAATAATGATTATATTGTTTATTGTAAAAATTGAGATTATTTTATATAATTAACAAAAAGATCATCTTCGGAAGGGATAAATTATGGGGTATATTTTTATTTTTCTTTCGGTTCTTGCCAATGCGGCAAAAGGGTACTGTTCAAAAAAAATAAGTGACACAGTCACTGCGGTAAACGACGTTATAAACATAAATATCATACGCAATGTTGCTTGCTGCATAATTTCTGCAGTGATTGTATTGTTTAACCGCCGAACAAATATTTTCAGTATGCGGTCGTTTGAAATTGTGATCTGTCTGATTTGGGGAATATCAACGACGCTGTTTCTTCTCAACCGGATTTTTGCCATTAAGACCGACACCTATACGCTTGTAGACGCCTGCGCTTCGGCAAGCTCTATCTTTCCGTGCATTGTGTGTGGTACTACCGCCACACCATTGAAAATGCAGTCAAAAACAACTTTGGTAGGATAATGGTGAGTCTGCTGGTCTGTTCTGTGCGCCATTATTTCAGACTCTTGCGGCGGCACAAGTTGACGCAATTATTCTGTATCCGATAACAAAAACACTCTCGTTGATTGCCGGAAGTGCTGTGGCAAGCCTGTTTTTCAAAGAAAAACTGAAAAAAAGACTGTATAATCGGTATGGCATTTGTGCTATACGCACATATATTTTCTAAAATGTGAAAGGGTGGTTGTTTCTATGAAAAAAATCGGAAAACTTAAAACCTATTCATCGGATGAAATCGAGAATTCTTATGTAAGCATCGGTTTTGAATGTCTTGACAGAGATTTGTT
>CAKSFM010000041.1 GCA_934454525.1 uncultured Clostridia bacterium
AAATTTGGTGTTTAATGATCCACTGGACCATATCTTCAAATCGTGATTTGCCGGCAGCAACATCCAACACCATATCCGACAATTCTTCCTGTGTATATTCAACTTCGATCCCGTTCAACGATAAAAACAGGAGCATAACGTGTGCGCCGATACGCTTGTTTCCGTCAATAAAGCATGGTTGCAGATCAAGCCGTAGCCAAGACGGGCGCCCTTTTGTTGCAGGGACGGGAAATCGTCGACATCACCAAATCCCTGAAACGGCGCACTCAATGCCGAGTCCAACAGTCCCTCGTCACGCAACCCGTCAGAACCGCCGGTTTCCCTGATCAGTTCGCCATGAAGCATGAGGACTTGTTTCTTTGTCAGTTTCTTCATTTGGCAAGCACCTCATATGCCTGCTTGTTTCTGGCGATCAGCCGCTTGGAGATCGACATAACATCTTCGTCCGATGCCGTTTGTTCTTTTTCGGCCTGCCCGAACTCAACGATGAGATACCGGGGAACATTGTTTTTCAAAATAACAGCGGAACCGTTTTCATCTACGAGCCGTGCGACCTTGGAAAAGTTCTGATTTGCCTCCGTAATGGAAACGAGCGTATTTGTATTGATATTCAATAATATCACCTCCACTTATAGTATACACCATCAATAGGATAAATTCAACCTATTTCAATCAAAATTCGAAAAGTTTTTTAAGGAGAAACTCATGTCAACCGAATACATTCACTTTACCGCCGAGCAAAAGGAAGCGGCTCGGCAGACAGACCTGGTCGCACTCCTGCAAAGCCAGGGTGAACACTTAAAACGCTTCGGCAAGGAGTATGTGTGGCGTGACGGCTCGGAAAAGGTTACGGTCAGAGGAAACCTTTGGTTTCACCAATACGAGCGCATCGGCGGCGACGCCGTTGACTTTGATCGCAGATTTTATAACATGGACTTTCCGCAGGCCGTCAATTTTCTGCTCGGCAATAACGGCGGCACAATTCAAAAAACCTAGCCTGTAAAGCAGGAACCGAAAAAGCCTTTTGAATTGCCGCCTCAAAATGAAAATATGCGGCGAGTGTATTACAACAAAGGTGAATATACGAATTCCGTTTCAATGTGGCAGGATATTTTGGGGCAGAACGCTCACCTTGATATTGCTTATCGCAGTATCGGCAGGGCTTATTTTCAGACAGGCAACAGCCGTTTGGCTTTGAATATGCTGAAAAAAGGTGACGACCCATATTTTTATTCACTGGCGTTAAAGGATTATCGCAAAGAGTTTGTCCGTGAAAACTTTGTGCGGCTACTCTTGACAGCGATAGTTGTTCTAGTCGGTATGATAATTGGCTTGAAACATCTACGCCGATGGCTATCAGCGAATAATAGAAGGACGGGCTGCAATCATGTCTAATTTGAGAAAAGCAATATCGGCATGTGTTTTACTATTTAAACAGTGGAATTACAAAAGGCGAAACCAGTCGTATGCTTCGCGGCATGATCGCTCATTATTACTGGAGCCTTTTAAGCTTTTTACACATCCGATAAGAACCTTTGATGAAATAAAATTTGAAAATCGCGGTTCGCTGCTAATCGCCAATCTGCTGTTGCTGCTATATTTTCTGCAACAGGTAGTATGGGCAACCGCCGGCGGATACTTGTATAATCCTCAGGCAGAAGGAAATTTCAGTTTAGCGTCCATATTAGCCCAAACGGTTGGAATTTGTATGCTTTGGACGATTTGCAACTGGGCTATGTGCACACTGACAAACGGAATCGGTAAGGTGCGTGAGATATGGATTGCTGTTTGCTATTCGTTGCTTCCGGTAATATTGATCGGATTTATATGTGTTGGTTTATCGAATGTACTATCAATGGATGAAAGTGTAATTTTTTCCACTCTTCAAATATTATCAAAAGTATGGACTTTGATGCTGGTGTTTCTGGGAATGATGATTATTCATCAATTTTCTGTAAAGAAAACAATAATGTCTGTAATTTTCACACTACTGTGTATCGCAGCGCTTCTTTTTCTCCTGTTATTGCTTTTTAGCGTTATACAGCAGATTGTGGGCTTCGTGTCAGCGATTATTCATGAGCTTAAATACCGGTAGTGTTGAACATTTAATGGGAGGTGGACACGATTAAAAGAGTCATACTGATATGCTTGGTGTTGTGCTTTATTTTCACAATAGCTACTGCGGGCCAGAAAGTCGAATCGCCTAATGTAAATGTGAACGCTGAAGTGGGTGTTGTAATACAAGGGTTAGAAGATTATATGCCGATCAATGAAGTGAATGACCGTTCTTTGCTGGTGGATTTAAGTACGGGCAATGTTGTCGTTCGTGATCATAGGTCTGACACATTATGGTATACAACGCCTCCAACAGTGGATAGTATAGCGGATATAGGAAGAGAAACTCTGAATAATTTGAAGTCTCATCTTACCGTTACTTATCTGACCGAGATGCTCAATGAGATAACGGTAACAGTGCGGATTGCATTGCTAAGGACACTTATGAGGTGCTTCAAGTTCATGGCGGGTTAAAGTTTATTTATCATTTCGAATCTGACGGTGAACAATTTTCTATTCCTGTTGAATTTACATTGGAAAAAGACTATATGCAGGTAAGAATCCTTTATGACGATATTCGGGAATACGGTAAGTCAAAAATTACAAGAATCGATTTGTTACCGTGGTTTGGTGCCGGAGCAGCAGATGAGGAAGGGTATTTATTTATTCCTGACGGCAGCGGAGCGCTGGTGGATTTTGCTGACAATACGCGCGATGCACCTACATATCGTATGCCAGTATACGGAAGCGATCCTGCGGTTGATCTGCTGTTAAAAACACCGGCGCCTGCCCAATCGATACATATGCCGGTATATGGAATCAAAAAAGCCAATAGTGCTATATTGGCAGTAATACATGAAGGAGATTGTGCGGCACAAGTTTTCTCGGTTAACAGTAGCGAAATTGCCCCTTATTGCGGAGTGGGCAGCTCGTTTATCTATCATCAGACCGATTTAACTGGAATCCATGAAAAATCCGGAAATTTGCGAACGGTAATGATGCTTCAGGATAAGCCGCTAGATATTACGCCGACCGTTCGATATTACTTTTTGAATGATGAAGATGCCGATTACAGTGGAATGGCTCGTCAATATCGTCGCTATCTTATGGAGGAGAAGGGGTTAAAGCAAATTGATCACGAGGATAGCGCTTCCCCATCTGTTTCACTTCAATTTTACGGGCTCACAAGTCGCCCGTCGAATTTCATAGGAATTCCGACAACAAAGCTTGTTGTTGCGACCACCTTCGAGCAAATAACAGATTTCATTACACGGATTGAAGTGGATAATCCGATTGTACAGTTATATGGTTTTGAAAACGGTGGATATAACAACAAATATCATACAACAGTGACCATGTTCAATGGAACAGAATGAAGAAATCGGACGTTCTAAAGCGTCCGATTTTTGCATTTCATACCCAAAAGTCA
>CAKSFM010000042.1 GCA_934454525.1 uncultured Clostridia bacterium
GTAATGCTAAAAAGCAAGGACAAGGCGAACTTGGCGGCACAGATTATACGGCTGGAAAATCCGCACTCGGAAACGGCGGCGCTCAATCCCGATTGGGTGGAATGGTTAATGGGTTTCCCTTTGAAATGGACGGACGCAAGCTGTGGCAACGGGAGCCTGACAGCGTTCCCCGTATAACAGAGGACACAGCAGGCAGAGCCGACAGATTAAAAACTCTCGGAAATGCCGTTTGTCCTCCGCAGGTTTTCCCCATACTCAAATGTATTGCGGATATTGAAACGGGAGCGTGCATAAATAATTGTGTGTTTGGAGGTAATAAATAAAGATAAGATGTTAATATAATGGAATATTATTCACAAATAGACATATACTATTTTATTAAATGTTACACTTGTACTTCACATTAACTTGTGATATAATAGAAAGGAGAAATTTCCAATGTGGAGGAAAAAAATGAAAGTCTTTATTAGTTGGTCTGGTGATATAAGTTTAAAAGTAGCATTGATTTTTAGAGATTGGTTACCTTCTGTAATACAATCTATTGAACCATATGTTTCTTCGGAAGATATAGATAAAGGTGCACGTTGGAGTACAGATATAGCTAAAGAATTAGAAAATTCAACATTTGGTATACTCTGTGTAACAAAAGAAAATTTAGAGGCACCATGGCTGTCTTTTGAAGCTGGAGCACTTTCAAAAACAATGGAAAAATCATTTGTTACTCCTTTTCTTTTTGATATAAAACGTTCTGAAGTACAAGGTCCTATATTGCAGTTTCAATCAACCATATTTCAAAAAGAAGATATAAAGAAAATGGTCAAAACACTGAATAAGGCTTGTGGAGATACAAGTATTTTAGATGCAAGACTCGATAAAGCATTTGATGTTTGGTATCCAACTCTTGAACGAGAATTAAACGAATTGAAAAGTAATAGTCTAATAAACAATGATAATAAAGATGATAAAGAAGAAACGCAATCATCTGAAATATTAGAGGAAATATTAGAGCTATCAAGGGATAATCAAAAATTATTGAGAAATCCTGATTCAAACTTAATAAACTCAATTGAAGAAATAAGGCAGAGTATTAATGAAAACAATTCGAGAACTGCTATGTTATACGATAGAAAAAGAAGGACAAGAAAATACAATACAATGTTTTTAGAAGAGTTGGTTCATACACATATGGAACATGAGAATATGCCATATGGGTTTTTGATGATATTAAGTTTCTTTAAAGACGATTTTCCGTGGATTTATGATATGGGAAAAGAGTTGCTCGAAATTTTAAAAAGTGAAAAAGACTTTGATAAACGCGAGAATGCTATTAAAGCATATCGAGAAATGATTGATTTTACATGTAGTAATCCTATTATGCGTGATATGCATATGCGAAATAGTGACAATATGATGATTATGAAAGAGATGCCATACATTCTTATGAATTGTCTCGAAACATTAGAAAGAATATATCAATAAAATGGAAAAAAGAGCATTGACTAATCTCAATGTTCTTTTTTTGTGTCGATTTGGAGGTGAGCGATGAAACGAGATAAAGAATTTAAGGCAAAAAACCGTGATGAAAGCTATGTAAAGGATAAATGCCCGGACATTCGGCTCGGACGGCATAAAGATACTGACGGACAAAAACCGCAGCTTACGCAGTCAAAGAAAACTCGTATGTATCGTGCAAGGCAGGCGGAAAATATTGAAAATACTTCTGTCAAAACAAAAGCTGATACGGTCAATACCGAAACAAAAGTTGATACAAATTTCGTTCCGCCTGAAAATGCAGACAATAAAGATACCGAACTTCATCAGCAGACCGAAACGGAAAACATATCGCAGGATATTCAGCCGGAGATTCAGAAAGCCGAGCCGTCCTATTCCCCTGCCGAAAACAAAAAGAAATACCGCCGTAAAATGTATCGTATGCAGAAACAGGCAAAAAGCGTTGGGTACGATTTTGCGGAGCAAACGGGTAACCCGACCGACTATGATATTTCCGAAAAGGTGCAGGAAAGCAAGACGGAGTTTTCAAAAAATACGGACACGGATTTTTCGGAAAGCGTTTCAGACAGGGACACTAATATTCCGTTTGACAGCGTTGGGGACGCAAAACCCGATACGGATAAAAAAACTCAAACGAAAAAACGGCAAAAGCTGTCTTTTGAGAAATCGGACAAATCCGAAAATTCGGAAAATTCGGAAACTGTAAAATCAGACAGCGGCGATGTTCCTTTTGACAGAGTAACAAAATTCGAGAAAAAGGCTGAAAAGGCAAAAGCCAAAGCCGAGAAAGCCGAACAGGATTTGCCGCACAAGCGGAAAATCAAACGCAAGCGGCTATATGACGAGCAAAAACAAAAGCCGAAAAACCGCTTGCAGTTTGAAAAAGAGGTCAGACCTCAATCGGATTTGTACCACCGATCCACCGCCAAGACAGGCAGTGATGCCTTGCAGCATACAGCGCTTAACAAACTTCATTCAAAGGTTGCAGAGGTTGAAAACGAAAACATGGGCGTTGAAGCGGCGCACCAAACGGAGCAAAAGGCGGAAAGCCTTGCGCGGTACAGCGTCAGAACAGCAAAATACATTGACGGTCAGCGTAAAGCCGCACCGTACAAAAAAGCTGCACGCTTAAAGGTCAAGGCTGAAAAAGCGGAAATTAAGGCGGCGTATGAAAAAACGCTTGCGGAAAATCCGTCGCTGAAAAAATTGGCGTTAAAGAAATTCCGTCAAAAACAGCAGATAAAGAAAAAATACCAACAGGCAAAGCGAGCCGAACAGACGGCAAAGAAGGCAAAAAAGGCGGCACAGAACGCCGAGCGTGCAGCGTCAAGGCTTGCAGCTTTTGTATGGCGGCATAAAGCCGTTTTCGGTGCTATTCTTGCAATCGTACTTTTGATTGCTTGGCTGGGTACGGCTCTTTCCTCCTGCTCCGTTATCGGTACAACAGGATTTAATTCGATAATGGTATCGTTATACTTTGCGGAGGACGAGGATATTTATGCGGCTGAAAATTACTACAACGGTTTGGAGCAGAATTTGCAGAGCAAAATTGATAATATCGAAAATGAGTATTCGGGATATGATGAATACAACTACAATTTGGCCGGTATCGGGCATAACCCGTATGAGCTGATTTCATATCTTACGGCTGTATATCAGGATTTCAAGTTTGCAGATATACGGAACAATTTGGACGATTTATTCAATGCACAGTATCATTTGCAGATTACCGAAACAAGCCGGCAGCGGACAGACGAGGACGGGAACGAATACACCTATAAAATTCTCAATGTTACGCTTGTGAACGAGGGTATGACAACCACGCTTACGGCAGACCAAAGAGAGCTTTACGATATTTATCTTGTGAGCAAGGGCAACCGTGATTATCTGTTTGCGGACGATATTTATTCAAACATAACGCAAAGCCCGTATAACGA
>CAKSFM010000043.1 GCA_934454525.1 uncultured Clostridia bacterium
ACTGTTTCGGATAAACAATGTATTCGTCATATGTTTCGGCTGCTGCACAAACACAGCACATAAGCAGAATTATGAATACTGTGCAGAGCGCAAACAGAGTTTTTTCACTTGCTTCATAATAAGTATTGTCAGCGTTTCACTCGTTTTAACTCAATCAAATCTTTCCTTCAGCTTTTCGCAAATTTCCTTATACCGCCGACTCGGAATTGCAAGCCTTTCACCGTTTACCAAAACAGCCTCGCTCGGTGTAACGCTCTTTATCCAATCCGGATTTACCGCATAGCTTCTGTGAATGAAAATAAAATCCGGACATTTCTTTTCTACGAAATTGCCGATACGGTCGTGTATACGGTAATTCTTATCATCAGTATGAACCGTTATATTATCTTTTGCGGCTTCAACATAAATAATGCGGTCAAGGCTTACTAAACTATATTCATACTCCGTTGTCGTAAGACGAATGATTCTGTTCCTGCTGGACAGCTTTTTTTGAACATAAGCATAGTTTCGTTTGCTTGCCTCAACGGGAAATTCTTCATTCTCTCTTACTGCGTGCATTACATTTGATAAATGAATATGCGTTATTTTAAGCTTGTCTTGCATGGTTTTCCACACAAAAGTAACTCTTTGCGGTTCCTGCATAAACATTGTCGGTGTGTCAAGAGTACAAATGTATCTGCCCACACATATACAGTAATTTGTTCCTTTATCCGGAATACTCCATTCCTGCTCCGTCACGGTGCAGGGAACTATGCTGTCGTTTGCCTTTTTCAATGCTTCCAAAACTTCTTTTTTTCCTTGATAGAATTGGTTTGCGGTTGAACCTATCCACAAAATATTGTCGTCTATTAGGCTCAAAACCAAGCTCGGAACACCCGAAAACCATTCTTCTATCATTTTTTGAGATAATTCGATAGCTTTTTTGATCATTTTGCTTTGCATAAATCCACCTCACTTTCGCCCACACTTATATGATTATATTATAACACAAAAGCAATTTATAATCAATGAATGTGCGACCAATGATACACAATATACGACGAAATAAAAAGTTGCAAGGCAAATTTACGGATTACACCTTCCGCAAGGGGTATATCCGTCTTTTATTGCTTCATCACAGGTACAGTTTAAGTAAGACTCCTCGCCGAATTGATTGGGTAAAGTGGGATTAGGTGTATGAAGGGAGCACGAGATCAGTGGCTTCAAGGTAAATCATCGAGATGAAGTAATTAATATTGCGAAAGCCCTTTGACCTGCGTTTGATCTCTTGAATGCGGCTGTTATTACCCTCGGAAAATCCGGCTGTAAGACGGGATTTGAAGTATTGCAGGATACCGTCATAATGGGATTTGAACATTTTGGCAAACCGCTTAATCGGATCAAGTCTTGACCGGACGGTCCACGAGAGCCATTTTTGAAAACCGACATCGGCAACGAGGTCTCGTCTATCCCGATGTGCGTCAACTTGGAAAAGTCTTTTGCCGCATATGCTTTTGAGATATGAAAATGCAGTATTCTCCATATTCGAGTGTCGTGTTCACCGACTATCTCAGCAATCTGAGAAACGGGCATTTCTCTGGCAAGCGTCAAAACGAAAGCTTCAAACAAAGATGTAAAACCGCTTTGCGGTCTTGCCCAATACGGTACAAGTTGTCTCACACCGCACTTATCGCACCTGATTTTAGGATTTCGGAAATGAATGTAGCACTTTTATTGACATTTCCATTAAGTTGTGTTTCATACGAACACAAGGGCACCGCAAAACAGGCCGCCATTGACACAATTTCGGAAAAAGAAAAAATTATGGGCACCAAAAATAAAAAGTAAAAAGCCTTGAAAGCGTTGGCTTAACAGTTATAAGGAAGTAATTCTGATTTTTACTGTTGGCTGACAGATTCGGGTGTGCAGGGCAACCGTAAGGCTGCAAAAGCTGTCTGTTTCCAACAGAAA